>NZ_JACOOH010000002.1:0-761688 GCF_014287455.1 Butyricimonas hominis
ACTTTCGGGCAATAAAAAAAGCCACAAATCATTGATTTGTAGCTTTTTGTCCGTTTGCTGACCATTTCTGTCCAGCACGTTCAGCGGAGAGGGAGGGATTCGAACCCCCGGTACCTCGCGGTACAACGGTTTTCAAGACCGCCGCAATCGACCACTCTGCCACCTCTCCAAATGCGGATGCAAATATAAAGACTTTATCGGGCTTTCAAAATTATTTTCGTGTTTTTTTATTCAGCGCGTATTTCAAGTAAAAGTAACCGCATACTCCCGCGAATAAAGAGGCACCGATGATCCCGATCTTGGCTTGATTGAGCAACATGGCTCCTTCGTCGCCTATGCCGGAATACGAGAGGTTGGCGATAAACAGGGAAACCGTGAAGCCGATACCCCCGAGCAGGGAGATGCCGAAAAGCGTGTGAGTGTTCATTTTGTCGGGCATCGTGAGCCACCCCGCCTTGATGCTGAGGTAGGTGAACGAGAAGATGCCGACCAGTTTGCCGACGACGAGCGATATGAAGATTGTTACCGACACGCCTTGCAGCGAGGCGAGCGTGACTCCCTCGAACGAGATGCTGGCGTTGGCGAAAGCGAAAAGTGGCATGATGATATAGTTGACAAGCGTGCGCAGGTCGTCATCCATGGCTTGTAGCGGGCTGACCACTTTGTCGGACGCCGACTCGATGCTTTTCAGTATGGATAATTCCGAGTTGCTGAGAATGATTTCGTTTGAGGCTTCGGGGAGGCGTTTGAGGCTTTCCCGGATGTTGTTGACGTATTTGTATATATGCAGTTTCGGGCGGGCGGGCACGGTGAATGCCACGATAACCCCCGCGATGGTGGGGTGTATCCCCGCGTTGATGAACAGGCACCAGACGACGATACCGAAAAAGATAAAAAATAACTTGTTGTGTATGCCTTGTCGTCCCCCGATGTAAAGGAGTGCCACCACCGCGGCGGCGGCGATAATGTAGTTCATCACGAGGTGGGAACTGTAGAACAGGGCAATGATGATGATGCCCCCGATATCGTCCACCACGGCGAAAGCGGTCAGGAATATCTTAAGGCTGAGGGGGACTTTCTTACCCAACAGGGAAAGCACCCCGAGCGAGAACGCGATGTCGGTCGCCATAGGTATGGCGGCTCCCCGCATGGCAAGACCGGGTTGCCCGATGAGGCAGAACAGGAGAACGGGCATAATCATACCCCCGCAGGCTGCTACCACCGGGAGCAGGGCTTTGCGCGGGGTGGAAAGTTCGCCGACGAGTAGTTCCCGTTTGATTTCCAGTCCCACGGAGAAAAAGAAAATAGCCATGAGAGCATCGTTGATGAAGTCGAGTAACGTCATCGGATTGCCGTCATGGCGGTCAAAAAGGTTGAAATTCCCGATAGTGAGGGAAATGTTTTTCGACAAGAGGGAGGCATAATGCTCTTGCAGGGGGGAATTAGCGATAAGCATTGCCGCCACTGCCACGAATAGAAGAATAATACCCCCGTTAATCTTGGTTTGTATCAGTCTTCTAATGGAAAACTTGAAAGTTTCTTTGACCATTTTACATGCGGTTTATGAAATTTAATTCGTCGCGAATCTAATAAATAAAATTTAGAATTTAGAATTATCATGCTTTCACGTACCTGCTGTCCGAGAATGTCGTCCAGTCCGGCGAGCAGAAAAAGAGGTAGAGGTGGAGCGTCTCCGTCGACGGGTAGCCGAGGTCGGGCAGTTGGATTTGGGCGAAACGTTCGCCGCGGGTGACATCCGTCATGACGAGCAACGGTATGTCGGGGCGCGATTCGTAGAAATACCCCATCATCAGCAGGTCGTCCGGGTTTGACAAGCCGTATTCCCTGTCGGGATGTTCCCACGTGGGAAAGAGCAACAGGTCTTCGCGGTTTACCCGTGTTTCCCGCGGGGGCACGAGTTTGCCCTTGCAGAAAAAGAAATCGGGGAAGTAGTCCACGCCTAGCAATTTCGCGTCAAGCACGGGGTAGTTAATCATCTTGAAGATATCGAGGCGGTTTTTTCGGAATAGCTTCGCGTAAGCGTCCCACGCTATGCACAGTATACCATTGGTTCTGAAAAAGTTAATCGCGCAATCTGTCGCGATTTCGAGGGCTTCCCTCGATTCGATTTGTTTTTCCGTCGGCGTTTTTTTCGTTTTTTCCCGGGTACTTGGCATGGCGCATAGTTTCCCGTTGCGGTAATAGAACGTGATTCCGTTTACCCGGTACTTGCGCGGTCGTTCGTTTGATTCGTCTTCTGTTTTCATGGTAGCCGATTTTAAGGTGTAACATATCCTCCCACGTTCCTCGACGACTTAAAATTAGTAAAAAATATTTACTTTATCAAGTATTTATCTGAATTTGCAGATAAGTTATAGATAAGTTGCAGATAAGTTACAGATAAGTAAGCGTGGGGGAGTCGCCGAAGGCGACTCTCATAAATCCTTCAATCTAAAATCATAAATCATAAGTTCCCGAATAGAAAAGGCCGACCGCGGCTCTTCCCGGGTACGTTTCTTCCAGTTCGTGCTGGTGATAGAGGTATCCGGCGTCATCGTAATATTTGGCATCCCGGGGGCATTTCTTGATGCAGGCACCGCATTTGATACAGATACCCGTGATTTCTTTCACGTTGTCGGGGTTGATCGAGCCCATGGGGCAGACTTTGGCGCACAGTCCGCAGTCATTGCAGCGGTCGTTGGTAAGGGGTTTCACCTTGCGTATGTCTATCGGGTTGCCGTGACGGTCGCGGGGCGTGTAATACCTGCGATAGGGATAAGGGGTGCCGGGTACTTCGACGAGGGGCGGTTCCGCGGGGAGCGTGTTGCACGTGGCGGCAACGTCAAGCGCGAAGGCGGCGGCGGTGTCGAGGTCGCGCGTGTCGGGACGGTCTTTCGCGAGGACGCGGGAGAACGAGTGTTCCCCGACGAAAGCGGCGGCGGCGACGGGGTTGAGCCCGCCGCGGGCGAGGATGTCCCGAAGTTCGACGAGGGCATCGTCGTAATTCCGGTTTCCGAACACGGTGACGGGTACTGCCAAAGCCCCGTTACCCGCTATGGTGGCGAGGTAGGGGAGTAGCACGTTGGGTACTCGTCCGGCATAGACGGGGGTACCGAAAACGACGAGTTCGTCGTCGGCGAAGGTCAACGGGGCGGTTCTTGTCTCGGGCAAGGTGAAATTATACTCGCCGCGAGTGGCGTTCAACGCCCGCGCGATGTGCTTTGCCACGGTGGCGACCACTTTCCGCGTGGTTCCCGTCGGGCTGAAGTAGACCGCCCGCACTCGTTTTATCGTTCTCATTTCTTGTAGTATTCTTTGAACCATCGCGCGAAGCGGGCGATACCCGTTTCCAGCGAGGTGTAGGGCGTGTAATCGTAGTCTTCTTTCAACCGGGTGGTGTCCGCCCATGTCCGGTAGACGTCACCCGCCTGCATCCCCACGAATTCTTTGCGGGCAACGCGTCCCATGTTTTCTTCCAGCAGGTGGACGAAATCCATGAGTTGCACGGGGGAGCCGTGCCCTATGTTATATATGGTAGCGGGTACGCCGGGTACATCTTCCCGAATTACGCCGGGAGTGGTGACGATTTTCTCGATTCCCGTGACGATATCGTCGATATAGGTGAAGTCGCGCGACAGGTCGCCGTTGTTAAAGACGCGTATGGTTTCGTCGTTCCGTATGGCGTTGGCGAAGAGCATGGGCGCCATGTCCGGGCGACCGAACGGCCCGTATACCGTGAAGAAGCGCAGCCCGATGGTTTGCAGCTTGTAGAGATGGGCGTAGGTGAACGCCATCAGTTCGTTGCCCTTCTTCGTGGCGGCATAGATGCTGATAGGGTGGTCTACGTTGTCCGTTTCCTTGAAGGGTACGGATGGGTTGTTCCCGTACACGGACGATGACGAGGCGTATATGAATTTCTTGCAGTTCGCTTTTTTGCTCGCTTCCAGCAGGTTGAGGAAGCCTACCACGTTACTCTGCACGTAGCTCTCCGGGTTCGTCAGGCTGTAGCGCACGCCTGCCTGCGCCGCGAGGTTCACCACGGCGTCGAAGTGGCGGGTTTCCATCAGCCGGTTCACGGCTTCCGCGTCGCAGAGGTCTATCTGGCAAAAGGTGTAAGCGGGGTATCGCGCGGACACGATTTCTTTTTTCGGTTCGGGATGGTCTATCCCGCACTCGTGCAGGCGGTCGAGTTTGAGTGATACGTCGTAATAATGGTTGATAGAGTCGATACCATACACGGTATGTCCCGATGCCAGTAGTTTCCGCACTAGGTAGAAACCGATGAAACCCGCTGTTCCCGTTACTAGGATATTCATGTTGCTTGTCGTTTTAGTTTATTGTTCCGTTCATGTTGTCGTTCGCGTTTATCGTGCCTAACTTGACGGGCACGATGCGGTTAGCCAGTGTCCGGTCGTAAGGCAGTTCCACCCGGATGTAGTTATCCGTGAATCCGCATATAGACCCGTCCGTTTCGCTGTCCTCGAACAGCACGGGGCGCGTTTCGTTCTCGTGTGCCGTGTAGAACGAGCGCAGTTTCTGTTCGGATATGTCGAGCAGGACGTTTACCCGGCGGTGTTTTTCCGCTTGCGACACGATATACGGGATTTCGAGTGCTTTGGTTCCGGCGCGTTCCGAGTAAGGGAACACGTGCAGTTGCGACACGTCGAGTCCCGCGATAAATTCCCGCGCGTCCTCGAATGCCTCAGGTGTTTCTCCCCGCGCTCCCGCTATCACGTCCACGCCGATGAAGGCGTCGGGGCGAAGGGTTTTGATTTCCCGTACCTTGGCGGCGAACAGTTCACGGTCGTAGCGGCGCTTCATGAGGTGCAACACCTCGTTGCTGCCCGATTGCAGCGGCACGTGGAAGTGCGGCATAAAACGGCGCGACGATGCCACGAAGCGGATGATTTCGTCCGTCAACAGGTTCGGCTCGATGGACGATACCCGGAAACGCTCGACTTCTTCCACCTCGTCCAAGGCTTGCAGGAGCTGGAAGAAGGTTTCGCCCGTGCCCCGCCCGAAGTCGCCCGTGTTCACGCCCGTGAGGATGATTTCCCGTATGCCTCGCGCGGCGGCATCCCGCGCGGCATCGAGTACGGCGCGGATGGTGGCGCTGCGGCTTCGCCCGCGAGCGAAAGGAATGGTGCAATAGGTGCAGAAATAGTCGCAACCGTCCTGTATCTTGAGGAAGCTGCGGGTGCGGTCGCCATAGGAGTAAGCGAGGTCGAAGTTGCCCACTTTAAAGATGTCGCACGAGTGCGGTTCTTGTTTTTCCTGTTCTTCGAGGTGGGTGAGGTAATGTGCCACGTTGAATTTGTCCCGCGCGCCGAGCACGAGGTTCACTCCCTCGATAGCCATGATTTCCCGTGCCCGCAACTGCGCGTAGCATCCTACCACGACTATGTAGGCGCCGGGGTTCCGGTGCACGATTTTCCGTATCAGTTGCCGTCCCTTTTTCTCCGCTATGTCGGTGACGCTGCACGTGTTGATGACGAAGATGTCCGCTCCCTCTTTTTCTCCCGCGGTCACCGCTCCCGCCTGTTCGAGGCTGTGCTTGATCGTGGAGGTTTCCGAGAAATTCAGTTTGCATCCTAAAGTGACGTACGCCACTCTCTTCCCTGCTATATTCATGCGTGATTGTTTTTTACATCTTAGGGGGACAAAGATAGAAAAAAGTTTATAAGGTTCATAAGGTTTATAAGGTTCATAAAGTGCCGGGTGTCCTTCGGACTGTGTTTATCGGCAGCCATGCTGCCGTGGATAAAGCGCCCGCCAGGGTCCATGAACCTTATAAACTTTATAAACTTTATAAACCTTATGGACTTTTTTTGTAACTTGCCGCGTCAATAATATTTGGAAGAGATGAGATATTACGTTATAGCCGGGGAGGCATCGGGTGATTTGCACGCCTCGAATTTGATCAAGGGATTAAGACACCATGACTCTGCCGCCGAGGTGCGCGGGTGGGGTGGGGATTTGATGCGTGCCGCCGGGTGTGACATCGTGCGTCATTACAAGGATACCGCTATCATGGGGTTTCTTACCGTGTTGAAGAATCTCGACAAGATTAAGGCGAATATCGACGAGTGTCGCCGGGATATTCTTGCGTGGCGACCGGATGTCGTGATTCTCGTCGATTACGGTGGCTTTAACTTGCGCGTGGCGAAGTTTATCAAGGAGGCGGGTATCCCTGTCTATTATTATATATCGCCGAAGATATGGGCGTGGAACACGGGACGGGTGAAGAAGATCAAACGCTTGGTCGATCGGATGTTCGTGATTTTCCCTTTCGAGGTGGATTTCTACGCCCGGTACGGTTACCCGGTTTATTATGCGGGCAACCCGCTGGTGGATGCTATCCACGACCGGGATCACAAGAATGAATCATTCGAGGAGTTTACCCGCGTGAACGGGTTGTCGGGCAAACCGATTATCGCTCTCGTGGCGGGTAGCCGCGCGCAGGAGTTGAAGCACGTGCTGCCGAAGATGTTGCTGATGATGCCTCATTTCCCCGACCACGAGTTCGTGATCGCGGGGGCGCCCTCGATGATGGATGCCGATTACGCTCCTTATATTCAAGGGAAGAACGTGCGGATTGTTTACGGGCAGACTTATCGCCTCGTGAAGCAAGCCCGTGCCGCGCTGGTCACGTCCGGCACGGCGACGCTGGAAACCGCTATCCTCGGAACCCCGCAAGTGGTTTGTTATAGCGGGGAAGGTGGTGCTCTCAGTTATTTCCTGTTCAAGACTTTCGTGAAAGTGAAATATATCTCTCTCGTGAATCTGATCGCGGGGAGGGAGGTGGTGCCCGAGTTGCTTATGCAAAAGCTGAACGAACGCAATATCCTGCGGGAGCTTTCCGCTATCCTGCCCGACGGGGAAAACCGCGAGCGGATGTTGTCCGGTTATCGTGAAGTGAACGGACGGTTGGGAGAACCCGGTGCGTCGGAGCGGTTCGCGGAGATGATGATAAAGGAACTTACTAATTTTAGATTTTAGATTTTAGATTTTAGATTTTAGATTGAGTGATTGAAAAGATTCCCGAAGCAACTTGCTGAAGGCAAATGCAACCTTTAATTCGCTGAAAGCGAATTAAAGATAACCTCCCGTTTCCGGCCCCATGTTAAAAAGCAGGTCTATGATACTGAGATTGGGGGTAAATGGGAAACGCTCGGCAAAGGTCTGGTGGTATGGTTTGGGCGTGAAAGGGCGTTCTGCGTGGCGGCGGGACGGTTTTGGGTGGATGACGTCACGGAGGTCGTCGTGGTTCACGGTGATGGGGTAATAATCTTCCGTGAACGTGAGGGGGCGGTTAAGACCGATGTTTTCCATGAGCTCGCGTAATATTTTCGTGTTGAGGTCGAGGAGGTATTTTTCTTTTCGCTCGAAGAAGGGAAGAAGGTTGTCAATATAATAGTCGTAATAAGGCGAATTCTTGTAGGCGGATTCGATGCCCTTGAAGTGGAGTTTCTGCCAGTTGGTGGAATAGTCAACGAGTACGTCTTTCGTGAGAATCTTGAGGGAAGCCCCTTTCACGACAGGAACGGAGAGGGTCATGACGCCGTTGGCGGTCATGATATCGCAACGGTTACGATAACTTTGTTTCCCGTAACTCTCGTGTTGTTCGACGAGTATTTCCGAACAGTTCTTGATCTCCGAGAAGTATTGAATCGGGGGAAAATAGGCGGTGTTGACGAGTATATTCATATATTTTTGTTCATTTACGATTTATGATTTTTTGATTTATGATTGAAAAATCAAACGTGTCGGCTTTGTGGCTTTTTTAGCGTGGCAAAGATAAGAATTTTTCATTTGAACGGAAATCTGTAATATTTTCTCTTTTTTGACAAATATATACCTAAAAAGTATGGAATGTGGTTCAATTGTTGTATATTGTAAGGCGAAAAGAATATTGTCCCGGTTCGGTGGGGGACTTCACGGGTTGGCAAGAAAGGAGGATAATTTTTTACCCGTGAATAGAACAAAAGCCATGATTCCACGTAAATTAATGGTAACCGTTTTCTAACCGGATTGTAACATTAAAGCGGTAGATTTGAAAAGTAATTGATTAAAAAAAGATATATGATGCTAAAACTCGTGGAACAAGATAAATTATTACAGCCGTACGAGGGGATTATCGAGCGGAGGCACCGTCAGGTGCTGGATATGGAGCGGGAGTTCACGTACAGGACTACACGGTTGGCTGATTCGTGTAACTCTTATTTATATTACGGGTTACACCGGACGGCGAACGAATGGGTGTTCCGGGAATGGGCACCGAACGCCACGGCGATTTATTTCCTCGGGGAGTTTAATGATTGGCGGAAGCATCCCGATTACGCGCTTACCAAAGCGGGCAGCGGGAATTGGGAAATTCGTCTTCCGGCGGATGTATTGGCTCACGAGATGCTGTATCGTCTACTGGTGGAATGGGACGGCGGGAGTGGCGAACGTCTGCCTTCGCACGTCAGACGGGTGGTACAGGACGAATACACGAAAGTGTACAGCGCGCAGGTATGGGAGCCGCTGCATCCCTATTTGATGCACAATGAGCGACCGCCTCGCGCGGAGAATCCCCTGATTTACGAGGCGCATATCGGTATGGCGACGGAGCACCGGAGGGTGGCGACATTCACGGAATTTCGTTTGTTCGTGTTGCCCCGGATCGTGGACTTGGGGTATAACACGATACAATTGATGGCGATACAGGAACACCCGTATTACGGTTCGTTCGGTTATCAAGTGGCTAATTTCTTTGCCGTGAGTTCCCGTTTCGGGACTCCGGAAGAGTTGAGGGCCTTGATTGACGCGGCACACGGTATGGGGGTTCGGGTGATCATGGATATTGTGCATTCCCACGCGGTGAACAACGAGGAGGAGGGGTTAAGTCGTTTTGACGGCACGGAAGACCAGTATTTCTATCCCGGCGCGAGGGGACACCACCCGTTATGGGATTCGCGTTGTTTTGATTACGGGAAACATGAAGTGTTGAATTTCCTGTTGTCGAATTGTAAATACTGGTTGGAGGAGTTTCACTTTGACGGTTTCCGTTTTGACGGGATCACGAGTATGCTCTACTGGGATCACGGTATCGAACGGAGTTTCACGGAATACTCGATGTATTACGACGGGAACGAGGACGAGAACGCGATCACTTATCTGGCTTTGGCAAACCGGGTGATTCATCAAGTATTGCCCGATGCGATTTCCATAGCCGAAGACGTGAGCGGTATGCCCGGCGTGGCTTCCCCGATAGAGGACGGGGGGATGGGTTTCGATTACCGGATGAACATGGGTACGCCGGATTACTGGATTAAATTGCTGAAAGAGAAACGGGACGAGGAGTGGCACGTGGGCGATCTGTTCTACGAGTTGACGAACAAGCGGGATGAGGAACACACGATTAGTTACGCCGAGAGTCACGATCAAGCGTTGGTGGGTGACAAGACGATCTTTTTCCGGCTGGTGGATAAGGCCGTTTACACTTCGATGAGTGTGTTTGACTCGAATGTCATTGTAGACCGGGGCATGGCGCTTCACAAGATGATCCGACTGGTGACGATAGGCACGGCGGCAGACGGTTATCTGAATTTCATGGGTAACGAGTGGGGACATCCGGAATGGATAGATTTCCCGCGGGAGGGCAACGGTTGGAGCTACGAGCACGCCCGGAGGTTGTGGAGTCTGGTTGACGACGAGAACCTGCGTTTCCGTTTCCTCAACGTTTTCGATAAAGCCATGTTGCAGGCTGTAACGGATAACCGCGTGTTCGATTGGCGTCCGGAACCGCTGGTTCGGGATAACGAGCGGCAGGTATTGATCTTTACGCGGGGGGACGTGATGTTCGTGTTTAACTTCAACCCGGAGAAGTCTTTCCCGGATTACAAGTTTGACGCACCTTCCGGTAAGTTTACCTATATTCTGGACACGGATGACAAGGCATTTGACGGGGCGGGACGAATAAACCACGGGACGGAACATTTCACCCGTTACGTGTCGCCCGGTCGGGGACAGTTAAGTTTATATATACCCGCGAGAACGGGGATGATCTTACGACGATCATAGAATAATTTATGATTTATGATTGACGATTTACGATTAATGAAATCTGCAATTATAAATCTAAAATCATTAAATCTAAAATTGAAACATGAGTTATTTGAATTTCAACAAAGAAGAATTGGTTAACTTGGAATATTCCTTAAAAAGAGAGGTGCTTTCGACCAATAGGGCCGGGGGATATTTTTCGACGACCATAGTCTGTTGTAACACGAGGAAGTATCACGGGTTACTGGTTGTGCCGATCAAGGAGTTCGGCGGGGAGAACCACGTGTTGTTGTCCTCGTTGGACGAAACGATAGTTCAGCACGGCAAGGAATTTAACTTGGGTATACACAAATACCCCGGGATATACGAGCCTCGCGGGCATAAATATATCGTGGATCTGGAATATGATCCGCTGTTTACATTGACGTATCGGGTAGGAGGCGTCGTGTTGAAAAAAGAAATCTTGATGGTGCACAATGAGGCACAGTTATTGATACGTTATACACTGGAAGACGCTCATTCTGATACGTTTCTGCGTTTGAAGCCGTTTCTTGCCTATCGCAACGCGCACGCGTTGAGCCGGGCGAATATGATGGCAAACACGAAGTACGAGACGGTTGAAAACGGTATCCGTTCGAAGCTCTACGTCGGGTTTCCGGCGTTGAATATGCAGTTGAGCAAGGCGAACGAGTTCGTGGCGGTACCCGACTGGTATTATAATATAGAATACTTGGAGGAGAAGGCACGCGGGTATGATTACAAGGAAGATTTGTTCGTGCCGGGATACTTGGAAGTGCCGATCAAGAAAGGAGAAAGTATCATTTTTTCCGCTTCGACGGAGGAAGTAAAAACCGGCGGTTTGAAACGTAAGTTCCAACAATTGGAGGAAAAACGGAAACACCGTGACGATTGTGAGAGTTGCCTGACCTATTCCGCTTCGCAGTTTATCGTGCATGACGGTAAAGACACGGAGGTGGTGGCGGGTTACCCGTGGTTCGGGCGATGGGGACGTGACACGTTTATAGCCTTGCCCGGTTTGACGTTGGCTGCTTGCGGCAACTTGAAGGAGTGTAAAGAAGTGCTCGACACGATGTCGCGGCAGTTACACAACGGCTTGTTCCCGAATATCGGTAAGGGGGATAAAGCTGCATATAACTCGATAGATGCCCCGATGTGGTACTTTTGGGCGGTGCAACAGTATGACGAGGCTCTGAACGAACCGGGAGTGATATGGAAGACCTACGGGAGCAAGATGAAAGCGATACTGACGGCGTTCCGGGACGGTATTAACCCTGGGTTGCACATGGACGGTAACGGTCTGATTTGGGCGTCGCAGCCCGGCAAAGCGTTGACGTGGATGGATGCCGTGGTAAAAGGTGTGCCTGTGACAGCCAGAGCCGGGTATGCCGTTGAGATCAACGCATTATGGTACAATGCCGTTTGCTACTCGTTAAAGTTGGCAGAAGAGGCAAAAGACAAGAAATTTGTTGAAGAATGGAAAGATATGCCGGAGTTGATACGGAAGTCGTTCGTAGAAACTTTCTGGAACGAGGAAAAGGGGTATCTGGCGGATTATGCGGACGAGCGGGGACAGAATCTGTGGGTAAGACCCAATCAGGTATTCGCTTGTTCTTTAGCTTATTCCCCGATTACCGACGATATGAAAGAAAGCGTGTTGAGGGTGATTACCAAAGAATTGTTGACCCCCAAGGGACTCCGTACCTTGTCACCCGAGAACCCGAATTATCACGGGCATTACGAGGGCGACCAGAATCACCGGGACGAAGCGTATCATCAAGGTACGGTATGGCCTTGGCTGATCGGGGCGTATATAGAAGCGAATTTGAAGTTGTACGGGAAACAGTTTTTACCCGAGGCGAAGGAGTTGTTGGACGGATTCGAGGATGATATGACGCTTTACGGGGTATGTTCGATTGCCGAAGTGTATGACGGTGATCCTCCACATCACCCGAACGGAAGCATATCTCAAGCTTGGAGTGTGGGAGAAGTCTTGAGGAGCATGGAATTAATTAGAAAATATGAATAAATCATTCATGTTGCCACACATATAAATTATATAATATGAAAGTATTGATGTTTGGGTGGGAGTTTCCACCACATATTGCAGGGGGCTTGGGAACGGCCAGTTACGGCTTGACGAAGGGATTGGCTAAACATGGAGTCAAAATCATGTTCGTTATGCCTAAGGCCGGGGGTGATGAAGACCAAAGTGTTGCAAAGATCATTAATGCGAGTGATGTAGAAATGATGAGCGAGTATTCTACATTGGACGAATACTGGCAGAACGTGAACTTTATGGAGATCGGTTCCAATCTGGTGCCTTATCTCGATCCGGAAACTTTCGAGAGAACGGTGACAGAAGCGGTGAAGACCGGGGAGCACGGGGAACATATCACTTTCCGTAACAAGTTTCAGTTCTCCGGTAAATACGGGGCGAATCTGATGGAGGAGGTTGCACGCTACGCCATGGTGGCTGGGACGATAGCGGCGCAACAGGATTTTGATATTATACACGCGCACGACTGGCTGACGTATGCTGCCGGGATAGTGGCAAAGAAGGTTTCGGGCAAACCGCTGGTGATTCACGTGCACGCCACGGAGTATGATCGGAGCGGGGAGCATGTGAACCAACAGGTGTATGATATCGAACGGCGAGGAATGGAGGTCGCCGACCGGGTGATTACCGTGAGTAACTTGACGCGTAATATCGTGATCAATCGTTACGGTATTGATCCTGACAAGGTGGTGACCGTTCATAACGCCGTGGATTTTCAAACACGCGAGGACATGGAAGTTGAACGGGGCGTGAAAGAGAAGGTGGTTACGTTTTTAGGACGGATCACTTTCCAGAAAGGTCCCGAGTATTTTATAGAAGCAGCGTACAAAGTCTTGAAACGTTATCCTAACGTGCGTTTCGTTATGGCGGGAAGCGGTGACCTGTTCAACCGGTCTATCCGTCGGGTGGCACAGTTGAAGATAGCGACAAAGTTCCATTTCACCGGATTCTTGCGGGGGGACGACGTGCAGAAGATGTTCTCGTACAGCGACGTGTACGTGATGCCTTCTGTTTCCGAACCTTTCGGTATCTCTCCGCTGGAGGCAATGAGGGCGGGTGTACCCACTATCATATCCAAACAATCCGGGGTGGCAGAGGTTTTGAAGCATTCTATTAAAGTTGATTATTGGGATGTGGACGCATTGGCGGACGCCATGTACGCTTTGCTGTCTTACCCTGCACTGGGTAAAATGGCGGGTGAACAAGGATTGGAGGAAGTCAATCAGTTGAAATGGGAAAATGCCGCTTTAAAAGTAAAAGAGGTGTACGAAAACGTGTTAGGAATTTAAATTAAGTAATAAAAATAGACGGTTGAAAAGGAAGAAAAGGGAGAAGTCATTTTCAATTTTCAATTTTCAATTCTCAATTAAAAATGTATGGTTATGAGAAAGACATTGTGTTTCTATTTTCAGATACATCAACCGGTGAGACTGAGAAGGTATCGCTTTTTTGATATAGGCAAACGTCATGATTATTTTGACGAGTACGTGAATCGCTCGACAATCCGGCGGGTGGCGGAGAAATGCTATTTGCCGATGAACAGGTTAATCATGGATATAATTAAGCATTACGGGGAGAATTTCAAGGTGAGTTTTTCCATTTCCGGGTCGGCATTGGAACAGTTTGCCCTGCATACCCCGGAGGTGATCGAGAGTTTCCAAGAGTTGGCGAAGACCGGGTGCGTGGAGTTTCTGGCGGAAACTTATCCCCATTCGCTGGCATCCCTCTCGTCTACCGATGAATTCGAGTTGCAGGTGAAGCGGCACGTGGAGAGAATGGAGGAGTTGTTCGGTCAGAAACCGGTGACGCTGCGCAATTCTTCGTTGATATATTCCGATCTGATCGGGGAGCGGGTGGCCGCGATGGGATTTGAAGCGATGCTGACGGACGGGGCGAAGCATGTGTTGGGATGGAAGAGTCCGAATTTCCTGTACACGAATGCGGCGAACCCGAAACTGAAGTTGTTGTTGAAGAATTCCCGGTTGAGCGATGATCTTTCTATGCGTTTTGGCGAGCGGGATTGGAACGAGTGGCCGATCACGGCGGATAAATACGCCCGTTGGTTGAACGAGAGTGCGGCGGAGAGCGAGATAGTGAATCTCTTTATGAATTACGAAACGTTCGGCGAGAACCAATCCGCAGAAACGGGTATTTTCGAGTTTATGCGATCGTTGCCGGAATATATATTCTCCATGACGGATTTCGAGTTTTTGACGCCGAAAGAGGTGGTGAAGAAGCATCAACCCGTGGCACCCTTGCACGTGCCATACCCGATTTCATGGTCGGATGAAGAAAAAGATATTACAGGATGGTTAGGGAACGAACTGCAAACGGAGGCATTCGAGGAGTTGTTCAAGATACAACCTCGGGTGAGGGCGTTGAACGATCAGGCTCTGGATAAGGATTACTGGCGTTTGCAATCGAGCGACCATTTCTATTATATGAGGACAAAACTATTCTCGGATAATGATTTCCACCGTTACGTTTCTCCTTACGAAACTCCTTACGAGGCATTTATTAATTACATGAATGTGTTAAGTGATGTTATCTTGAGGGTGGAGGATATGGAAAAAAAGCGTATACTTGTAGATGAAAAGGACACCGATAAAGAGGAAAGCCCCGTGAAATCAAAGAAAACGACGAGGACGCCTCAAAAAAAGAGTGCGGAAAGTTCTGCGAAGACATCAAAAAAGGTGGACGACAAGGAGAAAAAAGTTAAGTCAAAACATTAAAAAGTATGAACAATTTGGAATTGAAAAATCCCGCCTATTTGTTCGAGGTAAGCTGGGAAGTGTGTAATAAGGTTGGAGGTATACACACGGTGATCTCAACGAAGGTGTTGAGTATGGCCGGGGAATTCAAGAACAACCATATATTGATCGGACCCGACGTGTGGCGGTATGATGTACCGAACCCCGAGTTCACGGAAGATCCCCACTTGTTTAAATCGTGGCGTTTGAAAGCCGCGCAGGAGGGGTTGCGTATAAAAGTGGGACGTTGGAATATTGCGGGTAACCCGGCGGTAATACTCGTGGATTTCACCTCGTTTATCCCGCAGAAAGATCAGATACTGACCTCTTTCTGGGATAAGTTTCAAGTGGATTCGCTCACGGGACAGTGGGACTACATCGAACCCGTGTTGTTCGGGTTCACGGCGGGAAAAGTAATCGAGAGTTTCGTGCGTTACCATGTGTCTGCGCGTCAGCAGGTGATAGCGCAATTCCACGAGTGGATGACCGGAAGCGGGTTGCTTTACTTGCGGGACGTGATGCCACAGATTGGGTGCGTGTTCACTACTCATGCCACGGTACTCGGGCGTAGTATCGCCGGGAACGGGTTGCCGTTATACGATCCGATGAAAGATTATGACCCCGCGGAAACGGCAAGGCGTTTTGGCGTGACTGCCAAACAGTCGTTGGAAAGCAAGTCGGCGGAATGGGCGGATGCCTTCACGACGGTGAGTGATATCACGGCGTTGGAGTGCGCGCATTTCTTGGGTAAGAACGTGGATACGGTTACCCCGAACGGGTTCGAGAATAGTTTTACGCCGGACGAGGCGAATTACCCGAGGAAACGTCAGGAAGGGCGTGATAGGTTGTTGAAAGTTGCTCAGGCACAGTTGGGCAGAGCAGTGGCGGAAGACGCGTTGATAGTGGGTATCAGCGGGCGTTACGAGTTCAAGAACAAAGGACTGGACGTGTTTGTCGAGGCGTTGGGACGTTTGAACCGGAACGCGGAAAACAAACGGGATATACTTGCTTTCATTCTTGTTCCGGCAGGCTTCAAGGGCGTGAACCGGGAATTGGTAAATAATCTGGAACGTCCGTATCAAGCGGTGGAAACCGTGTTGCCCTATATGACACACGAATTGTCCGACCCGCAGAACGATCCCGTGTTGCGGAAACTGGGCGAGGAACAGTTGTTGAACCGGGCGGAGGACAAAGTGAAAGTATTTTTCTGTCCGAGTTACCTGAACGGGAATGACGGGGTATTCAATATGCCTTATTATGACCTGCTCGTGGGTATGGATTTGACAGTGTTTCCTTCGTACTATGAACCGTGGGGATACACGCCGCTGGAAAGTCTGGCGTTCAAGGTGCCGACTATCACGACGACTTTGGCGGGATTCGGGTTGTGGGTGGAATCCCATTACAAGAAAGCGCATCCCGGTATCGAGGTGATTCGTCGGGATGACCGGAATAACGAGGAAGTGGTACGGAAGATAGCCGACAAGATAAAGGAGGTTGCCGCCATGAACAAGCGGGATTTTCAAGCTATATGCAAGAACGCGAAAGAAGTGTCCAAGATTGCCTTGTGGGAGAATCTGGTGTCCTATTACAACGATGCCTACCGCGTGGCTGTCGGCAAGGTGAACGAGCGTATCGCCGAACTTCCGGTCGTGGAGGAGGAGCAATGGTCGTTTATCGAGAAAAAGAGCGCTTCTGCCACGCCGAACTGGATTTCGGTTATCATTCATCGTTCCATCCCGGAACGGTTGAGGGCGTTGGAGGAGTTGACGAATAATCTCTGGTGGTGCTGGAACGAGGAGGCTATTGATTTGTTCAAGAGCATCGACTCGTTGCAATGGATGTTGACTCGTCATAATCCCATCGCCTTGTTGGACAAGATTTCTTTGAATCGCTACAAGGAGTTGGAGAATGACGAGGAGTTCGTGGCACGTTTAGAGGCCGTGTACAATAAGTTCTCGAAGTACATGGAGGAAAAAAAGCAGATGAGTGAGCCTTCTATCGCTTACTTCAGCATGGAGTACGGGTTACATTCGTCATTGAAGATATATTCCGGTGGTTTGGGTGTCCTTGCCGGGGACTACATGAAAGAGGCAAGTGACAAGAAAACCAAGATAACGGGAGTAGGTTTGTTGTATCGTTACGGTTACTTTACCCAGAAATTCTCGGCTGCCGGTAATCAGGAAGCGGAGTATGAGGCGCAGGATTTCACGAAAATTCCGGTAGTCCCGGCGCGTGACGATAATGGTAATTGGTTGACTATCAGTTTAACCTTCCCCGGACGGGATGTGTATGCCCGTATCTGGAAAGTGAACGTGGGACGGGTGGAACTCTATTTGTTGGATACCGATTACGAGGATAATCAAGAGGCAGACCGTAGTATCACGCACTTCCTGTATGGCGGGGATTGGGAAAACCGTTTGAAGCAGGAGATATTGTTGGGTATCGGTGGAATCCGTGCTTTGCGCAAGCTGGGCATCGAGGCGGATGTTTATCATTGTAACGAGGGACATGCTGCGTTTACCGGTCTGGAACGCCTGCGGGAATACGTGGCGGACGGTCAGCTTTCATTCGCGGAAGCGATGGAAGTGGTTCGCGCTTCTTCGTTGTTTACGACTCATACCCCAGTCCCTGCCGGACATGATTCGTTCTCGGAAGGTATGTTGAAGACTTATTTCTGGTTCGTGCCCGATCGGTTGAAGATCACGTGGGAACAGATGTTGGCTTTGGGACGGGTTAACGCGAACGACCCGAACGAGAAGTTCTCCATGAGCTTCCTCGCGGCGAACCTGTCGCAGGAGGTGAACGGTGTCAGCTGGCTGCACGGCAAGGTGAGCCGGGATATATTCAAGGACTTGTGGCCGGGTTACATGCCGGAAGAGTTGCATATCAGTTACGTGACTAACGGGGTGCACTACCCGACGTGGGCGGCTCCCGAGTGGAAAAAGATACAGGGGGGCGTGTTCGGTGAGAAGTTCAAGACGCATCATTACGATAAGGCTTGTTTCGAGGGTATTTATCAAGTGCCCGATTCAATCATCAGCGAAACGCGCAATATCTTGCGTTCCCGGTTGATCCGTCATATCAAGCATCGTTTGGCGGACGAGCAGGTCACGGCATATTTTACCCCGAAACAGATCGTGGATATTCAGGACACGTTGCGGGATGATATACTGACGATCGGTTTTGCCCGTCGTTTCGCGACGTACAAGCGGGCACACCTGTTGTTCCGCAACCTCGATCGTTTGAACGAGATCGTGAATAACCCGGATCGTTCCGTGCAGTTTATTTTCGCGGGGAAAGCACATCCGGCGGATCAAGCGGGACAGGATTTGATTAAACGTATCGTGGAAGTGTCGAAATACCCGCAGTTCTTGGGTAAGATATTGTTCCTGCCGAATTACGATATGGACTTGGCACGCCTAATGGTGCAAGGGGTGGATGTTTGGATGAACACGCCCACGCGGCCGCAGGAGGCTTCCGGTACGAGTGGCGAGAAAGCCGCCATGAACGGGGTGATGCATTTCAGCGTCCTTGACGGATGGTGGGTGGAAGGTTACCAGAAGGATGCCGGTTGGGCTTTGCCGATGGAACGGGCATACGAGAATCAGGAATTTCAGAATGAACTGGATTCCGAGATGATATACAATATTATCGAGTCGGAGATCGCCCCCGCATTCTACGATAAGGCGGCCGACGGGATCTCCGCTTCGTGGGCAGGATTTATCAAAAACACGATCGCCAAGGTAGCAGCAAACTTCACGTCTAACCGGATGTTGTCGGATTACGAGGATAAATTCTATCTTCCGATGTCCCGCCGTTATCACCGTTTGAGCGAGAATAACTATGCTTTGGCGAATCAGATTGCGGAGTGGAAGAAGAAGGTAAGCCGCGAATGGGATTCCGTGCAGGTAGACGGTTTGATATTACCGGATAAATCCAAACAGATTATTTCTCTCGGGAAATCCTATCAGGCCAAAGTTACTCTCGAGCTTGGGGAATTATCTCTTGACGACGTGGGTATTGAGTTGGTTGCCATGATGAAGAAAGACGAGCGGCTTGAGGTTTGCTTCACGCAGGAGTTCGTTCCCGTTTCTTTCGAGAATGGTAAGGGACTTTACTCGATCGAGGTAACCCCCGATGATCCCGGGCAGTTCATGCTGGGCTTGCGGATATTCCCGAAGAATATCTTGTTACCGCACAGGCAGGATTTTGCTTTGGTGAAGTGGGTTTAGTTAATTTTAGATTTTAGATTGAAGGACTTCGTAATTTTATATTGACGCTTGAAAAGTTTCCCGGGGCGTAAGGTGGTATTCCAGCTCCTCCTCTGTTTATAGAGGAGGTGAATGCCAAGCAGACGGAGGAGTTCAATCTAAAATCTAAAATCTAAAATCGCTAAATCTAAAATGGTATCTAGGCTTTCAATCGCATCGTAAACGTGCTTCCTTTTCCTAATTCGCTTTGTACCGTCAGTGTTCCGCTGTGTGCTTCCACGAAGTCGCGGGAGATGGAAAGTCCTAGACCGCTGCCCTGTGTTTTTGTTCCGGGGACGCGGAAATAGTGATCGAAGATGCTTTTGTGGTAGCGGGGATCGATGCCTTTTCCGAAGTCTTGGACGTACAATTCGATATATCCGTCTTGTGTTTGGCAGGCTCCGATAATAACTCTACTGTTCTCCGCCGAGTAGCGGATGGCATTGCTTAACAGGTTTGTCAATACCCATGCTATCTTCTCGCTGTCAACGAACAATTTGCCGATTTTATCTTCGGGGTATTCCACTTCAATCTGGATGTTGAATTTCTCTGCCTGTACCCGGTTCGCTTTTATAGCGTAGTCTATCAATTCTATCGGTTTCGTGATTTTTGGTTTCAGTTGGAGTTTACCCGCCTCGACTTGAGTCATATTCAGCAATTCGCTCGTGATGTTCAACAGTCGTTCCGTGTTCTCTTTGATACTATTGGATAAATCCTCTTGTTCCGGGTTTAGTGCACCGATTCGCTTGTCTTCCAGCAATTGCAGGCTCATGAGAATAGCGGAGAGGGGTGTCTTCAACTCGTGGGAAATCGTGGAAATAAAAGTAGTTTTGGCGGAATCCAGTTCTTTAAATTCCGTGATATTCTTGAGCATGATCACGTACCCTTTCTTTTCGGGGGCTTTGCCGTTTTTACCCGGTTGGGTGATGGTCATGTATTTGGCTTGGAAATAACTTTCTTTATTGTCGGCATAGATTTTCAAGGGTTCCTGCTTCTCCCGCGGGTGTTCGCCGACCAGTTCCCGTATCAGTCTGCGCAGCAGATCATTTCGTAGGGCAATATCCTGTGCCGCTTGGTTCAATATTTCCTCTCGTTTCAGGTTCAGTATATTCAGGGCTTCGTCGTTGATAAAGAGGATTTTCATCTCGTTATTCAGTCCGATAATCGGATCGCTGAGGCTGTTGATGATGGTTTCCATGTATTTCTTTGCCGACATCATCTGTGCCAGCGTGCTGGCGTGATAATCGGCAAGGCGTTGTGCCATACGGTTGAAGTTCTCGGATACTACTGAAAATTCTTGATTATCCTTTATATTCAAGCGTTTCTCGTAGTTATGGTTTGCGATTTCGGTGATGGCGTCGGTTAATTCCTTGATCGGTTTGTTAATCGAGGAGGGGAGGCGTATCAACATGGTTATCCCTATACCGATACATATAATTCCGACAATAGCGATCCATAACAAAGCCCGGTTCAGACCGGGGGCGGCAGCCGGACTGTCCGGCTCGGTTGCGGTCAGTATTTGTAAGTTTACTACCGACAGGGCGACCAGCAATATGATCATGGCAACCAGAACCCCTATCCCTATCGTTAATTTTGCCTTTATATTCATGATTCTCAGTTTTATTATGCGAGTATAATCAAATCAATGTTCATTTCTCTCATTGCGTTTAGGAATTTTCTGTATCTGTTGATTTTTATCCATGAAGCAGGCATTCTGAAACTCGGTTGCCCCATGCAGATGGTGGTGATTTGCCTCGTGCGGCAAGTATTGACGATGGTTTTCCACACGTGCGGGGAAGCGATTTGCATCACTTCGCCCCCCAGTTCGGTAGCCAGCTTGAAGTGGTTCAGTAGATGGCGTTGCGTGGCGAGCCCGATGCGGTCGGCGTTTTCCCGCGGTGTTTGCACGTAGAGGGCTATAAACGTGGTATTGTAATGTGCGGCGAGTCGGGCGGCTTTGCGGATGATGTGGCGGGGAGTCTTTTCATTGCTGCTGACGCAGGCGAGAAATTTCTCGTGCCGGATACCCATATCCCCGGCGACAACTTCCGTTTCTACCTTTTTCTCTACACGGAAGGCGACCTCTTTTAAGGCTAATTCCCGTAATTGCAGGATATTCTCTGTTTTAAAGAAGTTATTCAACGCCAGTTGAATCTTTTCCGGACGGTAAATCTTCCCGGCTTTCAATCGGTTGATCAGTTCTTCGGCGGTCAAGTCGATGTTCACGACCTCGTCCGCTTCCTGTAACACGCTGTCCGGGATACGCTCCTTGACCTCGATTCCGGCAATGTTCTTCACCTCTTCGTTCAGGCTCTCGATATGTTGGATATTGACGGCGGAGATCACGCTGATTCCGGCATTCAGTAACTCTATGACGTCTTGCCACCGCTTCTCGTTCTGGCTACCTTCCACGTTGGTGTGTGCCAATTCGTCGACGATCACCAGTTCGGGGTGTTGCAGCAGGATTCCTTCCAGATCCATTTCTTCCATTTCTTTCGCCTTGTAGAATATTTTCTTTCTCGGGATGACGGGAAGCCCTTGTGCGAGGGCTTCCGTTCCGGTACGTCCATGTGTTTCGATATACCCGATCTGTACGTCGATGCCGTTCTCCAGTAATTCGTGCGCTTCCTGCAACATACGGTAAGTTTTACCTACACCGGCAATCATGCCGATGTAGATTTTAAACTTGCCTCGTCGCGACCGTTTGATTAGGTCTAGGAAATATTGTACGTTTTCTTCTTTGCCCATGAACTTGTTTTTATTTAGAACTCGATGCACCACCCGGCGATAAGATAGGTTTTGTCAAAAACCGGGGAAGCGATTGCCTGTACAAATATAGGCAAAGAAAAGCGTTCCCCGAGTTTGATTGACTTGCTTGCTTTCAGAGAAATATCCATGAATCCGGCTTTCTCCGCGTAATACATCCCTTTCCACGGGGTAAAACCGACGGCAGGAGTAAGCGAGATCTCTGCCGGGCAGTTGAACACGTATGATGCGCTGATATAAGTCGAGTAGGCACGCTCTCCCTCGTCATTATCGTCACTTCCGGCGAACATCGTTGCCCATCCCAGCGTCAAGGGGCATTTTTCCCCGAACGTGTACGTCAGCGATGCCTCGAAGTGGTGGTCGTTCTTGTAGTCGCCGTAGGGATTGGTGATGCCGTTCCACCAGTAGTCAGTGAGGGTGAGGCAGAAGCGATTGAACGAGTAGCTCAAGTTGATGTCAAATTCCTGCGCTCCGTCCGCTTTTGTCAGACTCTGGCTGCCCCATGCGCTCAGTGAGAAGTTCTTGTAGGCGAGTCCCAGCGTGGGTTGGACGGAGAAGCCCGAATTTTGGTAGGCTCCCCGCCAAATATAATCGCTGGCGAAGTCTATTTTACCGTTTACTTTCAGTTTGTCTTGTGCTTTTGTCATAAACGGAATCATCATAAGAAGTCCCAATGCAATAATTCTAAAACTCTTTTTCATGTTAAATTCTTTTTGTGTTACTACTATTTCCGCTTCGGTAAAACTCCTCCGTCTGCTTCGCCGCCAAGTGAGCCCGGAAGCCGGTCTCGAACCAGCTCCCGCTCGGCAAACCGAGAGCAAGCTCTCTTTCTGCACTCGCTTAATCGCTGGTTTCCTCTATAAACAGAGGAGGAGCTGGTGCCTCATACCGAAGACGTTGAGTAACTAAGCTCTCTCTCTGTTTATAGAGGGAGTACGGCGAAGCCGGGAGGGAGTTTTACCAGATTCTTGGGTTCTCCCTACCGCGGAATAGCGGTAACTTTCATTTATTATTAGCTGCTTTTTCCAATGCTACATTTAGTTTCAACACGTTTACTTTTTCCGTACCGAACAGACCGAGGAACGGTTTCTCCACGGCTTCCTCCACGATGGACAACACTTTTTCTTCGCTCATCTTCCGGGCTTCGGCTACACGTTTTGCCTGCACGTAAGCGCATTCCGGTGTGATGTTCGGGTCTAGCCCGGAACCGCTTGCGGTTACCATCTCGGCAGGAACTTCACTGCGTTTCAAGTAGGGATGATGCACGAGGAAGGTGTCTACCCGTGCTTTTACCTCGTCGAGATATTCTTGGTTGGTAGGTCCTTTGTTGCTACCGCTGGAACTTGATGCGTCATACCCGTCACCGGCACAGGAAGGTCGTCCCCAGAAATAGATGTCCCGCGTGAAGGTTTGTCCCACGTTGGCGGCTCCCACTATTTTGCCGTCCAGCTCGATGATTTCCGCGTTGCCGTCGTTTGGTGCGGCTACTTGGGCGAATAACCACAGTACGAGGATATAAAACACGGAGAAGAAGATACAGAAGACGATCGTGATTCTAAATGACTTTATAAAATTTTTCATGACTTTCAATTAAAAGAATAAACCAACAATTAGATCAATCAGTTTAATTCCGACGAACGGAACGATGATACCCCCTGCACCGTAAATCAGCAGGTTGCGGCGGAGCAGGGCGGAAGCCCCGATCGGTTTGTACTGTACGCCTCTCAGTGCCAATGGGATCAAGATGGGGATAATGATCGCGTTGAAGATGATGGCAGAGAGAATAGCACTTTCCGGACTGTGCAATCCCATGATATTCAACGCAGCAAGTTCGGGGATTGACAGCATGAACAGGGCGGGAACGATGGCGAAGTACTTTGCCACGTCGTTGGCGATAGAGAAAGTTGTCAATGTACCTCGTGTCATGAGCAACTGTTTTCCGATCTCCACGATTTCAATCAACTTCGTGGGGTCGTTGTCAAGGTCTACCATGTTACCGGCTTCCTTGGCGGCTTGCGTACCGCTATTCATGGCAACTCCCACGTTGGCTTGTGCTAAGGCGGGAGCATCGTTCGTTCCGTCACCCATCATGGCAACCAGCTTTCCGGCGGCTTGTTCTTTCTTGATGTATTCCATTTTGTCTTCCGGTTTAGCCTCGGCGATAAAGTCATCCACCCCGGCTTTCTCGGCGATGTATTTTGCCGTCAGCGGGTTATCACCCGTCACCATCACTGTTTTCACACCCATTTTGCGCAGGCGTTCGAAACGCTCTTGAATACCCGGTTTGATAATATCTTGCAACTCGATAACCCCGGCAACCTTCTTGTTGATGCTTACCACTAGCGGGGTACCTCCGTTTGCCGAAATCATTTCGACCAGTTTCGTGATTTCCGTCGGGAATTTATTCCCGGCTTCTTCCGTTAACTTGCGGATCGTGTCAAACGCACCTTTCCGGATCTCGGTACCGTCCTTCAGGTTGATACCGGAACAACGGGTTTCGGCAGTGAATTTAATCATCCGTGCGCCTTCCGTGTGCAATCCCCGCACGCGCAAGCCGGATTCATGAGCCAGTTCGATAACGGACTTCCCTTCCGGCGTTTCGTCAGACACGGACGAGAGCATACAAGCCTCTATGAATGCTTTCTCTTCCATACCTTCCACTGCGTAGAACCGTGTCGCTTTCCGGTTACCGATAGTGATCGTTCCCGTTTTATCCAACAACAGGGTATCTATGTCCCCGGCTGTTTCTACCGCTTTTCCCGATTTGGTAATCACGTTGGCACGTAGTGCCCTGTCCATTCCGGCGATACCGATGGCGGAAAGTAGTCCCCCGATGGTGGTCGGGATAAGACACACGAACAAGGATAGGAAAGCCGCGATAGTGATTACCGTTCCCGTGTAGTCGGCGAACGGTTTCAACGTCACGCACACGATCACGAATACCAGCGTGAATGCTGCCAACAAGATAGTCAACGCGATTTCGTTCGGGGTTTTCTTGCGGGATGCGCCTTCCACGAGGGCGATCATCTTGTCAAGGAAGCTCTCTCCCGGTTGGGTGGTAACCAGTACCTTGATACGGTCGGACAGCACTTTCGTACCGCCTGTCACGGAACTTTTGTCCCCGCCGGCCTCCCGGATAACGGGAGCGGATTCCCCCGTGATAGCACTCTCGTCGATGGAAGCCAGTCCCTCGATGATCTCCCCGTCCGAGGGAATCACGTCACCTGCCTCGCACTCGAAAACATCGCCTTTCTTCAATTGTGAACTGCTCACGTGTTGGATTTTCCCGTCCACGATGCGTTTGGCGGGAGTTTCCTCTCTCGTTTTTCTCAAACTGTCTGCCTGCGCTTTGCCTCGTGTTTCGGCGATTGCCTCGGCGAAATTGGCGAATAGCAGCGTGATAAACAGGATGACGAACACGCAAGCGTTGTAAGCGAATGAACCCTGCTCATCGTTGAATATCGAGTATATCATGACGGCGAACATGATCACGGAGCAAACCTCCACCATGAACATGATCGGGTTCTTTATCATCACCCGCGGGTTCAATTTCACGAATGATTGTTTTAAACTTTCCATTACCTGTTCTTTGGGAAACAGGGAAGTGGTTTGATTGTTTTTCATATCTCAAAAATTCCAATAAATGTTACAAACTTAAATGCTCGGCAATCGTACTCAAAGCGTGCGCGGGGAAGAATGACAGGGCTGCCACGATAAAGATAACGGCAAATGTCATCATGCTGAAAGTCACCGTGTCCGTCTTCAGTGTACCGGCGCTTTCCGGCACGAATTTCTTACTTGCCAGCAACCCGGCGATGGCGACCTGCCCGACGATGGGCAAGAAACGACCGAGAATCAGCACGATACCGCAAGAATAGTTCCAGAACCACGTGTTGTCGCCCAATCCCTCGAAACCGGAACCGTTATTCGCTGCCGATGACGTGTACTCGTAGAGCATCTCGCTCAACCCGTGGAAACCGGGATTGTTCAACCAACCGCCTTCGTTCGCCACGAACTGTGGGGCATGCACGTACAGGTAAGCCGCTAACGCCGTTCCGACCAAGATAATGAACGGGTGCAGCAGGGCCACGATGGATGCTATTTTCATCTCCCGCGCTTCCACCTTCTTGCCGAGAAATTCGGGGGTACGTCCTACCATCAATCCACTGATGAACACGGCGATAATGATAAACGTGAAGTAATTCATCCAACCCACGCCGACACCACCGAACCACGTGTTGATTTGCATGTTCAACATCTCCATCATTCCGGAAAGCGGCATCGTGGAGTCGTGCATACCGTTCACCGAACCGTTGGAAGTCACCGTCGTGGTGATACTCCACAAGGCTGTACCGGCAGAGCCGATGCGTACCTCTTTTCCTTCCATCGCTCCGTTTTCCTGCGCGATGCCCAGCTCGTCAATCCGCGGGTTACCGCCCATTTCCTGACTCACGTTAATGCACACGCCAACCAGATAAGCGAAAAGCATCACCCCGTAAATGCAATATCCCAGTTTCCGGCGGCGCAGGTAGAACCCGAACGCGAACGCCATCGCCATGGGTATAAGTAATATGGCTATACATTCCACCATGTTGGACAAGTAAGTCGGGTTTTCCAGCGGGTGGGCAGAGTTTACCCCGAAATAGCCTCCCCCGTTCGTTCCCAATTGCTTGATCGGCACGATAGCCGCGGTCGGTCCCTGTGATACCATTTGCGTGGTGCCTTCCATTGTCGTTACTTCCATTTTGCCGTCGAATCCCATGGGCGTACCCTCGATAATCAGGATAAAACCGACGATTAGCGACAGTGGCAACAGGATACGGGTACAACTCAACACCAAGTATTTCCAGAAGTTGCCGATCGTCCGCGTCGTCTTGGCGGCAAGTGCTTTCATGATTCCTGCCATTGCCGCCATACCGCAGGCGGCAGTGATAAACTGGAACAGCATGATAACGAACAATTGCGTGAAGTACGTCAACCCGCTCTCGCCGCTGTAATGTTGCAAGTTACAGTTCACCATGAAACTGATACACGTGTTGAATGCTTGGTGTGCGGTCTGTCCCTCGTTCCCGTCCGGGTTCAACGGCAGCACACCTTGCGTCACCAGAAGCACCATACCCCAGATAAACCAGAAAAGGTTCACGATCAACAACGCCTTCAAGAATTGTTTCCAGTTCATCTCCTCTTCCGGGTCGATACCGCTCCACTTGTAAATCAATCGTTCGATCGGTTTCATGAAATCCGACCACGTCTGCTCGCCTCTATAAACTTTGGCAATATATTTTCCCAACGGGTAGGCAATCAGCCCCATCAGGAGTATTTGCGCGATAACACCTAAAATTTCCGTATTCATACCGTTTAAAATTTCTCGGGTTTGACAAGAACATACATCAAATACCCGAATGCTATAATACTAATGATAAATAATGCCGTGTACATGATTAATCTCCCTTTTAAATTTTCTCGAACCAATCGATACATTTGTAGAAAAACCAGAAGCAGCCCGCGCCGCTTAGGATACATACCAGAAATCCGAATGAAAATAAATCCATAACTACTCTTTTTTAGTGAATACTGTTGTTTACTCCCCTTGTGTATGCCATCGGCGTACCAAAACGGGTGGAGTAGGGGCAATGTGTTGGTATAAAGAGTGTTATTGCGATGCGGCGGAGAACGCACGAGCGTGCGACCCTTCCATTTTGAAAAGGTTGCCTACCAGAATGGAAAGATGCTATGATTCAGAGATTGGCGATTAGGTGATTTATGATTTTCAATTCTGAATCTTTCCTTTACGGTTGGAATCACCAAATCACTGAATAGTGCACCCGCTTCGTGTGGCCGGTTTACAGTCCGTATTCCTCGATTTTTCGATACAGCGTGGTGAGCCCGATTTTCAACAGCCGGGAGGCTTCAGTTTTATTGCCCCGGGTGTGTTGGAGTACGCGGGCGATATGGCGTTTTTCCACGGCGGCAAGTTCAAATTCGGAATGATTTTGTGTGGTGGTTTCGCTTCGCTTATGTTGCAATTCGAAAGGAAGGTCTTGCACCGTCAGTTGTCGGTCGCAGACGATCATGCCGCGTTCCACCACGTTGCGCAATTCCCGGATATTACCTTTCCACTCGGCAGCTTGCAGGGCTTTCAGGTATTCGGGTGTCATGCCCTCTATCGTTTTTCCCAGTTGTCGGGAGAAATGTTGCACGAAAGACCGTGCCAGAACTTCGATATCCTCTTTGCGTTCCCGTAGCGGCGGCAGGTGGATTTGAAACACGGAAAGGCGGTAATACAGGTCTTCCCGGAAATGTCCCGCCTCGATCTCCCGCTTCAAATCCCGGTTGGTGGCGGAAATAACGCGCACGTTCACTTTCGTGGGCTTCGTGTCGCCGATCTTGAAGTATTCCCCGGCTTCAAGCACCCGTAACAGCTTTGCTTGCAACTCGTAAGCCATTTCCCCGATCTCGTCGAGGAAGATCGTGCCGTTGTCGGCGGCTTCGAACAATCCCTTTTTATCCTTGAGGGCTCCCGTGAACGACCCCGCCTTGTGCCCGAACAACTCGCTTTCCAGCAAATCTTTGCTGAACGCCGAGCAGTTCACCGCTATAAAAGTCCGTGCCTCGCGGCGGCTGTTCCGGTGTATGGCTTGCGCGAAGACCTCTTTCCCCGTGCCCGTTTCGCCGGTGAGCAACACGGTGACGTCAGTTGCCGATACTTTCCGGGCGAGTTCCACGGCTTCTTGCAGGCAGGGCGACGTGCCCAGTATCGTGTCAAAGGAATAAGCGCGGCTCTCTTTGCATTTCACGCTTTCGCCGAGATTCTTTTTTGCCTGCTCCATGGCACGGCTGATAAGCGGGATGATTTTGTTGTTATCGTCGCCTTTCGTGATGTAATCGAACGCCCCGTTCTTGATTGCCTGCACCCCGTCGGGGATATTCCCGTGCGCGGTGAGCAGGATCACTTCCATTTCCGGGTAAAGCGTCTTTATCGCGGAAACGAGTTCAACCCCGTTCCCGTCAGGCAGGAAGACGTCACACAGCACGACTCGCGGGCGGTGCAGTTTCAGTTGTTTCAGCGCGGATTGACAGTCAGCCGCTTGGAATACCTCGTAACCTTCCAGCCCGATGATGCGGGAAAGTAATTTGCGTATCTGCGGTTCGTCGTCGATGATTAAAATATTGTCCATATAGAAACGGGGCTATTTCGCCCTGTATTTGTTGTCACGCAGGATAGCGAGTATCTTTTCTTTCAGCTCCCCTTGGATGATGATTTCCCCGTCCTTCACCGATCCACCCACGCCGCATTTATTCTTCAGCAATTTGGCAAGTTCCTTCAGGTCGTCCTCTGTCCCCACGAAGCCCTGCACGAGCGTCACCGTCTTTCCCTTGCGTTGCTTCGAGTCGAGCGTCACCCGCAGGTTCTGCTTCTCCGGGGCAAGCGTTTCCGTTTCGTTCTCCTCGTCATACTCGTACCGGAAGTCCGGGTTCGTGGAGTACACCACGTTCACGCGTCCTTTCTTGTCGTTCTTGTTGCTCATGGTAGTCTTTATTATTGTTCCTTTTGGCAAAAGTAATATATACAATTGAAAATTGAAAGTTGAAAATTGAAAATGAATTGGTTGTTTTTTTAACCGTGTTCGTTATCTTTGCGGCTTGAAGTCGAAAACGATAGCGGGGCAGAAATAAATTCAATGGACTAACAGATGGATTATGAACAAAATTGTAAGTAAAACTTATTTTTCAGAGAAGGTTGTAAAGCTGGAAGTGGAGGCTCCCTTGATTGCCAAATCCCGGAAGCCGGGTAATTTCGTGATCGTGCGTGTCGGGGAAAAAGGGGAACGTATGCCGTTGACGATTGCCGATGCGGACGTGGCGCGAGGAACGATCACGCTGGTGGTACAGGTGATGGGAGTTTCTTCCCGAAAATTATGCGCGTTGGAGGTTGGCGAATACGTGACGGATTTGGTGGGACCTCTCGGCAAACCGACTCATATCGAAAAAGTAGGTACCGTGTTGGCTTGTGGCGGCGGCGTCGGGGTAGCTCCCCTGTTGCCTATCGTGAAAGCGTTCAAGGAAGCGGGCAACCGGGTGATCTCCGTGATTGCCGGGCGCACGAAAGACTTGGTGATACTGGAGGACGAGATACGGGCTTCTTCCGACGAGGTGATTGTCATGACGGATGACGGCAGTTACGGGAAAAAGGGATTAATCACCGAGGGTATGGAGGAAGTGATCGCCCGCGAGAAAGTGGATTTCGCGGTGACCATCGGTCCGGCTATCATGATGAAATTCTGCGAGAAAGTAACCCGGAAACACGACATACCGACGGTAGCGAGTTTGAACGCCATTATGGTCGACGGTACAGGGATGTGCGGTGCCTGCCGCGTGACGGTAGGCGGGAAGACCCGTTTTACCTGCGTGGACGGTCCGGAGTTCGACGCGCACCAGATAGACTTTGACGAGATTCTTGCCCGTCTGGGTGGTTTCAAGGATGATGAAGCCGTTAAATTACAACATGAAGCGGAAATAAAACACGAGAATATAGAGGTGAAGAGTGGCGTGAGCGACCGTAACGAGGCGTGGCGTCAGGAACTTCGCCAGAAAGTGGCGGGAAAAGAACGTACCGCGATCGAGCGGGTGGTGATGCCCGAGACACCTGCCGCCGAGCGTATCAAGAGTCAGCGCATCGAGGTAAACTTGGGGCTGACGGCGGATATGGCCGTGCGGGAGGCAACGCGTTGTATGGACTGTGTGACGCCGACGTGCATGGAAGGTTGTCCCGTGAGTATCGACATCCCCGGTTTCATCAAGAACATCGAGCGGGGTGAGTTCTTGCAGGCGGCTGCCGTGTTGAAGCGCACGAGTGCCCTCCCGGCAGTGTGCGGACGGGTATGCCCGCAGGAGAAACAATGCGAGTCCAAGTGTTTCTATTTACAGAAATTGAAAAAGCCGTCGGTGGCTATCGGTTATCTGGAGCGTTTCGCCTCGGATCACGAGCGGGAATCCGGACATATATCCGTGCCCGAGGTTGCCCCGGCTAACGGTATAAAAGTAGCGGTGATCGGTTCCGGTCCTTCCGGGCTGTCTTGTGCCGGGGATCTGGCAAAGAGAGGGTATGACGTTACCGTGTTCGAGGCGTTGCACGAGATTGGCGGCGTGTTGAAATACGGTATCCCGGAATTTCGTTTGCCCAATAGCGTGGTGGACGTGGAGATCGAGAACCTGAAGAAAATGGGCGTGAAATTCGTCACGAACTTTATCGTGGGAATGACCGACAGCGTGGCTGATTTGAAAGCGGAAGGGTTCGAGGCGTTCTACGTGGCTTCGGGAGCGGGGCTTCCCCGTTTCATGAATATTCCCGGGGAGAACTACAACGGTATCCTTTCCTCCAACGAGTACCTGACGCGGGTAAACCTGATGGGTGCCGACAGCGAGGATTCCGATACCCCGGTATATCACGGTCGTAACGTGGTGGTCGTGGGTGGCGGTAACACGGCGATGGACTCCGTGCGCACGGCGAAACGGCTGGGTGCCGAACGCGCGATGATTGTCTACCGCCGGAGCGAGGAGGAAATGCCTGCCCGTCTGGAAGAAGTGAAACACGCCAAGGAAGAAGGATGCGAGTTTATCACGTTGACGAATCCCGTGGAGTATATCGCTGACGAACGGGGACGCGTGAAACAAGTACGGGTGCAGAAGATGGAATTGGGAGAACCCGATGCCAGCGGACGTCGTAGCCCGGTACCGGTGGAAGGTTCCGAGTACACGATTGACGCCGACGTGGTGGTGGTGGCGGTGGGCGTGTCGCCCAACCCGATTATCCCGAATTCTGTTGCCGGACTGGAAGTTTCCCGCAAGGGCACAATCGTGGTCAACGAAGAAACGATGCAATCCAACCTGTCCGACCTCTTCGCCGGAGGGGACATCGTGCGGGGTGGTGCTACCGTGATTCTCGCCATGGGTGACGGTCGTCGTGCCGCGCGACATATTGACGAGATGTTCAAAGCTTGAAGTCGCCTTTGTTTAGAGTCGCCTTCGGCGAGTTGCAAGTTGCATTTGCCGAAGGCGGCAAGTTACAGGTCGCTTTTCTAGCGTTTCGGAATGTATTTCAGTTCCTCCTCTGTTTATAGAGGAAACTGGCGAGTAAGCGAGGGCCGATTTTTGTTCCTTTACCAGTCACCGGGCGTCACCGTGCCGTTCTTCAGCGGGATGAGGGTGTAGGTGAAGCCGTTGTATACCTCGTTGCCGGACTCGTCGGTGCGACCGGGGAGGAGGTTGTAGTTGCGGCGGTTAAGAAAGACTTTGGAGCTGTTGTCGATCGCCGCGAAGTGATATCCACCTTTGGCGGGGACGCTTAAGAAATATCCGTTTTCCCGTTCTTTAGCGGTCATGTTACTAAGATTCCACTCGTAATAGTATTTTGCATTACTAAGCATGAGCTCAGCCCCGTCAACCTCGTTTGCAACGTGCAGACGGGCATACCTGTGTTCAAGGCTGATGGTGATCGGGATGCCGGGAGAGAAGCTATCGCTACCTGTCATCACGTCTGTGGTATAGCCCAGAGAGAGGATGCCATCAACGGGGATGCTTTTGCCCAGATAGTATGCTTCGAACCGGACTTTTGCATCGGTGGTGCCGTCGGCAAGGGCTTCGGCGGGCCAACGGGGGTGGCGTTTGAAGCCGGAGAAATTAATGGGTCCGCCAATGGCAGGCTTGATGCCGGAGGTCTTGAGGTCTATAGAGTCCTGCACACTGAGGGGAGACCACTCGGCACCGTTGTAGCGGAGGGCGGAGATATAGGTTTTATTCGCTTGGGTGCCTCCGGCAGGTGTCCAATCGAAACCGACGTGGAGCCAGATGACATCGCCCGTTTCCCACTGCGCGGCGTCGGGGGTCTGGACGGCACGGGTGGCGGGGAGGGTGGCTCCGGCAGTGTATGCCGGGCGGGGACCGATGGTGATGCTCAGTTCCCGGGGGGCGGACGTGACGGGCGCCGGCACGGGGTCGTTGTCGGTGGTGCAGCTCCAGGTCAGCAGGACGAGGAGGAGTACGGCGGCGGTGGAAAGGAGTTTATGTTTCATATCGTTATTACGTTTTAATGTGAATGGATGGGTTATTTAAGAGTTTTCCGGGTAAAGTACAAGACGGGCCATGTTCCGTCGCCTGCTAACCAGAAGTCGCTTGATTTTACATCCCCAGAGCTGTAGGTGTCGATACCATAGGCGGGCGTGGCGTCGGGGTCGTAACAAGTGATGGTGCCGGGCGCCGAATAGGATCTACTCATGAGTTGGAGTATCTCGCCCTTTCCAGGGTTGATATTGCAGATAAGACGTGCTGTATTTCCGCAATTGGATGTGCCTTTACCACCGACGCCGGCGCCGTAGCAGCAATCTACATTATCGCCGCTCATGAATCCGACGATAGCGCCTACCTTTGCCTCTATAGTGCTGGCTGTAGCGGTGCCGCTGGCGTAGCAACTATTGAGTAGTCCTCCATAGTGTCCATAGTGACAGCCTACCAATCCTCCGGCATAGATATTGATGTCTTCTGTTTCAGATGTAACGGAGACATCACCTTCAGCTATACAACAGTAGATAGTGGAGCCAGAATCATTCGAATTATACCCGGCAATTCCTCCAGCATATATAGAGTTACCTTCAGATGTATTTACCTCCATAGTGACGCTGCCGATGGCGTGGCAGGCAAATAGTAGGCCACCGAAGTTTCTTCCTGTTATTCCTCCGGCGCCTGCTGAACGTTGTCCGAATAGTCTTATGCGATCTGCTATTATCTCGACGTCCGTCCGGCAACGGGTAATAGTACCATTGTTAAATCCCGCTAATCCGCCGACATTTGGGTCATGTTCGCTCGTATTGATTTTCCCCTGAGCGGAGCATAGGGAAACAGTGGAAGCACTACCATTAAATCCAACGAGGGTTCCGACATTTATTGCCTTGCCTGATATTATCTCCACCTTGCGCAGGTGAATGCCGGTCAGCAGAGCATCGCCGTCTGTCATCCCGAAAAGGCCGGCAGCTGATCCTTTTTGCATATTACTGATTTTCAGATTGGAGATAGTGAATCCATTACCGTTATAAATGCCGGTAAATGGCCGAAGATCAGAGCTGTACTGCATACCGATAGGCTTCCAATTGTCAATGCCACCCAAGTCAATATCCGCTGTCTGTATGGCATTGAGGTTCTGCTGTCCGTTATTCACATCGTCAGCAAAACGCTTGAGGTCGTCGGCATTGCGGATAATTCGGAATATTTTACCGTCGAGGGTCACGGTGGGCAGTTCGCCTTCCGTCCAAGGCACGTCGGTAGTGGGCATCCCCACTTCAACGCCGGTTTCGCGCACGCTGACGGGATAAGTGTACATCGTGTTGGCAGCGTAGGCATCGGTTGCGGGGAGGGTGCCGGTGTATTCCTTGCCATTCACGGTGACCACTATCGTGCGAGGGGTGGAATTTGCCTCCTGTGGGATAAGCAGGGCGGTGTAGCTGGCGTCCGTTCCATCTGCCGCCACCCCCGATTTCAGCGCACGAACAGGCTTATCGGTGATAAGCGCCTTATTAACAGAACCATCACGCATATCGAAACTTCCTTCTTCGGGGAAGCCTGCCAGTCGTACATCCGTCAGCGTACCGCCGGACAGCCCCAATCCGAGGGTGATATCGAACTTGACTTTGCTCATCAGGTGGTGAAATACGAGGACGACGAGATTATTGCCGCGGGGAACGCCCTCGAATTTACTGTAGAGGGGGTCGAGCGCGAGCTGTTTTTCGACGGTGGTCTGGTCGGTGGTGTTCAGGGTGAGGATATAATTGTCGTCAGGGGCTTTGCTCGTGTGCCAAGCGATGATGTCCACCGCTGTGTTTTGCGGGTAATACATCGGCGTGCCGTCGGCAGGGGTCAGTGCTCCGTCCTCCGGGTTTACGTTGTGAAGCACGTTGGCACTGCCGGGGACGAGGTCGTCGGGCAGCGTGCCGCCGGGGGTGAGCATGGAGATGCTCACGACGTCGCCCGCGGTCCACACGGTGTTGCCATCGGGGCCGAGGGCTGTGCGGGTGGCAGGTGACGAGCCACCGGTATTCGTATGCGGCGGCAAAGCGGTGGATTGCACCACGGCTGTAAATGCCGCGGGGATGCGGCTGTCGGCGTCGTTGCCACCCGGCTCTTCCTTGCTGCACGATGCCAGCATCATGGCCGGAAGCGCCGCGAGCAGCAGGAGTTTCTTGCAATTTGCTATTGTCATATCATTGCTTTTTTAATTATTACTTATCAGTTTCCAATGTTGTCAGTCTGCCACCACGGGACTGCCGTTGACGGGATTCCAGTCGGTAATCGTGGCGGAGAGTACCGCACCCGTGGGCGTTTCCACCACCGCGCCGTCCAGCGTGACGGGCATGTGCTTGTCGGTATTGAACGCGGCGAGTGCCGTGGAAAGGTCGCTGTCGAGGGTGACGGGGGTGGGGGTGTCGCCGGTAAAGCGGATTTTGGCGTTTAGCCTCTGTTGCCCGTCCGCTACACCCAGCAGCCGTACGGTAGCCGACCATTTCCCGGTATTCGCGCCGTCAGTTATCTTCGTGAACGCCAGTGCCACGTTCGAGGGGGCAGTACACGTTCCGGCGTCTATGTCCAGCGTTCCGGCAACGCCGGAAAGCGTGCCTTCGATGCTTTCGATTTTACCCGCCGTGCCTCCCGCGGGTTCGATAACGAGCGTGAGTTGGCGCGTTTGTTGGCGCGCGACCACCGTGACGGTATGTTCCTTGTCCTTCTTTATCGCGACATTCGTGACGCCGGCGTGCAGCCATCCCGGGGTGGCGTGTATGAATGTTCCGGTCTGTCCCGCGGGGGTGGCAGCCGCTGCCGCGGTCGCCACGGTGCCGTTCACGGTGATGGCGTCCGGCGTGTTGTGGACGACGAGGCGGTAGTTGCCCGGCTCGAAGAGGTGGTCTACCGTGACCGTCGTGCCGCTTACCGTCGCGGAATATTCGCCCACCTTCACCGTGTAGGTGGCGGGGATACCGGTACCTGCCGAGCAGTCGTGCCACTCGGTCACGAGTGTGATTCGTCCGCTGTCGGGGTGCGGGGTATCGTGAATCGGGTCTTTCACGTCGCATCCGCCGAGGAGCAGGGCGGCGCACCCGAGTCGTGTGATGATTGTTTTTGTTGTCATAGGTTGTTTTTAGTTCGTCGAAAAAGTTTCATGAAGCTGTTTTTATATATAAGTGTTTTGTTCGCCGGGATAGCACCGCGTGCGGTGGTTCGAGAATGTAAAACTAAGTAAAAATAGAATCCACGGGGAGACAATTCAACAAAATATCACTTGCCAAATCGTAATAAGGGTATTTTTTTCACTTGCCAAATCGTAATTTGGTGCAAAAAGGTAAAAACGCTCAATTTCGGGCTATAATAGTCGTTTTTTGACAAAAACGCGATGTATTTGAAGCGTGGATGTGTTTGCTGCCTGCCCGATAGCCATGACAGTGCTTGTACCCGTGCTTGTGTGAACCCGGAAAAGCGTCGAGCTGTCTGATTAACTAAATATGTTGTCGTAATGACGTTGTTATAACCTGCCTATAGCAGGTTATGAGCAGGTTTTAAGCAGGTTATGGGCAGGTTATGAAGGTTCCTAGCCCTTTGGTGGCGCGGGTTTCGAGAGGGTAAAACGGGAAAAAAAAAAGTGTAAGTTGCTATCAAACAGAGCGATGTGTCTTGTGTTTATTTTGGATAATGTTGGGTTGAAATTAGACAAGTATTGTAAAAACAATACAAAAGCATGTTGATGTATTCATTGTTTTGTAATCTGATTGTTTTAATATTGCATCATGGTGTCGTTTGAAAAAAGAGGGCAAACGCAAGTTGCAGTGAAGATCCTTCAATCTAAAATAGCCGGAAAAGAAGCCGGGATACTGCCACCTTCAGCAATATCCCGGCTTTCCCGCTTCAGCGGCACGTTCATTTTCAATTTTCAATTTTCAATTGTCTCCCATCCTCCCCCGAGTGCCGAGTACAGGCTGACCACGGAGAGGAGTTCGTCGCGGACGGCGTTATTGAGGCTGATTTGGGCGTCGAAGTAACCGCGCTGGGCGTCGAGGACGTCGAGGTAGCTGATGACTCCGTTGATGTATTGCAGGGTGGCGAGTTCCATGTACGAGCGGGCGGCTTGTTCGAGCCGGGAGCGCGACTCGCGGATTTCGCGTATCTTGTAGAAGGTGGTGAGGGCGTTGTCGACTTCCTTGAATGCCGTGAGGACGGTTTGCTGGTAGTTGTACGTTTCAGCTTCCAGCGCGGCACGGGATGCCTTGAGTTTTGCCCGGTTGTTCCCGGCGTTCAGCAAGGGCGCGAGCAGTTTGCCGCCGACGTAAAAGTAAGGGGCGGAAAGAAAGTCGCTTAATTCACCTGCCTCGCGTCCGTAGCGGGCGGTGAGCGTCAGTTGCGGGAACATACTGGTGTAGGCGATACCGACCTTCGCGTTGGCTGCCTTCAGCTTGTATTCAGCCTGCCGCAAGTCGGGGCGGCGTTCCAGCAGGGTGGATGGCAATCCCACGGGCAATTCGTGAGTCAGCGTTTGTTCGTCGATGTTCTTGCCGCGGGGAATGCGACCGGGGTAGTGTCCCGTGAGCAGGGAAATATCGTTTTCTTTCAGGCGTATTTTTCGCTCGAGGTCGGGTATGAGGGTGCGGGTCTTGGCAAGCTCCACTTCCGCCTGACGGTAAGCCGTTTCGGAAGTCAGTCCACCCTCGAAACGCAATTTGGCGAGGCGCACGCTTTCGACACGGGCGTCGTAGGTCTGCCGCACGATGCTCAGTTCCATGTCTAATGCCTGTAACTCGAAATAGGCTTGTGCCACTTGCGCCACGAGTGTCATTTGCATGGCTCGTTGTCCTTCCACGGTCTGGAGGTAGGTGGCAAGGCTGGCTTGTGAACCCCAGCGGAGTTTGCCCCAAAGGTCGAGTTCCCACGAGAGAACGGCTTCCGCGTTGAAAGTGTTGCCGGGGGAACGGTCGTATTCCCGTTCCGCCAGTCCGTCGGCACTGAGTTGCGGGAATAGTTTGGATTTTTCCACGCGGTGGGCGAAGCTGCTCTCTTTTACCCGTGCCGCCGCTGCCAGTAAATCCTTGTTATACGAGAGCGTGGTGCGTATCAGGCCTTGCAGCACGGTATCCGTGTATATCTCCGGCCATTGGATGTCGGCGACCGTCCGCGTACCGGTGGCGGGCGTGTCGGCAATCTGTTCCGGCAGATCGAGTTCCGGTCGGGTGTATTCTTTGCCCAGCTTGCAGGAGGAAAAGAAGGTAGCTCCGACGAGGAAGAGGAGGGTTATGGTTGTATATTGTTTCATGGCGGTGTTTTTTAGTTTATAAGGTTTATAAAGTTTATAAGGTTCATAAGGTTCTATGGACCCCTGCGGGGCGCTTTGTCCACGGCAGCGAGGGCTGCCGTTAAACATTGTCCGAAGGACACCCGTCACTTTATGAACTTTATGAACCTTATGAACTTTACGAACTCTCATCGTTTTTTCATTTTATGAACAACTTTTTCTATTTGCACGAAGAAGAACGGCACGAGGACGATACCCACGGTAATGGCGACGAGCATACCGAAGAAGATTCCGGTACCGATGGAGTGGCGGCTGGCTGAGCCGGGGCCGCTGGCGAGCACCATGGGGAGCATGCCCAGCACGAACGCGAGGGACGTCATCAATATGGGACGGAAGCGGGCACGCGCGGCAGTGAGTGCGGCGGTGACGGCACCGACTCCCTTGTCCACCTCTACTTTGGCAAATTCGACGATCAGAATGGCGTTTTTGGCGGCAAGACCGATCAGGGTTACCAACCCGATTTGGAAGTAGACGTCGTTTTCCAACCCGAACACCCACACGCCGAGGTACGCGCCCAAGGCGGCTATCGGCAGGGAGAGCAGCACGGCGACAGGCACCAGCCAACTCTCGTAGAGGGCGGCAAGGAAGAGGAACACGAAGATGAACACGAGCGCCATGACCATTCCGGTTTGTCCTTCTGCCTTTTTCTCTTGGAAGGACAGACCGCTCCACTCGAGCCCGATGTTGTCGGGGAGGTGCTGGCGGGCAATCCGTTCTATCGCCCGCATGGCGTCACCGGAGCTGTACCCGGGGGCTGCCTCGCCGTTCACGATGGCGTTCGTGAACATGTTGAAACGGCGGATGGAGCCGGGACCTGTGGTGTATTGCGGGGCACCGAGCGCGGTGAGGGGAACCATGTCGCCCGCGGAGGTCTTGACGAAGAACATGTTCAGGTTTTCCTTGTGCATCCGGTAGGGCGCCTCGGCTTGCAGGTACACTTTGTATACCCGGTTGAACATGTTGAAATCGTTGACGTATACCGAGCCGGTGTAGGCTTTCATGGTGGAGAATATGTCCGCTAGCGGGATGCCTAGCAGTTGGGCTTTATCGCGGTCGACGTCGAAGTATAACTGCGGGATTTCCGCTTGCAGGGACGAGGATACCCCGGCGAGAGCCTTGTCTTGTGCCGCGTATTTGAGCAAGGTGTCGACGGCGTCGACGAGGTTCTCGAAGGTGGCGCCGTTGCGGGCTTCCACTTGCAACTCGAAACCGCCGGACGCACCCAAGCCGGGAATGATGGGCGGCGTGGAAAGGAATACCTGTGCTTCCGGGTACTTGAAGAATTCGGCGCGGATGTCGTCCATGACCTCTTTGAGGGACATATCGCCTTTCTTGCGTTCTTCCCACGGCTTGAGGATGACGGTCAGTTCGGCGCGCGATTGTGCCGTACCGACGCGGGGGCTGCTTCCCGTCACGTTCTGCACGTGGGCGACGGCGGGATGCTGCTTGATATATTCTATGGCCCGGTCGGTCACCTTACGCGTGCGTTCGAGCGTGGCGCCTTCCGGCAGAGCCAGTTCCACTTTGAAATACCCTTGGTCTTCCTCGGGTAGGAAACTGCCGGGAATTACCCGGTTGAGGACGAAGATAAAGACGATGGCGATACCGAACCCGGCGACGATGCGGCGGGGGTGGGCGAGTGCCCGTTGCAGGAGGTGGATGTATTTGTGGTTACCGCGTGCCAACCAATCGTTGATTTTGCGGAACACGTAGCCTTTTTTGCCCGTGGAGGGGCGCAACAGCAGGGCGCACATGGCGGGGCTGAGCGTTAATGCCACGACCAGTGATATCAGCACGGACACGACGATAGTGATGGCAAACTGGCGGTAGAGCATCCCCGTGATGCCGGGCAGGAAGCTCACGGGCACGAACACGGCACCCAGCACGAGCGAGGTGGCGACGAGCGCTCCCGTCAGTTCTTTCATGGCTTTACCCGTTGCCTCGCGGGGGGAGAGTCCTTCTTCTTCCATGATACGTTCCACGCCCTCGACGACGACGATGGCGTCATCGACGACGATACCGATAGCGAGTACCAGACCGAGCAGCGTCAGCATGTTGATGGAGAACCCGAACGCCAGCATGAACCCGAAGGTGCCGACCAGCGACACTGGAACCGCCACGAGCGGGATAAGGGATGCCCGCCAGCTTTGCAGCGACAGGAACACGACGAGAATCACGAGGAACAGTGCCTCGAACAAGGTTTTGTACACCTCGTGGATGGACTCGGCGATGTAGGTGGTGACGTCGAACGGTATGTTGTATTCCAAGCCCTCGGGGAAGTCGCGGCTGATTTCTTCCATGGCTTTTTTCACGTTGTCGGCAACTTCCATGGCGTTGGCGCCGGGGAGCATGAAGATGCCGAGAATGGCGGCGTTCTCGCCGTTGAGCCCGCTCTCCGTGTTGTAGGAACTCGCTTCCAGCGATACCCGCGCAATGTCCCGCAGGCGGATGATTGAACCGTCGGGGTTTGCCCGCACGACGATGTCTTCGAATTCTTCGACGGAGGACAGACGCCCGGGGGCGGTAATCGGGATGGTGATATCGACGCCCGTCATGGGTTGTTGTCCCAGTACACCTGCTGCCGACTCGCGGTTCTGGTCTTTAAGCACGTTTTGCAGGTCTTTGATGGTCAGCCCGAAGTTCGCCATGCGGTCGGGGAGTATCCATATCTGCATGGCGTAGTAACGGCTGCCGATGTTGGATACCCGTCCCACGCCGGGGATACGTTTCAGCACGTCGAGCACATTCATCGTGGCGAAGTTACTGAGGTATATCTCGTCGAAGCGGGGATCTTCGGAGGTGAGCGCGAGTGTCATTAACTGGCTGGCGGATTGTTTTTCCACCTTGATGCCGTTTTGCACGACTTCGGCGGGGAGGCGCGATTCTGCCAGTTTCACCCGATTCTGCACGTCCACTGCCGCCAGTTCGGCGTCGGTGGAGATGTCGAAAGTGATGGTGATGGACAAGCCTCCCGAGTTGGAACTGCTCGATTCCATGTATAGCATACCCGGCGTACCGTTCAATTCCTGCTCGATGGGTGTCGCCACGGCTTGTGACACGGTGACGGCACTCGCCCCGGGGTAAGATGCCGAGATTTTAACCACGGGTGGGGTGATTTGCGGGTATTGGTCGACGGGCAGCTGAAACAAGCCGATGACGCCGACGATGACAATCAGTATGGAAAGTACCGCCGAGAAGATGGGGCGGTCGATAAAGAAGCCCGGTTTCATGGTTGTACCTCCTCTTCTTCTTTAATGGCGGCGTTGACCGGGTTCACGAGTGCTCCCGGGGTGAGCTTGTGGTAGCCTTCCACCACGACCAGTTCGTCGGGTCCCAGTCCGCGTTCCACGACGGTGGTGTTGTTCACTTCGGGACCTATCTCGATAAAGCGCTTTTCTGCCGTGCTATCCCTGCGCACGACGTAGATGTAGGCGCCGCCTTTCTCTATAATGACCGCTTTGGTGGGTACGACGATGGCGTTTTCCCGCACGTCGAGCAGTAGTTTCACTTTCGTGAATTGCCCCGGCAACAGCCTGCGTTCGGGGTTGGGTAATTCGGCACGCACGCCGAAAGTTCCCGTCTTCGGGTTTACCTGCGGGTCGGCGAAATCGACGATACCCGTCAGCGGGTAGACCGAGTTGTCGGCAAGGGTGATGGTCACGCTGGGTTGCCATGACCGGTTGACGTCTTTCTCCCCGAGGGTGACGTTGCGTTTTTGCCCTTTCAGGTAGTCGAGAGCCGGAAGGCTGAAGTCCACGAGCACCTCGTCGCTCTCCACGACAGTTGCCAGTTGGGATTTTCCGCCGGGACCGACAAGTGAACCGATGTCGGCGTAACGCTCGCTGATATACCCGTCGATGGGGGAGCGGACGGTGGTGTAGTCCAGTTCCAATTCCGCCTGTTTGAGGTCGGCTTCGCTCATGGCGACGTTTGCCTTGGCACTCTCGAGGGCGGCGACGGCGTTGTCCAAATCCAACTGGCTCGCGGCTTTCTGCTCGTACAACGGGCGCAACCGTTCCTCGTCACGTTCCGACTTGGCAGCCTGCGCCCGGTCTTTTGCCAGTTGCGCCTTTGCCTTGTCCACCCGTGCCCGGTACAAGTCGCTGTTTATCTTGAACAGGGGTTGTCCCCGCTTCACGCGTTTCCCTTCCTCGAAAAGCATCGCTTCGAGGTAACCTTCCACGCGCGCCCGGATTTCCACCGCGCTTTTGGCGCGGATTTGCCCCACGTATTCACCGTAAATTTCTACATTGTCTGTTCCCGCTTTCTCTACCGTCACTATTTGCCGCACGGGTTCCTGCTTGTCTTTACACGCCCCGAACGCGACTGTTATCGCGAGAACTGTTACTGCATGTCTTACCTTCATATTCCTTATGTTTTTCATTTTGGCTTATTCTATTGAAAATTGTGTGCTAGTTTGTACGTTAAAATGTAAAAATAGGTTATTTTGTTGATAGACAATAAGTATTTTTCTTTTTTCCCTTGTCATGCTCCGAAAACGTAAATCGGGATATCGTGGAATTTTGCCACGGGGTGGGGAATAATTCGCCTGCGGCGAGTTACAGGTTGCAAGTTGCATTTGCCTGCGGCAAGTTGCAGGTTACTTTTCTAGCGTTGTAGACTGTATTCCAGCTCTCTCTCTGTTTATAGAGGAGGAGCTGGAATACAATCCCTAACGCAAAGCAACCTGTAACTCGCCGCAGGCGACCTAAAATCATAAATTAATAACTCCCGAAGCTGAATGTCCCGATGCTTTCGTACACGATGCTGAGGATGCCCACGCAAAGGATACCGGCGCTACAAGCGAGTAGGCTGACGCGGGTGTATCCGTCGGAGCGGAATGATTCGATGGGCATCTCGCTCTTGTTGATGAACATGGCTTTTATCACGCGGAGATAGTAATAAAGCGAGATGACCGTGTTTATCAACGCGACAAATACCAACACGTAATATCCCTGTTCGGCGGCGGCAGCGAAGATGAAGAACTTGCTGAAGAATCCGGCGAACGGGGGGATACCTGCCAGCGAGAAGAGGGCAAGCATCATCACGAAACTGAGGCGGGGATTGGTAGAATAAAGCCCGTTGTAGTCGTCGATGGTGAGTTTGCCGGAGCGATGTTCCACGATAGCGATTACGCCGAATGCGGCGAGGTTGGAAAGCATGTATACCAGCACGTAGTACACCAATCCCGTCATACCCATTGCCGTGCCGCTGATGATGCCCAGCATGATGTATCCGGCTTGCGATATGGAGGAGTAGGCGAAGAAACGTTTCAGGTTCTGCTGCCGTAGTGCGAAGAAGTTTGCCAATGTGATGGAAGCGATGATAATCCAGTAGAGGATGCTTTGCCATTCATGCGCGAGCGGGGCGAATACCTTGTACAGGATTGCCATAAGCACGAAGGCTGACGAACCTTTGGATATCACGGAGAGATAGGCGGTGACGCTCGTCGGGGCTCCCTCGTAAACGTCGGGCGTCCACTGGTGGAAGGGTACAAGCGAGAGTTTGAAACCGAGTCCCACGAAGAAGAACACGAACGCCATGAGCTGGATGAGGCTGCCGTTGAGTCCGGCGGGGATGTCCTCGAAATAGAGGGTTCCCGTGGTGCCGTATATCAGGGATATACCGTAGAGCGACAGTCCGGAAGCGAACACGGCGGTAAGAATGTATTTCGCGCCTGCCTCGGCGGATTTTTGCTTGTACTTGTCGAACGCGGCGAGGCAAGCCATAGGGATGGATGCCGTTTCCAGTCCGATGAAGAACATCAGGAAGTTGCCGGCGGAGATCATGAAATACATACCCAGTAAGGTCGCGAGGGTAATCATGTAAAATTCACCCCGGCGGATGATGGTGCGTTCGTTGGCGAGCCAGTTGTTCGCCTGCATGAAGACAATCAACGTTCCGATGTTGAGGATGGTCTTCATGACGCTACCCATGGGCAGGTTGTGATACATCCCCCCGAAAGCACTGATCTCGACGTTGGGCGAGAGGTTCAGCAGGGTATGGATTCCCACGAGTATGCAAGCGATAGGCTGAAAGTATTTCAGGCTTTTCGGGGAACCGAATATATCGTAAACGAGGAGTATGACGATTACCGCGATGAGTGATACTTCCTCTTTCATTAGTAAGAAATTAGCGTAAACCATGTTGAATTGAGTTTATAAAGTTCATAAGGTTCATAAGGTTTATAAAGTTCGTGAGGTTCATGAAGTATTATATTTTCGGTAACTTTATGAACCTTATAAACCATATTAAATTTTAATATAACATCGTGATTACCGATTGTAATGATCCGCTGATCATGTCGGACAACCACAGGGGAGCCAGACCGATACCCGCGATGGCGATGATGAGCACGATGGTGGAAAAGCGCTCGTACCAGACGGCATCGGTGAGGGCGAGGTGGTGGTCGTTGACCACTTTCCCGTAAAGCAGTTTGCCGACAACCCGCAGGATGTACACCGCCGTGATGACGATGGACGTGCAGGCGATGATCGTGAATACCCGGTGGAACGTGTCCGTGTTCTGGAACGCGCCGACGAATACGGTCATTTCCGCCACGAATCCGCTTAATCCCGGTAACCCGAGGGAAGCCAGACCGGCGATCACGTAACAGACACCGAGGAACGGCATGATACGCATCAATCCGCCCATCTCCCGGATGTCACGCGTATGGGTACGTCCGTAGATCATACCGATAAGCGCGAAGAAGAGGGCTGTCATCAAACCGTGAGAGAGCATTTGCAGGACGGCTCCCGTCATGGCAGTCCGGTTCAGCATCAGTATGGCGAACAACACCAGTCCGCAGTGGCTCACCGAGGAGTAGGCGTTGATATATTTCAAGTCGGTTTGCACGATGGCGGAATAAGCCCCGTAGACCACGCTGATACCCGTGAGGATGATAAATATCCACGAGAGTTCTTTGGCGGCTTCCGGCATCAAGTAGATAGCAACCCGGAAACACCCGTATCCACCGAGTTTCATCAATACTCCGGCGTGGAGCATGGAAACGGCAGTGGGAGCTGAGGCGTGACCGTCGGGTGACCACGTGTGGAACGGGAACAAGGCTCCCAGTACGCCGAATCCCACGAATACAAGCGGGAAGAACCAGCGTTGCAACGCTACCGGCATGGCGTGGTTTTGTGCTATCTCGAGCAGGTTCATGGACGGCATGCCCGATGCGGCGGAGTGGAAGTATATTCCCAGTATTCCCACGAGCAACAAGGCGGAACCACCCATAAGCATGAGGGTTAATTTCATCGCGGCGTATTCTTTTTTACCGCTGCCCCATACCCCGATCAACAGGTACATGGGAATCAACGCTACCTCGTAGAACATGAACATGGTAAAGAGGTCTATCGAGATAAAGAACCCGAATACCCCGACGGACAGGAGATAAAACCAGAGGAAGTACTCCTTTTGCAGGAATTCCATTTTCCACGAGGCGAATGTTCCGGTGAACACGATAATGGCAGAGAGTAGCAACATGGCTACCGATATGCCGTCCACCCCGACAGAATAGTGAATATTTAACGGGGCATACCACACCGTGTCGGCGGTGAATAACATCTCGGCCGTGTTGCCGGCTCCTCGTTCTCCCAGATAAGCGAACACCAATCCCACGGCGAGAACCAACAACAGCGAGGCTCCCGTGGCAACCGCTACACGAATCTGTTGCAGGTTCTTCGAGAAGAAAAGCCCGCACATCGTGAGGATTGGTATTAGAACGAATAAGGATAAGAAGTTCATATTTATTAATTTTAGATTTCTTGATTTTAGATTATTTGAATGAGTTTATAAAGTTCGTAAAGTTTATAAAGTTCATAAAGTGAAGGGATACTTTATAAACCTTATGAACCTTATAAACTTTATAAACTATCATATTAATACCAGTATTAATATGAATACCGTACCGAGCAGGATCACGTAAGCGTATTGCTGTACCTGACCGGATTGTAAGCCGCGGATATTGTAAGATACCCATTGTGACATGGCGGCGAGCCCGTTGAGGGCGCCGTCGATGACATGGCGGTCGAACCAAGCGAGGGGACGGGAGATACAGTTGAAGATGATGCGCTTCGTGATGAAGAGGTACAATTCATCCATGTAGAACCGTCGGTATGCCGCGCGGTGCAGTCCGCCAAACGTCGTTGCCAGACGATCGGGTATCGGGTTCGCTTTCCGGTAAAAGAACGTTGCCAGCGCGATGGAGAGGCATGCCACTACGATACTGGTGATTGCTACCGTCCAGTCGAGGTGGATGATGTATTCCTGACCGTTGCTGCTGACGAACTTACCGAAAGGTATAAATCCGGCAAAAAGGGTAACCGCGGCAAGGAACACGAGCGGCAGAGTCATGGACTTCGGCGCCTCGTGCGGGGTATGTTCGTGCGTGCTTTCTTTGCCCCAGAATATATTGTAATACAACCGGAACATGTAAAAAGCGGTGAGGGCGGCGATGAAGCTCATCACGACTCCCATGACCGGACTGAACATGAACGCGGCAGCGAGTATCTCGTCTTTACTGAAAAAGCCCGAGAACGGCGGAATACCCGATATGGCAAGGCATGCCACGAGGAACGTGATGTGTGTCACGGGCAGGTACTTGCGCAGACCGCCCATGTGGCTCATCTCGTTGCTGTGCACGGCATGGATGATAGCACCCGCGCCGAGGAACAGGAGCGCCTTGAACATGGCGTGCGTGAACAGGTGGAACATGGAAGCCATGTATCCCAACCCGGCATGACCGTCCATGCCGGAAACCCCGAGGGCAACCATCATGAAACCGATTTGTGATATCGTGGAGAAGGCGAGTACCCGCTTGATGTCTGTCTGCACGCAGGCAACGACGGCGGCATAGAGCGAGGTGACAGCCCCGACCACGGCTATGAGCACGAGTACATCCGGTGCTTCAAAGAAATAGACCGGGAATAGACGCGCCACGAGGAATACCCCGGCAACCACCATGGTGGCGGCGTGTATCAACGCGGACACGGGCGTCGGACCTTCCATGGCGTCCGGCAGCCAGATATGTAACGGGAACATGGCGGATTTTCCGGCACCACCCATGAATATCAGTGCCATCGCCCAACTCATGACGGAGCAACCCATGAAGGTGGTTCCGACAGCCCCGGCGAAGATGGAGGTATCGCCGGAGGTGAGTATCTCGAACGAGAATGTTTTCGTGTAGAAGGATAATAACAGTATCCCGATAAGAAAGCCGAGGTCGGCGAACCGGGTGACGATAAAGGCTTTTTTGGAAGCCGCCACCGCCTCGGGTTTCGTGTAGTAGAACCCGATCAGCAGGTAGGAAGATACTCCCACCAGTTCCCAGAAGATATACATCTGGAAAATATTCGTGGCAACGACCAAGCCCAGCATGGAGAAACTGAAAAGAGAGAGGAACGCGTAGTAACGTTGGAAACCTCTTTCCCCGTGCATGTAGCCCAAGCTGTATATATGTACCATGAGCGACACGGTGGTGATGACAACAAGCATCATGACCGAGATCGGATCGAGCAGAATACCGAGGTCTATGTGCAGGTATTGCGTGAAACGCAGCCATTCGAAATTAAACGGAATGACGGGAGCATGTATCCCGTCTACCCGCGGCATCGTGAAGTATTGCCACGCCGTGGTATAAGCCAGCAGGGCAGCCACGGCTATCGATAACGTCCCGATGTATCCGGCAACCGCGGACTTTAATCTCGTCCCCAGAAGCCCTAACGCCAGAAACGTTAGCAACGGTAGTATTAATATGAGTGCTGTATATTCCATGTTTTAATTTTAGATTTCTTGATTTATGATTTTAGATTGTTATTCGTGAATCGTAATTCATAAATCGTAAATTAATATTAGTGTTTCATCTCACTCAAATTCTTTACCTGTATATTCCGGATGTTCCGGTATATATTGATAATGATAGCTATTGCCACTGCCGTTTCGCAGGCGGATACCCCGATGGCGAACAGCGTGAAGAAAAAGCCTTCCATCTGATCGGGAAAGAGATAGCGGTTGAACACGGCGAAGTTAATATCTACCGAGTTTAGTATCAGCTCGATGGAGATCAATACTGCCAGCAGGTTTCTCCGGGTGATAAAACCGTAGATTCCTGCGAAAAGCATGATCGTGCTGATCACCAAGTAATATTCCATGTGTAGTTCCATATTCTATTTTTAGATTTCTTGATTTATGATTTTAGATTCTTGATTATAAGTCGTAAATCGTATATCGTAAATCATAAATTTGTTTATCGTTTTCGTGCTATCATGATTCCACCGATGATACATGTCAGCAAAAGGATACTGATGGCCTCGAAGGGGAGGAGGTATTGGTATTTCTCCGTACCCATGAGGGCGTTTCCTATGACCTTCATGTTGATCTCGCCTCCCGTGAAACGGGACGGACCGAACGAGTGGGTCAACGTGATGTAGACGCATATAACAGCACCTGCCAGAGCCGTGAGCAGCCCGGCAAACATCTTGCTGTTTTTCAGTTTAGTGACCTTCGTCTTATCGACTGTTGTCAGCAATATCGAGAAGACGTACAAAATAATGATACCCCCGGCGTAGATCGTTAGTTGGACCGCACCGAGAAAGGAGTATTCCAGCTGGAAATATATACCGGCAGTGGCGAAAAGCACAAAAAGCAGGTATGTCGCCGATCTCAGGATCCGGTTGGTCGTCACGGTCAAGATTGAAAAGACAACGATAATCGATGCCAAGATGAAAAAGACCGTTTCTTGTAATTCTGCTGTACTCATGTATTAATTTTAGATTTATGATTTTAGATTTATGATTTCCTCCCGCTTGCTATCACTTTTTTCATTTTCAATTTTCAATTCTCCATTTTCAATTGAATTGTCGTGAAGCATTTTCACCAGCTTATCTCTCGTGAATACTGCGTGTTCGAACGTGGGTACGAAGTGAATGGCGCCTTGCGGGCACATTTTCACACAGAGTTGGCAGAACATACAGCTACCCAGATCGTAGCGATATTTTACCAATACTTTTTTCTTTTTCCCAGCCTCGTCCGTGACGGATTCGGAAGTAATCTTGATCGTGCCGTTCGGGCAATTCATCTCGCAAATACCGCAAGCGATGCACTTGTGGTTACCGTGTTCGTCATGTGGCATCACCAGTTCACCGCGGAAACGGTCGAACATCTTCAATGTCGCCCGGTTCTCCGGGTACTGTTCGGTCGTTTTCTTGGTGAAAAACTCCCGGAGCGTTGCTTTCATTCCCGTCAGTAACGAGAACAAACCCTTGAAGAACGTGCTAAAATATCTTGCTATACTATTCATGATCTTTTCTTTAAAAATGTAGTTTGAATACCACCACGATGACCATAAGGAACAGGTTGAGCAGATTGAGCGGCAGCAGATAGCGCCACTCCAACCGGAGCAACTGGTCGATGCGCAATCGCGGGAATGTCCATTTGAACCACATGATAATGAATATAATTACACCTGTTTTACCGAAGAACCAAACGATGGACGGAATGTAGTCCATGATTCGGTTGAAACTTTCCCAACCGGGAACGTGCAACGGCATCCAACCACCCAGAAACAACGTGGTTGCCACGGAAGCTACCACGAACATATTCAAGTACTCGGCAAGGTAAAAGAAGCCGAAGTGCATACCCGAATATTCGGTATGATACCCTGCCGTCAATTCGGAATCAGCTTCCGGTAAGTCGAAGGGACCCCGGTTCGTTTCGGCTGTTCCGGCAATCAGGTAAACGATAAACGCGATACATGCCGGGATATGTCCCTTGAAGAGCAGCCAGCCGTCAGCCTGTCCTTCCACTATGGTGGAGAGTTGCATACTTCCGGTAAAGACAACCACCGTGAGGATCGACAACCCGATTGACAATTCGTAGCTGATCATCTGCGCGCCGCTTCGCATGGCTCCGATCAACGAGTATTTGTTGTTACTGGCCCATCCGGCAAGCAGGATTCCCACGATACCGATGGATGAAACGGCGATCAGGAAGAATATTCCCACGTTGAAGTCTATCACGTGCAGTCCCTTGGCAAACGGGATACACCCGAAAGCAAGTACCGACGCGACGATCACCACGAAAGGAGCGAGGTTGAAAAGGAAGCGGTCGATATGGTTGATTTCTATTAATTCCTTGGTCAGCATCTTGATCATATCGGCGACACTCTGTATCGTCCCGTAAGGTCCTACGCGGTTCGGTCCGATACGGCATTGAAAAAAGGCACAAACTTTACGTTCCACGTAAATCAGTACCAACGCGATAAGGGCATACCCCAGCAACAGGCACAACCCGATGAGTATACACTCTACCAGTGTTGCCGCCGCTTGAGGAAGGTAACTTCTCAGAAGTTCATCTACCCAGTGTGTTATTGTTGCAAAGTCAAACATGTACTAATTTTAGATTTAATGATTTTAGATTCCCACCGCACAACCCACGTTCTTTCTAATCCTAAAATCTTTTTTCATTTTCAATTTTCAATTCTCAATTTTCAATTGTTTGCTATCTGTCCAAGTCCGGTACCACGTAGTCCAGAGTTCCGCCGATGGCGATCAAGTCGGCAATCTTGTTGCCTTTTGTCAATTGATCGACGATGGACACGAGGGGCAGACAGGGGGAGCGGAATTTCATCCGGTAGGGATATTTGTCACCCCGGCTCTCGATGTATACTCCGAACTCGCCCCGGCTTGCTTCGACGCTCTTGAAATAGCGACCTTCCGGCAGTTTGATCAGCGGTTTGGTCTTCACGGCGTAGTCGCCCTCCGGGATGTTATCCACAAGTTGCTCAAGGATATGCAGGGATTCCATGATTTCCTCGATGCGCACGATATAACGGGAGAACGAATCTCCCTCGTGGTGGATGATCTCCTTGAAATCTACCTTGTCGTATACCCCGTAAGGCGTGTGCTTGCGGACATCGCATGACCACCCGGCGGCACGTCCGGTCGGTCCGGTAGCCCCGTAAGCGATGGCGTTTTCCCGGGTAAGGATACCCACGCCTTTCAGACGTTGTTGGGCGATCACGTTGCCCGTGAATACTTCGTGGTATTCCTTGATCATCGGGGGAAGGTACTTGATAAATTCTTTCACGCGACGTATCAAGTTCGGGTGAATATCCGCCATCACTCCGCCGATCACGTTGTAATTCTGGATTAAGCGTCCCCCGGTGGTTTCCTCCATGATGTCGAGAACCTTTTCGCGGTCACGGAAACCGTAGAAGAAAGCGGTCAACGCACCCATGTCCATACAGAGGGTAGACCAGAACAACAAGTGGGAAGAAAGACGGTTCAACTCGTCCATGATCGTGCGGATATATTTCACCCGCTCGGGTATCTCCAGTCCCATGGCTTCCTCGATACACATGCATAGCGCGTGGCGGTTCTGGTGTGCCGCGAGGTAATCCAGCCGGTCGGTCAACGCCAGCGTTTGCGGGTAAGTCAGGCTCTCGCACAACTTCTCGATGCCCCGGTGGATATAACCGCAGTTCACGTCCACTTTTTTCACGATCTCGCCTTCCAGCGATACGCGGAAACGGAGAACCCCGTGTGTGGCGGGATGCTGCGGTCCGATGTTCACCACGTACTCGTCTTCCTCGAAAAGAATATTTTCCTTTTCGCTCACTTCGCCCCCGTGCGAGTCTGCCTCGAACGTGGGCATAGTGTCAAATGTTTCCTCGCTATACAACCGTACCGGGTTTATTTCCGGGTTGGCGTCGTAGTCTTTGCGCAAGGGATAGCCCACCCAGTCGTTACGTAGGAACAAACGCCGCATATCGGGATGATTGATAAACCGGATACCGAGGAAGTCGTACACTTCCCGTTCGTTCAAGTTTGCCGTTTCCCAGATATCCGCCACCGTGGGTAATTCCGGGTTTTCCCGGTCGGTAGTGAATGTTTTCAAGAAAATCTTGTGCTCGTGTTTCGTGGATTGCAATAAGCTGGTCACGCCTAGCGAATCGCCCCAGTCTACCCCCGTCATGCAGATCATGAAATCGAAAGCCAGCCCCTCGTCGTTCTTTAAACGTAGGGCTACTTCCCGGTAACGTGCCGCTTCTACCGTCAGGGTAGGAATGGCACCTTCCTCGATGATTGCTTCCGGGTATATATTTTTAATCAAATCAATCATAAATCAAGAAATCATAAATCGTAAGTTACTCCATCTCTTTCTTTTCCTTCCTGTTCTTTCCGCCCAAGAATTTCTCTACTTTTACTTTCCGTTGCAGTTGTATCATCCCGTACAGCAGTGCCTCCGGTCGGGGAGGGCATCCGGGGATGTACACGTCCACCGGGAGTATGGTATCCACGCCTTGCACCACGTGATAGGAATCGCGGAACGGACCGCCCGATACGGCACAGCCGCCCACGGCAATCACGTATTTCGGTTCTGCCATCTGGTCATAGAGGCGTTTCAACACGGGAGCCATCTTATGCACGATTGTTCCGGCAACCATGATAAAGTCGGCTTGCCGGGGACTGGCGCGCGTCACTTCAAACCCGAAGCGGGAGAAATCGTAACGTGCCGCACCCACTGCCATAAATTCAATACCGCAGCAGCTTGTCGCGAATGTAAGCGGCCATAGGGAATTCGAGCGTCCCCAGTTAATAACTTCGTCGAGGCATCCCACCACCACGTTGGTGCCGGACGCGCGCAATTGTTCAAGATACTCGTTATCGTTGAACTCTTCATATTTCATGGATTTGATTTTTACTTCCATTCCAAAGCTCCTTTCTTCCACGCGTAAGCCAATCCCAAGATCAGGACCAGCATGAAAAACAATACATTCAGCAACCCGTCGATACCCGCGTCCTGTACGGTGACTGCCCACGGGTAGAGGAACACAGTTTCCACGTCGAACATCAGGAACAGGATGGCAAACAGGTAGTATCCCGCCTTGAATTGCATCCACGACTTCCCTCGCGTAGGCACGCCGCACTCGTAGGCTTCTCCCTTCTGCTTGTTGTAAGAGCGGGGGGATATGAGCCGGGCAATACCCAAGGCGGCAACTACCAGCACGATAGCCGTGATTAATACGACCACAAATAATGTAAGATTCATAATATAAAAAAATTACAGATTACAAGTTATGGGTTACAAGTCGAAAAGTTACAAGTAATACCGCGAGTTGCAAACTTGTAACTTGCAGCCCGCGGAGCCGGAGGCTCCACTTGTAACTTGGTTAGCGTCAGCTAAACAATAATCTTTCTTAGGGCAAAGACGTAATATTTGGTTTTACCTAAAGTCGAATAGGGATGAAAATACCAGTTCCGCTTGGAATGTCCGGAATCGGAGATGTGATCTTTATTGTATCTCTGTATGAAAAACAACACGAGATAGGTTTTCGTGTCCGGCGTGAAATGTGTACTTCCAAGAATGATTTCACACTCTTCCGTGAGAAACGCGATGAATGAAACGGGCGATGAGGTATCGTATATCTCATGCCTGCATGAGCCTCCCGTGCGGATCTCCTGTAAAGGCAATTCCTGCCCCGAAGCCGGTGTAACACTCAGTCCGGCAAACGTTAATAACAGGATTAATATACTACTCTTCAACACATTCTGCATACTATTTCTTAACTTAAGGCACGCGAATATAAGCTAATTTTAAATCAAGGTTGAATATCGCGTGATAAAGAATGTTAATCTTTCATTCTTCGACGAAACCTTTCAAATGTAAAAGATGGTTGTCGGGAACGGTGTTGCATGTCAACTCCACGCTTTTGTTGAACTGTCCGAGCGAGTTCGGGGTGAACGACACGGTTAGCGAGTCCGTTTGCCCCGGCGCTACCGGGCGTTTGTTCCATTTTACTTCGGCACACCCGCACGATGAAACGGCGTTCTTTATAATCAACGGATGTTCCCCCGTGTTACGAAACCGTACCACGGCACGTTTTATTTCCGCGTAGGGAAATGTCCCGAAATCCACGCTGTCTTTCAAGAATACCACGGTAGTTTTGGGTACATTCTTCCCGGTAAGCGATTCGCTGTTTCTCTGCCGGAGATAAATTCCTCCGGCGATCAGGATACTTGTTACGAGTGTAATAACTATACTTTTCTTTTTCATGGATTTTTATTTTGCCTTCGGCAAGTTGCAGGTTGCAAGTTGCATTTGCCTTCGGCAGGTTACAAGTTGTTTTTCTAGCGTTCATGACTGTATTCCAGCTCCTCCTCTGTTTATAGAGGAAACCAGTGATTAAGCGAGGGCAGAAAGAGAGCAAGCTCTCGGTTTGCCGAGCGGGAGCTGGTTCGAGACCGGCTTCCGGGCTCACTTGGCTGCGAAGCAGACGGAGGAGTTTTCGTCCGGGGTAAAGATAATGAATGTTTATAAACTTTCACGTTCCCTCGTGTTGTAATTCCCTCGTTTTTTACTAATTTTGTATCCACAAACAATCAATATATATGAGTGATACAATCCATCATGAATGCGGCATTGCGCTGATTCGCTTATTGAAGCCGTTGGATTATTACCAGAAGAAATACGGCTCTTATCTTTACGGTTTAAATCGGTTATACATTTTAATGGAGAAACAACGCAACCGCGGACAAGACGGTGCGGGAGTTGTTGGAGTGAAGCTCGACATGGAGCCGGGCTACAAGTACATGGACCGCGCCCGGTCGTGTGACGCTAACCCCATACAAGAGGTGTTTGACAAGATACACGCTAATTTTCCTCCCGACCTCACGAGTGAAAAAGACGCGGATTGGGCGAAACAGAACTTGCCTTTCGTGTCGGAAGTTTACCTCGGGCATTTGCGTTATGCCACTTTCGGGAAGAATAATATAGACTACGTCCACCCGCTGAAACGGGCGAGCAACTGGCGGAGCCACAATCTGGCTCTGGCGGCAAACTTCAACTTGACGAACGTCGACGAGTTGTTCGACAGCCTAATCCGGGCGGGACAACACCCGCGGAACTATTCCGACACGGTGACTTTGCTCGAGAAGGTGGGCTATTTCCTCGACGACGAGATACAGGACCTTTACCATTATTTCAAGGAAAAAGGGTTTTCCAAGCAGGAGATTACCCCGTTGATCGAGCAGGCAATCGACCTGCCCGGCGTGTTGGCACGGAGCAGTGCCGATTGGGACGGGGGATATGCCGTGGCGGGCGTACTCGGTCATGGCGATGCTTTCGTGGCTCGTGACCCGTGGGGGATTCGTCCGGCGTATTATTACAAGGACGACGAGGTGGTAGTGGTCGCCTCGGAAGGTTCGGTGATACAGACAGCCTTCCAAGGGATGAACATGAACATACAGGAGATCAAGCCGGGATATGCTTTGATTATCAAGAAAGACGGTACTGTTACCGAAGAACTCGTGCGCGAGCCGAAAAAGCGGAGTAGCTGTTCTTTCGAACGTATTTATTTCTCCCGCGGGAATGACAGGAATATCTATCAAGAGCGTAAGAAATTGGGAGAGTTGCTGACGCCGCAATTGATTCGTGCGGTGGATGGTGATCTTGATAACACGGTGTTTTCTTTTATCCCCAACACGGCGGAAACATCTTTCTACGGCATGGTGAAGGGGATACAGCAATACATGGTGGAGGAGAAGAAGCGCCAGATACGCGAGGGCAAAGCCTCGTGGTGCGAGGAGACGCTGGATGCCATCATTTGCCGGGAACCCCGTATTGAAAAGATCGTGATTAAGGATGCTAAGCTGCGTACCTTTATCACTTCCGATTCCGGGCGCGACGGTCTGGTAGGACACGTTTACGATGTTACCTACGGGGCTGTCAGTGAAAACGACAACCTCGTGGTGATTGACGATTCCATCGTGCGCGGAACCACGCTCCGGCGGAGTATCCTGCGTATCCTCGATCAACTGGGACCTCGGCGCATCGTGGTGGTTTCTTCCGCCCCGCAAATCCGTTATCCCGACTGCTACGGTATCGACATGACGCGCATGAACGAGTTTATAGCTTTCAATGCCGCTATTGAGCTTATCCGCGAGCGGGGTATGGAGAATCTGATCGATGAAGTGTACAAGGATTGTAAGGCGCAGCAAGGATTACCGAAGGAAGAGATCGTGAACCACGTGAAACGAATATACGCACCCTTTACCGACGAGGAAATTTCCGACAAGATCGCACAAATGGTACGTGACGAACGCTTGCACGCCGAGGTGAAAGTGGTATTCCAGACCGTCGAGAACCTGCACCTTGCTTGTCCTAACGACACGGGCGACTGGTATTTCACGGGCAATTACCCCACTCCCGGCGGAAACAAGGTGGTCAATACCGCCTTTATTAACTGGGTGGAGGGACGTGACGAGAGATCTTATTAATTTTAGATTTTAGATTTTAAATTTTAGATTGAATGATCTGGCTAATTTTAGATTGAAAAGTTTCTCGAAGCAAGGTGGTATTATCTTTGGGAAAAGAACTGGCTTCTCTTCGAGGCAGATGGACGATAGGAGATATTTGATTCCTTACCCGGGACGGGCGAGTTGGTAAAATCGGCATTGAGTTTAGTGTCGCGGAGCGAGGCTTATTTGATTGTAATGGCCTTCTTTTCAGTCATGTCGGCACCGCGGGAAATTGCAATAGGCATTTTTGGACCGGGTATTAAAGGGCTGTATTCCAAGACGTGACGTACACGGGTACGTTGGTCGTTTGTGAAGCGGTTTTTCTCGCTGAAGTCATAATCCATGATATTGGTGGACGTGAAAGGAGCCCCGTTACGATCGGTGCGTTGAATGGCTTGCGACCATGGTGTATTTTGATTCCATTTATCCATGTATTCTTGGCGGTTATAATCGGGGGTGTCGTCGCAGTAGTCCGATTCCACTGCCTCACCGATGGAGAAAACGTGGTATAAACCAAGATAGTGTCCCAGTTCGTGGGTAAGTGTGGTCGCCATGATGTCTTGAGAGCTATTAGGAGCATAAACTAGGAGTTTATTTATATAACGGTTGTTTAATGCCACTCCATATACTTGTTTCGTGGGAAGTTTAGTGTAATAGCTATCCGAGGGGGTGAGTCCGGCTAAGGAGTGGGAGCTGGGCGTGAACGGTAGAAAGCTGATCCCCGTTGTACTTCCGTCTGATTCGGAGAACTCGAAAAGAAATACATTGATATAATTATTCGGGTCCCACATGAGATGGATGTCCCCGTATTGGTTTTCAAGGAATTTTTCGCATTCCATGGTGTAATTCGTGTAGCGTTGTACACGGTGGATTCCGGCTTCGTCAAGTGGATTACCGTCCGGATCGCGGGTGGCAAGTTCGAACGTGAGATTCATGTCACCGCCTTGTCCGTCATAATTCCGGTAGTAACTGTTTGCCGCATCGAGGAGTTCTTCTATCCTGTTTGCCGGGATATTTTGGGACGGGTTCCCGGGATTTAAATAGAGGACGTGGAAGATAACCGGGAGACGGAAATGGTATTCGCCGTCCCGTTTTGCCTGACGGATGGTTATATCTGTTTTGCTTCCGCTTTTATTAGCGAGGGAGAGGGTGACGGAACGTTGATCGGGTGCGATATTGGGAGTAATGGTGATGATCAGTGAGTCACCGGAATCCCCGTTGAGTTGTCGGGTGGAGCACCAGCGCTCGGCACCTGATACCGTCCAATCCGAATTGCTGTTTACCCCGATACGGAGAACGTGTTCGTTATTATCCAGATTGTAAGTGTTGTCTGAAGATAATTCAAGGCTATCGTTATCATCTTTCGAGCAAGCGGCGAGGACGACGAGAAAGAGTGTCCAGTATATTAGTTTTTTCATATTATCTTTTCATGTAACGATCCATTTCCCGTTTGGCGTCTTTTTGTTTGAGGGTTTCCCGTTTGTCGTATTCTTTCTTTCCGCGGGCGAGGGCGATGCGTAGTTTGGCGATGCCTTTCTCGTTGAGGAAGAGGCGGAAAGGGACGATGGTGAGTCCCGATTCTTTGGTCTTGCGTTCGAGTTTCACGAGTTCCTTGTGCTGCAACAGAAGTTTGCGGTCACGGCGCTCGATGTGGTTGTAGTAGGTGCCCAGTTTGTATTCGGCGACGTACATGCCCTTAACCCACAATTCCCCGTTGTGGAAGTAGCAATAGGCGTCGACGAGGCTGGCTTTGCCGGCACGGATAGATTTGATTTCCGTTCCCGTCAGCACGATGCCGGCGGTGTATTCCTCCAGAAATTCGTAGTCGAAGGAGGCTCTTTTGTTTTTTATATTGATGTCGTTCTGCATACTTTTATATATTAAGCGTGATGGTGGGAACACGGAATATGATTACCAGTAACCGTTGTATGATCATCGGCGAAACGATGAGCAACAGTCCCACGATAACAAGGGTACTTTTGCGAAGTTGTACGTTGAGTCCGCCCATTTGGTTTATGCCGACGTATAACGTGCGGAGGCAAAGCAGGCTAAGCAAGCCGGTCAGCTGTCCGAGAAAACCTTCGGGCATTCCTTGCGAGAGGCAATGAAAAATGATGAAGATACCCGAACAGTAGACTGAAAGACGAATGGCTACCTCGTTGGCTTCCGTGATTTTGTCCGTGAGATACTCGCGGCTTACCCGATACGTGGCGTAAGCACCTCCAACGGAGGCGACCAAAGTAATGGCAGCTATGGCGAAAGCGTAGAAAGGCGGGGTGTGCAGCAGTTGCAGGAGGAACGTGCAGACGGAACCCGCTACCGCCAAGGGGATAAGGTAACCCCGGAAAACATCCGTGCCATCCATGTTTTCCCGTTTCACCGCCCGCCACTCCGTTTCCGGGTGGAACAGCATTTCCCGTGTTCTGGCGTATATACCTCTGATATCCGATCTTTTTATCATATCGCGAAAGTACGAATTAATTTTAGATTTTAGATTCTATCGATTCGGTGATTTAGTGATTTCGGATTCGGTGATTGGGAATTAATAAATCGTGATAATATTGTAACATATTTTTCTTTAATTTCGTTAGTGTTAAACGTGAGTAAGTTTAGCGGAAAGCGATTGCGGCGGGAGATAATGACGAATTTTAATCTTTAAAATGATGTATATGGAAACGTTGTACGCGGCATTACCGATTATTATTTTGATTATTCTGATGGGAGTGATGAAAGTTTCCGGTGATAAAAGTAGTGTGATAACGCTGTTTATCACGGCATTTTTGGCATTGTTCGCTTTTAATTTATCGGTGCCGGACATGATTAATTCTTTTCTTTACGGGATGCTGAAAGCGTTGATTCCTATTTTGTTTATTATACTGATGGCGATATACAGTTATAACGTGCTGTTGCAAACGAAGAAGATAGAGGTGTTGAAGCAACAGTTTTCTGCTATATCGGTGGACAAAAGCGTGCAGGTGTTGCTGATCACGTGGGGGTTCGGGGGATTGCTGGAAGGTATGGCGGGTTTCGGGACGGCGGTGGCTATCCCGGCGGCGATATTGATCAGCCTCGGGTTCAAGCCGATGTTCTCGGCGGTGGTCAGTTTGATAGCCAACAGTGTTCCGACGGCATTCGGGGCGGTGGGAGTTCCGGTAATCGTGCTGGCACAGGAAACGGGGTTGCCCGTGATCCCGTTGAGTACGGCGGTGGTATTGCAGTTGTCGGTGTTGATGTTGCTGGTGCCTTTCGTGATCACGTTTTTAGCCGATCCCCGGTTGAAGGCGTTGCCGAAAAACCTGTTATTGAGTTTGTCGGTGGGGGCGGTGTCGTTGGTGGCGCAGTATCTTGCCGCTCACTATATCGGGGCGGAAACTCCCGCTATTATCGGTAGTATTGCCGCCATTATCGTGATTATTCTGCTTGGGAAATTGATTGACAGGGGGAAGGAGAAACCCGCGGGGATGATTTATTCCGGCGGAGAGATTGCACGGGCATGGATGGTGTACGTGTTGATCATGGCACTTGTACTGGTCACGAGCCCGCTGTTTCCCGTTATCCGGGAGGTATTGCAGTCTGTATTGGTTTCCACGGTGCATATTACGATACGCGGAGAGGTGAAAGTGTACACGATACAGTGGTTGATACAAGGTGGCGTGTTGCTTTTTATCGGTTCCTTTGTCGGCGGGTTGATTCAAGGCGGAAAGGCGGGAGCTTTGCTCGTGCTGTTGTGGCGGTCGGTTGTGCAGTTGCGCAAGACGATCGTGACGGTAATCTGTCTGGTGGGATTCTCTTCCATCATGGAAACGTCGGGGATGATCAACCAGTTGGCGGTGGCTCTTGCTGCCGCGACGGGTGCGCTCTACCCGTTGTTTGCACCCATGATCGGGGCATTGGGAACCTTCTTGACGGGTAGTGATACATCGGCAAACATCCTGTTCGGTAAATTGCAGGCCGGGGTTGCCGCGCACACGGGAGTCGATCCCACGTGGTTGTCGGCAGCGAACACGGCGGGAGCCACGGGAGGAAAGATTATTTCCCCGCAAAGTATCGCTATTGCCACGTCCGCCTGCGACCAGCAGGGACAGGAGGGAAGCATATTGAAAGCGGCCATTCCTTACGCGCTGGCTTATGTTATTATTGCCGGGGTGGTAGTGTATCTTTTTGCATGATGGGAAAGCCGGCAACTTGTAACTTGCCGAAGGCAAATGAAACTTGTAACTAATATTATATATTATGAAGATTGGATTATTTATTCCCTGTTACATCAACGCGATCTATCCCGGCGTGGGGGTAGCGTCGTATAAATTATTGAAGTCGCTGGGGTTAGATGTTGATTACCCGTTGGATCAGACGTGCTGCGGGCAACCCATGGCGAATGGCGGATTCCAGAAGGATTCCGCGAAGTTGGCGGGGCGAATGGAACAGTTGTTCGAGAAATATGACTACGTGGTGGGTCCCTCGGCAAGTTGCGTGGTTTTCGTGAAAGAGCATTACCCGACACTGTTGCACAAGGAGGAACACGCTTGTATCAGCAGTAGGATATACGAGATATGCGAGTTCCTGCACGACGTGGTGAAAGTGGATAAGCTGGATACCCGTTTCCCGCACAAGGTGAGTATTCATAACAGTTGCCACGGGGAGAGGTTGCTGCATCTTTCGTCACCGAGCGAGTTGGTGATACCCCGCTACTCGAAGCTGAGGGATTTGTTGTCACTGGTAAAGGACGTGGAGGTGTTCGAGCCGAAACGTGTGGATGAATGTTGCGGTTTCGGGGGAATGTTTGCCGTGGAAGAAGCGGCTACTTCCGTTTGCATGGGACAGGACAAGGTACGTGATCATATATCCACCGGGGCGGAATACATCACGGGTGCCGACAGTTCGTGCCTGATGCACATGGAGGGGATTATCCGCCGGGAGAAGTTGCCGATAAAGACGATACACGTGGTGGAGATTTTGGGTAACGGTTTGTAAAGTTTATAAAGTTCATAAGGTTTATAAAGTCTGTTGACCCCTGCGGGGCGCTTTGCTCACGGCAGCTTGTGCTGCCGATAAACTTAGTCCGAAGGACACCCGTAACCTTATGAACTTTACGAACCTTATAAACTTTATAAACTAATTTGTAAATAACGTAAATCTAAATATTATGAGTTCACATGCTAAAGCAGCCAAGAAGTTTATCGCGGATAAGGAGAGGACGGCATGGCACGATCAGGCGCTCTACTTCGTGCGGGAGAAAAGGGATAAAATGGCGAACGATGTACCCGAATGGGAGGCGTTGCGGGAAATGGCGAGCCAGATGAAACGCCACACGATCAGTAATCTGGGGTATTATCTCGATATGTTCGAGAGAAACGCCACAGCGAACGGTATACACGTGCATTGGGCGAAGGATGCCGAGGAGCACAACCGTATCGTGTACGGGATTATTCAGAAACATGGGGGGAAGAATCTGGTGAAGAGTAAGTCCATGTTATCGGAAGAATGTGGATTGACGCCTTACTTGAAGGCTCGGGGAGTGGATGCCGTGGAGTCGGATCTGGGCGAACGGATCATGCAGTTGATGGGAACGCCGCCCAGTCATATCGTGCTGCCCGCCATTCACGTGAAGCGGGAGGAAGTGGGGAAGGTGTTCGAGAAAGAGTTGCACACGGAACCGGGGAACAGTGATCCGACTTACCTGACGCATGCCGCACGTGCCGCTTTGCGGGAGAAATTCCTGCACGCGGATATCGCCATGACGGGAGTTAATTTTGCCGTGGCTTCATCGGGGGCTTTCGTGGTATGCACGAACGAGGGGAATGCCGACATGGGTACTTCGTTCCCGAAGGTACATATCGCTATCATGGGGTTGGAGAAGGTGATCCCGGATTACAAGGCGTTGGCGCTGTATACCCGTTTGTTGGCCCGCTCTGCCACGGGGCAGCCGTCGACGACATACACCTCGCATTACAAGAAGCCCGTCGAGGGACAGGAGATGCATATCGTGATCGTGGATAACGGGCGTACCGATATACTGGCTTGCACGGAACACGTGAATATGCTGAAATGTATCCGTTGCGGGTCGTGTATCAATACTTGTCCGGTGTACCGCCGCACGGGCGGTTATTCTTACTCTTATTTTATTCCCGGCCCTATCGGGATTAATTTAGGAATGTTGAAATCACCAGAGAAGTACTCGGGTAACGTATCGGCATGTTCACTTTGTTATTCCTGCTCGAACGTGTGTCCCGTGAAGATAGATCTGGCGGAACAGATCTACAAGTGGCGTCAGAATCTGGCACCGTTGCATCTTGCCGCTGCGTCGAAAAAGTTTATGGAGAAAGGCATGAAATTCGTGATGGAGCGTCCCGGTCTTTTCTATCCGGCAATAAAAGCAGGACGGATAGCCGAAAAGATGCCTCGTTTCGTGCTGTACAACAACCTCGACGCGTGGGGTATCGGACGAGAATTACCACAATTCACGAAAGAGACGTTTAACGAGATGTGGAAGAAAGGGAAAATTAAATGATTGACGATTTGTGATTGATGATTTCAGATTTCTCTTCATTTGCTGGGGAACGGTAAAGTCGGTAGAAAGGGGCTTAAAATCTAAAATCTTCAATCTAAAATCATAAATATATAAGTTATGGGTAGTAAAGATGAAATATTTGCAAGGATAAAAGCTCACGGGATTGACCGCGTGGAACGCCCGGAGATGACGTTTACGCCGTTAGTTTATCCTGATCCGCTGGTGCAATTTGAAAAGATATTGAAAGCGGTGGGTGCGAATTACGTGTTGCTTGATAAGGGGCAGGACGTGAACGAGGTAATCCGGAAGGCTTATCCGGATGCCAAGTCGATAGCTTCGAATTTGCCGGAGATTACTTGTGCGACGGTGAATCCGGATATGTTGGATGATCCGAGAGAGTTGAACGGTACGGATGTAGGGGTTGTGCGAGGAGAGTTCGGGGTGTTGGAAAACGGGATGGTGTGGATAAAGCGACAGACTCGTTACAAGGCATTGCTTTTTATCGCGGAGGCGTTGGTGGTGATACTGGATCGCACTCGTCTCGTGAATAATATGCACGAGGCGTATACCCAACCGGATTTCGATGATTACGAATACGGTAGTTTTATCGCCGGACCTTCAAAGACTGCCGATATCGAGCAAGCGCTGGTTATCGGGGCTCACGGGGCAAGAGGAGTGACGGTGATTCTGGAGTAAAGGTTTATAAAGTTCATAAGGTTTATAAAGTTTATAAAGTAGTGGACCCCTGCGGGGCGCTATACCAACGGCAGCTAATGCTGCCGTTTAAGCTGTGTCCGAAGGACACTTGGTACTTTATGAACCTTATAAACCTTATGAACTTTATAAACCGTCCTCTCCCTTATCGGCTGCCTTCGAGAAAAAGCGATAGGCGGCGAAAGATACTATCAAGGGGAAAAGGTAAATAATTCCCGGGGAGAAAAGGGCAAAATACCAAGGAGCTCCCCATTCCGGGGTATCCGCGAACTGGAGGGCTTTGTAGCCGACGTGGACGATACCGACGCATAGGAATAGAATAGCGGCTATGCCGAATAACTTTCTGTTTTTGAGTGCTTTCGTTTTTTCCATAAATTTGTTATTTTGCCTTTGGCAAGTTACAAGTTGCATTCGCTTTCCGTGGGTTACAAGTTCATGATTAACCTGCAACTTGCCGGAGGTAAATGCAACTTGCAACCTGTAACTATTTATTATATAAATGTTTAATGCCAACCCGGTGTCCCGCTACGGCGAAGTAGAGGATAAACAGGTAGCACGGTAATACCATCCAGTAAGCACCTTGGAAGCCCATGCAGGTGGTGAGTGAGCCGTATAGCATCGGAAGCAAGGCTCCCCCGGCGATAGCCATGATAAGCAGAGCCGATCCGGTTTTCGTGTGACGTCCCAAGCCGAAGATGGCGAGCGGGAAGATTGCCGGCCACATCAGCGAGTTAGCAAGGCTTAACAAGGTCAAACACCAGATAGACACGTTAGCCGGAAGAACGGCGGTGCATATCCCGAGGATGACGCCGAGGACGGCACAGTAAGCTAAAGCCCGTTCTTGGGTGATGTATTTTGGGATGGCGATGATACCGATAATGTAACCGACGATCATGGCAATCATGCCGAAGGTCGGGAATACCCGGGCGGCTTCCATGTTCATGTTTAATGATTTGGCGTACCCGATGACCGTGTCGATGGCGATAACCTCGACTCCCACGTAAAGGAACAAGGTGACGATACCGATCCACAAGTGCGGGAAGCTGAATATACTTGATTTACCCCCGTGTTGGATACTGCCTTCTTCTTCTTCCGGGTCTTCGATCTGGGGAAGCGGAGAGAAACGCACGAACAGCGCCAGCACGACGAGCGACACCATAATCACGATGTAGGGTACGATGGATTTCGATGCCAGAAGGTCGAGTTCTGCCGCTTTTTGGATAGGATCCATTGTCTTTAAACTTGCTTCCAGTGCATCGATGTTTTTCAACATGATAGACCCGAGGATAAGCGGGCTGATGGCTCCTGCCACCTTGTTGCAAATACCCATGATGCTCACCCGTTGGGCGGCACTTTCCGGGGCTCCCAATTCAATCACGTAGGGGTTGGATGCGGTTTGCAGCACGGACAATCCCGTACCCATGATAAAAAGTCCCAGCAGGAACAGACCGTAGGTGCGAGTCATCGCCGCGGGTATAAACAGTAATGCCCCGACTGCCATCACGAGCAACCCGAGCATCATGCCGTTTTTGTAGCCTGTTTTGCGTAATACCCATGACGAGGGTAGTGCCATGACAAAGTAGGCAATGTAGAAAGCGAAGGTCACGAGGTAGCTTTGCCACTCGTGTTGCAGTTCGCAAGCGATTTTAAGATAAGGGATTAGGGTAGCGTTCAACCACGTGACGAACCCGAAGATAAAGAAGAGGATTCCAATAATGATAATCCCCATGCTGTAAGAATTTTTCTTTTGTTCCATCATCATCTAATTAATAATATACATAAACACGTAAACACATAAGAGTCCTACAAAGTTATTAATTTTTGATAATGATGGATGAAATTGTAGAAAATTATTGCCCGGAGAGGGGATAATAATAAAACGAGGCTGCCGAAACAACCTCGTTTACAATCTAATAAAGAAAATAGAGATGTTAGTTAGTGTGTTTTTGCTAATTCCGCTTCCAGTTCGTCACTGCTGTGTCCCGAGAAAATGATTTTCCCGTCGGGGTCGATAAACAAGAAGGTCGGTATAGACTTGAGATTATAGTATTTGCCGACTTCTTTGCTCAAAGCACGGGTAGCGAGGAACTGGGACCAAGGCAACTTTTCTTCTCCCATGGCCTTTTGCCACTCTTTTTCTTCTTTGTCTAGTGATACGCTGATAAAATTGACTTTTTCCCCGTGCAGCTTGTACATCTCTCGTAAGTGAGGGAAACTTGCCCGGCACGGTCCGCACCACGATGCCCAGAAGTCGATCAACGTGTATTGTCCCGCCTTCAATTGGGCGAGGAGAGATAGCGTGTCGCCTTTCGAGGTTATCACTTTTCCTTCCTGTAACGGTTTGCCTTGGGCGAATGCGCTCGCTTCTTTCAGGTACTGGCGGAAATTTTTAAGCCTCGGGCAAGTATCCCGGTAGGAAGCGAAGAGTTGTTCCAGTTCATCGAGATAACCTTGGTCGTAGGTAAAAGGTTCTTTTTTCAATTCCTCGACTAACATTAGATTCACGGCGAGGTTCGAGTGGCCCGCTATAAATTCCCGGGTTTGTCGAGCCAGTTCTGTTTGTGCCGCTACTATTCTTTTGGCGTCTTCCGGTTGTTTGTTCTCTTGGAATCTAAACGTTCGGAGAAGATGGCGGGTCGGGATAGTTTGTTGCTGGTAGGCATAATAAATATCCTGTGCCGGGGAACCCGTTAGCGTGTAGTTTTTCTCTTTACGAATATCGTATTTCCAGAAAGAGTGAGGCAGACTGTCCACGTGAGGCGTGGTGAATGTCAATTTCCCGTTCTCCACGAAGAAATTGATATCCGCGTAAATAATTTTGTTTTCTTCTTTTATGTTTTTCCGGTCACAGATGTCTTGGTTATTCAAGCGTAGTTCGCAGAGAGTGGGTTGTTCCAGTTTTCCCCGGAATTCGAATCGCTCGTTGACGATAAATCCCTTAAGACGTTCTTTGTTTTCCCCGGGGATAGCTAATTCTATTTCCGTGCTGTCCATTGCCCCGGGAATGGTACCGCGAAGCACGAAATGATCCATGGGTTTCATGTCACAGGCGCTTATGGCGCTTGCCAGTAATAGGAATGATAGGTATCTTTTTTTCATGTTCATCTTATTTTTTATCAGGTTGTTTTTCCTTGTTCAAGCGTTTTTTGTACCCGTCGAATATCCACTCCGAGTGGCGTTTGTTCTCGTCATCGGGTAACCCGGGAAGTACTTTTTCCCCTAGGGCGATAAGGCGAGCGTAATCTTCTTTTTCCAATCTATCCCCGAAGCACGACAATATGATGTCATAAGTGGTGAGGTCGTTGCTTGATAAGTTTTCAGCCTTTTTTTCCATGTGGGCGATAACTTGTTGCGTGAGTTTTTTGCCGAGTTTCCCGTAGTTAGCGGGATAAGGTTCTTGGGTTTTCCACAAGATGGTACGGAATCCGAAAGCGTACATTTTCAATTCTTCGGCATTCACGTGTGGTATTTTTGCTTTCACGATGGCGGCAACCTTTTCGATATCTCGTTGGCTGACAGGTTCTGCCAAAGCTAACATTTTTTCCAGACTTTCTTGTCCCTTGATACGGAAGCCGTTGATTTGTGCTTTCACTTTCTCCACGGGGGCGGCGTCTTCTTTGGCGTATCCGGCGATGTAATCCTGTAATATCTTAGCATGGTGATAGAATAAGAATTTCTCCACGATTTCTTCGCCCGTGTTCTTTCGGATGGCATCGAGGTTCGCCAGCAGGAAGTCGAACATGGGAGAACCAATCACGCAACTCTCGTCTTCGTAAATCGACCAGTATTCTTTTTCGGTCTTTTCCTTGTCCGTGAGGCGTTGCAATAACTCCTTGTACACCTTAGCGGCTTTCTCGTCACTGGCAGCATCCGATAAGGCATTTTTATATGCCAAAAGTTCGGCATTGCTCATCTTGCCTTTCTCGTATTCTTGGTGCATGTACAGTAGCGAGGTCTTCTCGTTCAAGCCTTTTTCCACTCTATCGATAAAAGTTTCCAGCTTGTCGCCCCCGACCAATTTGTGTTGTATCGTGCCATCGGGACGGATGATAACGAAAGTGGGGTAGGCGTGCACGTCGAATTTTTTAGCCAGTTCCACACCTTCACCCTTCTCCATGTCGTATTTCACGCACACGAAACGGGGATTGAAGTAATCTCCCGCCTCTTTTCGCGGGAACACGTTATTCGCCATGTTCTTGCACGGTCCGCACCATTCGGTGTAGCAGTCCATGAACACGAGTTTGTTCTCTTTTTTCGCTGCCTCTAGGGCTTCAGTGAATGTTAAATCACGGAAGTTCACGCCTTCCTGCGCGAACACCGTGATTTGCACAAACAAGATAGCGATAAACAAATAGATTTTTTTCATACAGGTAATTTTTACAATACGAATTTATTATTGATTATTTTCCACTAATTGGCGTACGGTTAATTGCAGGGCGTCCGCATCGTGACTACTGAACACGACCCTTCCTGCCGGGTCAAGAAGCACGAGCCGGGGGATGCTGGTGACATTGTAAGTTTTGAATATTTCGGTATAACTCTTTCGATCGTTGCTCCGCAATTGAGTCCACGGCATATCCTCTTCTTTCATGGCTTTTTCCCAATCGGTTTTCTTTTCATCCATGGAGATGCTGACCACGTTCAATTGCTCCCGGCTGTATTTGTTGTAGAGTTTTTTCACGGAGGGGATAGCCGCTTTGCACGGTCCGCACCACGATGCCCAGAAGTCGATCAGCGTGTAGCTTCCCGGATGGACGTGTGATGAGAGTTTTTCTCTTGTCCCCACGGGTGTTTCTAGTTCCACGTCAGTGTACTTTACGCCTTTATATTGCCTCATGGCTTGTTCCATTCTTTTGAGGAAACGGGGTTTGCGTATCGTGTCTGTGATTTGTTCCGCTACACGGGATAGTTCTTCCAACTCTTCTTTGGTTCGGGTAAATTCTTCTTTAATCAGGTTTTCCGCGATATACAACGATACGGGGGAAGTCGGGTGCTGGCGGATAAACTCCATGCGGGCGGCATCGACAATCGCTTGTTTCTCCACTTGTTGGGGGTAAAATTCCGCGAATATTTTGGCGTAAACTTCTGCCGGGTAATTGTATTTGTTGAAGAATCTTAGATTTGATAAGGTGTCATAAGGTATATAAGCGTCCAATTCCAAGGGAAGCATTTTTTGCCGGTAAGCGTTGAAGTCGGCTTGCAGCACACCTCCTGTAACTTTAGCGTTTGTTTCCTTTGCCACGGGAAACATCGTGGAAATGTATGATAAGCTGTCATAATGTTTCGCCTGCATCTCCATTTTGGAGTTATCCAAGAACAGGAAAGTTCCGTTGTTTGTAATCTCTTTTTTCTCCTGAACCAGATTCCTGTTACTGATTCTGATGTCACAGAATACCGGGGTAGGAGTACTTCCCCGTAATTCGAAACGACCGTTCCGGACGGTATCCGTGGCTAGGGTTTCTTTTTTCTCTTTCTCAAGGTTGTTGAGAGTGACAATCATCCCGTCTTTCAGTCCGGGAAAACTTCCCCGGATGACGTACTCGTCCTTGTTGCCGCAGGCGCTGTAAACGAACAGCGCTGCGGCAAGGTAAAATAATTTGTTCATATCGTAATGTTTTATTGAGCATCCCGCACGTAACGTACACTCAAGTATTTGGGGTATACGTTGTTCAGATAGTCTTGCTCGTAAGTAGCCATTATTTCACGTTCAATTCGCGAACTGTTATAGCGTATACTCCGGTAATACACGGCTGTGCCTTCCGGGTAACTGTCTTTGTCCTCGGTGGAAGTCCAATAATACCCGTATACCCGCACCAGACGTAAATGCAGATTCATGGGCCTGACAGCCTGCACGGCGACGTACCCGCCTAGGAGGAGATTCATGCCGCTACCTGTTTCGTCTTGTTGTAGGAGTTCGCCGACCCCGGAACCGCGCCATCCCTTTTTGTCGGCTGTGTTATCGGACATCCCCATGGCTTGTTCCAGTTTTTGCCAGTCTTCGTCCGTGGGTAAACGCCACCCGTCGGGTACGTGTTCCTGTGCTTGTTCGTAAGTGTATAAATTGCCGTAGATTTCGAAATCGGCTATTGCCAGTTCTTTATTATCGATGTCAATCAAGTCATCACCCCATCTGTTTGTTGCGTTGTAATAAGGTTCTCCGCCTTTATAATTGGATGCCATCCAGTCTATCCCGTTGTAGCGTACCCATTTGTACACTTGTCCGTCCGTGTCGGTAAAAGTTCCCGTGGCTTCTGGGGTTATGCGGGGCAGTTTGTCGTCATCGTCGTTACATCCGACGAAGGCTAATGCGATGTATAGTAAGTAGAATATTTTTTTCATGTGTTTGGTATTAGAATATGTAACCTTTTTTCTTGACAACCTCTTTCATAATGTCATATTTTTGAAGAATGACAGGGTATTCGGCATATTGCGTTTTGAATGTATCTTCATCTTCATAGAAGACTGCTTTCAGGAAAGCGGTTAAGTCGCTACTCTCGTATGGGAAATAGGAGCTCCAGCTGCTCCATGATATGAAGCCCAACGTGTACATTTCTTCAGCAGTTGGTTTGGGTTTGGTTAGTGATTGGAAAGAGGAGAAATATTCCCCGTAATAGGGAGCGCCGAACGCTATAAATTCCGTCAGTTCTTCGTCGTAATATTTCGTTTTACCCGCGATTATAGAGTAAAAAATGTCTATGCATTGCTCTTTGATTTCTTCTTCATCCATGTCGGATATCCCTTGGGTTGAAAGAGCTAGGCAACGTCTCCCGTTATAAAAATTAGTTTCACTCCACCCGTAGCTGTAGGATTCCATCTTTTCTACCAGAAATATGGAGTAAGGGCGTAATCCCTCGCCTAGATGAGGAAGAATATACGTTTCTACAAAATGCACGGCTTCTTCTTTATGGCGAATATCCTGAATGTACGTGAAGCGTGCTCCATCTGTCGTACCCGTGATATTGTACGATAAATCGAGTAATTCTGTAAACCAATAGGGAGTCCCGTCTGCGTATGTTCCCCGTTGTTCGTGGCGTAGAGTGTCGTTAAAGAGAAGGTGTATTTTGTTGGTTTCGTAAAAGGTTCGGCGTAATATGGATTCTTCATCCGTGGCGTCGGGAGAGATCGTGAAGTAGTCATATCGCATTTCCGTCGGTTCCAGTTTTTCCTCTTTGCTGCAAGCGAAGCTAACCATTAAGGTACAAAGGACTATGAAATAATATATATTTTTCATCGTGGTATACTCTTTATTATTAATTACTTTCTTCTATGGGAAGGCGTTCCGGTCGATTGTTTGTATTTAGGGTATTCTGGAAATCCAGTACTTCTTTCGGGAATGCCAGCGTGTAGGCTTTATCATAAGGCTCTAGTTCGAACAAGCGTACTCTTTCTGCATTCCATCGTGAATCGTAATCAGTGTAGAGATGGCGAATTGCTTTTGACCACGGGTACTTCTCGCATACGGTATAACGGCGCAGGTCATACCAACGGTGACCTTCCAGACAGAGTTCGCGTTGTCGTTCCAGTCGAATCAAGTCGATCAATGTATTTCCCGTTTCGTTGACAGTCGGGGTAGAGTCAAAACGTTTACTTTGTAATTGACCGAGTAATTGTCGGGCTATGTCTTCAGCGTTGTCAAACGCGCAGGCTTCAGCTAAAATAAGATAAGCCTCCGAGGTGCGGAATAGGAAATTGTCCGAAACACTACAAGCGGCACCCCAATGAGCACGTCCCCAGTAAATTTTTTTGTAATAATAACCGTATTCCTCTTCTGAAATATAAAACTTCTTTCTCAAGTCTTTGGCGTCAAACGCTTCGATCAAGTCTTCCGAGATATAAAACGGATATTCATCCTCGTAGTCATCTTGTCCATAGATATAGTTTGTCAAGAAATGGCCTCCCATGGAAAAGATAACTTCCGGGTTATCCGATGTGAAAACATTGTCCGTCCCGGTAAACAGGTTGAGGTCTGTCAAGGCATCATTTCGATCCAAGACGAATTGAGCGTACTTGCGTGCGTTGGGGTAGTCCTGCATGTACAGGTAAACACGGGCAGTCAACAGGTAGGCTGTGGTAAGATCAGCCCGATAGATGCTTTTGCGTGTCGTTTTGGACAGACAGTCGATGGCTCCGTTCAGATCTTTGATAATTTGTTCGTACACTTCGGCAACCGTGTTGTTGTTATATTCTTTATCCTCCACGTACGAGGTCAGTTTCAACGGAACTCCCGGGGTAGTCGCCGCTTTAGAGGAAACGTACGGATCCGCGTACAGGTTTACCAAAGTAAAATAGTATAATGCACGCAGGAATCGGGCTTCTCCTTCCACTCTGTTTTTTGTGGCTTCCTCTTCGTCATCATGAATCGTGACTTCGTTCAATTCGTCAAGAATCATGTTGGTTGCGTTGATATAGTTGTAAGTTCTTTTCCAGTCAGTATTTTCGGTGCCCACGCTGGTTCCCTTTATGTTGATGCCTACTTGGCGTTGCCACGTGTAATACCCGAAAAACTCTTCAAAAGAACCGTAATCTCCATAAGACGTTTCGCTGTTTTGTCTTAGTTCATCGCTCATGAAATGGATAAACTGGTTGTACGGGGCTCCTACCTGCTTACGTGTGCTGCTGGCTATGTAGTAATATCCTGCCGGGTAATAAGCGCTTCCCAGTAATAACTCGTCCAGATCCCCGACGGTTTCAACCCTTGCCAAATCTTGGGAATACTCTTTCAAGAAGCTGTCACAAGAGGAGAGAATGAGTGATATGCAGCCGATTATTAATATGTTTTTCATGATGTTTTGATTTTAAAATGAAACACTTAATCCGAAAGTATAAGTTGGTCTGTCCGATAGTTGTATTTCACTGAACCCGCCTTGTGTCGGGGTTTGTCCTTTCAGTTTGCTGGAGCATAACGTGAATAAGTTGGTGCCCGACAAGGTGAGTGCCAGCCGGGAAAGACCTATTTTAGACAGGGTATTTTCCCCGAATTCGTAAGTGAAGCTTAGGCTGGAGCATTTCAAGTAGTTGGCGCTGACAACCCGGATGTCGGAATAGTCGTACATTGTCCATGCGTCATCGGCAAATTGTTGAATATTATCGAACACGTCGGAATAGTGGTACGTGTAATTCCAATAGGCATCGCTATACAAGGATTCAAGTGCCGGAATATTTGTTTTGAGTTCATCACCCGGGTTTTTCCAACGTTTCAGGAAATCGCGGTGCACGTTGTATTCCGGGGAAAGATTTTTGTCGAACAGGCGGAATAGACGCGTTTTTGCACCAAGGCTGTAGGAGAACATGGCGTTCACTCGGATGTTTTTGTAGCGTAACGATGTACTTAAACCGCCGGACATGTAAGGTTCGCGGCGACCGGTGGCTTTCAGTACGCGAGTGAACGTTTCGTATTTGCTAAGCCCGAGAAGTTCGTGCTTTTGGTCTTCCATATCATTAAACAAGGGACCTCCGTCTATGGGACTAAGCCCTATAAAGTCGTAGGAATAGAATGTATTGACTGCTTTTCCCTTGATAACGGCGGTTCCGTTCAGAAATTCCGTGTAATCGTAAGTTTGTGAACTGGGATCATTCTTTACCGTGTTCTTGTCTTTCGAGAATGAGGTGGAAATCGTCCAGTACAAGTCTTTTCTGGATATCGGGGATACCGTGATGTCAACACTATACCCCTTGTTTTCCACGTCCCCTCCGTTTATCACGTAAGAGTCAACACCATTCATGGAAGCTACTTCTTTTGTCATGAACGCATCCTTGGTTCGTTTGTAATAATATTGAGTTTCCAGTTGCAAGCGATTGTGGAGCAAAGATAGTTGCAAGCCGACGTTGAAAGAACTGGTCTTTTCCCATTTTAGATTGGGGTTGGGGTTGCGTTCTATACTGCTCGTCATTTCGTTGTAATAAGGATCTGTAGGTTGTTTTTTGATTAACATGACGGGTGATTGGTCATCCAGCATGTTTCCTTGGTAACCGAAGGATGCTTTCAGCGTCATGTAGTCAATCCAATCGGCTTTTAGAGCTTCGTGTTCCGAAAAATTGTAAGCCGCGGAAGCCGACCAAATCGGTAAAAACTTGTTGTTGCTTTGATCTCCGAATTTGTTGGAGCCGTCTACACGGGCGTTCACGTTTGCCGTGAAGTAATTATGGTAACTGTAAGAAAGAGTCGCGTAGCCTGAAAGAATATTTGTCAGGTTATTCGAGAGCGAGGGTACATTCGAAGCTAACCAGACACCATATTCGGGAAAGTTTTCAAGGCTGATGCCGGAAACAAATGTCATCCCCCGATCCGGGTAGTAGCAACGGTCTGTACGACTGTACCCCTTGTATTTACTGGAACTCATCTCCATTCCCGCGCTGACGTTGATGTTGTGTTGTTCATTTACACCGAAATATTTGTTGGCGTTTATCTGCAAACGTGCCGTGTAGGAGTTGTTTCTGGTTTCGTTCGTGCTGAGTTCTCCGCCATAGGGTAATTCGGAGTAAGAAGGGGGAACTTCGCCATATTCCGAACCGCGGAGAGCGGCAACGTGATATGTCTTTTCTCCCCAGTAGCCCTCGATTTCCGTGTTGGAATTCGTGTACGATATGATCGCGTTGGCATTTAACCATGAATTGATGTCAAATCGTAAATTGGCGGTAACGGTGATACCGGAGGTGTGTTGATCCGAGTAACTGTTCTCCAGTTCATTCAATATATTATATTGGCGATAATTATTTCCGACTTTTCTTTCATAGTAGAAATACTTTCCGTTTTCATCATAAGCGGGGATAGCCCGGCTGGTGTTGTAGGCATAATCCATGGGAGATGTTTCGCTTTGATTGTATTTCCGGCGGCTCACGTTTCCCTGCATCTGGAACGAGGCTGTCAGCCATTCGGTCAGCGTGGACTCAAGGTTAAGGCTACTAGTGTAGCGTTCGTTGTAATTCCCCTTGATGACGTCGTTGTCGCGGGAATAACCGATGGACGCGTAGTATCGGGCTTGTTCGGAACCACCCGACATGCTGATCGTGTGTTGATGGGAAAAGGTGTCTTCTGTCAACAGTTTGAACCAGTCCGTGTTCAATGTTTCCAGATAGGCTACTTTTTCTGCAAATTGGGTATCGTTGATTTTCCCGTTGTACAGGTCATCGAGTAATCCCTCGTATCCCACGTAGTTAAAGTGTCCGCTAAACACGTAATGCTGTTCATTCAACTCGCGGGAGAATTGGATCCGTTCCCGGGAGTTCATCAAGTTGATTTTGCGGTCAGTGTAACGAGGACGTTGCCGGAACGTGGTGCTCATGTTATAATTGATGACGGGGGCACCGATGCGTCCTTTTTTCGTGGTAATCACGATCACCCCGTTAGCGGCTTTCGTCCCGTAAAGGGCAGTGGCGGCGGCATCTTTCAAGATGTCCAGACGTTCGATGTCCTGCGGGTTCAGTCCGGCAATAGCGTTACCGATGCGGTTGATATAATCCGGGTCATTCAGTTCCTCGGCAGAGATGGGCACCGGGTCTTGCACGATGATCCCGTCGACAACCCATAACGGTTCACGGTTACCTATTAACGTGGAAGTTCCTCGAATACGAATCTTGGGGGCGACACCAACCTCTCCGGAACCGGATACCAGTGTCATTCCGGAAACCCGCCCTTCCAGCATCTGATCAAGATTGGGGACTCCTGCCGTCATGATGTCGTCCATTTTCAAGCGTTGTGAGGCTCCCGTGTTTCTTCGACGGTCAATAACTTGATAACCTGTCACTACCACTTCCTCCATTTCTTGTGAATCTTCTTCTAATACGATAGTGAGGTTAGGTTGTCCCTTGTAAGCGATCGTCTGGGTTTTCATCCCCACGAAAGAAACTATCAACACGATGTTGGAATCTTTAGGTTGTGCCATTTCGAATCGCCCGTCCTTGTCGGTAGCCACGCCTACGCTTGTTCCTTTGATCATGACGGTCACGCCCGGTAGAGGTTCTTTTTTCTTATCCGTGACGATTCCTTTAATTTTACGTGTTTCGTCTTGTTTTTGGATAATACTCTTGCGAATAACGATGACATTCTCGTGAATACTGTATTCCAACCCGCTGTCTTTCAGGCATACGTCCAGAATAGACCGTATATCGGCATCCTTCATGTGAACGGATAGGTTCCCGAGGTGACCGACTTCTTCCACGTTGTAAACAAACGTGTATTCACTCTGTTGTTTAATCGTTTGCATCACGTCACGGATACTCCCGTTCTCGACCTCTACCGTCAGGAGAGCCTCTTGCGCGAGGACTCCCGCCGATAGATTCATGCAAAACAACAACATTAACAATGCGTTTAGCTTCATAATTAGCAACAATTTTTTTAATTTTTCATGCACGGGGGCATGAATAAAACAATTATTTTTCATACTTTTGTTTTATAGGTTTATAATTACACTCGCTTTGACGGGGGAGTGTATATCATTAAATTTGTGGCAGGTCGTGTTGGTAGCATGACCTGTTTTCTTTTATCTACTTGATGTATATGGTATTGCCCTCCTTCCTGCATTTGACCACCCGAGTTTCCTCTATAAAGTTGAGCACCTTGTCTATATCAGCATAGCGGGATACTTCAAGGGTGAACCGACGTTGTTTGGCATTTTCATTTTCAAAGACCACCCGGAACTCGTACCAGCGGGCGAGAGTTTCTATGATTGAGGCAAGGGGTTCCTCGTCGAAGTAGAACATATCCCGTACCCATGCCGTGACTACTCGCGTGTCTACTTTTTTCACCTCTATTAGCGGGTTATCCCGGCTGGTGATGGCTTGTTGTCCCGGACTGATGACCTGAGTGGTAACCTCGTTGCTTACTTCAACCTTACCGTTGACGAGGGTTGTGGCTACTTCTTTTTCCGTGTCATACGCGTTCACGTTGAATGTCGTGCCCAGCACGGCAATCTCTGTCCCTGCCGCGTGGACGATAAATTGTTTGGATGTATCGCGGGTTACTTCAAGATAGGCTTCCCCGCTTAACCACACTTCCCGGGTATCCCCGTTGAACGCTACCGGGTATTTCAAGGTACTTTCCGAGTTCAGTTTCACGACCGTGTTGTCCGCAAGTTTCACGGTGTATTCCCCGTATTTGGGTACAATGATTTTGTGGTAAACGGGAATTTCTTGGAGTGATTCCTGCTCGACAGTCGTGTAGTCAATTTCTTTTTGATTCATCTCGAGAGGGATACTTGCAGTTTGTTTGATAGCGGCATGTTCTTCCCGGTCGAGGGTGATGGTGTTTCCATTCTCGAGCACGAGTTGCACCGAGTTCAGCGGGCGTGGCGTCATGATTTCATCGGCTTTATCCCGCGAATAGAAATGCAGAATACCCGTCGTGAGTAATACTGCCGCGCAGCAGGCGACAGCCGTGTAACTTACCCGACGCCACGTGGCGTATCTTTTCGGGCGTACCCGGTATCTTCGGGTGAAGTCCTGCCACGCTTTCTCGGTGGTTGGCATCCCGTTGTTCCGGGAAGTTTCCGCGTGCAGCAGTTTCTCGTAAAGTTGACGGTTTTCCTCGCTTTGTGCCGCCCACGCCGCCAGCCGCCGTTCTTCATCCTCCGGTAGAACCCCCAATTTGTGCAGGGCGACCAAACGCGCGACCTCGATTCTCTTTATAATTTGTTTTTCCATATTCATTCGTTCTTCTCTTTGAATACGGATGAGGTCGAAAAGCGGGTGCGTCTATTTTTCGATTTTTAATAAATATTTCGCGAAGAATAATATAACGTATTCTTTACCAATGATTTCTCGTAGCTTCGAATACATCTCTTTTTTTCGAGATTTGACCGAATTGATAGAAATACCCAACGTGTCGGCTATTTCTTGGTTCCCCAATCCGTCGAGTGCAAGACGGGCTATTTCAAGACTGCGACCGGTCAATTGTGCAACGGCGGCTTGAACGAAACGTATCATTTCTTGGTTCGTGATTTCATCCAGAAAGAAATCATCGGAATATAATTTCTCTTTCAATTCATCGACGTCTTCCGTGTTGAATTTCTCGTGCCTCAGGACGTCCATGCAGAGATTCTTGGCCGTGATATAAAGAAAGGCTATGGCATTTCGGCGGGAATAAGCATCATCGAGCCGCTCGTACAGTTTGAAGAAGGTTTCTTGAGTCACATCCATGGATTGTTCCCGGTCTTTCAAATAGGTATGACAAAATCCCACCACTGCTTGAAAGTGACTCATGTACAATTCCTTGAACGTGTCTATGCCTTTAATGCCGTTTTCCATGCCTCGTGAGTTGAAGGCACAAATATAATGTTAATATTTTAAAAGTCGAAATATTATCTTCTTTGATATGTGTACTTGGAAAAGGTGTTATTTTATTTGAAGTTTATAAGCATTAAAGCGTAAAATAAAGTAAATAACAGTTATAATATATCTATATTATTTGTAGTTGCTTTATAGCATCTCCTATTCAACTCCCATTCAACTCCTATTCAACCCCTATTAAAATAGAAAAATAATAGGATTTAATTAGGAAATGAAAAGGTTATTTTACAAATTAAATAAGAAGGAAATAAATAGTATATTTAATTTTTATATAGGAATACATGCTGTTTTCTTGTTTACCAATTCTCGATAACCGCAATCGGGTCATCACTGTTTCTTTCAGAAATTATCACTACTTTTGCATATGTCATCAATAATTTATTGCTAGTTTCTGGAACCATTCTTTAAAGAAGAAAAATAGACCAATGAAAGAAGAAAATAAAATTATACTTTATCAAGACGATAACGAAATAACTCGTGTATCTGTGCGTTTTGCCGATGAAGATGTATGGCTGACACAAAATCAGTTGGCAGATATATATTGCACTACGCAAGAAAATGTATCGATGCACATAAGCAACATATATGCGGACCAAGAATTGGATGAAAATCGAACTTATAAGAAATTCTTATTAGTTCGGCAAGAAGGAAAACGTCAGGTAAAACGCAATATTGACCATTACAATCTTGATATGGTTATTGCCCTTGGTTATCGTGTGCAGTTGCAAGTTGCGACTCGCTTCCGTCGTTGGGCAACGCAGCGACTTCATGAATATATCCAAAAGGGCTTTGCAATGGATGATGAACGATTGAAGCAAGGTGGCAATCTATTGCCCATAAAAGAAAAATACTTATCGGCAAAGGTAACATATCACATAAACAGGCTATAGAAAAGGCAGAAAAAGAGTTCGAGATATATCGCAAACGAGAAATGGAATTGCTTGAAAGTGATTTTGATAGAGAGATAAAGAGGTTGAAAGATAAAAATTGATTTTTTTTCGCGAGTTCTTTGTATCTTCGCACGTTGAATAGATTTGAATGAAAATGGAAAAGAAAGGTTTGATAGTTGCCGTGGACGGGCATTCTTCGACGGGAAAAAGTACTGTTTCCAAGATTTTGGCGGCACGTTTAGGATATACTTATATAGATACGGGTGCGATGTACAGGATCGTGACCTTGAGAGCGATGCGGGACGGGTTGATTCGTGATGGCAAGGTGGACGACGAGGGGGTGAAACGAGTACTTCCGTCGATTGTTTTCGGTTTCAAGTATAATGACGAGAAGAAACGTTACGAGTCGTACATGAACGGGGAGTACGTGGAGAAGGCTATCCGGGGACTGGATGTGTCGGATAACGTGAGTCTGGTTGCTTCGTTGCCTTACGTGCGGGAGTTGCTGGTGGAGAAACAGCGGGAAATGGCGAGTGCCGGTGGCGTGATCATGGACGGTCGGGACATCGGTAGCGTGGTGTTTCCGAACGCGGAAGTGAAATTCTTTATGACAGCGAGTCCGGAGGTACGGGCGCGACGTAGGTACGAGGAGTTGAAGGGAAAAGGGGAGCAGGTAACGTACGAGGAAGTGGAAGCGAACGTGCGCAAGCGGGATTATATTGACGAGCACCGGGAAACTGCCCCGTTGGTACGGGTGCCGGATGCCGTGTTGATTGATAATAGCGATATGACGGTGGAGGAGGAAGTAGAAGAAATGATAAAGCTCATTCGTTCACGATATGAAAGTAGAGATTGACGAGAATTCCGGTTTCTGTTTCGGCGTGGTGAACGCTATCGCCAAGGCCGAGGAGGAGTTGCAGCAGGGGGAACTTTATTGCATCGGGGATATCGTTCACAACAATCTGGAGGTGGATCGCTTGAAGGGATTGGGGTTGCGGACAATAGACCACGAGGCGTTTGCCGACTTGCGGGATTGCCGGGTGTTGTTTCGGGCGCATGGCGAGCCGCCTAGTTCCTACGCTTTGGCGGAAAAAAATAATATTGAAGTGATAGACGCTTCGTGCCCCGTGGTATTAAATTTGCAGCAGAAAATCAGAGCGGCATACGAACGGGTGAAAGCGAACGGCGGACAGCTCGTGATATACGGGAAGCGGGGACATGCCGAGGTGAACGGGTTGGTAGCGCAGACGAACGGGGAAGCGTTGGTCGTGGAGCGGGAGGAAGATTTGAAAGAGATAGATTTTTCACGATTGGTTATCCTGTTCTCGCAGACGACGAAAAGCCTTGACGGGTTCAAGCGGATCGAGGAGTTGGTGAGAGCGAGTGCCCGCGGCGGCGTGGAGGTGAATGACACGATTTGCCGCAAGGTGGCAAACCGAATCCCGCAGTTGAGGGAGTTCGCGGTGCGACACGACGTGGTGCTGTTCGTGAGCGGGGAGAAGAGTTCTAACGGCAAACAGTTGTTTGCCGTGTGTCGGGAAGCGAATCCGAGAACCTATTTCGTGCAAGGTGTAGCTGATTTGAGCGATGAGATGTTCGAGGGGGCGGAAAGCGTGGGAATCAGTGGAGCTACATCGACACCGAGATGGGTGATGGAAGAGATAAAGAATGCGGTGATTTAAGATTTATGATTTACGATTTGTGATTGTAAATTTTAGATTTACGATTTTGGATTGAAGAAGAACAAGTAAGAATATAAATTGATTGATTGTAATTGGCATTTTCAATTTTCAACTTTCAATTTTCAATTGAATGATTATGGGAAAGATTAAAAGAATAGGTGTTTTGACCTCCGGGGGGGATGCTCCGGGGATGAATGCCGCTATTCGGGCGGTGGTGAGAGCGGCGATTTTTAATGGCTGTGAGGCATACGGGATTTATGACGGTTACGAGGGGTTGATAGAGGGAAACATGAAAAGACTGGAATCTCATGACGTGAGTAATATCATACAACGCGGGGGAACGATCTTGAAGACAGCCCGGAGTGCAGAATTCCGCACGGTGGAAGGACGTGCAAAGGCTTACGAGCAGATGAAACAGAACGGGTTGGACGCGTTGGTGGTGATTGGTGGAGATGGTACGTTTTCCGGCGCCCGTTTGTTGTGTCAAGAGCATAACGTGCCTGTCGTGGGGGTTCCCGGTACGATAGACAACGACCTGTACGGTACGGATTACACGATCGGCTACGATACGGCGGTGAATACCGTGGTGGATGCTGTCGATAAAATACGCGACACGGCGAGTTCCCATAACCGCTTGTTCTTTATCGAGGTGATGGGACGAGATGCCGGGTTTATTGCCTTGCGTTCGGCTGTTGCCACGGGTGCGGAAGCGGTGTTGGTGCCGGAGATTGAAACGGACGTGAATGATTTGGACAAGTTTTTGGAACATGATTATAAACCTCATAAGTCGAGTGGTATCGTGATCGTGGCAGAGGGTGACAAGTCGGGAGGAGCCTACACGATCGCGGATAAGATATCCAAGAAGCACCCGGAGTATGACGTGCGGGTGACCGTGTTGGGGCATATTCAACGAGGTGGTTCTCCTTCGGCATTCGACCGCGTGATGGCAAGCACGTTGGGCGTGGCGGCGGTAGATGCTTTGCTGGACGACCAGACCAGTATCATGGTGGGTATCATGAACAAGGACACCGTGCATGTGCCGTTCAACAAGGCGATTAAAAATTCCAAACCGTTGAATCATAATTTGTTAGGGTTGACGGAAATCCTGTCGATTTAATAATTTTAGATTTTAGATTTTAAATTTTAAATTGCAGGATTGAATGGTTTTAGATGTGTGATTTTAAATTGTTGAATTGAATGTTTTTAGGTTTTGGATTATTGAATCTAAAATCTAAAATCTAAAATCTAAAATTTTGCAGTTCGCTGACATCATCATCCCTTTGGGAGTGGAGAATTTTTTTACTTATTCGGTACCGACGGAATACGAGGGAACGGTAGCGGTAGGGGGGCTTGTTGTCGTTTCGTTCGTGAAGAATAAGCGTTACACGGGGGTTGTTTACGCGTTGCATTCCAACCCGCCCGTGGGATTCGAGACACGTCCGATAGAGCGGGTGATCGAGGAGGGATTCGCTCTTTCCGCTTCTCATTTGAAATTTTTGTTGTGGTTGAGCGAATATTATATGGCTCCACCGGGAGAGGTGACACGGGCGGCGTTGCCTGTTGCCATGCGTTTGGAGAGTTACACGAGTCTTTGTCTTGCCGCGGATTGGCAGGAAGATGGAACGGGAGGGGTAGAGTTGAGTCTGATGGAACGGGAGGTGATCGGGGTATTCCGACAGAACGGGGAAATTTGCATGGCGGAGGTGGAAAAGTTATTGCGACGGAAAGACGTGTACGTGGCGGTGCGTTCGTTGTTGGAGCAAGGGATTATTCAAGTGAAAGAGTCCGTGGATGATTTGTTCAAACCTAAATTGGAACGGTTGGTGCGTTGGGCGAGAGTGTTCTCGGGGGAAGAGTTGGGGAAGATCATAGATTCGTTGAAACGGGCGAAGGCGCAACAGAAGATGTTGTGTGACTGGATTATGTATTGCGACGAGCATCACACGGATTCGTTGCCTAAGGCGGAGTTTACCGGCGTGATCGGTAATTCGACGGCGGCATTGAAGGGATTGTGCGAGAGGGGCGTGCTGGAAGTTGCGACAATAGAGGTAAGCCGTTTGGATAGCACGGGGGAGGAGGTGCAGGAGATGCATGCCTTGTCGGGGGAGCAGGAACGGGCGTTGGAACAAGTGCGGGGGCATTTCAAGGAGAGGGACTGCGTGTTGTTGCAAGGGGTGACTTCCTCGGGAAAGACGGAGGTGTATATACATTTAATAGAGGAAACGATTCGGCAGGGGAAGCAAGTGTTGTATCTTTTGCCGGAGATTGCTTTGACGGTACAGATCGTGAAACGGTTGAGGCGGGTGTTCGGCGACCGGGTGGGGGTATACCATTCGGGAATGACGGACAGTGCCCGTGCCGAGATGTGGCGCAGGCAGAACGGGGAGAATCCTTATCCCGTGGTACTCGGGGTACGTTCTTCTATTTTCCTGCCTTACCGGAATTTGGGATTGGTTATTATCGACGAGGAGCACGAGGCTTCTTACAAGCAGAAAGAACCCGCTCCCCGTTATCATGGTAGGGATGCGGCTATCATGCTCGGCAAGATGAACGGGGCGAAGATATTGCTGGGTTCTGCCACGCCTTCGTTCGAGAGTTACCAGAATGCCATGAGCGGTAAATACGGTTTCGTGGAGCTGACCACCCGTTTCGGGGAGGTCATGATGCCCGAATTGATGTTCGTGGACGTGAAAGAATATCGCCGGAAGAAAATGATGAAAGGGAGTTTTACTCCCGTGTTGTACGAGGAGATGAAGCGGGTGCTGGAGAGGGGTATGCAGGTAATTCTGTTCCAGAATAGGCGGGGGTATTCCACTTTTTTGCAGTGTAACCATTGCGGGGCTATTTTAAAATGCAAGCATTGTGATGTAAGCATGACTTATTATCGTTTCCGGAATACGCTGAATTGCCATTATTGCGGGAGCCTGCGTCCGGTGCCGACTGTTTGCGAGGAGTGCGGTCAGGGACATTACGTGAATCGCACGCCGGGGACGGAGCGAATCGAGGAGGAGGTGAAACAGTATTTCCCGGAGGCACGCGTGGCACGCATGGATTTGGAGGTGATGAGCAACAAGGTGAAATTTCGTGCTTTGATTGAAGAGTTCGAGGCGGGGAATCTGGATATATTAATCGGGACGCAAATGGTTTCGAAGGGGTTGGATTTCGAGCGGGTGAAATTGGTGGGAGTTATGGATGCAGACAGTTTGGTCAGTTTTCCCGATTTCCGAGCCGAGGAACGGGCTTACGATATGTTGATGCAGGTAAGTGGTCGTAGCGGTCGGAAAGGGGAACAGGGGAAAGTGGTTATTCAAGTTGCCGACCGGGAGAACCGGGTGTACCGGTTGGTGGAAAAAGGGAGTTTCCACGGGTTCTATTCTTTCTTGTCACGGGAACGGGAGATGTTTCATTATCCGCCCTTTTCCCGGTTAATCCAGATAGAATTAAGGCACGTGAACGAGTATTCTTTGCGTAATGCCGCGAATGAATTAGCCCGAAAGTTACGGGAACGATTGGAACGTCGGGTATGTGGTCCGGCGGAGCCGGAAGTGGCAAGGGTGCGGAAAATGTACCGTATACAAGTGCTGATCAAGGCGGAGCAGGGGCTTTCGTTGTCGAAATTGAAGACTTTTATCCGGCAGAAGTGTGACGAGTTATTGAAAGGGGAGTCCGGCAAGGGATTGAAAGTTTATTTTGACGTGGATCCATTATAATCTGAAGGCAAATAGGCAGATTTCTACTTATTGTTAAGTGAACGGAAGGGAGAATTGAGCTGATTTTTGAAGTTTGATTGTTAATTAATGTGCTAGTAGAACAAGTCAAATGTTAAAAATATAATCGTATATCGGTAATAATCCGTAATTTAAGACGAGATTAGAAATTATTTGGGAAAACCTTAAAATTTGCATTAACATTATTTAGTATCCTTGATTTTAACATTTGCCGGAATAATACCTATTTTTGGAAAAACAGAAACGAGGGAAGAGAAGTAAAAAAAACTCTTTTCCGTGAAGTTTGAAACCGAGGTGATAATTTTGACGTTAAAATGTAGTATTAATAAATCAAATATAAAAATCAATGATATGAATACGGTTGATATCAAAGCATTGAACGAGCGCATACAACAAGAGAGTTCTTTTGTCGATATGATTACGATGGAGATGAACAAGGTGATTGTAGGACAGAAGCATCTTGTGGAGGGACTTATGATCGGTATGCTTTCTAACGGGCATATTTTGTTGGAAGGTGTTCCGGGGTTGGCGAAAACCTTGGCGATTAATACCCTTGCCAATATTATTAACGCTAAATTCAGTCGAATCCAGTTTACCCCGGATTTGTTGCCTGCCGACGTGGTGGGTACGATGATTTACTCCCAGAAGAAAGAGGAGTTCGTGGTGAAGAAAGGTCCGATTTTCGCTAACTTTATTCTGGCGGATGAGATTAACCGTGCCCCGGCAAAAGTGCAATCCGCTTTGTTGGAAGCGATGCAGGAGCGTCAGGTGACGATAGGCGATATGACTTATAAACTGGATGAGCCTTTCTTGGTAATGGCAACACAGAACCCGATAGAGCAAGAGGGTACTTATCCGCTGCCGGAAGCTCAAGTTGACCGTTTCATGTTGAAAGTGGTGATCGACTACCCGAAGAAAGACGAAGAGAAACTGATCGTTCGGCAGAATCTGGAAAAGACGTTCCCGGTAGCCAATACCATTTTGCAACCGGAGGATATTTTGCGTGCCCGTGAGGTCGTGAAAGAAGTTTATCTGGACGAGAAGATCGAGAAATATATCGTGGATATCGTGTTCGCTACCCGTTACCCGCAAGAACACGGTTTGGAGAAATTTGTTTCCATGATCGCTTACGGTGCTTCACCTCGTGCAAGTATCAGTTTGGCGAAAGCGGCTCAAGCTTACGCGTTTATCAAACGCCGCGGGTACGTGATTCCGGAGGATGTTCGTGCCGTTTGTCACGACGTGTTGCGCCACCGTATCGGGTTGAGTTACGAGGCAGAAGCCAACAGCCTGACCAGCGAGGACATTATCAGCGAGATTTTGAACACGGTTGAAGTACCTTAGAAATTGAAAATTGAAAATTGAAAATTGAAAATGACATGTTTTCAATCTGAGATTTTCAATTTGATGGCGAGAGAGTTTAGAATTGAGTTAGAATTTAGAGTGAAAAAGCGTTAGTCTTGTGCGGTTGGAATCTAAAATCTAAAATCTATAAATCTAAAATTATTAAGGTGGAGACTTCAGATTTATTAAAACGTGTTAGGCAGATCGAGATAAAGACGCGGGGGTTGTCAAGCAATATCTTTGCCGGCGAGTACCACACGGCTTTCAAGGGACGGGGTATGACCTTCAGCGAGGTGCGGGCGTACCAGTACGGGGATGATATCCGCAGTATAGACTGGAACGTGACCGCCCGTTACAATCATCCTTACGTGAAGATATTCGAGGAGGAGCGCGAATTGACGGTGATGTTGCTGATTGACGTGAGTGCCTCGCGTAATTTCGGAACGGTTTCGAAATTGAAGAAGAACCAGATCACGGAGATCGCTGCCGTGTTGGCATTCTCGGCTATCCAGAATAACGATAAGATCGGGGTAATCTTTTTCTCGGATCAGATAGAGAAGTTTATCCCGCCCAAAAAAGGACGTACGCATATCCTGCATATTATCCGCGAACTGGTGGATTTCTACCCGGAACGCAAGCAGACTAATATTGCGATGGCTTTGCAATACTTGACGAATGCGATTAAAAAGCGTTGTACTTGTTTTCTGATTTCCGATTTTATGGATGAACATGATTTTGAACATCCTTTGATTATTGCGAACAAAAAGCATGATGTCGTGGCTTTGCAATTGTATGATCGTCGGGAAAAGGTGCTGCCGCCGGTGGGGTTAATGTACTTGACGGATGCCGAAACGGGAGAGAGCGTGTGGGTGGATACTTCCGACAAGAAGGTTCGTGATCAATTCGAGGCGTACGCTTTGGAACGGGATAAAGAACTGGACAGGATATTCAAACATTCCGGGGTGGATATGGCATCTATCAGCGCGGATGAAGATTACGTGAGATCATTGATAGCATTGTTCAAGAGAAGAGGGGCTGGGTATTAATTGAAACTGAAAATGGAGAATTGAAAATGAAAAATAGGGTTGTTCTATTCGTAATATTGCTACTGTACGGTATCGGGGGATTGAAAGCTCAAAGCCGGGAATACGCGGCGGAGCTTGATACCAATTATATCATGATCGGTGACCAGATCAATTTCAGAATGAAGGTAAAGGCTGAACCGGGATTGAAGATCGTGTTTCCTCAATTGAAAGACACTCTGGCAAAAGGTGTGGAAATCATTTCCGGACCTGTTCGGGATTCTATCAAAGAGAAAGACGGACGGATACTCGTGCAGGAAAGTTACGTGATCACGTCTTTCGATTCGGGAGTGTTCATGATTCCGCCTATGCCTATCGAGATACAGCAGGAAAGTTATAACAACACGCTACGAACCGACCCGTTGGAGTTGATAGTGAATACTTTCGTGGTCGATCCGCAGAAAGGGAATTTCGATATCGTGATGCCTTTGGCTGCCCCGTGGACGTTCGCAGAGATACTGCCTTATTTATTATGGACTCTATTGGGTGTCGTGGTAATCCTGTTGATAATTTGGATTATCAAGGTGCGGAAATCACGCAAGTCACTCTTCGGGCACGAGAAACCGGCTATACCGCCTTACGTGCTTGCCATGAAGGCTTTGGAAGAGATCAAGAAGGAGAAGTTATGGCAAAGTGGTAAGACAAAAGAATATTACACGCAGTTGACTGATACGATTCGGAACTATTTGGACGGTGAGTTGGGTATTTCGGCGATGGAGCAAACTTCTTTCGAGACTTTACAGTCTTTGGAGAAGTGCGAAAAGGTGAATGCCAAACAGCGGGATAAGTTGGCGGATATGTTCGAAACTGCCGATTACGTGAAGTTCGCCAAGGCGGAACCGTTACAGGACGAGAACGTGCGTAACTTGGATATCGCTTATGATTTCGTGCAGGAAACGAATGACACGATCCGGGAAGAGAAAGAAAAAGAACGTCTGGAACGAGAGTTGAAAGAGCAACAGGAGAGAGAGGCGGCGGAAAAAGCAGCGGCGGAAGCGGCAAAGAGTGAAGAGGAGAAAAAGAATTAATTTACGATTTATGATTTTTGATTTATGATTCTCAGAATCTAAAATCAAGAAATCTAAAATTTAAAATAGAGAATATGTTTGGATATGAATTTGCAAACCCCGAATACTTTTGGTTATTGTTGGTACTGGTGCCAATGATTATCTGGTATATTTTTAAGGAGAAGCAGTCGCATGCCGATATGAAATTTTCTTCTATTCGGGTGTTCAAGCTGATGAAACGGGGAAACCGGATTTGGTTGCGTCACCTGTTGTTTGTGGCTCGGGTGTTCGCTATCGTTTTTCTGGTATTTGCTTTAGCCAGACCACAGTCCAGTTCGAGTTGGCAAACGTATAATAGTGAAGGTATAGATATCATGTTGGCATTGGATATTTCCGGTAGTATGTTGGCTCGGGACTTTACTCCCGACCGATTGGAAGCCGCGAAAGAAGTTGCCACGAAGTTCATACTGGAACGTCCCCAAGACCGGATCGGGTTGGTGGTATTCAGTGGAGAGAGTTTCACGCAGAGTCCCTTGACAACGGATCAGGCGGTGTTGGTCAACGTGATGAAAGATATTGAAAGCGGTATGATCGAGGACGGAACGGCTATTGGACTGGGATTGGCAAATGCCGTGAATCGTTTGAAAGACAGTAAAGCGAAATCCAAGGTGGTTATTCTTTTGACCGACGGTATCAATAACCGGGGGGCTATTGCACCGATGACGGCGGCGGAATTGGCGAAGACTTTCGGAATCCGGGTGTACACGATAGGTGTCGGTTCGCTGGGAGAGGCTCCTTATCCCGTGCAAACTCCTTTCGGCGTGCAGTTACAACGGATGCCGGTGGAGATTGACGAAGATATTTTGACTCAGATAGCCGATATGACCGGAGGTAAGTATTTCCGTGCCACGGATAACAAGAAACTGGAGCAGATATATAAGGAAATAGATCAATTGGAGAAAAGCAAAGTGGAGGTGAAGCATTTCAGCCGCAAGAACGAACACTTTTTCTATTTTGCCTTGATCGGAGCTTTATTGCTGATACTGGAAGCGTTAGGCAGATACACGTTATTGAGGAAAATTCCTTGATTTTAAATTTTAGATTTTAGATTTTAAATTTGGAAATGCAGGTTTAATCTAAGGTCTGAAAGTGAAAATGAAAATATAGAGATTGGAGAGGGACATGGAAAGTCATCAATCTAAAATCTAAAATTATTAAATCTAAAATTGAAAGGGTTATGTTTAGGTTTGCACATCCTGATTTATTATACTTACTGTTAGTAATTCCTTTGCTGATCGTGTTTTACGTGGTGGCTAGGATACGCAAGAAAAAGGCGATAGCGGAATTTGGGAATCCGGAATTGTTGGCAACGTTGATGCCTCTGCAATCGCCCAAGCGGGCGACGTGGAAATTCGTGATGGTATTGTTTGCGTTGTTCTTTGTTATTCTTGGAGTTGCCGCACCCCAATTCGGTTCCAAGTTACAACAAGTAAAGAAAGAAGGTGTCGAATTGATTATCGCGTTGGATGTGTCCAATTCCATGCTGGCACAGGATATAAAGCCCAGCCGGTTGGATGCGGCTAAACAGGCTATTTCCCGTATGGTGGAGAAATTGAGCGACGATAAGGTCGGGTTGATCGTGTTCGCCGGGGATGCATACGTGCAATTGCCAATCACGACGGATTATTCTTCTGCGAAATTATTCTTGTCGGGTATCAATACGGACATCGTTCCGATTCAAGGAACGGCGATCGGGACAGCGATAGAGCTGGCAGCCAAGTCATTTACCCCGGACACGGAAGCGTCGAAAGCCATTATCGTGATCACGGACGGGGAAAATCACGAGGATGATGCTGTCGCGGCGGCAAAGGCGGCCCGGGAGAAAGGGATTTACGTCCACACGATCGGGATGGGATTGGCGCAAGGTGCTCCGGTTCCCGAAAAGGGTAACCCCGGTCAGTACATGAGAGACGGGAGCGGCAATCCGGTGATCTCCAAGTTGGATGAAGATATGTTGAAAGCGATTGCCAAAGCGGGGGAAGGTATTTTCGTCCGTGCAAGTAATTCTAACGTGGGATTGAACACGTTGCTGGACGAGATAAACCGGATGGATAAGACTTTGCTGGAAGAACGGGTTTTTGCAGATTACGCCGATAAGTACCAGTATTTTTTGATTATGGCTTTGATTTTCGTGTTATTGGATTTCATGATATTGGGACGCAAGAACAAAAACTTCTTGAAAATTAATATCTTCGGTACGGAAGAAAAGCGTGTTGAAAGTAAACATTAAAATGAGCGTGTTATGATGAAAGTTTTAATGACAATGATATTCGCGGTGCTGGTAAGTTTGCCGGTATGGGCGCAACAGGAACGGAAATTTATTCGCGGAGGAAATGATTTGTTTAAAGATCAGGATTTCGAGAAAGCGGAGGTGGAATATCGTAAGGCGTTGGACATGGAGGTGAAGTCTTACGAGGGAGCCTTTAATCTGGGAGATGCTTTGTACAAGCAAAAGAAATATGACGAAGCCTTGCAGCAATTCCAATCTTTGGCTCAAAACGAAAAGAACAAGGAAAAACTGGGCGAGTTGTACCACAATATCGGGAATACCCTTTTGTCCATGAATAAGTTGGACGAAAGTATTGAGGCTTACAAGCAATCGCTGAGGAATCGTCCTAATTCTCAAGAAACCAAATATAATCTGGAATTTGCCCGCAAGATGAAGCAGGAACAAGAAAACCAAGACCAGAACAAGGATCAAAACAAGGATCAGAATAAAGACCAGAACCAAGACCAAAATAAGGATCAGAATCAAGATCAACAAAACAAGGATCAACAGGATCAAAATAAAGATCAACAGGATAAAGATCAAAACAAAGATCAGCAAGACCAGAATAAGGATCAACAAAATAAAGACCAGCAAAACAAAGATCAGCAGGATAAGAAGGAGCAGCAACAACAGCAGCAGCAACCTAAAATATCCAAAGAGGATGCCGAGCGTTTGCTGGAGGCTTTAGGGGAAGACGAGAAGAAGACGCAGGAAAAAGTACAAAAAGATAAAGCTCAGGCACAGAAAGCGAAAAAGATGAAGATTGAAAAGAATTGGTAACTTCGCGGTACGTGTCAAAGGGTATAACAGAATAAAAAGAATAAACAAAGATGAGGTCATTAATTATAGCATTATTGTTATGTGTTATAGGGGGGACAAAGGTATTTGCCCAAAAGACGACATTCGAGGTTTCGGCACCTTCCGTGGTGGAAGTCGGGGAGCAATTCAGACTTTCCTACACGTTGAACAAGCAAGGTGAGAATTTGCAGGTTCCGACGTTAAAAGGATTCGATCTGCTGGCAGGTCCCTCGTTAAGTACTTCGATGAGTTTCTCCAATATAAACGGTAAAATGGAGCAAAGCTCACAGTTTACTTACACGTACGTGTTGGAGGCACGAGAGGAGGGTGAATACACGATAGAGCCTGCGACAATCACCATTGACGGAAAGGAACATAAATCAGAGGCTATAAAAATTAAGGTAATCAAAGGCTCCGGGAACACTCAAGGAAACACGAATGGCGGAAACCGGGGAACCACTCAACAGCGGGAAGAGCGGGGGAGTGCTTCAATAAAGAAAGATGATTTGTTTTTGAAGGTAGAGGTATCCCGTAAGTCTTTGTACGTGGGCGAGAGCTTGGAATTGACATTGAAAGTGTATTCCCGTGTGAATCTGGCGGATTTGCAATGGAAGAAGATTCCCGCTTTTGACGGATTCATGACCGAGGAGAAAAAGATACAACAGATCAGGTTGAACCGGGAAGAGTATAATGGTAAGATTTACGATCAGGCGGGAGTATTACAGCAATTGATTCTGTTCCCGCAACACGCCGGAACTTTGACGATCGACCCGTATGAGATTGTTTGTTTGATTCGGCAGCGTACCACGGGGCGCTCCGGTAGTATATTTGACGATTTCTTCGGAGGATACCGGGATGTGCGGGTACTCTGCGAGAGTGATCCGGTAAATATTACCGTGAAGAGTTTGCCGGAAACCGGGAAGCCTCTGGGCTTTAGCGGTATGGTCGGGACTCTTTCCATGAACACGTCTATATCTACCGATACATTGCGGGCAAATGATGCGTTGACTTATAAAGTGGTTTTGCGGGGGAACGGGAATATGAAATTATTGAATGCGCCCAAGATTAATTTCCCGCACGACTTTGACGTGTATGATCCGAAGATCACGAAAGATGTTACCGGGACTTCCGGGACGGTTACTTACGAGTACATCGTGATACCCCGTTACGCGGGTGAATACAAGATTCCTGCCGTGCAATATTCTTATTTCGATCCGAAGTCGAGTACCTACAAGATGTTGAAAGGGGATGAATACACGATTCGTGTGGCGAAAGGGAATGAGGCAAGTTCCAACGCGGGAGAAGCGGCATTACAGTCATTCAAGAAAGAAGATGTACGTGTGTTGGGACAGGATATCCGTTATATCAAGTCCGGTAAGAGTGACTTGCGTCCGAAAGGGATACAGTATTTCGCGACGATGTCCTATTGGTTGAGTTTTATCATACCTTTCGTGTTGTTTGTGATCGGAATGATACTGAACCGTCGCCGGATTAAAGCGAATGCCGATTTGGTACGCATGAAGAGTAAGACGGCAAACAAAATGGCCCAGAAGCGTTTGAGAGCTGCCGCAGTTGCCATGAGAGCAGGTAATTCCGAACTATTCTATCAAGAAGTTTTGAACGCAATGTGGGGATACGTCAGCTATAAACTGAATATAGCGGCTTCCGAATTGAACCGGGATAATATTAACGATCATTTGACTCGTCGAGGGGCGGATGCGGCTTTGATACAAGGATTTATAGATGTACTTGATCATTGTGAATATGCCCGTTACGCTCCCGGGGCGAACCAAGGGGAGGAAATGGATAAGGTATACAAGGATAGTATATCCATTATCACGAAGTTGGATAAAGCGATTTAGGCAATTGAAAATGTACAATTGAAAATTGAAAATGATGAAGAAGGTATATATAATTTTGGTTTTGCTGTTATCCGGTATTGTTGCGTTTGCCACTGATACCAAGGCTTTGGAAGACGAGGCGACAAAGATGTATCAAGAAGGGAATTACCAGAAAGCGATAGATTTGTATAACGAGATTCTGGCTGATGACATGGAGTCGGCTTCCGTGTATTATAACTTGGGAAACTGTTATTACAAGTTGGGGGAGATCGCTCTGTCCATTTTGAATTACGAACGGGCTTTATTGCTCAAACCCGGGGATAAAGACGCCAAGTATAATCTAAAACTGGCACAACAGGCCACGGTGGATAATATCAAGGTTCTGCCGGAATTGTTTCTTGTACGTTGGTATAATGCGTTCGTGACCGCTTTCACGGCTGATCTGTGGGCTTATATTTCCGTGGCTCTTTTTATCGGTTTTCTGATCATGGCGGCATTGTTCTTCTACGCAACGTCCGTCTCTTTAAAGAAGAGTTGGTTTACCGTGGGAGTGATCCTGCTGCTCATGTCGATCATGACGATATTTTTTGCCTCGAAACAATATCATCGTATGACCAACAGGGATAGCGGTATAATCATGACTCCCAGCGTGGTGGTACGCGGTGCTCCCGACAGTAGCGGAACGGAATTGTTTGTCGTCCACGAGGGATTGAAAGTACAGGTTCTCGGTTCTTTGGGCGAATGGTACAACGTGCGTCTGGCCGACGGAAATGAGGGATGGGTTACTAAAGCCGATTTGGAAAAGATATAGAGATAACTACTCGTAGAAAATGATTTCAGCAAAAGGATTGTTCAGAATAAATGAACAATTCTTTTTTTTAACCCAAAAAAGGATTACCTTTGGTCGATATGTACGGCGTTAAATATTTATTATGAAATCATTTCTTTTTCTTTTATTAGTTTCTTTTTCTTTGAATACCTTTTCGCAAGAAATTACAGAAGAGAATTTTCGGAAGGCGGATAGTTTGATTTGGTTAGAGTATGAGCGTGCAATGGACTTTATCGATTCGTGTCGCAAAGTATGTCCGGGAATAGAAGATCAATTGGGAGAGCAAAGTAAACGGGTTTATACTATTGCTGCACGTAAAAATGTAGATAATGCCATTCGGTTCGCTGCGACACCGAGTGGATTGCAACGTTTGTTGTGGGTGCGGGGGGATGTATCGAAAGATACTTTATTGTCCGTGCTAAAAGGATTACCCCTTGAGATGCAAAATTCTCCTTACGGGAAAAGTCTTTTAATGCATATTAATACAAAACAAATACAGGAATTGGATCATTGTTATGATTTCAAGGCTACGACGGTAGACGGTAAAGAATTTTCACTTGCTTCTTTGCGGGGGAAGAGAGTTTTGTTTATTTATGATGGATTGGGATGCATGGGGCAAGGAGGAAGAGATTATTTGAATAATCTGTTTCAAAGTACTTCTCGTGATGATTTAGAGATTGTCGTGTATGGAAGTGTGTTTAATTTAGAGGAACTTGTGGAAATGAAGGTACGCTATCCTTTTGATTATATTTTTGTTTCGGATTTTATGGAAGACCATAGTCCTATCAAAATTATTTATGGTACACAAGCTATGCCGACTTGTTTTCTCATCGATAGGGAAGGTATCGTTAGATTGAAATCCGAGGGATTGGATACGGAAAGACTAGATAAATTATTAAGAGATTGATTTTTTCTCTTGTATTGATTGATTTATTGGAACGTTTGTTTTTTAGCTGACGAGCCACGATTTGAATTCGGAAGCTTTGTTTTTGCTGATATATATGTGTTCGGGGACTTCCGTGTCGAGGGTAACGAGTAGACGGTTGTCGAACCAGATGGTGATGTTCGTGACGCTGTCTTTTGCCACGATGAATTGTTTATTTGCCCGGGTGAAACGTGCCGGGTCGAGAGTGGTGATGATCTGTTCCAGTGTTTTGGAATAAGGGTATTTGTTTCCGTCTTTCAAGTAGATGCAGGTGTTTTTGTCTGTCGTGTAGAAGCAGGCGACGTCACGCAGGTTGACGGGGAGTAGCTTGTCCTTGTGTGGAATTAATAATCGATCTTGGTATTTCGGGGATACAGTGAGTTGGGTTAGTTGTGCGAGGTATTGCACGATGTCTTGGCGGGTGAGTTTACTGTATTTGTCGAGAGCATGGCGGATGTCTTCGACTTTTACCGGTTTCAACAGGTAGTCGATGCTGTTTACGCGGAAAGCCTCGATGGCGTACTGGTCGTAGGCAGTGGTGAAAACAATCGGGGTTTCCACGGTGATTTTGTCGAAGATGGCGAATGCAGAGCCGTCGGAGAGGTGGATGTCCATGAAGATCAGGTCGGGTGACGGGTTGGATTGCAGCCAGTGGACGGTTTGCGTGACACTTTCCGTATTACCGGCGATCCGGATACCGGAGTTTACACTCGTGATGATGTCGGCGAGGTTCTCGTAAGCGGCGGTTTCGTCTTCTACAATCAATACTCTCATGGCAATGTCATTTTAATGGGAGGCAGACACGGAATGTCTCGTTATCTTGTTCTACCCGGATATGTTGATTCATTAATAATTCAAAGCGTTTTCTAAGATTATTGAGTCCCGTTCCGTTCGTGTCGGGCGGGGTTAATTTCGGGTACACGGGATTGGTGATAACCAGTTCCCCGTTTTCGGTAAGACGGATGGAGATCGTCATTTTGTACTCGCTGTCGATGCGGTTGTGCACGATAACGTTTTCCACTATCGGGAGCAGGGAGAGTACCGGTAGTACCAGCGTGTCTTTCTGTCGTTCATCCACGTCGATGGAGAATACCAGTTTGTTGGCGAAACGTACTTCCATGACATACCGGAAGGATTGTATGAATTCGAGTTCCTCGCGCAGGGAAACGAGTCCCTTGTGATCGCTTTGCAGGATATAGCGGAAGATGTCCGACAATTGATTGACGTAGGTCAATGTTTTTTCATCATCTTTTTTGCGGATGAGGGAGGATATGCCGTTCAACGAGTTGAAGAAGAAGTGCGGGTTGATCTGGTTTGCGAGGGCGTCACAGCGGCTTTGCAGGTTCTCGAAGCGCAAGCGCTCGATTTCGTTCTCTTTTTCACGCTGTTTAGAGTAGAGCATGGAGATATATCCGACCACGGTACACAGGACACAGGTCACGGAGAACTGGGAGATCAGCGTGCTACCCCGGAAGTCCGTGCGGATGCCGAAACGGGATACCGTGTACGAGATTCCCAAAAAGACGAGGTAAACAGCCAGCGTGACGAGAAAGGTACGTCCCAAACGCTGACGGAATGCTGCCGTGGGTAACGTTCGTAGGTTGTAGCGTATCAACCAAGCTATCAATCCCCAGAAGAATAATAAACGATAAATGAAGTAGGTGAAATACAGCGGGTAACTCTCGGCCGACATCATGTTGATTTCCCACGGGAGGCAGGAGAGGTTGGGATATATGATGAAAATCGCACTGATCAGACTGATTAGCGGCAGTTTTCGGGATATGTAGAGGTCAAAAGCATCCATAGTCGTATTTTTTGTCGTTACAAAGAAAAAGAAAATAATTGAACCTTGCTCTTTCGGGAGAAGTAAAACGAAAAAAGAGGGAGGGAAAGCGAAAAAGGTTCGCCTGCAACTTGCAACTCGCCGCAGGCGAACTAATTGTTGTTTCTGAAATATTCGATCATTTCGCTCGTGAGGCTGATATCCGATTCGTTGGCGGGGATTTCCCGGCGGGGGAACCATTCAGCGACGGCGAGTTCGTCTTTGTCTAGGGTGATGTGGTCATTTCCCTCGACTTCTGCGAAGAAGCCCATGAGTAGGGTGTCGGAGAATGCCCAAGGTTGACTTTTGTAGTATTTGAGGTTTTTGACGTGCAGGCCGACTTCTTCCATGACTTCCCGGCGTACGGTTTCTTCCACGGATTCGCCTATTTCGGTGAATCCGGCGAGGAGGGCGTATCTCGTGTATTCGCGGTTGGCGTATTTGGATAACAGTATTTTGTCGCCGTTCGTAACGGCAACGATCACGGCGGGCATGATCTTGGGGTATTCCATGTTCCCGCATTTTTCACAATGCATCATGCGTTCTTTGTCGTGGGCAGACATTTTTGCCCCGCAATGACTGCAAAAACGATGGTTGTCGTACCACTTGTGCAAGCTGTAAGCGGTGATTCCGGCGAAAGCGGAATGACGGGGAAAGGCTTTTCTGAACACGGAGATATCGACTAAACGGAACTCGCCTTGTTCCTCGGCAGGTTGGTCTATCCAATAGAATCGGTCATCATCTATGGAGAACAGGTAGGTGGCGGATTGGAAAAGTGTGTCCGTGTCACCTCTCAACTCGCTGAAGCGGGGGAAACGTATGGCACCGTTTTGCTCGTGCAGGAGAACTGTACGGTTATTGAAACAGAGGGCGAAGTCTGTTGTTTCGGGTTCGCGATTGGAATAGGCGTTCGAGAATGTATGTGGTGCGATGTCCTGTATCATGGTGTTATACGCTGAGTTTTGAATAACTATTTATAGGGGACAAAGGTAGGATAAAAAGAGAGGATGTCAAAAGTACAACAGACTTTTGACATCCTCTCTTTTTATGCGATTTTAAACTACTTTACAATATCGTAGTCGATGCCTTCGACGTAGTAAATGACGTAGGCGTCTTTGTTGTTTTTCTTCATCCATTCGCGCATTTTGAGGATGCTGTTTTTCTCGGAATCGCAGTGAGCCTCGTCTTTTTCACCTTTGGCTTCTTCTTCTTTCAGTTCTTTTTCCCATTTGTCGATGTATTCTTTCGAGAAGCGTTGTTCTTTAAGAACACCGGTTACTGCGATCTCGGAATTGACTAATTCCCGGTTGAAGGATTTGATGTTACCACCGACTTCTACGCGGATCGTGGTTTCGTCCGTGGGGTCGGAGATGAAGCAACGGCGTCCGGAGTGGGAGCAGGTGTGCTTCACGGGGCCTTGGAAGACAATGGTGTCATTGACACGTTGGTCAGCCACGGCGAGGAGATCATTGACTTTTAATGCTTTCTCGGTGATGCTCGTGGTTTGCTTTTGTGCATCGGCTTGGGTGTTCTTGGGTTTGCTTTTGCATGAAACGATAGAACAAGCGGCGATGCCGGTAGCGATGATTATAAGTGTTGATTTCTTCATGATGATATAATTTAGTTTTTAATTCTTGCTATAAGGCAAACGGTGATAAAACCCGCTACGCCCGTGAACAGGGAGATGACGGCTGCCGTGTATTTCGCGTAAGGTTTTTGACGGCGGTAGAGGGCGAGTGTTATGATCGCCAGCAAAGCGCCGAGTCCTAGGGCTGTGAAATGGTAAGCCGATACGCGGGGATAGATGTAGCTGTTGGAGCTGTCGCCGAACCCCACGGTAAAGGGAAAGAGGTAAGGAGATACCTTGTCCCACGTCGAGGGAGTGGCGGGGCGATAGAGGTCTGCCACTTGCTTCATCGTGCCGTTTTCCAAGGCATAGGTGTATTCGCCCGAGGGTGATTCCTTGACAACTGTCCAATAGAACATATTTGCCATGACGGATATGCGGTCGATGTCCGGGTTGATGCCTTCCAGTACCTTCACGAGGCGGTAACCGTCGGTGGAGAGATAATAGAGGGTGCCGTCCGTGTCGTACAGGAAGCCGTAGAGGCTCCGGTTTTCCATTTCCTTGGGGAACATGGCGAGCGTTTTGATGCTTGTTCCGACTTTCGTGTCCTTGACGAAAGGTTTGCCGTTTGTCATCTTCACGTGGAAGAGGTTATTGCGGTTGTCGAGTACGAAATAACCTTCGTCGTATGATTTCATACTGGAGGGGATGCCCGCCACCCATTGCGCAGGTGCGGAGAATCCGGCTGCATCGAGGGCTTGCTGGAAGCGGGCGGATTTCTCTTCGTTCACCCGGTTCGTTTCCATGTCGATAAATTCGATACGCTCTTTCAGACGGAACATGTCGTCGGGGTTTTCGAGGTCTACTTTCCCGGAACATGACTCGAACATGGGGTATAGTTCGATCACGGGTGTGTTTTTGTCCTTGGGCTTGTACCAGAAGAAAAAGTTATTGCGCGCGATCGCCTGTAAATCCACGGGAACCCCTTGAATGGAGTCGGGCAAGGCGTTTTCCATTGCCAATTGCCGGTAATAGAACATGGGGAGTACCCGGTTGAATTCAGCGTCCGTGTACGAGTTGCCGTCGAGGTCCTTGCCCATGAGGCGTTCGTCAGCGGGATCGATGTAACAGAATTGGTTAATCACGGAACTGTAATACGTGAACGGGTAACGGACAGAGGAGTCCGTGGTGAGTTGCACGAGTGACGGGATGATCCATGATAAAAGGAATATGGAAAGCCCGATATATAGTATCTTTATTTTCATGTTTTCTTGATGTTTGATCGTTATTGCATACCCTGTTTGAATCGGCGGATGGATATCTTCGGAAACAGGAACAGGATTATGATTGCCCCGCACAGGTAGGGAAGCATGGGGGTGAACGCTCTCGGTACGCCTTCCGTGATGAAGAGCGAGAGGAGGAGCAGGGCGATAATCGCATTGCAGATGCGCTGTAACCACGTGGGTTCGAGTATAATCCAAGCGGTGAGCAGGTAGGCTGCCAGACCTGCCAACATGTGCGGGAGTGTGGTAGAGAACCATGCCCCGATGACTTCACGGGGGAAGTTGAGGGATAGTCCCCAGAGAAAACAACCGTAGCAGACGGCGAAGGCGAGGAGTAACGCTGTAAACCCGTACGCCAGCATCAAGAAGATGATACGGTTTTCGCCCAAGGGGAGATGCAAGGTCAGTTTGAAGCGTTTCTTTACCATTTCCGGTATGAATTGCGCTATGCCGAGGATGATGCCCGCCAGCAGGGGAAACATTTTCAATTGATCGAGAAGTACAACGTTCTTCTGGATAAATACTTCCCAGAGGTGGGGTATACCCACGTTGCGGGAGGCGCTGGATATACGCAGGGCGATGTATGCCATGCCCAACGCGAATACCGCGAAGATGAGCAGGAGTATCCAGCGGGTTTTGATCCACTCTTTAAAAAGTAGTGCTTTATTCATGATCTTGATGTCGTTTTAGTGATTAATATTTCCCGGTCAACCCGATGAACGCGTCTTCTAGGGTTAGTTCTTCCATCTGCAAGCCGGGGAGTCCCGTTCCTCGCGGGACGAGTATTTCCCGGACTTTGTCGGCGGGTTCGAAAGAATAAGTTGTCCATAAGCCGTTGACTTTCTCCGTGTTCCACAGGGCGTCGTGTTTCGCAGGGGATTGCCCGTCGGGAAGCGAGAAACGGAAACGGTGGAAGTTATCCATGATTTCGCGTGTCGGTTTGTGTATCAACAAGCGTCCGTAGTCGAGGATGATACAGTCGTCGATCAGGAGTTCCATGTCTTGAATGATATGCGACGTGAGGAAGATGGTCTTGTCGCCTTTTGCGGCGAAGTCTTTGAGGTATTCGACAAAGAGGCGGCGATAACCGGGATCGAGTCCCATGGAGAAGTCATCGAGGATGAGCAGTTCTGGGTCTTGGGCGAAAAGAAGTCCCAGTGCCACTTGCGAACGCTGACCGCATGACATGTGGTTGATCTTCTGGTGAGGAACCACGTTCAGTTTCTCCATGAGTTCGTAGAATGCCTCTTTTTTCCAGTTGGGAAAGAAGGCGCTGTAATATTTTTCAATCTGTTCTATCGTGAAATAAGAATGTTGGACGTGTCCTTCCAGCAATAACCCGATTTTAGCTTTAGTGGCGGGAGTGAGGTGGTTCATGTTTTCCCCGAGGAGAAAACACTCTCCCGACCGGGGTTGTTGGTAACCGTTGAGGATGTTGATGATCGTGGTTTTCCCGGTACCGTTTTTCCCGAGTAATCCCAACACCTTTCCTTTCTCGACGTCGAAACTCAAGTTCTCGTAAATGAGTTTCTCGCCGTAGTAGTGGGTGATGTTTTTACATTCAATGACTTTTTCCATGTAGTTGTTGTTGTTTAAAACGTGAAGCCGCAATGTGCCTGTAAGGTTTCCCGTTGAAGGTCGCCCTTGAAGGCATCATGCCGCCAGTTGATTTTGATAAAAATGCCTTTGTCCCCGCGGGAAAGCGTGTAATCCCAGCGAAGTGAAATATCGGAAGCCCAGCTGTCGGTTGAGAGGTTTGCGTATACCGTGTTTACCGGTTCCAGCAGGCGTCGCGTGGTTTCGTCTATATCTGTTAATTGTAATTCCGCGTCCGTGTTGTAGCGGTATTCACCTTCTGCGTCGAGGCGGAAAGTGGATTTCTTTATGCTTTTAGCGAGTGATACATTCATTCGTCCGGTCAGGTTGTTCAGTTTCATGAGTCGGGCAGGGTCGAGGTAAGTCATCTTGAACGTGTTCATCTCTGCTTGCGGCAGAATGTTCCACGAGAATTGCTTTTCCCTGTATTCTCTGTCGTACAGGAAAGAGAGTGAGAGGTTGTTTCTCTTGACGGATAATTGTTCCGTGCTGCCGATTTGCGGGTAAACACCCGTGGTGGGGTCGCCGAAAAGGTTCTCCGTGCCCTTGCGGTTCCGGTAGATGCCGTTGAGTTTTAGTCCCCATTGTTCGCGAGGGGTACGTGTCATGTACGCTACCTCGGCTTTTATTTCGTCTTGGTTCAGTTCGTTCAGAGGCAGGTTGTTGAGGGTGGAGATGATTTTCTCGAAAGTGAATCGCTCGTATTCGACAGCCGCGGAAAGTCCTTTTTTAGCGCAGGGAAAGAGTTCGACGCTTGCCCCGTACCGGTGCCCGTTATAGTAAACACTGGAGTTTTTACCGTAGAATCGGCGGGAGTCCGTTCCCAGTCCAAAGAGATGGTATTCGGTAAGTGTACCGAGTTCATTGTAGTATTTAACGTCGTTTGTCTGCTTGTATTTGCCCGCGTGGATGGCAAGACCGACGTCATAACGCCGTGTTATTCTCGCGGAGATGCCCACGGAGCCTTTGAGGTCGGAAACCACGTTTTTAGGACGGGGATCCCGATTACGATACTCGATGAGTGCCCTGTAATTGGCGAATATACCCCACGTGAAGCGTTTGCCCGCTTGCGCGTACCCTCCGGCGAAGTAGTATTCTTCGGTTTTCAGGTTACCGCCCAGCGTGTCCGCCATGACGTAAGGATAGACGGTTAAAAAATCAGAGGTCTCGTTCCATTGCACGTTGTTCCGTTTCCCGTTTTTGTAATATGCATTGCCCCAAGTTTTGCTATTTGCCCGTAATGAAATATATGACGATACGTTAAAATTAAAATTCTGAGTCTTTGAACCTAACTGGGGCAGGAGTGCCTTGTCGGCACTCGTTTGCTCCCAGCCAATTTGTAATTCGGTCAATGAAAAAGAATGAGCGTAATATTGTAATGCCGGGTTGCGGTACACTCGCGACACGAAGTTTTCTCCCGGGGAGAAAAATACCCGCGTGCGGGTGTTTACCGAAAGGGTATCCTGTGCCCGACTACTTGAGAATAAAACGGTTAAACTGAAAATCAGAATGAATAAAGACCTCATGATTTACTTGTTTAATAATAGTTATTTAGCTAATGAAGGAACGGCATCCGCCTCGAAGTCTAAGGTCGAATTGTTCGTGTCTTGTAATTTCTCTATCCCGTTGACGGTGGTCGGCAGCACTTTCCGGCGTACGCTTTTGTTGTAACGGTTCTGATCTTTGTCAATTTCACCGCAGTGAGTCCAGCCCATGTCCAAGGAAGGAGAGGTTACGATCCATTGGAATTCGGCAGGGATGGTCATGTTCACGGCATCGATGATGTACTCGTTCGGCACTTGGAGGCAATCTCCATCCATGGGTATCACGTGTTCGCCAAAGACGAAGGTGTACTCGTAATGATACATATTGACAGAATCAAGTACGTACTCCTCTATATTCGGGATACGGGCGAGGGCCATACTTTTAGATCCCCGGTTGTGGAAAAGGAATCTATCGTAGGGTGTCTTGATATTCGTTACAGCGGGGTTGTCAATATCGTTTGTTTCGTCATAGAATATCTCGAAGTCCGCCTTACTCAAGTCGAACGACTGCGAGTTCGCTTCGCGATGGTCGATGCCGTTGTCGGCGATGATGATCGATTCGCCGGGTTGCACGGGATACACCGTGCCGTCGCCGGGGATGGTGATAATAGCACTTACCGCCATGGCTTTGCTCATGATGTCCGGGGTGTAGTCTTGTTTGGTAACCGTCAGGAATTCTGACACCAATACGGAAAGTCCGTCAGCGTAAAGGACCGTGTCGGAGTTGTTGTAGATTTTGATAAACTTATCCCCGTCATATTGTTTGCCTTCAGGAGTGGTTGTTCCGGTAAAAAATATTTCGGCAATCACGAAATCCGATAATTCTTGAGATAAGAACAAGGTCAACGAGGATGAGGCAGTTTCTCCGGTGATGTTCACGGATTCTTTGTAACCTTTGATTTTGGTATTCATTTCTTGTTCTTCGAAAGAGTATTTCACGTTACCTTCAATCGTGATATGATATATTCCTTCGGTTAATTCGACTTCAAGCTGATTACCGGAGAAAGCGTTACTCGTGGTCGTTCTTCCCGTGTTGATGTTCTTGAAGCTGGCCGTCAGGTTGCTAACCGACGGATCGGTTAGGTCTTTCGGGTTTTCTGTCGTAAGGGTAAAGGCCGTTGTCCGGATCGAATTGTTATCATCGTTACAGGATGATAAGCTGAAGATGCTTGTTACAATTAAGCTGAAAATAATAAAATACTGTTTCATTTTATGGTGTTATTTAATGGTTATAGATTCAAGTTCAGTTCCATGCCGAAATAGGGCGTCACGTAATGTCTGACGGAAAAATTGTTTTCCTTGTAATCCGGGTTATAATCAAGTATGTTATTCACGAACAATGACAAGTTTATTTTATCCCGCATAAATTTTTTGGTTGCTTTAAAATGTACGCTAATGGAAATGGGGTCTGTCCTTTTTATGAATAGTTCTTTATTATACTGTTTCACGAGGTACTGGAGCACGGGATCAGAGAGATTATCTGCCGTGAAATCGTGTTCTATCCCGTCTATACCCACGTATTTTAATGGCGTTCCGCTTTTCCATTTGCTTTGCTGGCTGGAAATCCACAAGCACTGCACGAATGTTGCAAAGCTAAGTCCCAAGGGACGGATATACGTGTCGAACGCGAAGTTCGTGTTGAATTGCTGTTTGATGTACCCGTCATCATCCGGGTACAGGGCGACATATTTGATTTGTGCCCCGTTTATTAGCGTACTTTCATTCCGGTAGACGGGATGACTGTTGTGATAGGTCGATTTGAACCATGCCCCGTTTATCGTGATCTTGGTGCGAATGCTTTCGATACGTTTGGATGTGTACTGGTACTCAATTCCTTCCTTGATGATCATGCTGCCGTTGGTGGTTTGACCGAAGGTGTAAATCACGGTGTCTGTGCTGTAAGGGAGCGTGTTGATATCCGGGGGTGTTTGTATGGAACCGGGATCAAGCGCGGAAGCATCGTATTTTTTGTAATCGAAAGTACGCCAGAAGGAAGAAGTACGGAAACCGGATGTCATTTTTTCTCTGAAGTAGGTCATGGAGAAGTTGTTTTGACTGTAATCGAAGTCAAATCGAACTTCCCATTTGCGATTGCGCGCAGGTTCTAGTTTAAAATTGGTGATGTCTACTTTATAAGTCATCATGTTCAATCGGCGGTACTCTTCGTTCGTGTGGTAGTAATTCAATTGTGTGAGATCCACGTATCGAGTATCCGGGTAGAGTTGTGTCATGACGGGCATTTTCGTGTTCCAGCCGATACCCCCGGCAAGTTGGATATTCAGGATTCTGTTGAACAAGTAGGTGGTCGGGAATTTCCATAATAAATTTACCCGCGGGTCGAAATAAGTTTTACCGTTAATCTTGTATTCTTTATCAATGTTCAATGGGATAAGGGTACGGACACCTCCTGCCGCTTGGAAATTGTGTGTACCCACGGGTACGGTTATCCTGTCTTCGATGAAGAATGCCAGCGTGTGTTCTGCCGGGATGTCGTCATACGGGCGGGGACGTGCTTTCATCGAGGGGTAGAGAGGACGGGTCAAGTCATATACCTGTCCTTTCCCCAAGTTTTTATTCATCCTCCATTCGGCACCTATTTTCATCGCGTTTTCTACTCCCGATATGTTGAATCCCAGTTCTCCCATCGCTTTGCTATAAGCGTTCAACGGTTGACCGTCTACTTTCAGGTGTGCCGTGTAGCGGTAGGGAAGAAATATTCCGTCGTGTTCCCCTTCTTCCGTGTTGTCGGGAATAGGGGTGTCCTTGTCAAGGGAAATGTATTTCGTACGTTTGATTTGGTCTTTCGAGTAATCTATTGCCGCGGATAGCGAGAGGCTTTTTAGCAATCGGTTATTCGTGAAATTCCAGTATAGAGAATTGGCTAGAGCCACGCGGTTGTAAGTCGATTTGTATTTATCTATTTTTTTGTACGAGAGTTCCGGATCGTTCTTGGCATTATCGAACGAACTTCCGTAGTCCGTATTCAGGTTCCACGTCAATATATTCCAAGTACGCCCGATGCGTACGGAGCCCGTGAGGCGCTTGAATGTTTCGAGATTATTGCGGGGATCTATTTTAGAGTCCATATAGTCGATTCCGAAATTGATAGTCCAGCCGTTTCGGGTTGCCAGTCCTTTTCCGGCGTAGACGAGTTTGCTCCCGGCATCAGCTTTTAGGCGTATTTCCCACGGGTGGACTCCCGCTTTACGGGTGATTTTTACCAGTCCGCTCGTGAGTTCCCCGTATTCCACGGAAGGGATACCGCGGATGATTTCTACCGACTGTATGAAATCGGTTGACAGAGTTCTCGTATCGACACCTTTCCCGATACTGTTGCGGTTGTAGTCGTACTCGCCTTGATAGGTTCCCGGTATTTGCTGCATATTCGCGTCCGTGCTTAACGGAATACCGTCAATTAGAAAAGAAACCCCGAGTGAAGTTACATCGTAATCGGAACTGGATACCCCTACTTCACGCAATCGTATTTTGTTTACACTCCCGAGGGACGGATCTTTGGTCATCCCTCCCGGCAACAGAGAGAGAATATCCGTGAAACTTGACGGTTGCAGCAGATTCATGGCTTCCCGGTTTATTTTGGAAGAGGAGGTTAAACCTCGTGATTCGGATGCCGTGACAATGATGTCTTGTAACGTGATCGTGTCGATTTGCATGTGAAAAGACAAAGTTGTGTCCCGATGAATTGAGATTGTCCGGTGAAGGGGAAGATACCCGATAAACGACAGGCTCAAGGTGTATGTTCCCGGTTTGATGTTTCTGAAACTGAAACGTCCGGTTTTGTCGCTGACCGTGTTTAATTGTATCGTGTCGTTTTTTAGAGATACGGTGGTAAATTCCAATACTTCTTTTGATTCTTTGTCTTGTACGGTACCTTGTAAATGACACGTGTTTTTTTGCCCGAAACCGGGTAGGGTGAAAAGGATAAATGAAAATAGAATAAATAGCCTACATAATCTGTTATTTTTTATCCATATACATTTATTAATAATCATATCTTTATTACAATTTGTTACTCGTGTATTATTGGTTGCCACGGTTGATTCCCTGTGAATATTTTTACGTCACAAAATTACGGCATCACAAAATACGAATCCATCACCATAAATGAGGATATTTAAAAAACGGCATCCCTATTTGTGGTGGTGTGTCTTTATGGCTTGTAACAGACTTGTTGTAAGATAATTGTACGAGTGTTGTAATGAATTGGCGTAGCGATTAATAGCTAATAGAGGTGAGTTTCATTTATTGATGTAGCGGCAGATTGGGAATTACCTATTCTGCCGCTACATCTTACCGTATAGAAAACGTTTGATTATTTCTTTTGCAGGTTATCGGCTTTTTCTTTTAAACGGGCAGCTCTTTCGGCACTTCCGGGGTGAGAAGAAAACATCTTTTGAATGAGATTCGCCTTCTCACCGCCGGCTGCTGAAAGTTCAACCAGCTTATTTAAAGCTTTTGACATGGCATACGGGTCGACATTTTGCCGGATACAGAAATCAAAAGCGTAATCATCCGCGGCATTTTCTTGTTTTTGGGAGAATTGGGCACCCATGAATGCTTCGGCCAAATCGCCTAGTTGGGAGTCTGTTAATTTGGATACATTCTCGTTCAAGGCTCCCGCGGCGTTTTTAGCGGCAGAACGAAGATAAGCGTTTTTCATGGCGTTTTTGGAGTCGTGGTGAACCACGTGCCCGATCTCGTGTCCGATAACGGCAAGTACTTCGTCATCCGTCATGAGTTCCATTAATCCGGCGCATACCCGGATGCTACCGTCCCCGCAAGCGAACGCATTGACATCCACGACTTCATATACGCCGAAGTTCAACTTTAAACCTTCTATTTCCGGAAAGTTTGCCGTGATCTTGGCTAATCGTTTACCTAATTCACTATCCGGTGCGGCTAGTTTATTGTGAGTATCCATCCATTGCATGTACTCTTTGCTCATGCTTGCTATATCCTCATCGGAAAGAGTGATTGCTCCTGCCGCGTCCTTTCCGGCTTGAATGGCTTTTTTCGTGTCAATCTTCATTTTACCGATTTTGATTTGCGCCTGCAATGTCGTCACTCCGGCGACTAAAAAGATAAGTATAAATAAATTCTTCATTTTTAATTGTTTATGTTATTATGTATGTTTTATTACGTATCTCTATTTTGGTGGGCAAAAATATATATTTCCTGTAGATAAGGCAATAGTTGTAGATTATTTGAAAAATATTTCCCCCCGTATGATTCGTGTAAAAGAAATTATATTACCTTTGCATCGCTCAAGAAAAAGGACTCGTAGCTTAATGGATAGAGCACTTGGTTACGGCCCAAGAGGTTGTGGGTTCGACTCCCGCCGAGTTCACGAAACCGTCTGAATGTCAACATTCAGACGGTTTTTCTTTTCGTAGTAGAATCTTTGATAAAGACACTTCCCGTTTGCAGGATAACCGAGAGTATGATGATGCTGAGTCCGATATAAAAAGAGATGTTCAGTTCTTTCGCCTCGTTGAAGAGTAACATGGCCAGTAAGATGCTGTACACGGGTTCCAAATTGTAGCTTAGGTTGACGGTGAATGCCGAGATTGTTTTTAGTACTTGAATCTGGAGAATATACAACCCGATCGTACAGATTGACGCCAATAACAGCAGGTTGATGAAATCCGATAAATCGGGGAGTATCGTTGGTACGGGAAAGTAGCTCAAGTAAAGAGGTAATAAACAGGAGAGTCCGATAAATCCGCCTGCCATTTCATACAATAGCAACGTGCTTGTCACGTGCTTGCTGCCGATTTTTTTATTCGTGATCGTGAAAAGGGCGGCGAGGGCGGAAGATATGGCACCCAGACAGATCCCGAGACGATAACGGGTGTCGAAATGGAAGATTAGAATAATGCCGAACAACGTCAACAAGCTGAACAGTATTTCTCTGATAGATATTCTGCGCCGATAAATTAGGGGTTCCAAAAATGCCGTGAAGAATCCTGTCAGCGAGAAGCATACCACCCCGATCGATACATTGGATGCCTTGATACTTCCGTAGAAGAAAACCCAATGAAATCCAAGGAGTAACCCGACACCACCTATTTTGAGCGTATCCCCGAGAGCGATCTTGTGTAATTCTTTCTTGAAATACAATATGATCGAGAATAAAAGAGTGGCGAACATCATGCGATACCAAACCAGCAATCCTTCGTTCAGCGTTATCAGTTTCCCGAATATTCCCGTTGCCCCGGCAAGAATGATAGATACGTGTAGTTTGATAAAGGCTTCTTTCATTTTATGTTATTTGTATGATTTTCATCCGGAGCGAAATTATAATTTAATCTCTAAAAGAAGGATGAATCACGGTAAATAATTATACATTTGGAAGATGTAATCCATAATACGATGAATGCCATGACGACTTCTTACATGGAAGATATTTTGAAAGACGGGTTTGAACAACGGAGTATTTCGTTGCGGGATGATTATGAGGGAAAGGCTGTGAGCGTTTTGGTACGTCGTTTGGCAATAACGGACAAGGGGCAGGCGGTACTCTACATTCATGGTTTTAATGATTACTTTTTCCAAAAAGAGATGGCATTCCGGTTTAATGAACGGGGGATTCATTTCTATGCCTTGGATTTGAGAAAATACGGTCGTTCGTGGCTGCCTCACCAGAAATTCAATGATATCCGGGATTTGAGAACCTATTTTGAAGAGATAGAGGAGGCGTTGAGGATTATTCGTGAGGAGGGGATCCGGAAAACCGTGTTAATGGGACATTCCACGGGTGGGTTGATCATCACGCTCTTTGCCAAGGAAAAGCGGGACAATCCGCTTTTTGACGCTCTCGTGCTGAATAGCCCGTTTTTCGAATTTAACCAGAGTCGGGTGGTGCGAAAGTTATTGCCGTTGGTCGCTTGGGTGGGTAAATATATGCCGGAAATAAAGGTCGCGGGCGGATTCACGGAGGAGTACGGGAAGTATCTTCATCAGGCGTGTCTGGGGGAGTGGGATTATGATTTGACATGGAAACCGCATGTTGCACCCCGTGTTAATTTGGGATGGGTGCGGGCGATATATAAAGCGCAACGGGAGTTGATGAAGCCGTTTTCAGTAAATGCTCCCTTTTTAATACTACATTCTGAAAAGTCGGTTACGGATATTAAAGACAAGGAACAGATTCAGACCCGCGATTCTATTCTGAACGTGGAGGATATCAAACGGATTGCCCGAAATATCCGGGGCGATGTCAATATTGTCGCTATTCCCGGCGGTTTGCACGATTTGGTGCTTTCCGGGAAAGAGGTACGGGAAAACGTGTACCGGGAAATCTTTCGTTGGTGGGAGAGTTTAGGGTAATTATTCGTAAGGTTGGGGTCCACGCGTGGTTAATGGAGTATTTGGGTCATCATCGAAAGGAAGCGTGGACCCCGAGAGGCTCTTTTGAAACCCGTTCCGTTAGTCCGCGTTCGGAACGAGGTGTCCTCTTGCCTACGATTGGAGATCTTCGTGTACACATTGAGGTGAACAATCTGAATAGTTTGTATCGTTTACGTTGGTAAAAGTACTCCAAGGGTGTAAAGCACGGGGACTTATTGTCCCCGTGTTAAACAAATTTGAAAAAAAGAATGAACCGAATACAGTAATAATATATTTAAATTCGTGATGGTCATTCGTGTTTCGAGGGTTAGCTTTCATGGCAAAGGTTTTTATTTAATATTTATCTTTTTTGAACTGATGTAAAGTTATGAAAGATTGTTTTGTTTTTATAGACGTAAATCAAGTACTCGCGGGAGCGTTTTTACGTGAACTGTAGAAGTTCTTTTTCTCGCTTGAATGATTGACAGAAGGAAAGGACATCCCTGTCAGATTTTCATTTTTAAGAAGCGGGTGAATGGGGCTAATGTTGGATGTTTATTTCAAGAGGAAAAAACAGGGTACTGTGTCGAAATTAGTCATAATATCGTTATTTTGTTTCAGAGGTTTCGCTTGAAAATCCTCTACTTTTGTAGAGGGTTGTTAAATAAATTATCGCACATGAACATGAAAGAAGTTACACTGTATGATGGTTTCCTCTCGGAATTGCGAAAGAGAATTCCGAGAGGAGCCGAGCTGACAAACACCTTGGTAGATATGCTGTATATCGAACGCGAGGCTGTATATCGAAGGTTGCGGGGCGAAGTTCCTTTTACTTTTATCGAGGTAATGACTGTTTCGAAAGAACTGGGTATCTCGCTCGATAATCTGGCACAGGCGGATACCGGGAAGAGCAGACCTTTTCAATTGAAATTGGTGGAGTACGCGAATCCGTTAGAGTCGGATTATAAGATGATGAGAGAGTTTATCAATTTGCTTGCCATGGTAAAGGATGGGGAGGATTGGGAAGCCGGACAGTCGACCAATATTCTGCCGAGGTCTTTTTGTTATTACTATTCCAACATTACACGCTTTTATCTTTTCAAGTGGTTGTACCAGTATAGCCATGTCGATTCATTAAAGCATTACAGTGAAGTGAAAATCACGCCACAGTTGGCAAGTATGCAACAGGAGTACTTGCGGGTTACCCGACAGCTTAAATCAAGTTATTTTATTTTTGATCATCTTGTGTTCCATTACCTCGTAACGGATATCAAGTTTTTCGCCAGTATTAATTTGATTACCCCGGAAGATGTTGTTGCTTTGAAGGAGGATTTAATGCATTTGTTGGATGATATGGAGCATTTCGCGGCGAAGGGACGTTTTACGGATACGGGGAACGAGATGCTTATTTATCTGTCCAATATTAATCTCGACACGAATTATTGTTATTTCGGTTCTCGTGATTTTCATCTGAGCATGTTGAAGGCTTTTACCTTGAATATGGTTACTTCACGGGATTCGTATACTTACGAGCGATTGCGTTGTTGGTTACAGTCGTTGAAACGTTCTTCCACGCTGATAACCGTTAGCGGAGAGAAACAACGGGTGATGTTTTTCGAGGAACAACGGAGGTTGGTGGGAAGCCTTTGATGGTTTATGATTTCCGATTAGGTGAGTATCAACCCACCTAATCGGAAATTGCATTATTTATTTGAATAGTTTGTCTAATCCTTTCAGGATATTGTTTTTGAGTTCTTTGCCGGCTTCTTTTTGAATGGATTTCAACGCCTTGCTCAAGTCTGGTGTCACCGTGGGTTTGGATAAGGTTCCGCCTATCTTCACGTCCACGTCGAGAGATTTGATATTGTCGGCGCCGGGAATGGCTTTGAGTACGTTGTCAATGTCTTTCCCGAAATATTTGCGGGCGATGTTCATTGACATCACGTAATCCATTTTGCCGTCAACCGTTTGTGTTCCTTGGAACGTGGTCGGGTTACCCGCTATATTTGTCGTGAAAGGTTCAACCGTGATGTTTCCGTTGTTGATCTTGAAATCAACTTTCAAGTTCGCTATACTGAGGCGGCTTAATTCGTCGTTTTTCAGCAAGCTGGCGAGTTGCAGCATGGCCGGGTTATCCTTGATCAAGAATCCGGTTGTGGACAAACTGCCGCCACCGTTTGCCGTGGTCATGATCGGGCTCATTTCTTTGTCCAGTTCCGAACTGAATTTCATGGCTGCCGAGATTTTACCGCTACAATTCATGGCGATCGGGATACTTTCTTTGACAAACGAGAAAGCGTGGTAAGCGGAATTAATATCAATATCCGATATCCGCAGGTTGAGATCAACGGATGGTTTCGCCGGATTCGCGGTGTTGTACGAACCGTTCATGATCAGATTGCCTTCCAGCATATCCATGCTCAAGTTCTTTAGCGTGGCGATACCGCCGTTTGTTTCGATGCTTCCCTTGATGGTTTTGATAACCAGACTGTCGTACAGGACTTGTTTGATGTTCGTGTTGAAAGCCAATTGGATATTCTTGGGAATGGCGATACCTTCCGGGGCTTCGGCATCAGAAGATTGAACTGCCGTCGTGTCTTTTACCGGGGCGGCTTCGGCATCAGATGTCGAACCGGATGTCGTGCTTGTCATAAATTCATTCACGTTGATCGTGTTGGATGTCAGCGTGAAGTTACCTTTTAATGTCTGGTCTTTAAACACGTAGGGCAGATAGTTTGCCACGTATCCTTGTAACCCGAAATCCGAAGATTTGATTTTGACCAGTAGATTCTGCAAGTTAAGACGTGCGGGTGTGATCGTTATTTCTCCCGACGGGACAGAGATGCCTTCCGGGAAATCCGCGCTCTTGAACAGTACGTTTTTCAACGCTATTTTACCGTTAGCGGTAAATTTCTCGTATTGTTCTTTTTCTATATACTGGTATTTCCCGTCGAAAGAAAGGTCGGTCGTCAATATTCCGCTAAGAGTGATGTCTTTAAGAGGAAGTGCTTTTTTCAAGCTCTCGAAGTTGATAACTCCTTTCATGCCACCTTTGAATGTCGGATCGTCCAAGTTGGAAACCAATACATTCATGTTAAACGGGTTGTTGGCAACGGTGAACGTGAGCGTACTTAAGTTTGCCACGGTCTGTGCTACCGTCCCGCCCGGGTTGGTCACGTTCAGTTTCAGGTTTATTTTTTCTACCGATTCCGGTAATTCCGGGTATTTTAGGCTCGCGTTCAAGATATTGAAATGCAGGTTGATAGCCGGAAGATGATTCTCGTAATATTCTCCTTTGGCTTCCATGCTCAGTTGGAATTCACCGGAAGTTTTTACTCCCTCGAGTTCTTTTTGGAAATCTTTAGGTATTAAAGCGAGTAAACTTTCGAATTTCGTGTCGGGAGCGTTCAGTTTCAAGTCCATAGAGTATTTTTCGTCTTCCATGATACCGAAGCTGCCGATCAGGTCAAGTTTTAAATCGTTGAGCGCCATGTCATTCTTCTGAATGTTGAATTGCATCTCTTTTAGATTCGCGGCGATGTCCGCCTGCCAGTTGAAATCCGTGTTGTTTATCCACACGCTGTTGCCTTGGCGTAAAGAAATGTTTTTTAGGGAAAGCAGCACGTTGAGAATGGTGTTCGTTTCCGAGAAGTTCCCTTTCAGGTTCAAATTCACCGCGTCCACGTGAGCGAACGTTGAGGCTTGATAATCTTTATAATCCAATACCAGATTTCTGACCTCGATATTGTTGAAAGCGATAGCGGTTTCAGAGTCGGAAGCCGGTTCTTCTTTTGTCGCTTCCGGTTCTCGCGTTTCCACGTCTGTTGTGTCGGAAGGTACCATGATATCCCAATTAGCTTTTCCTTCGGCATTAACTTTTGGACTGAAGAAGCAGTCTTTGAGCAAAACGTTATTAATAATAATTTCATTCCCTGAAATAAGGGACTTTAAATTCACCGATGCCTCGAAATACGGGATGTTGATCAACGTATCGCGGGTGTTATTTTCTTCCTTGGAAATCATCACGTCGTCTAAAGTAACGCTAAGATTCGGGAAATTCTTGAACATACTCAAGCCAACGTCGCCGATGGCCAGTTCCGCTTGAATATATTTAGAGGATTTTTCCTCGATCAATCGAAGTATGTCGCTTTTGAAAAAGACGGGGATAACCATAAGAGCGACAATAATCAGCACGATGATAATTGCTAATGTGATAAATACTTTTTTCATGTCTTATATATATTACGTGTGTGTTATTGCAAAGGCAAATTCAAGCCATTGTTACAAAGTTATACAAATTATTTGAAGTAAGGTTTTATTTTTTGCAGTTTATATAACGGTAAAATTTTTTCCGAGTTTAAAATCGAGAAGTTGATTTTACCGAATTTCCGTTTGGCATTGAAAATGAGTTGCACGTCTTCGTAGGCGAGGTAGGGATGTTTCAGTACGGTTTTGAAGTCCATTGTGTCAAGGTTTCTTTGCTTGATCAGGTCTGGGTTTGCCGTAAAGTGGGAGAGGAGGGTATCTATATCGAGGTATTGGAATTTGATTTCTTTGAGTTGTGTGACGGAACGGAAGCCCCCGAGTTGCTCCCGGTAGCGAATGATTTTTGCGGCATAGTAGGGACCGATTCCCTTTATTTTTACCAGCATGGAACTGTCCGCCGTGTTTAATTCAATCGGGGAGGGGAGATGTTTTTTGACGGACGGGATGGAGGCTGTTGTCGTGTCGGGTGTTTCCGGACTCGCGAGCAGGAATAACCCGCACTCCGGTTTCCGGCTTGCTTGGGGCAGGACGAAAAGGGCAAGTATCATGATACCCAAGAATATAATTCCTCTTTTTTCCGATTTCCTTAAGGGCATAGTTCGTGAGGGTTGCTATTCTCTCGAGCGAGGTGAGAGATCTCTTGTCGGTAATGGTTTCCCGGAGATCTTTCACCACGTTCGAAAAGTGTTATTTCGTGTTCGTTATAATGATACGATTGCTTCTGATGTCATTAAACGTTCTGTGTATTTGTTTGAAATCCGGTGTCGATTGCAAGGCACTTCTCGGGCTTAACTTGTTTTCTCCCGTGATTATGGCTATCGCTTTTGCCAACAAGGGTTCATTTTCCGCACCTAGTGTAGAGGCCGGGGGTAAGAGTTGGTCTTCTACTTCATGGTGGGGTTCTAATCCTTTCACTGCGTCCGAGGGATACCCGTCGACATTCGTGTATCTTGAAACGATTGGTGCCATTAGCCAATTCGAGAGTTCTTCATCTGCCACAATTTTGCCGTTAGTGTCTTCTTTCGTGGGTTGCATTAATGCCATTGTGGTAAACTTGCCATATGTTTTTTGTCCGATTCGGATGACTTCCATAAAGGGTTTCAGGCAGATCGCCGTGTATTCGGATGCCGAGATGGTTTCTCTGGTAGTAAGTATATAAACCCGTTTGTTGGGTAAATTCAAATTACAATCTACTTTTTTGAAATAACGGTGGAGTTGTGTATCGAATCGGGAATCACTTTCAAAGGCTTTTTGACATTCGGAGTTCCATTTTTCATATGATAAAAGCTCTCCTTCAATCGCTTTATCCGGCGGAGCGATAGCACTGCACATCAGGGCAGATGCTGCATCGTCACCCCCGTGGTTATACCGGAGGTCAAGAACGAGATCCGTGATTCCTTCTGTTTTGAAGTAATTAAAAGCGTCTTCCAGACTATTGTTAAAAGAAGAGGCGAAGTCCGTGTACATGAGGTAGCCGATCTTGTGGTTTCCTTTTTCGATAACCTTGCGAATGAGTACAGGATCTGTTTCCATTTTTTTTGAAGTTAGCGTAACGGGTGGGGTACCTTCATCAGTTAGTTCATTGCCGTTTATGATTTTACCCTTGGTGAGTTGAATTGTTCCGTTTTGAGTTAGTTTGTCAATATTATCTTTGGTGATATACGTGTAATTGATTTTGAGTATGATATCGCCTCTTTTTAATTTTCCGTCGGCAGGTGAATTGGGATACACGTATTTGACAATGGCTACATAATTGTCTTTGCCAACACCATAGTAAGCTAAGTCATAACCGAATGTTTCCCCCGTGTTGGTAAGGGATTCCATGAGTCCTTGTGCGTCGTCCGTGATAATGGAGGCAGAGTCTTTCGATGACAGTAATTTCTCGAAATATTCAATCGGATCTTTTTCTTTTTGAGGATCAATGGCAGGCATTTCTTTGTTCCAAAGGTAAAACATCGACATGTTGTCGTGAATGAATTGATTAGCCCGTAGAGTTAGTTCTTCTTCTTTCGTGAGTTTGTCATTATCATCATCGTCTTGACAAGCGATAAATACTGATAATAACGCGAATAAATACATGATTTTTCTTACGCCGTTCATATAGGTATAGTTTTAAGTTATGAGTTTTTAAATTTCGTGAAAATTAACGAGACTTCCAAGGATAAATTATAAAATAAAATTATTTCCGCTCTAAATAAATTAAAATGAATCCTTTACCTCTGTTTAGATAAAAAACTGAGAAAATAATGGAAAATAAATTTGTGAGAAAACTAAAAAGGTATACCTTTGCATCCGCAATTGAGAAATACAATTGAAGGATTCAATAGCTCAGCTGGTAGAGCACAACACTTTTAATGTTGGGGTCCTGGGTTCGAGTCCCAGTTGGATCACGGAAGGCTTTCTAAAACAATCGTTTAGAGAGCCTTTTTTTATATTTGGTATCACAATGGTAACACGAGAATACTTTGGGGAACAACTGGAAAATCTGTGTTTTTTTGATAGTGTATCAAAAAGTGTGTATTGCCCTTCTTTTAGGATGCTTATCGATAATCCAATCCTTTCTTTATTGTTTGTCTATCTCTTCTCTCCACCTTATTGGCTTCATGATTACAGTAGAGTCACAGCATGGTCGTAAAAGTATGTACCAGTAGGCATCTTGCTACGATGTTGCTGTGTTCTTAGTCGGGAGAAAGGGGGGACTAAGGGTCGGGAAGGGGATTCTTTGATATTGTATATAAAAAAAATGAGGGTGCCAACTTGTCAGAAGAAACACCCCCAAGGTTCCCGTTATTGCGAGATAAAGGTTGGTTGAAAAGTACATCACTGCGGCTTTCCCTTTAAATCACGGTTTTAAACAGTCCCATTAAATGCTTTTAGAAGAAAATTTATTTTCGATGTGTGGTATTTAACGAAAACTGCGCTACAAAGATATATTTTATTTCGTAAACGAAGACATATTCGTAAGGGAAATTTTATTTAAACGTTCTTTTCTTTAGGGCATGAAACAGCGTAGGGATGATATATTGTTGAAGGAGATAGCCCGAAGGGTTAAGAAACTGAGGGAGATGCATGGTATCTCTCAGGCAGACTTTTTAATCGCGACAGATATTAATATCGGGCGGATAGAACTTGCAAAATTTAATATTACTGTGTCTACCTTAAAAGCGATTTGTGATTATTTTGAAATTTCAGTGAGCGATTTCTTGAAGGATATTCCAATATCCGAATTTTCAAACGAATAGATGTTTTTAGGTTCAGGTGATCGAGTTAGGTGACTATCTATAATGGTATATCCTAGCGTGATTCCAAGGTAATCCTATGGTAATACTACCTCAACTTACTTCCAAACCGGATTGAACTCCGTTATTTCGCCTTTTGTTAATAGTGCTGTAAGGGTTTTAGAAGGAGCTTGTAACCCCGTAGAGGTAGGAGTATGGTGGGATTACCTTGGGAATCTAGGGGGATCGAATAAAATATTTGTCGATATGCTTGTATGTTTCCGATAAGTAACATACTTTTGTTTCCGAATGGTAACATATTGATGTATGAAAGAAAAAAATAGTTTTGGAGAGAGGGATCGGGAGGTGACGGAACGACGTTTGCTTGACACGATTGAAAAGATGGTTATCGAGAACGGGTTCGAGAAGATAGGCGTTAATGCCGTTGCCGCTCAATCCGGTGTTTCCAAGATATTGATATATCGTTATTTCGGTTCGGTGGACGGACTTATGGCTGCCTATATACGGCAGCATGATTTTTGGATAAATTTTCCTGTCGAGGTTCTTGACCGGGAGCAATTGCCGGGATTCTTGAAAAAAATGTTCCGGGGACAAATCGAACAATTGCGGAGTAATCCCACGTTGAAGAGGCTTTACCGTTGGGAACTCTCTTCGGGTAATGATATGATCGTGAAGTTGAGGGAACAGCGGGAAAAGATCGGGGTGAACTTGATAGAGAAGGTGTGTGAACTGACCGATTACCCGCGTAAGGAAATAGAGGTGATGGCGTCGATGCTGACGGCTTCCATTACTTACTTGGTGATGTTGGAGGAGTTCTGCCCGGTGTTTAACGGGATTGCCATTAATCAGGATTCCGGTTGGGAGCAAATCGGTCAAGGAATAGATGCGCTCGTGGATAAGTATTTTAAAAATGGTGGTGATGAACGCTGATTTTCTGAGCATGATTGAATATGCTTCCAAGGCTCCGTCGGGACATAATACACAGCCTTGGAGGTTCGCGCTCACGGGTGACGGAATGGTTATTTTGCCGAAGTTTGAAGTTGCCCTGCCTGTGGTCGATGCTGATAACAGGGAATTGTTTATCAGCTTGGGATGCGCGTTGGAAAATCTGCTAATCTCTGCCCGTCATTTCGGTTACAAGGCTCGTGTCGTCGGATGTAACCCGGAAGGAATAGAAATCCGGTGCGTGAAGGATGAAGATGTCGCCAAGGAGCATTTATTCTATCAGATAGAGAAACGGCAAACGAATCGGAGTATTTATGATGGCAGAAAGTTGTCGGGAGAGGTGCTTGGATTGTTTGAATCGCTTCCCGTGGAGGATAATATCCGGTTGTATTCGGCGCCTGTCGGTTCTGTATTTGCCGATAGCTTGACAGGGTATATTATTAAAGGTAATGAGGTACAGATGAATGACAAGGCGTTTAAAAGAGAGTTGCTTTCTTGGATGCGTTTTAACGCGAAACAGATTAACGGGACTAACGACGGGTTGAGTTACAAGGTCTTCGGTAATCCGCCTCTGCCAAAGATGATGGCGAAGCCGATAGTCCGTTGTTTTTTGAAGGCGGCGGTGCAGAATAAGGCAGACAGGGAGAAAATAAAATCGTCTTCTCATTTGATTCTGTTTACTACCCGGAGCAACACGTTCATGGAGTGGATAGGTTTGGGACGAACGTTACAGCGTTTTTTGCTGAAAACGACGGAAGCGGGTGTCGCTTGCGCGTATCTGAACCAGCCGTGTGAAGTGTATGCTTTAGCTGCGGAAATGCGGGATTTGCTTCCGATAAACAGGGAGTATCCGACGCTGATTCTCAGGATAGGGTACGCGAAGCCCGTGCCTTATTCTCCGCACAAGAACGTGAGGGAGTTGTTGGTATGTCACGGCTGAATTTAAAGAGAGGCTTTATCATGACGGGATATCCTTGAAGGTGGGAATAGAGTTTTGAGTTGTGAATTTAACCGGAATGTCATAAAGATACACGGAATAAATGTTATTTTTGTGTAGGCTAACTAGAATGCGATCATATGAATAAAACGGTTTATTTTTTGGGTTCGGGGTTTTCGAAAGAGGCAGGTGGTCTGGTTCAGAGTGAGATCATTGATACTATTCTCGACGAGAATTTTACGCGGGATGATGAACGGTTGATTCGGGCGAGAGATAGTTTTATCGGTTTTTTGAAGGAGGAGTTACATATTTACAAGGATCATTATTGTAAGGTGCAACTGGAGGACGTGTTCACGCCTATCGACCGCTGTATCTGGGACGGACTTTCTATCGGGCGTTACAGTTCCCGGGCGCTTGTGGAGTTGCGGGAGGAGTTTAACGCGCTGATGGGTGCCGCGGTAAATTATAGTTTCAAGAAAAACGAAGCGTGCAGTGATTATGTCGACGAGTTTGCGGAGTATATCAACGGGATTGCCCGACGTCGCATGGAGGACGGGGAAGACCGAGTGTCGGTGATTACCACGAATTGGGACGTGTTGTTCGATCATGCTTTGAAGCGGGCGATCGAGAATACGCGCCCGGAGAAGTTGAGCGTGGTGGATTACTGTTGTTACGTGAGTTCGTGGGACGCGAACGACGACACGATTAAACCGGGATTGCTTGCCGTGGGATACGGCGGGTATAATATCAAGTTATTGAAGTTGCATGGTTCTATGAATTGGTTCCAATGTCCTTTGTGCCAGCGTATGTACGTGCGTTTCGGGGAGGAGATTGCTATTATGAAGGCGGCGTATTGCCGGCATTGCCGGAAGAATTACGGGATGCCGGATATCAGTTCGATTAAATTGCAGAGTAATCTTTTGTTGCCGACCTATTTGAAGAATTTGAGTAATATACAAATCAAGCTGGTATGGCAGAACGCGGCGATAGAACTGTCGGAGGCGAAGCGTATCGTGTTTATCGGCTACTCGTTGCCTTCTGCCGATTTCGAGATCCGGCAGTTGTTAGCCCGGATGATTCGCCCGGATGCTGAAATTCAAGTGGTGCTTTATCCCCATAGTTCCAGCGTGGAGGCGGAAGCCGAACGGTACAAGAATTTTTTCGGCAGTCGCGTGACGGAGCGGGATATATTCCGGTTGACGGTGCCGGAATACGTGGAGAATTTAAAATCTTAAATCTAAAATAAAAAGTGGTATTTATACCCTATCGCGGGTGTTCGGAATGCTTTACTTTTGTACTGAAGAAATGTACAATTCAAGGAGTGAAGATATGACACGTTATCATTTAGAATCATCGTGCTGTGGAACATCTTTCGAGGACGGGCAATGGGAGTTGGACTGCCCCCATAAAGATGGTGCGGCTTTGATTTTCGCTAATTACGCGAATCGTCAATTTGAAGTGAGAAATGATTTGCCCGGTATATACAAGTATGCTAATTGGTTACCGATTTGCCGGACGCTGGAAGGTTCGGGTGCGCCCGTGACTTACAAGAGCGAGGGGCTGGCGGAATATTTGGGATTGTCGAATTTGTACATCACGTTCAACGGTTATTGGCCGGAGCGGGGTGCTTTGATGAAGACGGGTTCGTTTAAGGAATGCGAGGCGTATGCCGTGTGTGCCCGTATTAACAGGAACAGCGATAAGATCATGGTGGTTGCTTCTGCCGGAAACACGGCGAGGGCTTTCGGTAGGGTATGCTCTGAGAATGGGATTCCGTTGTTATTGTGTATACCGGAAGATAATTTAAATGCAATCTGGGCTGATGAGCCTTGGAATGATTGTGTGAAGTTGGTTTGTGCGGGAGCCGGGTGTGATTATTTTGACGCGATACATCTTTCCAATATTATTTGTGAGATGGAGTATTTTTTCCCGGAGGGAGGAGCCAAGAACGTGGCCCGTCGTGACGGGATGGGAACGACGGTGTTGTCGGCTGTGCAGGAGATTGGTCGTATCCCGGATTATTATTTCCAAGCCGTGGGAAGCGGAACGGGTGCTATTGCCGCGTGGGAAGCTAACAAGCGTTTTATCGCGGACGGACGCTATGGCTCGAATTTGATGAAATTGATTGTTTCGCAGAATATTCCTTTCACGTTGATATATGATTCGTGGAAAGCAAATTCCAGAGCATTGGTGGATCTGGACGAGAATACGGCGCGCGAGGAAGTGAAGGAGATGTGTGCCAAGGTGTTGTCAAACCGTAAACCGCCTTATTCTTTGACCGGAGGACTTTACGATGCGTTGAAAGCGACGGGGGGTGACGTGATGTTGGCAACGAACGAGGAAGCCATGAAGGCGCAGGAGTTGTTCGAGAAACTGGAAGGTATTGATATAGAACCTGCCGCCGGGGTAGCTACGGCTACTTTGATGCAGGCGGTAAAGGAACAGCGGGTAGAAGAAGATGCCGTGATTATGCTGAATATCACGGGTGGTGGTGTCGGGCGTTACAAGAAGGAATTCAAGCCCGTGCAACAGAAGCCTCATTTGGTATTCCCCGTGAATCCCGACCCGGAAATGGTAAAGAAACAAGTCCGGGAGTTGATCGGACGGTAGGGGTTAGAACCTTATAAACTAAAAGGCTTGTGTTGAACAAGCCTTTTTTGTATCTTTGGGGTTTGAACGTGAGATTATGAATGTATTCAAGGAACATAAGGTTATGGACTTATTCCGGCGGTATCGGCAAGAGTTTGCCCGCCGTACGGATTGTTTATTGGATTTGGATTATCATTATATGGTATTGCGCCGGGATTACGGGAACCGTTTTATTATTACGGAGTTTTTACAAAAATCCTTGTCTATCCTTGTCGTTTCGCTCAATCGTTTTGTAAAGGATGCGTGTACGATTTCGGCTTCGGCTCTCACGTTTTATTCCGTGTTGGCATTTATACCTTTGATGGCGTTGGCGTTCGCTATTGCAACCGGTTTCGGGGCGAATAAATCGCTTGAAGATGAGTTTTTGAAACGTCTGGGGGATAATCAGGAGTTCGCGCAACAGTTGTTGGGATACGTGAACGGGGCTATACAGAACGCGAAAGGCGGAGTGGTGACTGGTGTGGGAATTGTCATTTTGCTTTGGGCGGTTATTCGGGTGCTGAATAGTACGGAGTTGACAATGAACCGGATCTGGGGAGTACGCAAGGGACGCAATTTAAGGCGGATGTTCACGGATTATTTCTCGATTATTTTTATTGCCCCTATTCTGATGATCTTGATCAGTAGTGTGAATGTTTTTCTGACCTCTTCTTATTGGCAGGATAATTTTCCTTTGATCAGTTCCGTGTTGACGATGTTTATCAAGTTGTTGCCTTATCTGTTGGTGTGGATGTTGTTTATTTTCCTGTATATGTTTATGCCGGCTACCCCGGTCAAGTTCAAGCATGCTTTTGTGGCGGCGATGATCGCGGGGACAGTGTATCAAGTGATACAATGGTTTTATATCCGTTTCCAGATAGGGGTGAGTTCTTATAACGCGATTTATGGTAGTTTGGCGGCGTTGCCGTTGTTGTTGGTGTGGTTGCAGTTAAGTTGGAGTGTCGTGTTGTGGGGGACGGAGTTGTGTTATATTTTTCGCAATCGTCATTTCATGTATAGGAATGAGTTGCTGGGGGACGAGGCGTGGATGGAAACGCTGGAATGTGCTTTGAAAATCATGAAGTACGTGGCACGGGTGTATATTAACGGTGACGGCGGTCCCAGTCTGGGGATGATTAACAAGGAATTGAAAATTAACACGGGAAAGTTGCGTCTGGTGCTTCAAGAATTGGTGGATTTGCATTTGTTGGTGGAAGCGAAAGAAGAGGAAGATTATTTTTATTACCCGGCTTTTGACCTGCACTCGATGTCTGTCGGGGATATTATTATTCGTTTTTCGCGTGTCCACGAGAGTAGGAACGAAGCATGGAAAAAACAATTTTCGGAAGCTATTCAAAAGGGATTTGCCGGGGATTCTCTGGTGTGAAAATAAAATAGTTGTAACATGCAGAGTTGTAGGGACAATCTATGATTCTTGATAAAAAAGACGGGTCGGAACGTAGCATTTTTTTGCATATTCCGTAAAACTTTCATATATTGTCGAACAAATAGAATGAAGTATGAGGAAAAGAATCGATTTAGAGTACATTTTCTCATCATCGGTAAGTATATTGTTCTCTCGTCTAAGTACCGCGCCGGGGTTAGCGGAGTGGTTTTCCGATGATGTGAAACATGCCGGAAATATCTTCACATTCGTGTGGGATGGTGTTGATGAGCAAGCCGAGCTTGTGGATATGAAGAAAAATTCATTCGTGCGTTTCAAGTGGCTGGACGCGGACGATGAAGAGGAGTTTTTCGAATTTTCTCTGCACGTGGAACCTTTAACGGAAGAGGTCGCTCTGATTATCACGGACTTTGTGGATGATGACGAGGAAGCGGACGAAATCGAGTTGTGGAATAAACAAGTCGAGATGCTTCATCGGACGGTGGGGGGATGACGTGCGAAGCACGTCGGGTTGAAAGTTTATAAGGTTTATAAAGTTCATAGACCCTGCGGGCGCTTTGTTTATGACAGTAAAGCTGTCAATTGAATTATTGACCTTATAAACTTTACGAACTTTATAAACCTTATAAACTTTTTCCTATCTTTGTAAATTCATTCGTGAAGAGTTAGATAGAAAAATAGAAAAAATAATATAAGGTGCTAAAGATGAAGAAACTACACCTGTATATGCTGAAAAGCTTTGTAGGTCCTTTCGTGGCGACGTTTTTTATTAGTATGTTCGTCTTGATTATGCAATTTTTGTGGCGATACATTGACGATCTCGTGGGGAAAGGATTGGATGGTGACGTGATTATACATTTGTTGTCTTACGTGGCTTTGACCTTGGTTCCGATGGGATTGCCTCTGGCGGTGCTTTTGGCCTCTATCATGACTTTCGGGAGTCTGGGAGAGAATTACGAGTTGACGGCATTGAAGGCGGCGGGTATTTCTTTATACCGGATCATGCAACCGTTGATTTTTTTAATTATCCTGTTCACGATTGCGGCTTTCTTCTTTTCCAATAACGTGCTTCCTTACGCGAATCTGAAAGCCAGTACCTTGCTTTATGATATCAAGAAACAGAAACCGGAATTGTCGTTGAAAGAAGGGGTGTTTATTAATGATATCGAGGGGTATAGTATTAAGGTGGATAAGATAGACAAGAAGACGGGGATGATGTATGACATGCTGATTTACAGTCACCCGAAAAACACCAGAAGGGGAAACTTTGAAACGACGATAGCCGATTCCGGGATAATGGAAGCCGATAAGTCCGGACTGTTTATGGAAGTGCAGTTGTATAACGGTTTTACTTACACGGACGAGGGCGGAAAGTCGGGGAATAAGGATACATATCCTTTCCGGAGGGTGAAATTCGATAAACAGTTTTTCGTGATCCCGTTGGCTGATAATCAATTGCAACGTTCGGATGATGATCTGTTCAAGGATAGTTACGGGATGTTGAATATCGTTCAGTTGGAGAATGCCGTTGATTCTTTGCAGAAACGATTGAGCGGACAGAAAAAAGGAACAATCAAAGGTATGTTGAGTGATAATTATCTGATAAAGAAAGAACGGAATCCACAACGGGATAGTGTGTTCGTGGAGGAAACGAGAGGGGAAGCGAGGGATTTGGATAGTTTGTATCAGAATTTTGACATACAGGAGCAGAAGAGTGCCGTGGATGCAGCTTTGAAGTTTGCCAAGAGTGCGCAGGAAAAGCATAGATGGGATTTGCAGGTAAATTCTAGGGACGAGGCGAGTATCCGCAGGTACAATATCGAGTGGCACCGGAAGTTCACGCTTTCGTTCGCTTGTTTTATTTTCTTCTTTATCGGTGCGCCTTTGGGAGGTATTATCCGAAAAGGAGGTCTGGGGGCACCCGTGGTTGTGTCGATATTCTTGTTTATCATGTATTACATTATATGGATGATGGGAGAGCGTGCGGCACGCGAGGGAGCATTGGAGCCGTGGCAGGGAATGTGGATTTCTTCCGTGATTCTTTTGCCGTTGGGGGCTATATTGACCTACACGGCGATGACCGATTCGGCTATAATGAGCAGTGAGTCTTACATGAATTTTATCAAGAAGATTGTCGGATTCTTTAAAAAGAAGAAAAAGGATGCGTAAATTGAGAATCGTGTACATGGGAACGCCGGATTTCGCGGTGTATCCTTTGCAGAAGTTATTGGAGGCAGGACAAAATATCGTGGCTGTCGTGACGAATCCGGATAAGCCTGCGGGGAGAGGGCAAAAGTTGCAGGAGTCCGCAGTGAAGAAATTTGCCGTGGAGCGGGGATTGCCCGTGTTGCAACCGGAACGTTTCCGTGACGAGCGATTTCTGGCGGAGTTAAAAGCATTTGAGGCGGATTTGCAGTTGGTGGTGGCGTTCAAGATGTTGCCGGAAGTGGTTTGGAATATGCCGCCCTTGGGTACGGTTAATTTACATGCTTCTTTGTTACCCGATTACCGTGGGGCCGCACCGATCAATTGGGCGGTGATAAACGGGGAGAAATATAGCGGAGTGACTACTTTTCTTTTAAAACACGAGATAGATACGGGAAATCTGATTTTTCAACAGCGGGTGGATATCAGCGATACCATGACTGCCGGAGAGTTGCATGATCAATTGATGACTGTCGGGGCGGATTTGTTGGTAAAGACCGTGGAGGCTATGGCAGAGGGGGAGTATCCTTTGCAGGATCAGATTGGGTTGTTGTCGGGACGTGAGCCGAAACATGCTCCCAAGATTTTCAAGGAGGATATGAAGATAGATTGGCAGCGGGAGCTGGATACGATATATAACCATATCCGCGGGTTGTCGCCGTTCCCGACCGCGTGGACGGAATTGAAGCACAAGACTACGGGAGAATGTATCTCGTTGAAGATATTTGTAGCCGAACGGATTCCGGAAAAGCATGGTAAGGAAGTTGTATTGGTGTCTGACGGGAAAAAGAGTTTGGATATCCTCGTGAACGGGGGAATTATCCGGGTGAAAGAATTGCAGTTATCCGGTAAGAAGCGGATGGGAACGGAAGAGTTTTTGCGAGGCTTCCATATCGGAGAGTATACCTTGTAATATAATCGCGTATGCATATCGGGCGGGATAAGATGCGAAGACCGATGCTCCGAAGGTGCATAGGGGGGTGCGTGTTACTCGCTTTTGTCTTGGGATGGTGGTATTTCTTGCCCGCCCCTTTATTTCGGGTTCCTTATTCAACCGTGATTCTTGACCGTGAGGGTGAGATCATGGGAATGACTGTTGCCGGGGACGGGCAGTTTCGGGTATCCGGTCGGGGGCGTCTGTCGGGAAAGTACGTGGCAGCCTTACTTTGTTTTGAGGATAAACGATTTTTCACGCACGAGGGGGTTGACCCTTTGGCTGTGGCACGTGCCTTATGGCTGAACGTGCGAAGCGGTTCGGTGGTAAGCGGGGGGAGTACTTTGACGATGCAGGTGGTACGCCTTTCCAGAGAGAACCCGCCTAGAACGATTCCGGAGAAGATTCTGGAAATGTTCCTTGCGCTTCGGTTGGAACAAAGTTACAATAAATGGGAGATTTTGAATATGTACGCCGATCATGCTCCTTTCGGGGGGAATATCGTGGGGATACAGACGGCGGCACTCAAGTATTTCAATCGTCAACCGGATGAATTGAGTTGGGCGGAAGCGGCTCTTTTGGCGGTATTGCCGAATGCTCCCGCGTTAATGTATCCGGGGAAGAATATGCCGGAACTGAAGGCGAAAAGGGATAAGTTATTGCGGGAGCTTCACGAAACGGGGTATTTCGGTGAAGATGATCTGACGGTTGCCATAGCGGAACCTTTGCCCGAACAGGTGTACAGCCCGGAGTGTATAACCCCGCATTTGTTGGCGAAGGCTTACGGGCAAAGGAGAGGACAGATCAGTTCTACTTTTATAGACTCGCGATTGCAGGCTAGGGTGAACGAGATCGTGGCGAGGCATATAGAGGTATTGAGGCATAATCATATTTATAACGCTGCCGTGTTGGTGGCACATATCCCGACCGGGGAAGTGCGGGCATACGTGGGGAATAGTCCGAAAGTGAGGGAAAACGGGGGCAATCAAGTGGATATTATTACTTCTAACCGAAGTTCCGGTAGTATTTTGAAACCGGCGTTGTATGCTTTGATGCAGCAATCCGGTTACATCCTGCCGGGGACAATCGTGTCGGATGTGCCTTCCCGTTTCGGGAGTTATACCCCCTCTAATTTTAATAAAGATTTTCAAGGGATTGTACCCGCGGGGAAAGCATTGTCCATGTCTTTGAATATTCCGTTCGTTCGTTTGCTGCGGGAGTACGGGGTGGAGCATTTTTATGATGATTTGAAAAAGATGGGAATAACCACCTTGGATCGTAAGGCCGAGAATTACGGGTTGAGCCTTATTTTGGGCGGGGCGGAATGTAAGTTGTGGGATTTGTGTAATATGTACGGGGGGATGGCTTCTATTCTGAGGCATTATTCGGAATGTGACGGGGCTGGTTTTGACCACGAATTTAGGCGTCTGCGGGTATGGGGGGATGAGGTGACAGATAGTACGGTTATTAGGCAAAATGTGGTAACGGCTTCGGCAGTTTGGCTTACTCTCAAGGCGTTGCAGGACGTGGAACGACCGGATTTAGAGTCGGGATGGAAGAATTTTGCATCTTCAATGAATTTGTCTTGGAAGACGGGAACGAGTTTCGGTTTTCGGGATGCTTGGGCGGTCGGGGTGAACCCGGAGTACGTGGTTGGGGTGTGGGTTGGTAACGCGGACGGCGAAGGGCGTCCCGGACTGATCGGGGTGAGAGCTGCCGCACCGATATTGTTTGAAGTGGCATCCCTGTTGCGAACGGATGAACGTTTTTATATGCCGAGGGAAGAAATGGTGGAAATGACCGTGTGCCGGAAGAGTGGCTATCGGGCTTCCGATATCTGCCCGGAAACGGATACCGTGTGGATAGCCCGTGCGGGAGAGAAGACTGCCGTTTGTCCTTATCATCGTTTGGTAAATTTGGATTTGGCGGGGAAGTATCGCGTCGATTCGGAATGCGAGTCCGTTAATCGGATGAAGATAGAGCCTTGGTTCGTGTTATCGCCCGTGCAGGAGTGGTATTATGCCCGCACGCATGCGGATTACAAGAAATTGCCGCCTTATCGTGCGGATTGCCAACGGGGACAGGATGACGTGATGGAAATGATTTATCCTCAACGGGGATTAAGAGTGTTTATTCCTAAAGATTTAGGGGGTATCGTGAGAGGGGTTGTATTTGAAATGGCTCACCGGGAGCCGTCGACAGTGGTTTATTGGCATATTGACAATCAATTTTTGGGAACAACTCGTTATCATCACCAATTAGAGGTGAATGTTGCGCCGGGACGGCATGTTCTGCATTTAGTGGATGCCAAGGGGAATACGCTACGACAGAGTTTTGTGGTGGTGGATGGAGAAAAGTAAGGTTTGTAAAGTTCATAAAGTTTATAAGGTTCATAAAGTTACGGGTGTCCTTTGGACAGCATTCATTGACAGTTTTGCTGTCATCAACAAAGCGCCCGCAGGGTCAATGAACCTTATGAACTTTTTAAACCTTATGAACTTTCGACTCCATTATTGTCTATTCACATCTCTGGAACTTGCTTGGGCGGTAGGCATGATTTGGATGTCGTTCAGGCAAATATGCGCGGGACGGGTGACGGCAAAGACGATGGTGTCGGCGATGTCTTCTCCCGTGAGCGGGATGATCCCTTTGTAAACATTATCGGCAGCTTGTTGGTCACCCTTGTAACGAACAACGGAGAATTCGGTTTCTACCATGCCGGGGGCGATGTTGGTTACTTTGATGTTGTGTTTCAGCATGTCAATCCGCATGGCTTTGGAAAGGGCGTCCACTGCGTGTTTGGTGGCGCAATAAACATTTCCGCCGGGATATACTTCTTTACCGGCGACAGAGGCTATATTTACGATGTGTCCTTTATTATTTTTAATCATCAAGGGAGCGACTTCGCGTGTGATGTAGAGTAAGCCTTTCACGTTCGTGTCGATCATGCGTTCCCAATCATCCAGAATACCGTCTTGAATAGGAGAAGTACCCACGGCAAGTCCGGCATTGTTCAAGAGTACATCTATATTTTTCCACGTATCCGGCAGACCGGAAATGGCATCGTGAACTTCTTGTTGATTGCGGACGTCAAATTGAAGTGCCAGTACACGGGTTCCTTTAGCTTTTAATTCGTTTTCAAAAGCGGTTAAACGGTCACCCCGACGTCCGGTGATGATGATGTCATACCCGATTTCAGCTAATTTAATGGCTGTTGCTTTTCCGATACCGGAAGTTGCTCCTGTGATTAATGCTATCTTGCTCATAAGTACATTTATTTAAAAATCTGTTGTGCGAAGGTAGGTGTTAATTGATGAATTTGGAAATTTGGAAATGTGAAAAATGGGTAGGGCTTGAAATTTTTCTTACTTTTGGATTTTGTAACTTATAACTTGTAACCTGTAACTTGTAACCTGCAACGTGGCGAAGCCACATAAGACTATGTATAAAGAGATAGAATTAAGAATAACACCGGAAGAGGCGCATGATAAAGAAATCGTCGATGATTTGTTAGCGAAAAGATTGCACGTGGATAGCGAGAGAATCAAACATATAGAGATTCTTCGTAAGTCTATTGATGCACGGCAACGTCAAGTTGTGATACAGTTGAAAGTGGGAGTGCATATAGACCGGATAGAACAGAAAGAGAGGGAATTTGTTCCGTTGTACAAAGATGTATCACAAGCGGAAACGGTGGTAGTCGTGGGGGCAGGTCCGGCGGGATTGTTCGCGGCGTTGAGGCTGATCGAGCGGGGGAAACGACCGATTGTGCTGGAGAGAGGTAAACGTGTGGAAGAGCGGAAGTTGGATTTGAACAGTCTGTATAAAACCGGGATTGCCGATGAGGATTCGAATTACGGTTTCGGCGAAGGCGGAGCCGGGACTTTTTCGGACGGGAAATTGTTTACACGTTCCAAAAAGCGGGGAAATGTAAATCGTATTCTGGAAATTCTGGTATATCATGGGGCTTCCGAGAGTATATTGATAGACGCGCACCCGCACATCGGTACGGACAAGTTGCCGCAGGTGATTGTCAATATCCGTAAAACGATAGAGCAATACGGGGGAGAAGTACGGTTTAACAGCCGGGTGACGGATATTATTATAGAGGAAAATCGGGTGAGGGGTGTTGTCGTTGGTAATCAAGAGATTCGGGCGGAGCATGTGATTTTGGCGACGGGACATTCTGCCCGTGACGTGTATCGGATGCTGCATGCCCGTGACGTGTTGATGCAGCCGAAAGAGTTTGCAGTAGGATTACGGCTGGAACACCCGCAGGCTTTGATTGACCGGATTCAATATCATAATCCGCGAGGGAGAGGGGATTTCTTGCCTGCCGCGGAGTATAGTTTCGTGACAAACGTGGACGGTCGGGGTGTTTATTCCTTTTGCATGTGTCCGGGAGGTGTGGTTGTACCCGCTTGCACGGGACCCGGTCAACAGGTGGTAAATGGTATGTCGGCTTCGGGACGGAACACGGCATGGGCAAATTCCGCCATGGTGACCTCTATCGGGGAGGCGGAATTGGTCGGGATGAATTATAACGGTTTGTTTGCCGGAATGGAGTTCCAAGAGGATTTGGAACGAATGGCATGGGAAGAAGGCGGACGAAATTTATACGCTCCGGCACAACGATTGACTCATTTTCTGCGGGGGCATTTGAGCGAGAATTTGCCTAGGACATCTTATAAACCGGGAGTACGTGCCACGTTGTTCGGGGAGTGGTTGCCGGAAGTGGTGTACCGTCGACTTTGTACGGGATTGGAGCAATTCGGGAAGAAGGCGAGAGGTTTTATCACGGAAGAGGCTGTTCTGTTAGGCGTGGAGAGTCGGACGTCTTCACCTTTAAGGATTCCGCGGGAGGCGGAAGGTATGGAGCATCCCCAAATAAAGGGATTGTATCCGTGTGGTGAGGGAGCGGGGTATGCTGGAGGGATTGTTTCCGCCGCGATGGACGGGGAAGGGTGTGCCGAGGTCATTTGTTAAAAGAAAAGGGTGATTTTGCGACTTAGCGGCTGTACGAGTATTAATTTGATTTGTTTTTTTCGTAAAAAATTTGCTTTAATCGAGAAAATACCTACATTTGTCGACATATAAGAAAATTTATTAGTTCTAATCCTAAAACTATTGATTATGAATAAGGCTCAATTAATTGACGCAATTGCTGAAAAAGCTGGTTTGACTAAAGCAGATTCTAAAAAAGCATTAGAGGCTTTTGTTGCTACTGTTGGTGAATCTTTGAAAAGTGGGGATAAAGTAGCATTAGTAGGTTTCGGTTCTTTCTCTATCTCTGAGAGAAGTGCAAGAAGCGGAAGAAACCCACAAACGGGAAAGACTATCCAGATACCGGCAAAGAAAGTGGTGAAATTTAGACCTGGTGCTGAATTGGAAGGCCAACTATAATTACCATTTTGAAGATAAAAAGAGGGTGTTGAAAGACACCCTTTTTTTGTGTTTGTAAAGTTTATGAAGTTCTTAAGGTTCATAAAGTTCGTATTATTCATGAAATTTTGTACTTTTACCTTATAAACTTTATGAACTTTGTAACTTTATAAACTGTTTATATGCATTCGATTAGAGAACAAGTAGAGTATTTGAGCGAGTTCGTGACGGACTATAAAAATGATTTATTTACAAGATTGGTGAACGAGCGGACGAGTTATGTCACGATGGTGCTGGAGGATTTATACCAAGAACACAATTGCAGTGCAGTCTTGCGTTCTTGTGATTGTTTCGGGATTCAGAACGTGCATATTATCGAGGGGGAGAACAGTTTTCACGATAATTCGGAAATTTCTATGGGAGCTTCCGATTGGTTGACGATACATCGGCACAGGCAGAAAGAGAATAACACGATAGAGGCAATCGAAACGCTGCGTGCGCAAGGGTATCGGATTATTGCAACGACTCCGCACGAGCGGGATACATACATAGATCAGTTGGATTTGCAAGCGGGGAAAATGGCTTTTTTCATGGGAACGGAGTTGACCGGATTGTCGGACGAGGTATTGGCGAGAGCGGATGAATTTGTGAAAGTGCCCATGTACGGTTTCACGGAAAGTTATAATGTAAGTGTATGCGCGGCTTTATTGATGTATAGTGTCGTGCAACGGTTGCGACAGACGGATATCGACTGGCATCTGTCGGAAGAGGAGCGGGAACGGGTGTTGTTCACTTGGTATAAACGCTCCGTTAAAGCATCAAAACAGATATTAGAACGGTTTAATCAGAATCAGTAAGTTATGTACTATTTGAAATGTAAACATTGCAATCATCTTAACGAGGTGAAATCGGAATACATGGTGGTTTGCGGCTTGTGTAACCGGAAACTGGAGGATAACTTTAAAGATTGGAAAGTCCGTCACCCGGAAAAAACGTTTGAGGATTTTCAACGGGAGGTATGTTTGACGGAAGAGCAGGTGAAGAAAGGCGATTTGTCAAAACCCGCGGGAAAGAAAAACAAGAAGGGGATTATAGCCGGGGCAATAGGGGCTTTGCTGATGGTATTGTTTATCGGTTTGCTGATAGGTGAGTTTATCAAAACATATAAGGCACAATTCGGGGATTCGGATGTTCCGGTGTTGGAACAACAATGGTACACGGGAAGTTATGCCGGTGGGGTTTCACTGACAACTCCGAAAGCAATGAAATCAGCCGGTGCAATGCTCCGTAACCGGTTGCCAGAGGAAGTACAAGCCTTAATCAAAGAGATGGATGTGTATTCGTATTCGGGTTACGGGATGGATTTGGCGTTTATATTTTCGGAATATGTCCCGGAAGTCGGAAAAGCTGATTTGGAAGGAGCTGCCGAAGGTGCTTTGAATGAATTAAAGAAGCAGCGTGGAGTGTTTGATTTTAAGAATGATAAGGCGTACGCGCAGATGGGGAACATGATTGGTATTGTCATGCAGGGAACATTCGTGAAAGGGGGTACGGAATATGAATTTAATATCACGATTTATGCCGACGGACTGAAACTTTACCAGTTGGTTTCAAGTAATAAAAAAGGTGACGATATTGCCCGGGGTGTTGTCCGGCGAATATATGATTCGTTTAAAGTTGCCGGGCATGAAGAATCTAAAACAGAGTAGAAATGGATGAGAAGAAGTATTTTTTGGAGCAATTTGATGATATAAAGATATTGCGTTATGATGTTCCCGTGTTCGACAGTTTGACGCTGAAGGAGAAATTGTTTGTTTATTACCTGAGTCGTGCGGCATTGGCGGGAAGGGACATCCTCTGGGACCAGAATAACAGGTATAATCTTCGCTTGCGGAAGGTGTTGGAAAAAATCCTGCGGGATTATAAAGGAGATCGGGAAGCACAGGAATTTCAGCATTTTCTGGTGTATGCCAAGAAAGTGTTTTTTGCTAACGGGATTCATCATCATTATTCGATGGAGAAATTTATCCCGGAGTTTACCCCGGAATACTTTAAATCGCTTCTGTTGGCGGTTGGGGAAGAGGAAATGTACGGGGAATTGGAGAGAGTGATTTTTGATCCGCGCTATATGGCTAAACGGGTGGTGCTTGACGATGGAAAAGATCTCGTGCAGGCTTCCGCGAATAATTATTACGAGGGAGTGACGCAAAAGGAGGTAGAGGAATTTTATCGGGAGAAAAAGAAACAGAATGAATTGATTTCTTGGGGATTAAATTCCACTCTTGTGCGTGACGAACAGGGGCGGTTACGGGAAGAGGTGTGGTATGTCGGGGGAAAGTATAGTAAAGAACTTACCCGTGTTGTGGAAAACTTGGAGAAAGCGGCTGAATACGCTTGTAACGAGCATCAGAAGGAAATTATAGATTTGTTGGTACAATATTACCGGACGGGCGACCTTGCACTTTTTGACAGATATTCGATCGAGTGGGCGAAAGAAAGTGCTGCCCCCGTTGATTTTATAAACGGTTTTATCGAGGTGTACGGTGATCCTCTGGCGTACAAGGCAAGTTGGGAGTCTGTGGTACAGATTATGGATGAAGAGGCTTGCAAACGCACTCGTAAGTTGGCGGATAATGCCTTGTGGTTCGAACGGAATGCCCCGATAGACGAACGTTTTAAAAAGAGCGAGGTCGTGGGGATTATTGCCCGTGTGGTACAGGCTGCCATGTTGGGCGGGGATTGTCATCCGGCAACTCCTATCGGGATCAATCTCCCGAATGCCGAGTGGATACGGGAGCGCTACGGGAGTAAATCTGTGACTTTGGATAATATCACGTATGCGTACAATCAAACCTCGTTGACTTCCGGCGTGCTGGACGAGTTCGCCTATTCGGAAGAGGAGAAGGAGTTGGTGCGGAAATACGGTTATTTGGGTGGAAACGTGCACACGGATTTGCATGAATGTCTAGGACATGGTTCCGGCAAAATGTTGCCCGGGGTGGGACAAGAGGCTTTGAAGAATTATTATTCCACGATAGAAGAAACGAGGGCTGATTTGTTTGCGCTCTATTATGTCATGGACCCGAAGTTGGTCGAACTGGGGGTTATCCCGTCTTTGGATGTGGCTAAAAGCGAGTATTGCAATTATATACGCAATGGTTTGATGGTGCAACTTACACGAGTGAAGTTAGGAAATAATCTGGAAGAGTCGCACATGCGCAACCGTCAATTGATAGCGTCTTGGGTGTATGAAAAAGGGAAAGCGTCAAACGTGATCGAACGGGTGGTACGTGACGGTAAGACTTATTTCACCATTCGGGATTATGATGCGTTACGTCAACTATTCGGTAAGTTACTGGCAGAGATTCAGCGGGTGAAGTCGGAAGGGGATTTCGAGGGAGCCCGGAATTTGATCGAGGGGTATGGTGTGCGGATTGATCCCGTTTTGCATCAAGAAGTTTTGGAACGTTACCGGAAGTTGAATGTTGCCCCGTATGCCGGTTTCGTGAATCCTGAATATAAATTAGTAGAAAAAGAAGGAAACATCACGGATGTGGAAATAACGTATCCGACGGATTTCTTGGCACAGATGCTGGAATACGGGAATATGTGATTATAAAGAATGTATATGATACCAATAATACTTGCTAATATTACTTTACCGTTGACCGATCCGGTATTGAAGTTTTTGTTGATTCTGATTATTATATTGGCAGCCCCGTTGTTGCTGAATAAATTGAGGATTCCCCATTTGTTGGGATTGATTATTGCGGGAGCCGTGATTGGTCCTAACGGGTTCAATCTGGTATTGAGAGATAGTAGTATCATTCTTTCCGGGACTGCAGGATTGCTATATATTATGTTTTTGGCGGGACTGGAGATTGATTTGGGCGATTTCAAGAAGAACAAATGGAAGAGTCTGACTTTCGGTATGTACACCTTTTTAATTCCCATGGCATTGGGGACATTGGTGGGACTTTACGTGTTGAATTTTTCGATGTTGACATCCGTTTTGCTGGCGAGTATGTTCGCGTCGCACACGTTGATCGCTTACCCGATTATCAGCAAATTAGGTATCACGAAAGATAAGTCCGTGGGGATTACCGTGGGGGGAACCATGATCACGGATACCTTGTCGTTGTTGGTGTTGACGGTTATTGTCGAGATGGCGGTGGGGGATATGGATGATTGGTTCTGGTATCGGCTGGGGGCGGCAATTATTATTTTCTTCGCTTTCGTGATGATCGTGTTTCCTTTGGTCGGACGTTGGTTTTTCAAACGATGTGACGATAATATTTCACAGTATATATTTGTGTTGGTTATGGTATTCCTCGGTGCTTATTTGGCGGAGCTGGCAGGACTGGAATCCATTATCGGGGCGTTCCTTGCCGGAATGGCTCTCAATCGGTTGATACCCTCGACTTCTCCTTTGATGAACCGGGTGGAGTTCGTCGGGAATGCTATTTTTATTCCTTTTTTCCTGTTGGGGGTGGGGATGTTGATTGATTACCGGGCTTTCTTCACGAATATAGAAACAATAAAGGTTGGAGTCGTTATGATTGTGGTTGCCACGGTTGCTAAATACGCGGCTGCATGGTTGACACAAAAGACTTTTCGCTTGTCACTGGATCAACGCCGGGTGATTTTCGGGTTGAGTAACGCGCAGGCAGCGGCAACTTTGGCTGCCGTTATGGTGGGATATAACGTGATCTTGGGAGAAACATCCGCGGGAGAGCCGATTCGGCTGTTGAACGAAAGCGTGTTGAACGGTACGATTCTGATGATTTTGGTTACTTGTACGATGGCTTCTTTTGCCGCACAAAAGGGGGCGCACAATATAGCGATGGCAGAGGAACCGGAGGACAACGGGGAGATGGAGGAACATAAAGAGCGTATTTTGATACCCGTGTCATACGAAAGAAATGTGACTGAACTGGTAAATTTGAGTACGGCGATTAAATCGAAAAAGAATAAGGACGGGTTATTTGCTTTGAACGTCATTAATAATAAAGTGTCGGATGAGGCTGCTTTCAAGCAGGCAAAGAAAGTGCTGAATATGGCAGTGACGACGGCATCCGCGACGGACAACAGGTTGAATGATTTGTTACGCTACGATTTGAACGTGGTAAACGCTATTATCAGCGTGATAAAGGAACAAGGGATCACGGATCTCGTGTTGGGATTGCACCAAGGAAAAAGAGCGACTTCTTCATTTTTGGGTAATATGACCGAGGGGATATTGGGGCAGAGTAACGTGAATACTTTGGTGTATCGTCCGATGCAGCCTATTGCCACGGTGAAACGGCATTTGATTGTTGTTCCGGAACAGGCGGAGAAAGAGGTCGGTTTTTCCATGTGGGTAAACAAGGTCTGGAATATTATCCAGAACACGGGAGGTAAGGCTATATTTTACGGGACGGAAACGACTTTGGGATATTTGAAGGATATCTATAAAAAGCGTCCGATTGAAGCGGAATTTACCGTTTTCGACGATTGGGACGATTTCTTGATTATTTTCCGTGAAACGAAAGAGAATGATATGTTGTGGGTGATCATGAGCCGGAGAGAGCGGATTTCTTACCACGCGAGTATGAATCGTATCCCGAATTACTTGAGCAAGTATTTCCAGATGAACGGCTTTGTGCTGGTGTACCCCATTCAGGCGGGAGAAACGGATAACAGGTATCTTGTTTAGTGCTATTTACAAGATAAATAGAAATGGGGGTGACTTTCTAAATGATAGTCACCCCTTCGTTGTGTTTATGTTTAGGTGAATTAATTGTATTGCATCATGGCCGACGTGTGTTTGTAGATAATATCGACAACTTCGCCATATCCTTCAAATTCCTTGTATATAGTCGGGTTGCCCTCTGATATAATGGAATTTCTGGAAGCATCGACAAAATGAACTTTCCCGTTTGCGGTTCCGATAGCAATTCCGGTATAACCGAACATCGTGTATCCTTCATTGAAACTTAAAGCCGTGATCGTGGCTCCCGCGTTGAAGAATACGGTTGTTTTGTTCGTGTTCACTTGATAACAATAGAGTATATCGTTATTTATGCCCCCTGTGAAGAACAGATAATCACCGGAGCGGTGGCATAAGAATTTTGTTTTAGTGGTGATCTGATCTCCTTTAGGTAATTCTTTCAATATGTCACTAACGGGGTTAATTTGTAATTTCCCGATAGATGAAGACGGCATGTAGCAAGATTGTATCCAGTGTTTCCCGTTTGCATCTTTTAAGATGAAGTAAAAATAGGAGTCGTTCCAACTGGTCATCAAGTCGTCTTTACAAGGACAGGCGTATACCAGATTGTAATCACCCAGATTGTCCAGTGGTACATAGTTTTCCGGCCATTCCCCCGTACTTGAGGATACGACAGCCATTCCCGCACGGTTGTTTCCAGCCATGGAAACCAGAATGAAACGTTTGTGTTCCGGTGTGGCGTCATACGCTAAAATCGTGTTTGTCATCGAGGAATTTGCCGGTTGTACCAATAGTGTGATATTACCACCGCTAACACCGTTATCCACGTCTATATTCATAGGTATATTGCTATAAGCATTGGATTGAAAAGCATTCGAAACGGTAATCATGCGATTGTACAGGCTCCCGTCGCTGTTTAACAACAGGTTTATTCTCTCGTTGTAGCAAACATCCACGGGTTTGAATATCTCGGGAACTTTTTCATTTACAAATTCATGTTCTGTCAGTATAACTTTCTTTAGGGTTACTCCATCCAGTTCTAAAGGACCTTGTCCACTGCGTTGAATAACGAGAACCTGATCATCCGCACCGTAACTTGAAGAGAAATGTTGAATTAATCTCACCGGGTTGCTTCCCAGGTCTTCTCCCTCGTGAAATTGTTTGTACAATTCTTTTTCGTTCCAGTATTCAAATCCATCCGGTGTTTTACCGTTACCGGGTACTTTTATGAATCCAAGACGGGACGTTCCGCTACTTTCTTTATAAAGTACCATGAATCCGGTTTTATAACGAGTTTCCACGCGGAGGATAAACATTCCGCTGTTTTTATAGGAAATATTTGTCCTCTCGTCTGTCAGGTATAATGACACGTAAAAGTCTTTGATCTCCGGGAAAACATATTTCAACACCTTGTCATGTGAAATGGTGTCCTTGTCAACGAGCCACGTGTAAGTGAAGTGGGCTTCATCTTCCGGATTCTTCCAAGTAATTTTGGGTTCGAGAACAAATTCCGTTCCCTCGATACAGGAGGAGCCGGAGTTTGAGCTTCCCGGTAATTCTATTGTCACTAAATCTTGAGGCAAATAATTGTAATTCCCGTCGTCGTCCACGCATGCGCTTAATCCGCAGATGAACCATGCCAAAAATAATATCATTAATTTTCTCATAATATTCTTTCTTTTCATGTGATGATTAATAACCTAACACGGGGATATCCGTGGACATATCGTCTAATCCCAATTCTTCGTCCGGATAAGGCGTTCCGGCATAACGTAACCGTAATAATTCCCGTTTGAATTGCAAGGCAAGGGCTCTACGCTCGTCATAGTTTTTGTTTTCCCAGTCACCGGTTCCCGTGACGTCAATTAATTTTTGGAATTTAGGTATGGAATATTTTCCCAAGAAAACATCTTCCACGTCACTGTCCCACCATCCCGGACGGGATATCTCCGTGCTGAACCATATAATTTGTCGGGAATAAAGGCTCTGTCCGCTAAGTATTTCCGTACCGTCAGCGATATCGACAACCAGCCGAACTTTTTGATTCAAGCCTTCCCGTTTTAACGTGATGTAAAGCGTGTCCATTGTTTGTCCGGCTTTAAACAAAGCTTTGTCAGGCAGTGCGAATTGAGAGGATGAAGCCGTCGAGTATTGGCTGTTTGCTTTTAATACTATTTCTTTTGCCTCGGTTAAGGGCATACCCACGAGTTTTACGGGTAACGGTATTTCTATTTGTTGTGCCGAACCGTAGAAGAAGAACGATATCTCCATTGAGTCCGTGTAATCATTCACGAATTGCACGTAATGTTGTGAGTCATATAAAGGGATATTTTCTTTGCTGCAAGCGTTCAATAACCCTGCTAATAAACCGAATAGTAATATTTTTTTCATAGTTGTTCTCCTTTATCGTTTAGAATACATCTTCTTTTTCCGGGATGGGAAGTACAAATTTGTTTCCCACGTTTACGGTTTCTCCGCCATTCTCGATGGCTATGTTCAAGCGTTTGTAAAAGAAAAACAGTTGACCTTCCGTCAAATATTCCTTTTTCATTTCCAGCGTTAATTCCTTCTGGTAACGATTCATGTCAACTGTCCGGTTGTCAGCTTGGTACGCATCTCTGACTTTTTGCAAGTATACTTGGGCGTTCGTCGCATCGCTGGTATTATAGCGACATTCGCTGATGATATAATACATTTCAGACAGACGCAATACCGGAATCAGGTTAAAATTCGGTGTGACATCGGGAACTTCCGTGTCGAAAGATTGCCACTTTAATAAGTTGTACAATCCTGTTTCATAATTATATTCACCCAGATTCTTTCTCGAATCGTCCCCGTCTTCCGTGAAGAAGTCCGTCCATGCTTTTAGTGCGAAACGTGTGTTGTTCGTGGTTTTAAATTCGTCGTATAAGTCCGTTAATTTGTCATCATACAAGGCAAACATAATTTCCGATTTATACTTGGTATGCAATCCTTTACCGGAAGTTAATTCACTTGTTGAGGCAAAACGTAACGCATCTTCACCACCTTCTGATGCTACAAAATGTTCCAGAACGAAACGAGCTTCTTTTTCGGCATTCGTTTCATCTCCGGCATACATGTATACCCGGGCGAGCAAACCGTGAATGGCTATGTAATTTAGTCGGATACCGCGGGAATTGAAGAAACGACCTAAATTTATACTTTGCGGGGTGTATCTCCATGTTGCGGAATACAAACCGGTTTCTGTTACATGGGTAGAATCAAAGTGGGCTACCAGATCTTTGGCTTTCGACAGATCACCGATCACGAGTTGCAAGAAATCGGATGTTTTTTGTTTCGGTTCATATTTTGACGGGTAAGTCGTGAAATAAGGTAAATACGTACCGGTTGCGTTCACTTTTGGGGACGGGGCGAATAAACGTAATAAATCGAAGTGAATGAATGCGCGCAAGGCAAGGGCTTCTCCCTCGATTAAGTCTTTTTCTGCTTTTCCCAACGGGAAGAATGTTCCGTCCTTTTTTTGAATCTCTTCAATTAATTTGTTACAGTTCGCGATGGCATTATACATCTGTATCCATAGATTGTCAATCATTTTTTTGGTATCTGCCAGATCGTAGTTGTAAGTTGCGACTTCCGGGTAAGCTTTATTCAACCTGTCGGCATTGTAATCTTGTGCGAGTACGCTTATCAATCCCCACGATAGTTCCCGCCCGTATAGACCTTGTTGAGAAAGTTCCTGATATATTCCGTTCAATGCATTACGAAAGCCTGAATAATCATCAAATAATTTCTCGTCCGTTACCTGATTTTCAGGAGAAACGTCTAACCAGTTTCCACAACCGTTCAAGGTAAACAAAGTGATGGTTGCCAGAATGATATAGTATTTTATTTTGTTCATAGCATCATGATTTAGAAAGTTGCATTTAAAGAGAAATTAAATGTACGGCTGAAAGGGTAGGATAGTCCTCTTTCTTGTTTCACATTCGAGATGTGAGCGACATCACCCATTTGGAATTGCAGGCGGAGCATACTCAAACCGAAACGATGGATTAATTCACGATTAAAATCATAACTTAAACTCAATGAGGTGAAATCTATCGCGTTGTAGTCTTGTACGAATCTGGACGTTGGGCGTGTAGTTTCGCTTCTATCCTTGATGTCTTTTAGTGTGGTACGTTGTCCGGCTGATTCCCAGCGTTGTGTCAGTACGCGTTTATCCGCATTCTGGTAACGCAGGTCAACGCACTCCACTTTTTCCACGAGAGTCGTGTTGTATACTTGTGCGCCGAATTCATACATAAAGGAAGCGAACAACGAGAAATTCCTGTAACGCAGGTTTACCCCGAAACTACCTTGTGCATCCGGTTCCTTGTCTCCGAGAATCTGTTGTTGGGAGGAAACATAATCGTAAGAAATTGTTCCGTCCCGGTTTACAAATATCTCCTTTCCGTCGCTGGGGTTGATACCCAAGGATTTCATACCCCAAATAGCTGTTAATGAACTGCCTTCCTCGTATTTTATAAGCGGTTTGGCATAGGTTAAGTTCTTTTTATCATTTTCAAATTTGGCGAATTCCTCGTCAACACGGGTGTTGTATGCCTTTAACGACTCGGAGATTTTCATGATCCGGTTCTTGTTATGTGCCATGTTCCCGTACAGGATAACATCCCAGTTTTGCGTTTTGTACACGTTGGCACGCAGGATTATTTCATATCCCCGGTTTCGTACTTCTCCAAGATTATCCTTGTAAGACTCGAATCCCGTGGATACCGGAATAGTCACGTCCGTGATCAAATCTTTAGTCAATTTGTTATACCAATCGGCTTCCAATGTGATGTTGTCGTTAAATAATCCCAGAACCAGACGGAGGTTTAATTCGTTTGTCTTTTCCCATGTTAATTTATCATTACCCATGTAGAATAGCGTCAGTCCGTTGCCCGTGCCGTAATACTTGTCAGAGATTTTATACGTGTGTTTTGCGGCGTAAGCGGGGAAGTTTACTTTACCGGTTTGTCCGTAAGTACCAGTTAATCTTAGCTGGCTGATTTTATCCAATTTCTGCATAAAATCGTATTTATGGAAATTGACTCCCGCACCGATAGCGTAGAATGAAGCTGTTTTGTTATCTACCCCGAATTCGGAAGAACCGTCCATGCGGTAGGAGGCATCTAGTAGATAAATATCTTGAAAAGAATAATTTAAAGCGGCGTACACGCTGGATAGACGGGTGTGATTATCGGAGAATGTGGGAGCATCCGATTTTTCAGCGTACATGGGGGAACTTAGCTCTCCGGAAGGGAATCCGCGGAAAGTGGTGCTCTCGTAGCTGTATTTGTTCTCGTTTAATTCGATTCCGACCGAGAAGTTGATGTTGTGATTGCCTAACGTCTTCACGTAATTGGCGAATGCTTTGAAGTTCCAGTTTATTGTTTCGGAATCGCTCTTGTCCAATGTCCCTTTTTGTACGCTTAAGTCCTCGGAACTATTCTTGAACGTGGCAGATTCCGGATCGACGAAAACGGAAGACCACTCGTTTGTTTTCGTGATTGAGAATTGGGCTTTCATTTGGAATCCGTCCATGATATACCAGTTCACACCCAGATTATCCGTCAGTGAACTGTAATTATTGTGACTGAAATTCTTCATTAGTTTTGCCTCGTAATAAGGATTTAAACGGGTATCGTTAATATGCCATTTCAAGTCGTTCACGTAGTTTCCGTCAATATCTTTGTAAGACACGTAAGGTAGGCGGCGGGTATATTCGCTGAAATCCCCGTAAGGTGAGTTTGTACCTTTGGTAACATCATAACTGACTTCGTTGCGCAATTGTAAGTTCTTTACCCGGTAATCCAGCATAAAAGAAGAGCCGATACGAGTTCTCCCGGACTCTTTCATTACTCCGTTTTGTACGTCATAACGCATGGTGATGCCGAATCGAAAATCGTTGGAACCACCCTCGACAAACAGGCTGTGTTTGTGATTAAAGGGATTTCTCAAGGGCAAGGAAATCCAATCGGTGTTCACGCCTGCCATGATGTTGTTTCTTTTCTCGATATATTCTTGTTGCAGGCTTTGGTATTCTACGGGAGCTTCAGAGTCAAAGAAGCCTGCCAAGCGTTCAGCCTCCAACTTCTCACTTGCGTTCATCAAGTTGTAGTCAGAGATATCCGGTACAGTTAATTCTCCCATGAAGTCGTAGGAAACACGGAGTTTGCCGGGTTGTGGAGCCACGGTTTCAATCACAATCACACCGTTGGCGGCACGGGAACCATACAAGGCCGTTGCGGCAGCATCTTTCAGAATCGTGATGTTCGCTATCCGGTTCGGGTCGAAATCGTACACTTTATCTATTTTTACCTCATACCCGTCCATGATAAACAGGGGGGAGTTGGGGTTGTTCTGTAAGGCCGTTTTGGATACGGAATTTTTGTCGAGTTCCATAACGCCCACGCCGGAACGTCCGCGGATGTAAAATTCGGGAACAGTATTCGGGTCGGACCCCATGTCGTTATTTTTCATGATGCGCAAAGAGGGATCGAAGACTTGTAATGCCGATATGACATTTCGTGAAGCAACCTTTAACAATTCTTTTTTCTCTACCCGGATGGCTGATCCCGTGAAGCTGGATTTTTTTACGTTAGCGTAACCGGTAACCACGACATCTTCCAGACTTTCTTTTTTCTCCCGGAGAATGATCTTGATCTCTTTCTGGTTTGATAGCTCGATTTCTTGTGTTTCAAAACCAAGAAAACTAACCACCAGTGTGATGTTCTTGATATTCGGAAGTGTCAGTTTGAATTTGCCGTCTTTATCCGTGGCGGAACCTACTTGTGTTCCCTTTATCATGATCGTTGTTCCGGGTAAAGGGGAGTTGTTCTCGTCAAGTACGACACCGCTGATTTCTTTATTCTGTGGTGTATTATCATTTTCTTCCTTTAATTTTATAACGACCGTATCGTCGATAATCTGATACGTGAAATCTGTATTTTCAAGGCAGAGGGTTAAAACTTGCGTGAAAGGTTTCTTTTCTGCTTTCACGGTGACGAGCGGAGCTTTATTAACTATTTCCAAGTTATACAGGAATTCGTAACCTGTTTTGTTTTTTAGTTCTTTGAGGACATTTGCCAAAGTTTCATTTTTGAAATCGACACTGATGATTTTGTCCTGAATTTGAGTTCCGTTCCCTGCAAACGAGAGGGAGGCAAAACATAGGGTAAATGTAATTAACAGATACCGTTTTAGTAGGTTATTGATATTTTTTTTCATAAGTTGTGTTATGGTTTATGTTAATTATCTTAAGTATTAATTACCATAAAAGTCATGCTCAATAAACGAACGTTTATTAATCGTAAAAAAGGAGAGAAAAAAACTTTTTTATAGGGATTGCAGTAAAATGATAATCACTTGATATATAGATGATAGTTTGTTATTTGTGCGGCGTTTTGAAACGTGTGCTTAAACAAGTAATAAACGTTGGATTAATGACATAAATTCTCGTTTTAGATAGTGATACTTCATTGTATAATTCTCCCATTTACCGATACTTTTCAGTTCAGTATTAAGTTTTTTAATGATTCGTTTATCGTGTCATTTCAGATTGATATCAAGATACAGAAATGACATTTACATCCTCTATTCCTTTAGTTTAACAATTATATTATTCTTTTCCAGTTCAAACCTCACGTGTGTCGTTAATTCTATAATATTACAAATTTCTTTGATGCTGCTGTATTTAGGTACGCTTCCCTCGAAATGATACTGTTTTGCCGCTTCATCCTTGAATGTTACTTGTACATCGTACCATCTGGATAATTTTTTCATGATGTTTTCCAGACATTCGCTGTCAAAGTAGAAACGGTCGTTCATCCACGTGGTGTAATAGTGTGGGTCTACTTTCTTTATGGATATTTTCCCGTCTTTCAGAACTGCCTGCTCGCCCGGGATTAATATTTGGCGTTTGTCCCCGTGTAATATTTCGATTTTTCCTTTTGCCAGTGTCGTGTGAGAATAATTGTCATCATTGTAGGCCATCACGTTAAAAGCTGTTCCCAGTACTTTGACGGAGTAATCTTTTGTTGTCACGATAAACGGTTTTTCTTTATTATCGGTCACGATAAAGAAAGCCTCGCCTTCCAAATGTACTTCCCGAACGGAATCTGAAAAGATAACGGGATACTTCAATGAGGAAAAGGAGTTTAGCCATACTTGGGTTCCGTCGCAGAGAGTGATGTTATATTCTCCTTTAAGAGGAACTACAAGTGTGTTATAGATTTCTATCGTGTTACTTGTTGTTTGCGGGGTATAGACAATTCCTTCGTCTTTCGCGGATAGTATCCGGGTTCCGTTGATCTCTGTCAACGAGAGTGTATCCTCGGAAAGGACGAGTGAACTACCATCTGATGTATATAGAATAGCTTTTTTATCACCCGGTAATATTTTTGCCAAAGTTTGTTCTGTCCGCGGGGGAGTGTGATGAGGATTATCCAGCAAGAGATAAAGTCCGCATGCTAAAATAGGTAACATGAATATGGCAGCATATTTTACTATTCGTATTTTATGCTTTCGGCGGATGGCAATTTGAAGTTTATCCTTCATCTGCGTCCAATATCCGGGATGTTGTAGTTTTTTCATTTCAACCCAATCCCGGATGATTTGTTCGTCTATATTTTCTTGCTCGTTTGGCATGGTTCTGTGATATTGTTTATAATAATAACAAATATGACGCAGAATCTACCTAGTCATTTTTCCAACTTTTTTTCACTTTCTCTTGAATTTAACATTTCGAAGAAGGAAAAGTAATACTAAAAGGTGTTTTCGTAAATGTTTAAAGGCGGTTGTCATGTGCGCCTTCACGGTGTGATAAGAGATTTCCAACTGTGTGGCGACATCTTCATAGCGTTGACCTTGTAAATATACCCGCTTGAATATCTCTTTGCATTTGGCAGGTAAAGATTCAATGGCAGTATCCAGTCGTTCCAGTTGTTGCATGTGGGCGATTTCTTCCTGTACATCTTTATCCGGGATAAATTCTTGAGCGGGAGAGAGGGGAACCATTCTCTTTTTCGAGAAGTTTATGTAATTTAATGAAGCGTTTTTCACACAAGTAAATAAAAATGAAGGAGTCGCATACTTCAGGCGTTTACTTTCGAACAAGTGCAGGAATACATCTTGAACAATGTCTTCCGCCGGTTCTTGTGCTCCGATTAGCTTTCTGGAATAAAGAACCAGATGACTAAAATAACGATTGAAAAGTTGTTCCAGTAATATGACTTGATCCTTTTCCATTTGTTTTTTATGTGATATATTCCTGACAAAATTATAATTTCTTCTTTAATGAACAATAAATTTCATTTACTATATATTGGCGATCTTGTGTGAAATACGAAGGATAATTCGATTTACAGGGATATAATCCCCATTTATGGGGATGGGAGCCCGTGCTTTTACCCGATTTTGAGGATGTTATAGCTTCGGATACTTTTGTACTTTTGATGTCGTGAAATATTACAAATAATTCTATAAACAGATGAATAAACTTGGTGGAGAGTCGAATATTTCCAATATTTGTGATAAAAATACTACTATGAATTCACGTTTATTTTCTGCTGAAATGAAACTGGCAGATGTTATTCATGCCGATTATTCGCTCTTGTTGCTTTTGCATCGTTTCGGGTTGAATCTGGGGTTCGGGGACAAGACCGTAAAGGAGTGTTGTGAGGCGAATCATGTATCTTGCCCTCTGTTTCTGATGATCTGTAACGTGTACAGCAATGAAGCGTATTTGCCCATGGATAAGGAAATCGAGCGTATTGGGCCGGATGTAGACCAGTTGATTGCTTACTTGAAAAATTCTCATGATTATTATCTCAATAGCCGGATGTTCGTGATAGAGGAACAGTTGAAGGAGATTTCCGAGAATTGCGAGGAACATCATAAAAAGATACTTCATCTTTTTTTCAATGAGTACAAGAATGAGGTTATCCGACATTTCGCCTACGAGGAGGACACGGTTTTCCCCTATATTTCCGGTATCGTGCACGGGAGTCGTTCGGGAAATTACGAGATCGAGGAATTCAAGGAGAATCACAGTAATATAGATGATAAACTGAATGACTTGAAAAATATTATAATGAAGTATTTACAAGGAGATGCGCTGTCGGAAATGCGTATTCGGGTGCTGTTCGGTATATTTTCATTAGAAGAGGATTTAAGCAAACATTCTTTAATCGAGGATAAAATTCTAATCCCGTTAGTCAAGAAATTAGAACAACAGTATGGCAGGCAATAATAAATGTTATCGGATTGTTATTATTGAGCCGTCAATGATCATATCGACCGGTTTGCGGAAGTTAATAGAGATTAGGCATGGTTTTGAGGTTGTTGCATCACTTGCCGATTGCTATCATTGCGTGGAGAAAATAAATCATCTCGAACCGGATATTATTATTATTAATCCTTCGACAGTGGAGCCGAAAAGGCGACAACACTTGGAAGAGTTGTTCGAGGGAATGAGAAATGCGGCTTTAGTAGCTTTGGTATATCAATATATAGAACCGGAAGTGTTGAAACAATATCACACGGTGATCGACATCTCGGATGATTCGGAGAAGATAGCACAAAAGTTGTTGCAATCGCTGGATGCGCTGAATGCCCCGTCTGATGCGGCAGATAAAAATGAACTTTCCGAGCGGGAGAAAGAAATATTGGTGTCATTGGCAAAAGGGAAAATCAATAAGGAGATTGCCGACCAGCATCATATATCCGTGCACACGGTCATCACGCACCGGAAAAATATCATCCGGAAAACCGGGATTAAGTCCGTATCGGGACTTACGGTGTATGCTATTTTGAATAATCTCATCGATATTAATGAGGTGGAATGATTTTTTGTCGAAAATATACCTAATGTAGGGGATTGTGGGGAAAGAGTAAAATCGAGATCTTTGTAATGTTAATAATATGATTTTTCTTTTCAACGTAAGCCATTGAAAAAATTTTGCCAAAAAACTCTCGTCATACAGACGAGAGTTTTTTAATTTCATGTTTAGAGGTTCTGACAATCGGAATATTCGCTTTTTTCACAATCTTTGTTTTAAATCTGGGAAACTTTACATCGTATTGCTCCATTTTATCAAAATGTCATGAAGGAAGGAGTTGCTTTATGATGAGCGAAGAAGATCGGAAAGCTGTTGTGGCTTACTTTATACCCGTAAGCTGTCGGATTCGTGAAGGCGATAGAGAAGTTGATTAAATAATTACACGAACATTTTAATAAAAAGCAAGAAAGAAAGTATCATTAAGTAGCGATAAATAGCCATATTTTATATATTTGTATGTTACAAATAAACTACTGACATGAAAATAAAATCTTTTTTCCTGTTTTTCTTGTGCTTTTTTCTCGTAATGGCTTGTTCCGATAAAGAATTAGCTCCCGGTTTTGCCATAGAGAATAGCGGTGACATCGTGATTAATGCCGGAGTCGGTTCGACAACGGTCTTTTCTTTTACTAGCGCACGTGAATGGAAGGCTTCTTGTTCTGCTGATTGGCTTTCTGTATCTCCTCTTTCGGGGGAAAGCGGGAAAGCCTCGCTTACGGTTACCACGAAGAGTGAAAATTCGACTACTGTCGAGCGTTCTGCCACTCTTGTATTGACTTCCGGCACCGTGCAGAAGGAAATCACGTTGACGCAAGAGGCGGGAGAAGTTGGGTTTATCGAACCGGATTTGTCAGAATACAGAATACCGGTCGAAGGGCGAGTGCTGGAAATAGGATTCTCCACGAATATGGGAGAGGATGAATTTGCTATATATTCTTCAAAAGTGGATTGGTTGAACCAGAATGAAGGCGGGCGGTCTGTTTCCGAATACGGGATGAGGATAAACGTTTTGGCTAACCCAGATGAGGACTCTAGATCTGCTGAATTTACTTTTGTCAGAAAGGTTGATTCTAAACAATTGGCAACAATCAAGGTTGTCCAAGCCGGGAAATCGACGCCTATTGATTATAAGACAGACCAGAGTGTCCGTGTTTTGCAGACAGCAAGTAAGGGGAACGGTATCCCTGTCATCATCATGGGGGATGGATTTACACAGCAAGAGATCGACGATGAGTACTATGCTGATGTCATGGATAAAGCGTGCGAGAATCTATTCTCGGAAGAACCGATTAAGTCACTCCGCGATTATTTCGATGTGTATGCCGTGACAGCAGTTTCGAAGAGTAATGATTTCACGAGTGGTAATAACACCATTTTTAAATGCAAATTGGCAGGTGGTGGGAGTACCGCAATCGAGGGAAATGATAACATCGTTCAAACGTACGCGCAATGCGTGCAAAATATTAATTATAACGATGCATTGGTTGTCGTGATACTGAATACTGAAGTTCATGCCGGAACTACTTTTTGGTATATGGATTCGCATACGGGCAAGGGAATAAACTTTGCTATCGCTTATTGTCCGGTTATCAAGGGAGTGGAAAGTGAAAACTTCCGGCAAGTGCTTACGCACGAGGCTGTCGGGCATGGCTTTGCCAAATTGGGTGATGAATATTCATACGAGGAAAATCCGATCATTCCTGCCGAGGTGATTAAGGAGGTGCAAACACTCCAACGTGACGGATGGGTGCAAAATGTTAGTTTGAAAAATAACCCGGTAGAGGTTCCTTGGTCTACTTTCCTGACTGACAGTCGTTATGTATCGGAAGAATTGGACGTGCTAGAGGGTGCTTACACCTATATGAAGGGTATTTATCGCCCAACTTATGAAAGTATGATGAACAGCAACACGACCGGATTCAATGCCCCAAGTCGCAAAGAGATATACGACCGGGTAATGGAGAATGGTGAAAATATAACACCTACTTACGAGAACTTTGTGACATTTGATACACAGCATAAACCACAACGAATACGCGAGTTTATTCGTGTCCGTGCGGTTGCGGAAAAACCGTTTGCACGCCCGCGGTTAGTTAAGAGAACTTTGAGTTTTTAGTTTTCCTGCATCAACCGTGCGCCCCTGTAAGCGATGGCGTATAAGATGAAGGTTAGGGCGATGAGTGTGGCGATAAACCATTGCCAACCGAAGTTGTCGAGGACGATGCCGGTGGCTGATCCCCATACGCTGGAACCCATGTAATAGAAGAGAAGGTATATGGATATGGTGACAGAGCGTTTTTGTAGATTGTAGTCGCTCACGACACGGTTACAAATGACATGCACCACGAAGAAATTGAACGTGAAAATAGCTAACCCCAGAGTGACGATCCAGAAATTGTTCACGTACAACAACAGGAGTGCCGCCACGGACGATAATACGATGGTTTTCTGTATCTTGAAATGGTTGTATCGTGCGGTGAGTTTTGCGGTAGCGATAGAACCGAATACCCCGAAAATATACATGAAGTAAATGTAGTGAATCAAGTAATCCGGAAAATTGAAAGGCTCTTTCACGAGGTAGAAACCTAGATAATTGTACAGGCTCACGAATATTCCCAGCATAAGTGATCCAATCAGATAGAACGGGAGTAATTTGGCTGAAGTGAGCAAATGCAAATTAGAAATGATGAGTGATTTGAAGTTCTCTTTCTTCGGCTTGAAATTAATGGAACGGGGACTGAAAATCAAAAACAAGATTGCGAAGACGGCACATAACACTCCGATGGAAGCGGATGCTGTCCGCCACGAGAATTCCGTGCTGAGATACGAGGAAATCACGCGTCCGCCCATTCCCCCGAGTGCGTTTCCGGCGATGTATAACCCGGTGATTTTACCTTTGTTCTTGGGTAATACTTCTTCCGATATGTATGCCAGCGATACGGATGTCGCTCCCGATAGCAAAAAGCCTTTTAAGGCACTGAGCGCCACGAGCAAGAAAAAGGAATTTGAATACGAACAGATTACCGAGGCGACAGAAGAGGACAATAGTGCCGCACTGATTAAATTTTTTCTTGGGATACTGTCCGCCACGAACATGGCGGTAAATAGTCCGATGACCATACCTAAGGTTGAAAACGAAATAGCCAGACTGCTATAACTTGCCGATAGGTTGAACTCGTGTGCAAGATCGGGCAATAACGGTTGAAAATAATACAACTGTGCAAAACAAGAGAATCCCGACAAGAAGACACATATCGAGATGATATTGTCTTTCGTGCTTTTCCCGGATGTGCTTATTTCTTGACAATTATCCATTTCATAGTCCTTAAATTCCGGTGCAAAAGTAAGCAATCCGCGAACAGGTTGTCCTGTTATTTTGTTTTTTTTCGATAGAAACCTTCTGCTTCTGTTTTTCGTTAGAAGGGATAGTAGGAACATAATGTTAAACAGATAAATAGGAAAGATTATGAGAGGAAAGATTTTGATGGTAACCCTATGGATTGCCTCGTTATTTGTTTTTGCCGCTTGTCATGACGACGATGATGATGATAAGAGTTACAAGCCGGGAAAGAGTGTTGTGGAAGCTTTTACGGCGAAGTTCCCGAACGCGACAGCCGTGTCATGGGAGAAAAACGGTGTGTATGAGAAAGCTGAATTCCGTGAGGCGGGGCAGGAATGTGAGGCTTGGTTCGGTAAAGACGGCGAATGGGTGATGACGGAGAAAGATATGCTGTACGCTAATCTGCCGGAAAAGGTAAAAACCGGATTTACCGGAAGTATATACGGCTCTTGGAAAGTTGAGGATGTGGAGTACGTGGATCGGGTGAATACATCTCCCGTGTATCGTCTGGAGATAGAAAATGCTAGTCAAGAGATGTATCTTTATTTTGATGAAGAGGGTGAATTGATAAAACAAGCGGAGGAAAATGCGGTAGATTTACCGGCAACAGTCAGTAGTTTTATCACGCAAAATTATCCGAAAGCATTGGTTGTCCATGATGAACGTTGGCAAGACGGAATCTTGGAAGTGGATATCCTTGATGAAAATCAAGTAAAAGAAGTTCTGTTCGCTCGCGATAATAGCTGGATCAAAACTTCATGGCCTGTACTGGAGGCAAATGTGCCGCAAGTGGTATTGGATGTGCTGAAAGGTGAAGCGTATAATACTTTTTCGATAGACAATATACACTTTATCCAGTATGCTTCCGGTGATAACGTGTATCATTTCCTGCTAAAGAAAGAACATTCAATGGATATATCCGTGGAGATTTATCCCGATGGTAGTATTCGATTAGATTAAGATATTTGTTTTCTAGTGAACTGTTTTAGATTGATAAAGAGTATCCAAAAATAACTTTTCGGATACTCTTTTCATTAAATGCTATTCCACGTATAACACCAATCCTTTCAAATACTCCCCTTCCGGGTGATAAATGCTGATCGGGTGATCGGCTGGTTGTGTCAATTGATGTAATATTTTGACTTTGCGTCCGGTGTTTGCCGCCGCAGTGAACACGGTTTGGCGGAACAGGTCTTTCGTCATTACTTGAGAACAAGAGAAGGTGAAGATGATACCACCCGGTTTCACGACTTCGATACCTTTGCGGTTGAGTTTTTTGTAACCCTGTATGGCATTGTCAAGTACGTTTTGGTGTTTGGCGAATGCCGGGGGGTCAAGGATAATGAGGTCGTATTTGTCGTGGGATTGATTCAAAAATTTGAAAGCGTCTTCCACGAATGCCTCGTGGCGGGAATCACCGGGAAAGTTCAGTTCCACGTTTTGGTTGGTCAGTTCAATAGCTCTTGCCGAGGCGTCAACCGAATGCACGAGTTTTGCTCCGCCTCGCATGGCGTAGAAAGAGAAACCACCCGTGTAACAGAACATGTTGAGTACGTTTTTTCCTTGAGAGTATTGTTCCAAAAGGCTTCGGTTTTCCCGTTGGTCAATAAAGAAACCCGTTTTTTGGCCTTCGAGCCAGTCCACGTTGAATTTCAGTCCGTTTTCGGTGGCGATAAAGTTATCAGTGTGTCCGTACAAGTAGCCGTTTTCTGGGTTCAGTCCTGCCTTGTAGGGGAGAGTTCCTTCCGATTTGTCATATATGGCGGTGATTTTGTCGCCCATGACTTCGAGAAGGGCTTTCGTGATCTCTTCTCTTGCCTTGTACATGCCCACGGAGTGGAATTGTACCACGGCTACCCCGGCATAATAGTCCACGATAAGCCCGGAAAGATCATCTCCTTCACCATGTACCAAACGAAAAACGTTATTATTCGATGCCGTTGCCAGACCGATGGCAACGCGGGTGTGGTATGCTTGACGGATGCGTTCTACCCAAAAAGGATAATCAATCGTTTCTTCTTTGAAACTGAGCACACGCACGGCAATACTCCCGATCTGGTAGTGCCCGACGGCAAGAAATTCATTGTCGTGGTTATATACTTTCACGACATCTCCCTCTTGGATGTCATTGTCTTTTTTGGCGATGGCACCCGAGAATACCCACGGGTGAAGTCTGTACAAGGATCTCTCTTTACCGGCTTTTAGTACTATTTTGCTCATAATATATTATGTCGCCGTGCGACGTTACAGGTTACAAGTTGGCAGGTTACAAGTTTATACCGTGAACTTGCCGTTGCAAAAGTAGATAAAAAAGCGGTAAAAAAATACCGGGAACGTTTTTTCGACAGTTCCCGGCTCTAATTTTTTTCTACACGTTCAGGAGTTCCTTGGCTTTGTCCAGAATGGTAGTGTCATCTAAGACTACAATTCCCCCGTCCGGTCCTTGCTCCACGTGAATTCCGGCACTAGAACCTCCGTTGTCATAATTATCGGCTCCGAAGTAGTTACGCACTGTGTCAGTACTGATGCCCAAATCGTCTGCAATAGTTTGCATACTTCCGTGGGGTAACATGTCTTTGATCTTCCTTAACTCGTTAAAAGTAATAGTATAAGTCATAGCGTAGTAATTTTAGAGGTTTTACCTGCAATAAATTTAGAACATTATTTTGAAAAAAACAAATATAGGATTGATTATGGCGTTTTTTGTAACGGGTATGTCTTGTTGTATCGTTTTGAATATGAGTGTGATATTTTTGATATTTAGATGCAATTTATTTTATAAATAAATTTATTTCTGCCGAGTGCCTACTTTTTTGTACCTTCGCGGATAAATAGACTTAAAACATGATACCTATGGGATTTCAGGATTTGAATATAAATAAGCAGATTTTAATGGCGTTGGAAGAGGCTGGTTTCGAGAACCCGACCCCTATTCAGGAAGAGGTTTTTTCTGTCAGTCGTTCCGGGAAAGACCTTATCGGTATAGCACAGACGGGTACGGGAAAGACGCTGGCTTATCTGATCCCGATGTTGATGAAATTGCATTATGCGCAAGGGTTGGTGCCGAGAGCATTGGTGGTTGTGCCTACGCGGGAGTTGGTCGTGCAAGTGTGCGAGAGTGTTGAATTGTTGACGGAATATATGGATATCCGTTGCGTGGGCGTGTATGGTGGTACGAATATAAGGACTCAACAAGATAAGGTGTTCGAGGGGGTAGATTTATTGGTCGCCACACCCGGTCGTTTTATGGATATATATTATAATGGTATCATCCGGACGAAAATGATTAAAACGGTCGTGGTGGATGAGGCCGACCGGTTAATGGATTTGGGGTTCCTGCCGCAATTAAAGGGTATATTCGAAGTATTACCGGAGAAGCATCAAACGATGTTGTTTTCGGCTACATTCTCGGAAGCGGTAGAAAGTCTATCCCGTGATTTCTTGAAAGAACCGGTGCGGGTGGAAGTTGCACGTCAAGCAACCCCGGTGGAACACGTGGAGCAATTCCGGTATGACGTGCCGAATATCACGACGAAAATCAATTTGTTGAAAGTATTGCTTGCGGATAAGGAGAGATACAAGAAAGTGATGATATTTACCGAGACAAAGAAGAATGCCGACCGGATCGTGGAACGCTTGGCGGATCATTGGAAAGGAGAGTTGAGCGTGATACACTCGAACAAGGCACAGAATACCCGGTTGAACGCTTTACGTGCTTTTAAAGAAGGGGAAGCTCGTATTCTCGTGGCTTCAGACGTGGCGGCACGCGGCATTGACGTGCAGGACGTGACTCATGTAATAAACTTTGATATCCCTTCTTTGGCGGAGGAATACGTGCATCGTATCGGGCGTACGGCTCGTGCGGGAAAAGAGGGAGTGGCAATCAGTTTCGTGTCCGAGATAGAGGAAGACCGCTTCACGGATATCGAGCGGTTGATTAATCAAAGCGTGGAGGTGTTGGATTTGCCGGAGAAGTTGGAAATATCCCAGTTGTTGCTGGAAGAGGAACAGGTGCAGACAAGTAATATCGTTTACCAGCAGGGACGACAACAAGGGGGAGGTGCTTTCCACCAGAAGAAAGCCAAAAATAGTTACACGGCGGAAGATAATCGACGAAACGTGATGCGGAAGCGAAACGCGAAGAAAAAAAAGAAATAATAAAAAAGACCAAGATTTCCTTGGTCTTTTTTATTATTTTTCCCAAATTTGCTTCGATGAAAGATAAGAGCGTCATATTAGTAAGTAAACTTTTCTTAAATATTAAGAAGCGCGACACCTTTGTTTGTTGAAGGTGGGGTCTTTCGTGTCCTCACATTTATTATTTCCTTATTTAACATGATGACCTTTTAAGGTTGTTTGATTGGAAAATCATATTATAATTATTTATATCATTAACTATTTAAAGTTTAAAGATTATGGAATTACCTTTTGCAGAATCTTGGAAGATTAAGATGGTTGAACCCATCCGTAAAAGCACTCGTGAAGAGAGAGAACAATGGATTAAAGAGGCTCACTACAACGTGTTTCAATTACGTTCGGAGCAAGTGTATATAGACTTGATTACGGACTCCGGAACCGGTTCCATGAGTGACCGCCAATGGGCAGGAATGATGTTGGGTGATGAAAGTTATGCTGGGGCATCTTCTTTCTTCAAGTTGAAGGATATGATTACCCGTTTGACCGGATTCGATTATATTATCCCGACTCACCAAGGACGCGCTGCCGAGAACGTGCTTTTCTCTTATTTAGTAAAAGAAGGCGATATCGTTCCCGGTAACTCTCACTTCGATACCACGAAGGGGCACATCGAGGGACGTAAGGCTATCGCTTGGGACGTGACTATCGACGAGGCAAAGGATACCCAATTGGAGATTCCGTTTAAAGGAAACTTGGATCCGGTGAAATTGGAGAAAGTGTTGGCAGAACATGCTGACAAGATTCCGTTTATTATCGTGACAGTTACGAACAACACGGCAGGAGGACAGCCTGTTTCCATGAAAAATATCAAGGAAGTGCGTGCTATCGCCGATAAATATGGCAAACGCGTGTTGTTCGATTCGGCTCGTTTCGCTGAGAACGCTTATTTTATCAAGACTCGTGAAGAGGGTTATCAAAATAAGACGATCAAAGAGATCGTGAAAGAGATGTTCGATAACGCTGACGGTATGACCATGAGCGCGAAGAAAGATGCTATTGTGAACATGGGAGGTTTCATCGCTACCCGCCACCAAGACTGGTTCGAGGGAGCTAAGGGCTTCTGCGTGCAGTTCGAGGGGTACTTGACTTATGGTGGTATGAACGGTCGCGATATGAACGCTCTGGCTATCGGTTTGGATGAAAATACAGAGTTCGATAATCTTGAAACTCGTATCAAACAAGTGGAATACTTGGCAAAACGTCTGGATGAATTTGGTATTCCTTACCAACGTCCCGCCGGAGGTCACGCTTTGTTTATCGATGCGCCGAAAGTATTGACTCATGTACCGAAAGAAGAATTCCCGGCTCAGACGTTGACGGTGGAATTGTACTTGGAGGCTGGTATTCGCGGTTGCGAAATCGGTTATATCTTGGCTGACCGTGATCCGGTAACTCGTGAAAACCGTTTCGGAGGTTTGGATCTTTTGCGTCTGGCTATCCCGAGAAGAGTGTACACGAACAATCATATGGACGTGATAGCCGTTGCCTTGAAAAATGTATTTGATCGTCGTGAGCGGATTACTCGTGGTTTCCAAATTACTTGGGAAGCACCGCTAATGCGTCACTTTACCGTTCAATTAGAGCGTGCTAAATAATAAAAAGGGGCGAAAGCCCCTTTTTGTTTATAAGGTTTGTAAAGTTATTCCTTCGGAATTTAAAGTTCATAAAGTTAGCTTGTTGAAGCTTTGGGTGTTTACTTGTACTTTATGAACTTTATAACTTTATGGACCTTATAAACTTTTCAAACATGCCAATGCGGCGTCATAGTTAGGTTCGTGTGTGATTTCCGGTACGAGTTCTTCATAAACGATTTTCCCGTTTTCGTCAATAACGACAACCGAGCGAGCCAATAGACCTGCTAATGGGCCGTCAATCATTTCCACCCCGTATTTCTCCCCGAATTTATGATCCCTGAATGCAGATAGAGGAATTACTTTATCAATTCCTTCCGTCGTGCAGAAACGTGCGTGAGCGAAAGGGAGGTCTTTAGATATAGCAAGTACCACCGTATTTTTCATCTCTGCAGCTAATTTATTGAAAGTACGCACGGATGTAGCGCATACGCTTGTATCAAGACTCGGGAAAATATTCAGGACAACACGTGTTCCTTTTTGGTCGGTTAATGTCAATTCGGACAAATCCGTTTTTACTAACGAGAAATCCGGAGCCATGGAACCTACTGAAGGTAAGTTACCTTTCGTGTTTATACTGTTACCAGCAAGTGTTACTTTTGCCATAGTGTTTAAAATTTAAATGTTTGACTTAATATGTATCTTCAAATGTATAATTTTAATTCTTGTTTCGCAAAAAGAAATTTTACAATTTGTTCTACGGGTTATTCCTTAAAAAAGTTTGCGAAAAGAGATGAAGAATGAAAATATATTTCTCTATAGGAACTTGACCTAAAAATAGAGTAAAGAGTTACGTTTAAAATATGTTCTTAATAAAAAAACAACTTACTGTAAATAAGTAAGTTGTTTTGAATGTGGTGATCCGGAAGGGATTCTCCAACTCGAATCAAGTATCTTTGTTATAATGATTTACAATTCCTTGTAAAAGCAAATCCACCGATTTTTGTAAGAACTAATTTATTCGTTTTTACAGCAACTTGCGTTGCTAAAAATCTTGATAACAAAGATAAGGAATTTTATTGTTAAATCAAAAAGAGTTCAATCGTTGTATTTGAAATTTACTTATATTTTGGGGATGAGATAATGAAGTAAACTGAACTCTGTACTCTCCTGCTAAAAGATAAACTAATATATGAATTGATTAATAGGGCACAATTATCAACTAAACAATAATATTATATTTTCCTTTTTTATCTATCGATTAATTTATAAGTTTGTAACTCACTTAAGTTAATATTAGATATGAATAGCCTAACTGCAATTCAAGAAAAGCATACAGCAAGTGCTCAAGCTATAGCATTTGATTACCAATTCTATTATTTTATGTGTTTGGCATTAGACCTGAGACATGGAGATAAAGTAGGTTTCGAAGTTAAAGATGATGTACATATTGATCTAAAGGACGGTACTACAATTCTATTCCAGGCAAAACATACCGTGTCGACCAAAGCAGATGGAACACTTGAAAATTTAACAACATTAGATGTTGACTTGTGGAAAACACTAAATATTTGGGTTGATATGATAAAAGCAGATGAATCTATTTTACAAGATCATTGTTTTTATCTGGTAACAAACAAAGGAGAAGGTAATAATGAATTTATTGAATCACATATTCTTTTCAAAACAAACAGTGACATTGATAAAATAATTGATTTATTAAAAGAACTCAAAAATAAAACACAAAATAACGAGGTAAAGTCTTGCATTAAGAATATTTTGTCAATTAGGAGGAAAAAGATGAAACTATTCTTTTCGAGACTCTCTATTGAAACAAATATTGATGACATTATTGATAGAATAAAGTTTAAGATATACGAACACTGTCGTCAAAAAGATTTGATTGATGCAATCTTTGAATCACTATCATCGAATATGAATGTGGCTAAATATCTTGATACAAAGGATAGAAAAAAGTTTGAAATTACCTTTGAGGATTTCAATAATAGGTTTGGAAAATGCTTTCGAGTAGCCTTTGAAAAGAAGCCATTGCCTAAAAGAACCTATCCAATAAATTTACCTGATAATTTGGAGGAACAAACATTCGTAAAACAATTACTTGATATAGGAGAAATAACTTCGGGAGATCCCTTAATTATTGAATATACTACGCAAATGCTTCAAGCAATGAATCATTTAGCCGATTGGACAGAAAAGAATCTTATTCTCCCAACTGAAATGGATGAATTTCAGAAAGAGGCTATTCTTAAATGGCGAAATGAATTTCAGGCTAAATATCGGCAAATAAGGCGGCAAGTCAATTCTGGAAGTTCTATTGAGGATTTAGAAATGGATATTCAAAATTTGGGACTTCAACTGATAGACTTTTTGAGAAAAGAAAACCTTGCCATTGCTGAAGATGCTTTGGGGATAGAATTAAGTAATGGGCATTATTATGCATTATCCGACAAGCCTGAAATAGGTTGGCATTATGATTGGGAACAAAAATACAAGCTAGTATGAAAGAAATTTATTACACATATAATAATGAAGCTATTGCAAGCTGTCTATTTTTAGAGCTTTTACAAAAAGTGAAAACAATTGACACTGCTCGTTCTTGTTTGATACTTCCTTTTCTACTAGATGATAAAACAGTGAAGTATTTCCAAAAATTATCGGATGAAGAAAATATTAGCTTAGAATACATAGCTAAAGAGCAACCAAGATTATTTACATCGTTCAATAAAAGATATTTATCATTATTGCCAGTTACAATAAACTCTTTACTCCTACTAAATAAAAATAATCAGATAAGAATTTCATCATCTGGAATTTATACTAAAAGCGAATTCCTATATGAAGAAATAGACATGGGTAATAGGTTTAACGAGATTAAAAAGGCTTTACCTATTTTTATACGAATGATTGAGCGATATTCAACAGTCCAACTTTATCGAATTTTAAAAATACAATTATGAAGTTTATTATACATGAAGTTAAACTTTGGTTTAAAGGCAAAAATAACCTTTCCAAGAGTTACGAGTTATTTCCTAATAAAATTAATGTAGTTACGGGTGATGCCACAACTGGCAAAACAAGTTTCTGGAGTATTATTGACTATTGCTTAATGTCTGGTAAAACTAATATTGCCAATACTATTAATGAAAAAGTATCATGGTATGGTATCCGATTTACTATAAACGAAAAGGAAATTTCAATCGCAAGAAAAGCAACGCAAAAAGATGCAGCTTCGTCCGAAGTTTGTTTCAACTACGGAGCTTTGCCTAGCAAACCACAGGAAAACATTCAAATAGCAGAAATAAAATCTATACTGGATACAGAGTTCGGTATAACTGACAATCTAAGATTTCCTTACGGGAAAGATTTAGGGAAAACATCTTTTAATTTGTCTTATAGACATTTTCTGTTATTTAGTTCTTTGACAGAGGATATTATCGGAACATCCAAAACATACTTTGATACGACGTTCTATGGCAAAGAAGAATACGATAAAGCCTTGAAGCATATCTTCGATATGGTAATTGGAGTTAACGATATGGAGAATACTAAAGCCAAAGAAAGAATTAAGCAAATTGAAGGCGAAATAAAGCGAATGCAGTCCCTTGAAACTCAAAAGGGACGGGCAGAAAAGAAATTTAAAAGTGATATTTTCTTTCTCATAGAAAAACTGAAAGAAAAGGGATTTGTTGATTATTCATTAGTAATAGAATCTCTGGAAGAGGCAAATTTTATTATTAATGAAGTTATTGCAAACACCAAAAAGACAGCTAATAATTTACAACTTTTTACGGAAATCGACAGTTTAAATAAGCGCAGGATGGATATAAAAGCTCAACTGTTGGCAATTGATAAGTACAGGAAAGAGTATGATGCATACAAAAGGGGATTGAATAAAAGTGCTGATAGTCTAAAACCTATAGAATTTTTAAATAAGAATTTATCAGACCAACTTTTAGAATCATACGAAACAAAAATTTTCATTGATTCTTTGGAAGCTTCTTTGAAAACAATTCAAGATAATCTTTCAAAGAAAGCAGTTGAACCATTACGAGTAACGGGAGATGCAAAAGGATTACAGGAAGAATTGAACAAAGTTGAAAATAGAATCAATCAATTAAATCAAATACAAAAAAATTATCTTTCAGAAGGTGAAAAATTTATTATCATAGGAGAGGTGAAAAACGCTTATGAACAAATATTGAAAAGAGATAAAATTAAACCTATCGATACTGTTCGATTGAATCAACTAAATGAAGAAAAATCCAATCTGGAAAATAATCTTAAAAATATTGAGCAGATTAAATTTACAATGAAAAATTCGCTGAATCAATGTATTCAGCGAAATTATAATCAATTGAGTTCTTTACCTGCGTATAAAAATAGCCAAACGCAGTTCAATGATTCAGAAATGATTTTGCAATTAGTACCAAAAGGGCAATTATTTCCCCTTGAAAATGTAGGAAGTAAATCAAACTATATGTTTATGCATCTTTGTTTCTATTTAGGGTTACATGAACATATGATTGATGTAGGTCAAATACATGTTCCTCAATTTTTATTTATTGACCAACCGAGTATTCCTTATTATACAGGTACTAGTAATGAAAATATAGGCAATGATGATAAAACGAAGTTACTTGATGCTTTTTCACTGCTTAATTCATTTATCAGTTATATCACAACTGAGAAAAAAAACTATTTTCAAATATTTATGGTAGAACATGCTCCTAAGGAATATTGGACTGAAAACAATTTAGTCAACTTTTATACAGTGGATGAATTTACCAATGGAAAAGGATTAATCCCAAGTGATATTTATAATGAGTAATATGCAGAACTTAATTTTAGGCGAACTTGACAAACTTGTTGTTCATTATGTTGGCAATAAAACAAATGGCGATGGTGTTCGATTTTCCAATGTTCTGACACAGTTCGAGAATATAGGAGGATATATCAAGCAATTAATAAGTAGTAATTTTAAATTAGATGAATTGTATTGTTTTTACTTCTTACCAAAATTGGAACTAAATCCGATGTTTCAGTTTATTAATTCAATTTTTGAAGATAAGAATACATTAGTAGAACAATCACAAAATAGTGCCAGATATCTTTATGACAAAAGCATCCATCCGCAAGTAAAAGGTGGAGAATTGTGTTTTTCATACTTCAAAAACTGCGAATTAAATGGTGAAGTTGTCGATTGTATTGGCATATTCAAATCTGAAAACAAGGAAACGGTATTGAAGATTTCTACTTTAACCGAAGGATTTGAATTGAAAGACGAAAAAGGAATAAACGTTAATAAAATAGATAAAGGTTGTCTGGTTTTTAATACGAAGAAAGAAAATGGATATATTGTTTCTTTAGTGGACAATACAAATAAAGTAATAGAAACACAATATTGGAAAGATGAATTTCTGAAGATACAACCCATAAATGACGAATACCATCAGACAAAAGAGTTTCTGAACATAGCCAAAAATTTTGTAACAAAAGGACTCTCAGATAATTTCGAAATCAGCAAAGCTGATAAGATAAACTTATTAAATAGATCTGTCGAATATTTCAAAAAACGTGATACATTTGATAAAAACGAATTTGAACAAGAAGTATTTCAGAATAATAATTTGATAGATTCTTTTAGAAAGTTTGATGAAACTTTCCGAAAAGACAATGAAATAGATTTATCCGATGGTTTTAACATTTCGTCTCAAGCAGTAAAAAAACAAGCACGTGTATTCAAGAGTGTTCTAAAACTAGATAAAAATTTTGATATTTATATACATGGTAATAGAGATTTAATTGAACGAGGGGTCGAAAAGGATGGTCGTAAATATTACAAGATTTATTATCAAGAAGAAAACTAAAAAATCCTGATTTGAAGCGGTATCAAATCAGGATTTTCTCAGGACTGTCAAGTAAAATTTGAACTAATATAGATTTAAACTAAAACTTTCGTTTCAAATTATCCATTTCAATTTGCTTTTCTTGTGTTTTTCGTTCTAAACATTGAATTTCTTCCCATTTTCTTGCCAGTCTTTCATTGTGCTTTTCTTTCTCGATAACTTTTCTTCTTAACGCATTAAATTCACCTTTATCATTACAGACACTATCCAATTTTAATAGAGAATCATTATTGGAATTCCTAAGATGTAAGAAACGATACTTTATATCATTCACTTCACTACGTAATAAATCGTCTTTCCAAATAATATTACACGAGAGAGAAATAGAAAACAAAATAGCTAGTCCGACAGAAACGAATATGCTAGAATAAAATCGTTTTATGAACTTCCGTTGAGACTCTTCACAAGAATGTATTATATCTTTTTCATGTTCCATTTCAGAAACCGCTCGAAGTAATGAATCCATTTGTTTACTTGTGACATAGAATGCTTTTAATATGCAATCTGTCCGTTCTGTTAAAACATTTGTTTCTTCATTTATGCTTTTAGTCAATCGCTCAATTTGTTGGGATATACTTTCAATTTGATCCGAGAGATCAAGACTTTGAGATTCCTTTATTTTTTCCTGTAATGTCTTGAATTTTTGGTCTAGTGTGGACGATAATTCTTTATTTATTAATTCTTGAATATCTTCTATTTCGATTTTCATAAGAGTTTTCGTTTAAATTTATAATTTCATTTTTCTTCTCCGTTGCCTTATGTTTTCGGGTGTGTTTTCTTCCTCTTCTTCGTCTTCCTCTTCTTCACTTGGAAACTTATGCTTTATTGCATTGTTAGGTACGGGGGTATGCCCAAGATTATCAATCAAGTTAGCAAGGATTGTGTCAGAGTTGGAATGTCCCGATAGCTTTGTTATAGTTTTTGGTTGCTGTTCTTGGGATTTTCCTCTTGTATTTTTCTCCAAACAACGGGAAATCTTACTAAAACAGAGTTGCCGATCAATTTCGGAACCTTTAAAAGAATACTCACCTCGTTTAAAGCTGACGCCTTGAATTTCTTTCGTGTTCCCTTTATACTTGAAAAGTATTTCTATATTTCCCGGAGCCAGATAATCCTTTAATTCTTGCCAAGACTGACAGCGTGCTATTCCACCTTTAATGATTTCTCGCATCTCATATTTGCTTCTTAGGGGTTCACGTAAACGATAGGTCTTCACGTTTTCTTTCCCTTTCGGCATGTATAAACCGTATTTTCGTGTCAATTCTTTGCAGACAGATAAATTTCTCACGAAATCTCCGTTGTCAGGTAAGGTGCGCCCCGAGTTTGATACCCGGTTATACACGATATGACAATGAGGATGCTCCCGATCTTGATGTCTGACGATGATGTACTGCGTGTCCGTGATACCCATGTCCTGTAAATATTCTTGAGCGATTTCAATCATCAGTTCATCCGTGAATCTCTCTTTATCCCGGGGAGAAAAACTCAAAGATATATGTCCGACCTTGATCTTCAATCTCGGGTTCATTTTAGCTTGAAGGTAAAAACTATTATTTATATCCATATTTGATTCTGTTAATACTCCCTCGCTGTATAACAAGCGAGCATCTTCTTTTCCTAACACGTATTTTATCAATCCGCTGAAACTTTTACCCTTTGTTATTTTTCCAATCATCTGACAAATGATTTATTAAATGGATAATTATTTTCTTTAGCTCTAAAAGTTCTGGTACAATAAACAGAATACCGCCCGTGTTAGCAAGTTTTGTTAATTGGTTCAGATTATTGGATTGCCCCGATAGCTTTCTTAAAATATCCATCTCCTCGGGTGATATTCTTGGTACAATTTGTCCCTGCTTCAATAGCTGGTACAGGTAATCACTTAAAGAGAGATTACAGTTTTCAGCTTCTCTCTTTATTGTCAAATATTCAAGTAACGTGAGACGGGTGCTGATAACTTTGATTCGAAGTCTTGACCTTTTTTCTGGTGGTCTTCCTCCTTTATTTTTTACTTCCATTTATAGTTAAATTTGTGACCAACGGGAACCTTTTGTGCCTGCAAAAGAGATAATTTAAACGTTTTTGTCTACAAAAACATAAACTTGCTACCTTAACTTATTGCAAAATATGAGCTCTCGTTGAATCTGATTATTTAATTAATATTATCTACCGCGAAAGGGAAAATATACTCAATCTCTTCACTGTAACTTCAAAGAAGAACTTTAATTATTAGTACTTCATTTTTCCCCTTTCGTAAAAGTATGTTGGAGAAATTAGATTGATTCAATTATACACATAAGACTTACTGGGAAATACACATACATTAATACTATCATAATATAATGTTGTAGCCAAACTTACCTTAATCAAGTACCCGATAAATACCACGGATGGTACCTAATACGGATCAATATCAGGTACCCAAAAAGTCCCTAAAATGATCCCTAATTTGTGCCTATTTTTGGTTCTTGATCAATCTCCTATTAAGTCCCTAAAAGATCCCTTTATTGGTATCTATATCAAGACTTGTAAATACTACATACATATATGAAAATGATGTCTTGTCATATGTATGTATTTATATTTCATACAATTATATTGCATTTCAATTTATATTTGCCAGGTATTAATAAATATATCACGTATGGAAATTATCACGTTTGATAAAGAGGCTTACGACAGACTTGTGGAGACATTAAAAACATTCAATGAAATAGCTAATTCATTGTGTTTGCAGTATGGTTTATTAGATGAACCAGCATGGATTGATTCCCAAGAGGTATGTCAAAGATTAAGAATTAGCAAACGAACTTTGCAGACTTACAGGAATCAAGGAATAATCCCGTTTTCTGTTATTCGAGGCAAAGCTTATTACAAGATTGAAGATGTTCGAGAAGTTATGGACAATGGCTATACACGAAAGGGGAAAAATATTAAACGTTAATTACAAGATTATGGAATTAGTCGATAAAAATTCGGAATTATTTACTGGTTTGATTTTTCCACTTGAAGGGAAAATGAAATTACTTGCCACGATCAAAGGAAATAAAAGTCAATGGCTAAATGGTAATGAAGTTTGCCATCGACTAAAAATCAGCACTCGGACGTTACAGTCATATCGGGATGAGTTTATTTTACCTTATTCCTGTATTCGTGGCAAGTTCTATTATAATGAAAAAGATATTGAAGAATTATTACAGAAGAATTACTCGACTCCACGAAAATAACCTTGTCAAATCGTTATTTCAGATAATTTCTCTTCTAGCCTTTCATAGAAATAACTTTTCCAATCGATATACTCGAAGAATTTTTCTATTCTTAAAAGGAAATACATGTATTTTTTTAACGCCTCCCGTAATGGTGCTACCTCATCCTTGGGACAATTTTCACTTGATATATAATTCAAACAAGCGGACAGTATGACTTCCTCGTAATTGCGGTTTTGTTCCAAAAGTTTGAACAAACGGCTCATACATCCCACGTCATCTTTTAAAACATCTTCCAAGTTTGGATAGTGCATGAACTCGGTTTTACTTTCCTGTATCTGCCGAGTGATTTCCCGATAGAAATCTTTCTCGCTATTAATGTCATTCTGGTATATTCTCATATCCTGTATTTTATTGTAAAAGCCGGAAGGATGAACCGGGGCGTAACAAGTAAACTTTTTGATATATAATTGTCTACACGGGTTTGCCAAATTTTTCCTTAGCAATTTTATCTCGTTTATTGTTCGCCCGGCTCATCACTCCCGGTTTATCTTATTTCACGATCACCGTGAACACCGAATCTTTAACAATGGTTCGTCCCTCGTTGGATACCCGTATGCCGATCACGTAACGTCCGGGAGGAACCGTGTGGTTCCACGGTAACTCGATCACGCCTTTTCGTACCATCCGGAATTGATTCGCCGCCGTGGGGTTCCCGTCAGTCGTTTGAACACTGGCGATCTCGTACCTGATCGGGGCGGTTCCCTGTACTCCCTCTAACGGGACGGTTTGCCACGGGATTTCTCCATTGATTTGTTCCTCGTCTTCCTCCGCGTCCAAGACAGCCTTTACTTCCAGCGTGTCGGGGGTGTAGGAGAGGTTATCGGTAAAGAGATAACCCACCGTGATCTTGTCACAACCTAGCGTGGCAAGCAGGAAGAAGAGCGGGATCAATAGTATGTATCTGTTTTTCATGGTTATATAGTTTAAAGTTCTGATAGTTGATAAGTTGTTGCTAAAGAATGTACAATACCGTTGGTCGTTTCGATATTGGACGAGGCGATCAAAGCGATATGACCGAAGGTGAGAGAGTGAACGTACAAGGCTTCGGGGCCTATATCGGGAATTCCCATGTACTCGCCTTTAGCCCTGTAGATTCTCAGGTCGTTCCCGGCTAGATTCTTGGTTTCTGTCCCCCCGGTTAAAGTCCCCTTGACCTCGAAATCAAAGTCCGTGCTTTTCTTCTTTCCCTTGATGACGTGGGAAAGGATTATCTGTTTGCAGAGTTCGACGGGTATATCGTTAATGGAGTTATACAGCATCTCGTAATTGTCATCCACGGTCTTGAACAAGAATTGCATGATAGACATGTTCGTGGGGCCGAAGAAAGTAATTTCATCGTTCTCGGGGTCAGTACCGTCAAACAGGGATTGTAGACCCGCCCTTTCTATGATCAAGATGGTGGAATCCCAATTCTCGTGATCGGTCTTCATGTATTCCCACGTGGTGCAGTCGTGCTTTCCATCGGCTAATCCCGTGTCGTGAAAATAATCATCGCCACACCCGGTGAAGATACCAGCCAGGATCGTGATCGTAAGTAGTATGTATTTTTTCATAATATCATGGTTTAAGTGGTTAATAAGCGTACCCGTTTCTCGTCCAGTAAGGAGTCTGCTTCATGAGCGTGTTGTTGTCAAACGCAGCGACACTCACGGGAATGTACAACGCCCCGTCTGTCACGTCTTGATCGGTGAGGGTCTTGTATTTCCCCCGGAGTTTTTCCCGGAATGTACCGTTCCTGACGATATCGAAATACCGGAGGTTGGGCGTTTCCAAGAAGAGTTCTTTCTCCCTTTCGAGCGCGATGACTTCTTTCAAATCTCCTTCTTCTGCCGAATAAACATGGGCCTTTGCCCGGTTCCGGATCGTGTTCAAGTCCGAGATCGCACCGTTCTGATCACCGGTGTTTGCCCTCAGTTCCGCGCGAAGCAGGATGATATCAGCTAAACGAATCAAGATTTCGTTGTCCTCGTAAGTTTTTATCTGTCCTACTTGAGAACCATCCGTGTACGTCACCACTCCCCTCCACTTTTGGATATATGCCGCCCCCTGGGTGATAGATGTCGCTTCCTTCGCCATCAAGTCCAACTCGTAAAAGTATTCACTTCTTCTCTCGTCGTTTAAATCGGGGAATAAAGCCATTGCCGTGGCGTTATTCATTCTTAACAAGGATCTTCGAGTGGACGGGGTTGTTAAGGGAACAACGGGGTATTTTTGAAAAGCTGCCGCCGCGTATGATCCGGCAGGTTTTAAATCATTGTCTGATGTGTTTTGATAATCTAGTTCAAAGATACCTTCTGCACTATTTCCACGAATGACTTTATCACAAATATCTTTCGCGTTACCTGCTAGTTGATAGGATTGATCCCCGATAACAGAATCACAAGCAGCCAGGGCAAGTTGGTTCAATTCCGGTTCCTTGTTCAGGGAAGCTTTCCAGGCGTACACGTGAGCCAAGATTGCCCAGGCGGAACCCTTGGATGGAATCTGTTTGCTCGTGATTGATGTACCATCCTCGTTTGTCAAGTTAGCCGCCACGGGGAGTAACTTTGCCGCCTCTTTTAAATCCTCGATAATAAAATCTGCCACGTCTTGCCACCTGCTTCTAGCTTTCTCTCCCGTGTCCACGGATGCTTTGATCAAGGGAACGTCCCCCCATGTTTTTATTAAATACAAGTACGTGTACGCTCGAACACAAAGAGCTTGCCCCAGGTAGAAACTGTAACGACTTTTTTCCAAGTTCGCCCTGTCAATATTATCTATAATCAAGTTGCAGTTTGCAATAAGCCTGTATAAACCTACCCAATTCAATTCTCCATCAGTATTTTTCCATGTTGGAGTACCGTTCGAGATACGAGCCCATACCGCGTTCATGTAGTCGAAAGGAAGTCCCCTGTCCCGGTAAAACAAAACGATGTTGCCGAAAGTATTTCTGAAACTCACGTGCATCCCGTAAATCGCGGATTCAACGTCTTGTCCCGTTTTCCAGAAATTCCCGTTTGTCACGGAATTTTCCGGTTCCTCGTTCAAGAAGTCCTCGCACCCGGTAAACAGGAATAACGGAAGCAAGAAGAGAATATATTTTATCTTTTTCATGTCTTTAGAAATTAACTGTTAAACCTAAAGTCAAACGTCTCGCTAATGGATAATTACCAAAATCATCTATACCTGTCACCAAATCCACGGATTCGGGATCGGGTCCCGAATAATTCGTGATCGTGAACACGTTTTCGGCGGAAAAGAATAACCGCGCGTTAATCCCGATGGGCTTCATGATTACATCGGGTAACGTGTAGCCTAGCGTGATCGTTTTCAGTTTTATGAAACTCACGTTCTCCACGTTGCTTTTCAAGTTTGTCACGAAATTGGACAAGCCGTATTCGACACGATTCACGGGAAAATTCGATTTATCGCCAGCTTGTTGCCAGAAAGTGAGTTTTTCCGGGGCAATGAAAATAGGCTTCGTGGTTTCGGATAATGTCACTCCGACACGAGTGGCGACCGAGGCATCCCTCCCGGCGTTTAAAATGTGACGACTGATAACGAAATTAAACAAAACGTTCAGATCGAAACCTTTCCATGACAAGGAACTCGTTATACCTCCCGATGCTTTGGGTAAAGGAGAGCCCCCGTATACGCGATCATCTTGGGTCGGTTGCAAAACATTGATTTGTCCGTTCCCGTCAACGTCCGCGATAATCCGGTCTCCCGGACGATAAAATTGTGTCACGTCACTACCGTATAGATACATTTTTCTCCCGTTCGAGTAATACGAGGGAATGTCGGTTTCATGATTATAGTATCCCTTGTCATCGTAAACATAAATACCGTTCAATGCTTTTCCTATTACACTCAAGTTATTGTAAAAATTCTCGCTCCCGTTAAAATTTTGAAAGTCCATGCCGTTGTTACTTTTTTTCAGCTTGTTCCAGTTGCGGGCTATGTTAAACGTCATGTCCCACGTGAAGCCTTCCTTCCGGAAAATATCCCATTTTACTTGAAATTCTATCCCGGAATTAACGATAGCGTAAGCGTTTTGCCATTGACGCTGGTAACCGGAATAATTACCAGGCAAGGTGATATTATATAGTAATTTATCCGTGAGCCGGTAGTAATAATCAACCGTGAAGTTTAACTTGTGATCAAACAGGTCAAAATCTAAACCGAGATCGTATTGATCGGTTTCCTCCCATGTAAGTTTGTTGTTTGCCAATCCATCAAGCCATTCGGGTTGCACGGTCGGATATCCCAAAAAAGGAGTGTATACAGTGAGTAAACCGTGCGAGATATAAGGCTGGTCAAACTGCTTTCCCGACTTCCCGTAGCTCGCCCGGATCTTCCCGAAGTCAAGCCATCCCCGTGACCAGTCCATGAAAGGTTCTTCCGAGAAGGTGTACCCGATGGCGTAGGAGGGGAACGTGGCCCAACGCACGTTTTCGCCAAACTTGGAGGAAGCGTCCCGGCGCACGGTGATGGAAGCGAAATACTTTTGCATGTAGTTATAGTTTACCCGCCCGAACAAGCCGACCATCGTGCTTTTCTCCCGGTTGGAATAGAAATCTTTCAATATTCGGTTTGAATTGGCATCAAAGACGTTCTCGTACCATGAAACGTAATGTATCAAATCGCTGGGTGCTTTTCTTCCATACCCTTCAAGGTTATTTGTTTCATCCACTTGAACGGAATGTCCCAGCAATATATCTATATTGTGATCTTCCCCGAAAGTGTGTTTGTAGGTCAACAGGTTTTCGTTTAGCAACATCATGGCTCGCGCGATCTGACCGCTGGAAAATGATTCGTTATTCTCGTCAAGGTAAGACGGTTGAAACACGTTCAGGTTTTGCTGGGAGTAATCGGCGGCAACGGAAGTTTTGAAGGTCAACCCCTTGATAAACTCGTAACTAACATCAAAGTTAGCCCGCACCCGGTAGGATTCGTTCTTCTCTTTCGTCCCCTCGTAACGTTCGATCATTTCTTCAAAGGCCGGGGTTCCCTTGCCGGGGTATAACGTGGAGGTTTCAAGTAACTCTGAAGGTATTCTTTCGAGTTCGCTACCCGTGGTAAAGTTAAACCCGTTTTGCTCGCTTGATTTACGGCTCCTGTCCGTGCGGGCGAGATAGAAACGGAGGTTCATGTTCATGTTATTTACCGGGGTGATGAAAAGATTCGAGAGTAATTTTACCCTTCCGAATCCCGTCCCCCTTAACACGCCCGTTTCATCGTAGTACCCCAAACCGATGTTGTAGGCGATACTCTCCCCGCCACCGGAAACTTGGATGTTCGCGTCCGTGACCTTTGCCGTTCGAAAATAGTAATCGAATAAATCCGTGGAATTATTATAGAAAGGGTTCAGACTGTCTTGATACAAGGGAATGGTTGCCCCGTCTCCCGCATTCCAGAAATAATTATATTTTGCCCCGTTCTCGTAGCTCTCTTTAAAACTGGTAGGATATTTGTACGTGTTATTTTCAAAGTCAAGATAAGCTTGCTGCATGTTTTTCAAAGCTTCCATTCTAACATGCCTTTCTTTATTACCCCCGATCAGATCGGGTAAAGAAGGACTGAATATAAAGGTTTTGGAAACGTTCAGGCTCACCCTCGCTTTTTGATTCAAACGCCCTTTCTTGGTCGTGACAAGGATTACCCCGTTTGCCGCACGTGAGCCGTATATGGTGGCAGAGGCGGCGTCCTTCAATACTTGAACGGTTTCAATATCTTTCGGGTCGATCTCGCTTAGGGTGTTGAGGCCCGTGATCGGGGAGGTGAAGGAATACATGGGTACACCGTCAATCACCCACAGGGGTTCCGAGTGGCGTTGAGAGGCTTCAACGGATAAACTGTTGAAGCCCCTGATGGTGGTAACAATACCGCCACCGCCCGGTGCGCCAGACGTGTTCAGCACGCTCATCCCCGCCACTCTACCTTGCAGCAGGTTCGCTAAACTTGGAGTGGGAATATCTTTAATCTCGTCAGCCCTCACGGTTGACATGGCACCGATGATGTTCCGGCGACTTTGTTCCCCGTAGGCGACAACCGTCACTTCATCCAGCCGGGATAGTTCTTCTTTCATGTGAACCGTGATCGGCTTACCGGCTTCAAATGGTACTTTCAAAGTCTTGTATCCAACGAACGAGAACACGAGTTGACCTTTCGGGTCGGGTAGCCGCAAAAGGAACGCCCCCTCGCTATCGGTGGTGACTCCTATCTTGGTAGAGTCAAGTAAAACAGTCACGCCGGGCATGGGTAAACCTTTCTCGTCAAACACGCTACCTTTTATAAGGTATTCCTTCTTTGCCGTTCCAACGGTGTCAATATCGCCTACCAGCGTGCTAGATAGTACCGGTCGTGCAGATAATATAATGATAACGAGGCAGAAAAAAAGGATACTTTTTCCTCTCCCCGGCACAATTCCTGTCTTCGGAATTTTTAGAACTCTGTCTTTTTGCATAAATTTGTCTTTTAAAGTAGTAAAACATTTTTGTTTTCAGGAGAGTACCAAGGTTTCCTAGGCATTGGGCTCTCCTTTTTTCATTTTAAATCTTCTAGGTTCAATTCTTCATTCTCATCAGTATCTATTGTTTTATAATTACTATCCTATAGGCTAGTTCATAACACATTAAAAATCTCTTACTTGCAATAGTTTAAATTTTGAATCTATGCTGACTAAGATTGAACAATATGCTATTGACAGAGTACGAGATAAAAGGAATGAACTTGGTTTAACACAAGTTGATTTAGCTATCAAATCAGGTTATTCTTCAGGTTTCATTGCAACAGTTGAGGCTGGTAAAAAAGGTAAGAAATATAACCTTAATAATTTACTTGCCTTCGCTAAAGCTATGAAATGTTCTCCAAGGATTTTTTTACCAGAAGATACTTCAATTTTTGACTAATTAATTTGGTATGTTCTCCATATTTGCGTTTTTAGTTTTGCCCCAATCCTCAAAAGCAAAAATTATACAATAAAAAAGCGAGGATCATTATACTATCTAGATCAAGGTATCGCTAAACACCTGTACGCAAAATAGACAACAATCCACGCTAGCCAGCGTGAAATATTTGTCAATCCCAGCGTACAATAAATTAGCGATTTTTGATCTAAGATTTAGACAAACTTCCAGTAATATGTTCGAGGTAGGCTCTCCTACCCATTAGTATCATTTCTGCAAATGTAGGAATACTTTTTTTATTTTCAAGTACATTTTTTAGTTTACTCAAAAAAAATGATAGAAATGTTTATATGGAGTGGCAGAAAAGTTCGAGGAGAATATGCGATTGGTTTTATAAACTCAATACGGTAAACGTATACTTTTGCCAATAGATGGTTGTTTGTCTACTTGCTTAACTTGTGAATTTAATAGCAAAAATTGGCTCTCTACTCGTCACATATCTTACAATAATGCACTTGTTGTTTCTTTGCCGCCATACTCCGCTATTTTAGCAATGCTTTCCCCTTTTCCGAGAGACGGTATTTCGGTTTAGGATGTTTGGGTTGTTCGGGATAAAGCGGCTCTACCAATTTCAACTCTATGGCCGGATAAAGGTAGTTCCCAAGAAGTTCCCTTTATCTTTCAAGCCCATTGACTCCATGACTTCTTTGGCCGAATGTGTATTGACTCCGATTGCTACTAGAACTTTTTCAACTTGTGGGGTACTGTGGGGTAACTGTGGGGTTTTGCCCAACAGTATCCCGTACATAACGTACGGTGCAGGACTGACGATCTGTATGTGAAATGCCACGATGAAGAATGGTAAAATTAGTAGCAAACGCCAAGACTCTATTTGAGTTTTTAGTATTGGAGAGTGCACAAGCCGAACTAAGCTGGATAACCATCCTCAGAATGCGCAAAGGTTACCGCAGAGCCTTTTACGATTTCGATCCAGAATGCGTGGTATAAATGAACGATGAAGATGTTGAACGATTAATGTTGTTTGAGGGCATTGTGAAGAATCGGCTACAAATCAAATTGACTGATGGATTGAACGAATACACTCCATTGATTTGTTGTATCAAAAAAAATATTACATTTGTTTTATAATCATACTTTGACATTAACTATGGATTCAGGTTTCAATTCCATCAAGGCTATTTTAGATACATTCATGACAATAGTGAATGTAATCCTTATTTTGAGGTCATCAAAAAAAAAGCCATTTAGGTTTACTTTTGTAAGAAGTAAACCTCGTATGATGTTGCTAGTCAATGTAATTTAAAGCTCACATAATCTTTCACCTAATTTTTTCACCTAATTATTGAAATGTAGACTTGGACTAAAAACCTAAGTTGCTAATTATCAATGAAAACAAATTATTATTATTTTTCATTACTATTAAAAAAAGCAATTTTAGGTTTACTTTTGTAAGAAGTAAACCTCGTAAAGTACTTAAAATCAATACAAGAAAAAAAAGAAGGATTTTTTCGCATTCTTCTTTATATAAAATCAGATTGTTCTATTCATTTAGGAAAAATCATCGAAAATCATGATATAGGAAAATTCAGACAATGTCATGAATATAAAACAAACGAACTTTGTATATTTATACAGTAGCGCCTGTATTAATCTCGTAAATTTTGAGACATGTATTTTCCTAGGCAATAATAAAGATAATAACTCTTTATTAACTAATGATACCGCTCTGTAACGACTATGCGGGATCGCTTCTTTGATGATTTTAACAGCTACGATATATTCCCATTACTTATAGCTACGATATTAGTGTTCAAATATAATTAATAATTCTTTATCATTTCTTGTTAAACTAACCTGATTACTTGCTTCCATGTCAAATATCAAGTCCATTCAGTTGTTCCTTTATTTTCTGCATATCCCGGAAGATATTCTGATCCAAGACTCTCGCGTAATGCCGGGTCATATTAATATTTGAATGTCCTAGCATTTTAGACACGTTTTCCAAGGATGCCCCATTAGCCAAGCTGATCGAGGTGGCAAAAGTATGTCTCGCACAATGGGTTGTCAAATCTTTCGGAATGCCACAAATATCTGCAATTTCTTTCAAATAAGCATTCATGCGTTGATTCGTGGGAACGGGTAATAAGGTTCCGGATACTTGACATTCCGGGTCATCCTTGTATTTATCCAGAATCTCCAACGCCCATGGTAATAAAGGGATATTACACATATTCTTGGTCTTCTGACGGCATTTACGAATCCACGAATCTCCTTTATTATCCGTGACAATGTGTTCCGATTTTAACTGCTGAACGTCGCTAAAAGCTAACCCGGTGAAACAACAGAACACGAACACATCCCGAACCCGCTCTACTCTTTTTATCGAAAATTCTTTAGACATTATTGTCCGCAGTTCATCGATTGTCAAAAATTCGGGTTCAACCGTTTCGACATGGAATTTATACCCAATAAACGGATCTTTCCCCAGCCATTCATTTTCTAGTGCTACATGGATCACTCGTTTTAGATTTTTCAAACGAGTAATTGCCGTGTTATGACCACACTTTTTCTTGGTCTTCAAGAATGTATCAAAGTCACGAATGAATGAGATTGATAAATGGTTTAACGGTATATCAACCCATCCATACTTTATTTTTATAAATTCTTTCAAGTAACGAGCGGTTCCCTCGTAACGTATGACCGTTTTATCCACGAAGTCTTTCCCGATAAGTTCACGGATACTCTTGTTATATTCATCAAATACTTTCAACAATGTTTTTTGCCCTTCATCTTTACCGAAATAAAGGTCACGTACTAAATCAGCCGTGATAACCTTATCTGCCAAAACTAATTCACGGTAAATCTGGTAAAGCTTCGAGCGAACCGTTCCGATATAAACGTTCGTTTCCTTGGCAACTTTATCTTTACCCGTTGAACATTCTTTATCCGGGTTCCAAAGGTCGGTAGGTATACTACGCCTGATTTGAAACTCTTTCCTGATCCCGTTCACGGTTATTCGAGCGTAAATGGACGCTTCACCATTTTTCAATAATTTGTTCTTTAGAATGTAGAACAACACGCTGAAAGTCGAATTTGCCATCTTTTAAACGTCATTTTAATGCAACAAAACTACTAATAATCGCTTATTTTCTTGCGACGCAAAAAGCTGTAATACAGTGAATAATGTTCAAATTCGGTGGGTCAAATTTTTGAGCAGTTTCACCCACCGAATTTCGTGTGGGAACCTTGCTTTTTTATGCCTTTTTTTGCTTTCTGATAGGAAATAAAAAATCCTGAAAGTGTTGATTTTCAGGATTCTGCTTCGTTTGTTCATTATTCCTCGTGATCCGGTTGGGATTCGAACCCAAGACCTACGGCTTAGAAGGCCGTTGCTCTATCCAACTGAGCTACCGAACCGGGTGTCATTTTTTTGACGGTGCAAATATAGTGCTTTCCGTTATAAATGCAAACTTTGAGGGATACTTTTTATTATATTATTTGTAGAAATTTCAGAAGGAAATAGATATTGTCTGGTAATTGGGGTGGTTTGTTTCGTAAATCAGTGGTTTTGTCTTATTATTTGAAATGGTATTAAGATAGGGGATATTTTTGTTTTATAATTAAATAATGGAGGTATGAACAGAATAGAATTGATGGAAAAAGTATCCCAAGTGTCGGGATTTGGTATTTCGGATTGTGATAACGTGCTGTCTGCGTTGGAAAAGGTTTTGGAAGCGGAGTTAAAAGTAGCGGGAAGGAAAAGATGTATATTTGATACGGTTTATGGTTTTATGACGTTTTTGAAGAAGATTCGGGAGAAATAAGAGGCTGTTCGGCAGCCTCTTAATTTGGGTAGAGTCCGGTAAGCGGTTTTTAATTTCCTTTATAAACAGGGTGGAGGGTTAATACTTCCTTTGTTATTCCTTGTCCAGTAGGATTAATTCATACTTTTGGCTGCCCATGCCTAATTTCTCGGCGTGGACGAGCGTGTGTATGCCGTGGCGGGATTCCATCCGTTCGATCAAGTGGATACGTCCGTGATCAGGTGAAGAGTACACTTGATCGACACACGCTTTGTCCAAAGCCACGGGGTCTAGGGAGGCGAGGATGCCGATGTCGCCCATTTTTGGATCTTCGGGGGCAGAGGCGCAGTCACAGTCGACCGATAGGTTATTGGCTACGCTGATATAGAGAATCTTTTCGCCACAATGGTCGGCGATGGCTTTGGCGGCTTCAGCCATGGATTCCAAGAAATCGTCTTGTTCGGGCAGGTAGCTCCACGGGTCGTCTTTTGTCTTTCCGGCGCTATGAATCCATGCTTTTCCTGCCGAGGAAGCGATGCCGATCGACATATTTTTGATCGCGCCACCGAAGCCACCCATCGCGTGTCCCTTGAAGTGCGAAAGGATAATCGTGAAGTCGTAATTCAGAAAGTGCGAACCCACGAAGTCTTCTTTCAGGTGCTTGCCACCCTTGACCGGGAGTGCTGTTTCTCCCTCCGCGTCCATGATATCGATTTCGGCGATGGCTGTGAAACCGTGGTCTTTGGCTGCTTGCAGGTGGGCGGTCGTGTTTGCCCGTCCGCCGCCGTAAGCGGTGTTACACTCGACAATGGTACCGTTTACTTTTTTCACGAGAGCGCCGATAAGCGCGGGTTTCAAGTAATTGTTGCCACCCGGTTCTCCAGTAGAAATCTTAACGGCTACTTTTCCCGTGGCTTCCCGCCCAAGTGCTTCGTATATGCGGAGAAGGCTTTCCGGGCTGATTTCTTTGACCATGTAAACTTTGGGAAGGCTTTTTTTGCTTTCCTCTTTCGAGGGTGAATTATAGCTGAATGCTGTAAGTGGTGACACGAGTGTCATAATTAAAATAGGTAACAGATTCGTTTTCATATATAAACTTTTTAACGTGTATGTTTAACAATTAAAATGCTGATTTCATACAGTAGCCACATGGGAAGCGATACCATTAACAGGGTGAAGACATCCGACGTGGGGGTGATGATAGCGGCGAGCACGAGGATTACGACTATCGCGTGACGGTGATAACGGCGCATGAAAGCGGCAGAGAGCAACCCGAATTTAGCTAGCAGCCAGCATAGGATAGGTATCTCGAAGACGATGCCCATCATCAGGTTCATCATCATGAGGGTATCCATGTACGATTGCAGGGAAATCATGTTTTCCACCTCGCCACTCACTTGATATGTACCGAGAAAGCGGAATGTCAGTGGAAATATCAGGAAATAGCTTAACGCGACACCCAGCATGAACATCACGTAGCTACTCCCGACTACCCGTGCGGCGTATTTTTTCTCTTGGTTGTACAGGGCTGGAGAGATGAACCGGAACAAGGTATAGAGGATATAGGGTGAAGCGATGAGGATACCCGCGTATATGGCTGCCCGCATATGTATCACGAATTGCTCCGCCAGTCCGGTGTTGATTAATTTGACGGAAAAGGCTTCCGGGGCGACACCCGGCAGTGACAGCCGTTCGCTTACAAAGGCGAATGCTTTGTAAATGATGAAGCTGTCGCTTTTGGGAGCCAGAATGATAGCGAACGTTTCGTCCTTGAACAGAAACGCCGCTATCCCGAATATCACGACGACCGCGCCTATTCGTATCAAGCAGCCGCGCAGTTCATCGAGATGCTCCCAAAAAGTCTGTTCCTTTATGTTGTCCGTCGCGTTCATTTCTCTTCGGTTGTGTCTTTTTCTATTTTGGTTTCAATACCGTTCATTCCGTCCTTGAAACTGCGGACACCTTTACCGATGCCCTTCATTAATTCGGGTATTTTCTTTCCGCCGAAAAGTAACAGTACTATAAGCGCTATAAACAATATTTCCGGTGTCCCGATAAGGAATAAAATCATGGATGTCATAAGCTGGAATTTTTATTTGTTAATAATGTATTTAATAAACGAGTATCCCCCGAAGATTTGCAGGGCTATTCCCGGCAATCCGATACGGAAGTCCTGCACGGCACGGGTGAAGTCGCCAACCATAGCCCATTCCCCGAGTATGCCTGCGATTTGGTAAGATAATACAACCGCGATGAGGAGCGGGATGGAAACACGTTTGAACCGTTGGGCGGCGTACCCCGCGGCTACAGCCAGTAGCACGGATTTCAACAGAATCGCCGGTAAGGCAGCCGCGAGCGGCATACCGAACAGCAGGGAGTTGAGCACGGGCGAGAATACCGCCGTGAGCAGTCCTACTTTCCAACCGTATTTATAAGCACCGATGAGGGTAAAGAAATATATCGGCAGCCACGTGGTCCCGCCTTGCGGCACGAGATGGCATAATTGTGGCAGCACCATGTTGCCGACGATGAAAAGCGATGCCGCGAGATAGGTTTTCGCTTCTTTGTAGTCTAAGGTGTACAATTGAATAGCTGTTGTTTTCATATTTTTTCGTTTTAGAAGTGTAAATTTATTCCCCCCATGAATGTAGCCTTGGGCATGGGGAAGCCGTCGTTTATTTCATACCGTTGTGCCAGAAGGTTTTCTCCCCGTACGAAGACATGGGCGAAGGGACTCAGGCGATAACTGGCTCTTGCGTTCCACTGCACGAAACTCTCTTTCTTCTCCACCGGGTCAACCGTGGTGTAAAGTCCTGCCACGTATTGTACGCCTGTCGATGCACTCCACCGTCCCCTCGTGAAGTCAGCCCCGATGAATAGCTTGTGCTCCGGTGCCGCCACTATCGGGTGTACCATGCGTAGCCAGCTGTAATTGGCGGTGATATTCCATTCCGGGTGGATACGGTAAGCTGCGTCGGCTTCCGCTCCCCAGTTTTCTATTTTCCCGGTATTGATGTTCATTCGGCGTCCGTCTACCATTTGCGGGCTGATGATATTTTCCCCGTTGATATAGAAAAGATTTATCCCGTAATGAAGCTTGTTGTTCAGCAGGCGTTGCGTGTAAGATAGCTCGTGGTTCCACAACCTTTCCGGCAATAAATCCGGGTTGGCGACACGGAACATGTACAACTCTTTTATCGTCGGGTTGCGGAAGCCTTTGCTTACCATTGCTTTCAGGCTACTGTTGTTGGGCAGGTATGCCGACAATCCGGCTTGTGGTATCCATTCCGTGCCCGTTACCGAGTGGTGGTCTACGCGTATTCCTACATCCACGGTGAGCCATTCTGTCAATGCTTGCCGGAAATCTGCGTAGCCGGCTACCTCGTTTTCCGATTTGTCGGATATCTCCTCCTTGTGCCCGTCCGTGACGAAACGATTCCAAGCTTCACCGCCGAAGTGTTGGAAGTCTACGCCTAGGGTTATTCGGTTGCCCTTGAACAGGGTTGCGCTTTGGTACAGGGATACGCCCAGCATGATGTCTTTCGAGTGGAAGCGGTACGCCAGCGGTTCTTTTCCCTTGGAATAGCCGTCGTTAATTTCGTGGCGTCCCCAGTTGTAAAAGAAACTCAACGCGCCGGATGTTTTCTCGTGATGGTTGGTTAGGGCGAACGAGGTCATGCCTCTGGTGATGCGGGAATCGTTGTCCAAGAGGGGGGCGTTGACCGTACCGGGGTTCGAGGCGTTGAAGTGTGTGACGTTCACGTCGCCGTACATGCTCCACGTGTTGTTCAATTCGTATCCCAGTTTGGCGTACCCGCCGTATTGTTCGAATCCCATGTCCTCGCGGTGGCCGTCGGTACGGTTGTATGAACCTGTCACGATGCTGCTGAATCTGCCTCGTTTCACGCTGTTCGCGGCTTCGGTCATGAGGGTATTGTACGAGCCGTAACTCAGGCGGGCGCTTGTCTTCACGGCGTCATCCCGTTGTTGGCGGGTGATGATGTTGATTACACCGCCCATGGCGTTCGACCCGTAGAGCACGGATGCCGGACCCCGTACAACTTCCACGCGTTCAGCCAGCATGGATTGATAGGCGTCGGCGATGGGGTGTCCCATGAGTCCCATGTATTGCGGATGACCGTCAATGAGCACGAGCAACCCGGTGGTGGAGTTTCCCCCGACACCCCGCAAGTTCATGCCCCCGGCAGCCCCTGTCGATACGCCGTATCCCAAGATACCCCTGCTGGTGATGAACAGTCCCGGGATTTGTTCCGTCAAAATAGGGAGTAACGAGGGTTCAAGTCGTTTTTCTATTGTTTCTCGGTTCACGACGGAGACGGTCATGGGAAGCTGGCGTGCATCCGTTTCGTTGCGTGTCCCGGTGACCACGACCTCGTTAATGGTGTAGTTACGGGCGACTTCGGTCGTGTCCTTTCGTGATTGTGCCTGTAATCCCGTGCCAAGGAGCATACATGTAAACAAGGCACATGCCAATTTTTTAGTCATTCTTATTTTTGATATGAAGTTTTGTATCACGGGGAAGATGTCCCGTGCCGATTTAATATCGAGGCAGGCGGATTCCAACGGGCACCAACCTGTTTTGGCGCGATTCTCTATGAGAGGGACGCGTCTGGTGAAGCATACCTCTATGTTGGCTTCACGCAACAGCGCTAGGGCGGGTTCGCTAATCGTGTCCGTGTAGACGCTTTCCACGCCGCCCAACACCATGAGTGCCGCTGCCGCTTTGCCAATCACTTTGTCCGCTACCCGCGCTCCTTTCATGAACGAGGGCTCTTGTTCCAGCAGGTCGTACAGGTCTGCAACGCCGCGTTGGCTGAAAGTACGGGTTTCCGTTCCTTTCGCGATAACGCAGGAGTACCCGCCGTCGTGCAATAAGTCGATGAGGGATTGCCTTTGGCAAGTTGCAGGTTGCAGGTTACATTCGCCTTCGGCGAGTTGCAGGTTGTGTGCGTCAGCATGTTGTGGTTCTGTTGTGCTTTCTGTCATGATGTGGTTCTTTTGTTTTGACGCGAAGTTAGGTTATCCGGTTTACTTTGTTATGATATGAATTACAGTTGCTGTTACCATTTTTACAGGTTAATTGATTTTTCAATTTTCAACTTTCAACTTTCAATTTTCAATTGTTCCACGAACCTGTCGATGCGGTGCAGTTCGCTGGGAATGTCGATGTTCTGCGGGCAATGGTGTGCGCATTGGTTGCAACCGATACAATGGCTTGCCTGCCGTAGTTTCGGGACGCTACGGTCATAACCGACGAGAAATGCACGTCGTGCTTTACGGTAATTTTCATCCTGTTTTCCGGCGGGTATATTCCCTTGATTCACGCATTTGTTGTAATGAATGAGGATGGAAGGGATGTCGATGCCGTACGGGCAGGGCATACAATATTTGCAGTCGTTGCAGGGAATCGTGGGGTATTTCAGCATCAGTTGAGCCGTTTCTTCCAAAAATACTTTTTCGTCATCGGTCAAGGGTTCCAGCGGGGAATAAGTAGCAAGGTTCTCTTGCAAGTGTTCCATGTAAGTCATGCCGCTTAATACGGTTAATACTCCTTCCGGCGAGCCCGCGAAGCGGAACGCCCACGATGCCACGCTATCCGTCGGGCGACGTTGTTTCAGGCGGCTGACGATGTGATTGGGCACGTTTGCCAGACGTCCGCCCAGCAGGGGTTCCATGATGATGGTGGGAATACCTCGTTTGGAGAGTTCCCCGTACAGGTATTCGGCATCGGTGTTGCGGGTGTTTACCTCCTTGGCGTGTTTCCAGTCCACGTAATTGAGTTGGATTTGCACGAAGTCCCATTTGATTTCGTCGTGTCGTGATAGCAGATAGTCGAAAACTTCGATATCGCCGTGGTAGGAGAAACCGAGATTACGGATACGTCCCGCTTCACGTTCCGCGACCAGAAAGTCGAGCATGCCGTTGTCAAGGTAACGTCCTTTCAGGGCTTCCATTCCCCCCATGCCGATGCCGTGGAGCAACATGTAATCGAGGTAATCCGTTTGCAATTCTTTAAGCGAATTACGGTACATGGCGAGGGATGATTCCCGGTTCCACGTGTCGGGCGAGAAGTTAGATAATTTAGTGGCAATAAAATACTTGTCCCGCGGGTGTCGGCTGAAGGCTATGCCCATGGCGTGTTCCGAGAGTCCCCGGCAATAGGCGGGCGACGTGTCGAAGTAGTTTACCCCGTGGGCGAGGGCGTAGTCCACTTGCCGGTTTACCATTTCTTGGTCGATTTCGTCTTGGCTATCTCTCGCGCTGGAGTTGGCGATGGTCGGCAGACGCATGCAACCGTACCCGAGCAGCGAAACTTTGTCGCCCGTTGTCGGGTTGACGCGATAGGTCATTTCACCCGTTTGTTTGTTTGCCATGTTGCCGTTGGCGGAGTTATTCCGCGGACGGCAACCGTGTAACGCGGCTGCCGTGACCACCGTTCCCGCGCCTAGTACTTTCAAAAATTCCCGTCGGTTTATCTCTTTTTTATTCTTGTTGTCCATATCTTTTCCTCTTTTAAACGTTAAACGGTTTTATGCATCTCGTGTCCTTCCACGTAAATGGCGCTGAAGGGACGTGCCGGGCACAGGTTTTCGCAGGCACCGCAGCCGATACAGCGTTCGGTGTTTACCACGGGTATCCGGGGAGAGTCCGTCATGTCCGGGTTCGATGCCACCATTTCGATAGCTCCCGCGGGGCAGTGGCGGGCACAGTTGCCGCACTCCACGCCGTCGGTCAGCGGCACGCAATTTTCTTTTACCCACACGGCATGACCGATTTGGATAGAGGATTTGTCTGCTGCCGTGATGGGGAGGATGGCTCCTGCCGGGCATACTTCGGAACAACGGTTACATTCCGGTCGGCAATACCCCCGTTCGTAGGACATTTCCGGTTGCATCAGCGTGAGCAGGTTGCCCGACGGGCGCAACACTCCATTGGGACAAGCCGTCACGCATAGTTGGCAGGCAGTGCAATGCCGGCTCATGTTACGAGCCCCGAGAGAGCCGGGAGGCGTGAGTGGCGTGTTGCGATGAGGGATTTTCTTGTCCTCGATAGCGGCAAGTCCGCCGTCCACTTTCTTCTCCTGTGCTTTTAGCACGGTGGTGCTTGCCAGCAGCGTGGCGACGGACAGGAAGTCGCGGCGTGTTTTATTTACCGCGGAGGTTTCACCCGCTTGCGATGGTTGCGCGTGGCGGCGTTCGTAACGGATAGCGCCATGTTTGCAGGTAGCGACGCAATCCATGCATGCCACGCAACGGCTATAATCCATGCGGTGTTCCTTGTAGTTGATACAGGCTGCCTTGCATTGGCGGGCGCATAGGCTGCACCCGTTGCACTTGTCGGCATCAATCGTTACCCGGAAGAGCGAGTAACGGGAGAGGAATCCCAGCACGGTGCCCACGGGACAGACGGTGTTGCAGTACGTGCGCCCGTTGCGCCATGCCAGTATGGTGATTACCGCGAAAGTCACGACGGCGATGATGAAGGTCGGCAGACTCTTCAGCCACACGTCCGTCTCGTAGAAAGCGTAGCTGTCCGCCCGTTGTGCCATGTAAGCGAGTAGGTTGTTACCCCATTGCCATACCGGGGCGAAGAGGTTGGCGGCGATACGCCCGTAAGAGCTGTAAGGTGCGAGCAGGGCGACCACGGAACCTATCCCGGCGACGAGCGCGATAATGAAGACTCCAAGCATGCCGTACCGCAACCACGACAGGGCGGGGGAGTAGGAGTAGGGTAGTTTCTTCCGCCGTTTCCCGAACCATGCCACCACGTCTTGAAATACACCCAAGGGGCAGAGCACGGAGCAATACACTCGTCCGAACAACAGGGTGAGGAGGACGAGGAATACGACAACTCCCGCGTTTAGAGCCAGAACGGCGGGGAGGAATTGGATTTTTGCCAGCCAGCCGAACCACCCGTGCAACGTTCCCGTGAAATCGAGGAAGAGGAGGGTGATGAGCGCGAAGCAAATCATAGCAAGTGTCAATCTGAGTTTTCGTAGCATCACGTCTTTGTTTTTGAGTTTACACGGCAAAGATATCCGGGTAATACTCTGATTAATACACTTGTTGCTTTAAAGCGAAAAAATGTAAACTAATGACGAAAATAAATCAATTCCACTAAAACGGAGTCGTGGGAAAATATAACTCTGTTTTCTCTAGAGTTTCATGTAAGATAAGTTAATTTGTGTTTATATATAATGTATCATACTTATAGTTGATTTGTAGTATCTCCTATTCAATTCCCATTCAACTCCTATTCAAAGCCTATTATAATAGAAAAATAATAGAATTTAAATTGTATTTGAATAAAATTTAATAATTCAGAAATACATGTTATTATCATTTATATTAAGAATAATATTATGGAGCGTTTTAGAATTTTTTCTCGAAAACGGGAGGAAACCTGAAAATATTTTGACATGTCGGGGGGAAGGGGGCATAAATCGTGGAATGTCAGTTGTTTGATGTCGGTAGGAAAAATAAATTGATTTTGTAGAGTGATAATTCATTTTACTTTGTAATTTTGTAGACCGATGTTCAAAGAAAGTCATAAGTAAATAGAAAGTTATTATTCATGGAGAATTATATTGTTTCGGCGCGTAAATATAGACCTGCAAGTTTCGATACAGTGATAGGGCAACACTCGATCACATCCACGTTGAGAAACGCTATCCTCAATAAACAATTGGCACAGGCTTATTTGTTTTGCGGACCGCGCGGTGTCGGGAAAACGACGTGTGCCCGTATTTTTGCCAAGACGATTAATTGCATGAATTTGCAACCCAACGCGGAACCCTGCAACGAATGCGAGTCCTGCCGGGCGTTTAACAGCGGGCGTTCGTTGAACATACATGAACTGGATGCCGCCTCGAACAATAGCGTGGATGATATCCGCGGATTGGTAGACCAAGTACGGATATTGCCGCAGGTGGGGCGTTACAGCGTGTATATTATCGACGAGGTGCATATGTTGAGTGCCTCGGCTTTCAATGCGTTTCTGAAGACATTGGAAGAACCGCCCGCCCATGCCATATTTATTCTGGCGACGACGGAAAAGCACAAGATTCTGCCGACCATATTGTCGCGTTGTCAGATATATGACTTCAACCGGATTAAGGTGCCCGATACGATCGAGCATTTGAAGCGTATTGCGACAAAGGAGGGAATACAGGCCGAGGAGGAGGCTTTGAACGTGATCGCCCAAAAGGCTGACGGGGCGATGCGTGACGCTCTTTCTATCTTTGATCAGGTTGTCAGTTTCTGCGGTAAGAATTTGACCTACGATAAAGTGATCGAGAATCTGAACGTGTTGGATTACGATTACTATTTCAGGTTAACCGATTTGTTCTATGCCGGGAAGGTGGCCGAAACGTTCTTGCTTTTCAACGAGATCATGGAAAAGGGATTCGATGCCGGAAACTTGATATCGGGGCTCGGTCGACATTTTCGCGATCTGTTAGTGGCGAAAGAGTCGATAACAGTACAATTATTGGAAGTGAGTGCTTCCATCAAAGAGCGTTACCTGCAACAGGCACAGACGGTAACTCCCGATTTCATCTTCGACGCCTTGAAAGTCATCGAGCAATGCGAGATGCAGTATAAAATTCGCATGGAGAAACGCTTGTGCGTGGAACTCACTCTGATTAAATTGTGCCAGATTAATGAGCTAAAAAAAAAAGCCTTAGTATAGAGGAGTTTGCCGGGTTATTAAAGATCGAAGGATTTAGCGGTAAATTCCAGCAAGCGAACGGGGACAATGTAAGTGTGACGCCACCCGTGGAGGAGAAGCGTGTCAGCGTTGTAACTCCGAAGACAGGCGGAAAGCCCGAGAATATACATTCTTTCAATTTGAAAAAGGCATTGGAAGAAACGAAGGAGAAACACAACGAGCCGCGGGAGAGACAGAGTGTAAAAACTGATGATAACCGGGTGAAGGCTCAAAGTGAATTCTCTCTTGCCGACGTGTCGGGTGCGTTGGAAACATTCCTCGCTACCTTGGGTGAGGAGGATAAGGCGGCGAAGATCGCCCTTTTGTCCCACGCGCCTAAAGTGGAGGGATTTGTTATTACGATTGAAGTGGATAATGATTTCCTATTGACCAGAGTCATGGATTTACATCCGGCATTACTTTCTTTCTTGATGAAGAAACTGAATAACGGGTATATCACGCTGAACGTGCAAATCTACGTGGAAAAAAATAACGGGGAGGAAAAGAAGCGTCTGTTTACCTCTAAAGATAAGTTTGAACATTTCGTGACTATTAATCCCGCTGTCGGTGAATTGAAAGCCCTTTTCGGGTTGGAAATAGAGTGATTCTGTGATTAGAGAATGACAGGAACTGAAAGCATTAAATCACAGAATAAGCGTCAGCTTGTGTGGAGGAATTTAGATTGTTTCCCCGTCTGCCAAATGGATTAATTTATCCCTTTCGCCCACGATCCACACGACATCCCCTGCCTCGAAAATGGTGTCCGGGGTGGGATTCATGGTGGACGTGCCGTTGCGCTCGATACCGATGACCAGACAGGCGGCTTTATCCCGGATGCCGGATTCCCGGATGGAATGCCCTACCAGCGGGGTGTTTTCTTCGATCATGAATTGTTCCAGACTGACTTCGGGCGGGCGTTGCTGTTCCAGTTCCTGTTTTCTTTTTTCCACCCGGTCTTCCACGAACTTACGGAACACTTCGATCTCTTTATCTGTCGCTGCCACGATGATATGGTCAAACGGGTACAAACGTTCCTCGCCGCCGGGGATATTGATGCGTTCCTCGCCGCGGATGATAGTTACCACGCTTACCCCGCAGGATTGGCGGAAATTCAATTCTTTTAATGTTTTCCCCACGCTGGGAGAGGATTGTGACACCTCGAAATCTGCCAAATGAAGATCCCGGTTGAGCAAATGTTGCACGAAACGTTGTTTGATAGGTGATTTGCGTTCTTGCTCCTGTTGGCGTGCCGTGAAATTACGCAGGAAACGCCTTTCCAGCAGGATAGAATACTTCTTCAGTCGTTTGGAATAAATGAAAAACAGGATAATGGCACTCGCGATCAGCAATAAAAGTCCTGCCGCCACGTTCACGAGGCTGGAAATCACGAACATGACAATTCCGATACACAAGGCTATACGCAGCACGATGAGCGACACGAGCGGTCCCCGGTTGTATTTACTGTCGTTCCAGAGGTGTTGAAACTCTTCCGAGTGATTTTTCTTCATCATCATGGCACGGAGAAACGGGGAAATCAGCAACAATATGGCAATAGCGCTGACTATTCCGCCTTGTATCCCCGGTAATTCCTGTCGGATAATCGGCGTGAGGTATTGCAGGAAAAGGACGATCGTGAAGATAGAGAGTATAGTGTAGGTAATCACGATACGTAATAAGGCCTTCAGTAGCCGGGTCCACATCCCTTTATGGTGTATCGTGTTTGTTCCCGTGCTGTACCTGTCAAGGAAGCGAATCCATGCTTGGGGCAGATGATTATTCACGAACCGGTAAGCCGGTTCTGATAGCCGGATCATGTAGGGGGTAAAGAACGTGGTAATGACCGATACGGTAACAACGATAGGATAGAGAAATTCGTCCGTCACGTGCAGCGACATTCCCAGTGACGCGATGATAAACGCGAATTCGCCGATTTGCGCGAGCGAAAAACCGGACTGGATGGCTATTTTCAAGTTCTGACCGGAAAGTAGTATTCCGAAAGCGGAAAAGGTAATTTGTCCCACCATGACCACGACGGTGATCAACAAGATCGGGAACCAGTACTCGATCAGCATGGCGGGATCGATCATCATGCCGACGGAAACAAAGAATATTGCCCCGAAAAGGTCTTTTACCGGCTTGATCAAGTGTTCAATATTCTCCGCTTCTACGGTTTCAGCCAGAATCGAACCCATGACGAATGCCCCCAATGCCGCAGAGAAACCCGCCTTAACTGCCAATAAAACCATGCCGAGGCATAAACCTAGCGACACGACGAGCAGTGTTTCGGCATTCAACCACTGTTTCGCTTTTTTGAGAAAAGTGGGTATCAGGAAAATACCCGTGATCGACCAAAAAACAAGGAAAGCGACAAGTTTCAGTATGCTGTTTGCCATTTCCATTCCCTCGAAATGCTTGCTTACCGCCAAGGTGGACAACAATACCATCAAGACAACAGCGAAAAGGTCTTCCACGACGAGGATACCGAAAACCACTCCCGCGAAACGTTGCCCTCGTAATCCCATGTCCTCGAAAGCCTTGAAAATAATCGTCGTGGACGACATGGACAGCATACCCCCGAGGAAGAGGCTGTTCATGTGCCCCCAGCCGAGTGCCAGTCCGGCAGAGTATCCCAACATCATCATAGCTCCCACGATCGTGAGGGCGCTAATCATGGCGGTACCGCCGACATTCATCAGCTTTTTGAAACTGAAATCGAGTCCCAAGGCGAACAGGAGGAAAATAACCCCGATATCGGCCCATATTTGGATATTTGCCGAGTCTGTGACCATGGGGCCGCCGAACGTGTAAGGTCCTGCGATGATGCCTGCCATAATATATCCTAACACGACCGGCTGTTTTAGCCATTTAAAAATAATGGTTATCAGTCCTGCAGAAAAAAGAATGACCGCCAGATCCGAAATTAAAACAGGAATGCCCGACATATAGCTGTTTATTATTATCGACGACAAAGTTAATGCTTTTATGGATTGGATATACGGGATGACGGCATGTTTTTGTATATTTTCTATTTCGAGGATAAAGCTTACGGTTCGAAAATATTATCTTTGCCCCGTTATGATTAAAAATAACCATGTAAAAAAAGAAGGAGTTACGGGTGCCGTCGTGACGATGCTGGTCACGGGAGCGTTGCTCTCGCTCGTGCAGGTAATGGTGCGACCGCCGCTATTGCTGGCGGAACGCCTGTTGCCCGGCGGTGGTTGGTTGCAGGTCGTGTTGGCGGCACTGTTCGGCGGGTGGCTTTATTTAAAGATGTTCGATAGGGCGAAGCGTGCCGTTTGGCGGCGGCGGATATGGTTATTGTTTTCCGTGGTATTTTTCTTTCAACTGGCTCTGGGTATTTTCGCGGATACCGTTTTCCTCATGTCCGGCAAGTTACACTTCCCGATACCGGGATTGATTCCGGTCGGGGTATTCTACCGGGGAGAAATGTCCTTTATGCCCTTCTTGTTCTTGATCACGATATTGCTTTCCGGGGGGGCGTGGTGCAGTCAGTTGTGTTACTTCGGGGCGTGGGACAGTCTGGCGGCGGGGAAGAACGGCAAGCGGCAGGGGATAAAGCCGGGCACAAGAGCCGGCATCCGTTGGACGGTACTCGCGGCGTTTATCCTCGTGGCTTTGGGACTGAGATTATTTCATGTTCCCGTGATTTATGCCTCGCTAATAGCTGCCTTCGCGGGAGTGGCGGGCGTCGGGATAATCGTGCTTGTATCCCGGGGACGGAAAATAGCTGCGCATTGTTCAACCTATTGTCCGGCGGGTACCTTGGTGTCTTATTTGAAGTATATATCCCCGTGGCGTTTCCGGGTAAACGACCGTTGCACGCGTTGCATGGCTTGTTCGCGGGTATGCCGCTATGATGCTTTGCCCCGGGAGAGCATCCTCAAGGGGCGTCCGGCGGTGAATTGCACGTTGTGCGGCGATTGCCTCGCCGTGTGTCGCCACGGTGCTTTGGAGTATCGTTTTTGGGGACTTTCGCCTCTTGCTGCGGAACGTTTATGGCTAGGTACGACGCTGGTCTTTTTCACTTGTTTCCTTTCGATCGCCCGAGTGTAAACGTTTGCGGGAAATGTGATATTTTTGTAATAATTTAACACTGTAATATGCGGGAGGATTGTACATTTGCGTACTAATCAATAATGAAATGAAAATAGACCGATTTCTTCAATTATTTGTCGTAAAGGAAAAAAAGTTTTATCCTTTATATATCGAGCAAGCCGTTAATATCGAGGCTGCTGCGAAACTTCTGGTTGAACTTTTGCAAGAGCGGAAACCTGAAAATCAAAAGACTTTGTACAAGAAAGTCAAAGATTACGAGCATAGCGGTGACCTTATCACGGCGCGGCTCTACGAGGAATTGAACAAGACATTCGTGACCCCTTTCGACCGGGAGGATATCAACCGTCTGGGAAGTAGCATGGATACTTTGTTGGATTTTATCCATGACGCGGCAAAAAGGGTATTGATGTATCGGCCGAAAAACGTCAACCAGTTGATGGTTGCCATGGCGCAATGTATCGTCGAGGATGCCCGGATTCTGGGGCAAATCATGGACGAGTTGGATCAACTCCAGAAAAGACCGCAGGAGATTAACGAGAAATGTGTCCGGATCAAGCAGATAGAGCATGACGTGGATAACCTGTATGAAGAATTCATGAGCGACGTGTTTGCCAACGAGAAAGACGCGATAGAGTTGGTTAAATTGAAAAACATAGGACAGGTACTGGAAGATGCTACCGACCGGGCAAAGGACGTGAGTGACATCGTGAGGGGTATTATCATCAAATTTGCCTGATCGTTATGCTGACAATAGTTCTTTTAGCCATCGTGATCGCTCTCTTGTTCGACTTCCTGAACGGGATGAATGATGCGGCAAATTCGATAGCGACGATCGTCGCCACTCGTGTATTCTCTCCCACTATGGCAGTGCTTTGGGCGGCGTTCTGGAATTTCGCCGCTATTTTTATCTTCGGCGTGAGCGTGGCGCACACGATGGGAGAGGGGATCGTGGAAGCCTCCCGGATCAATGAATACCTGATTTTCGCCGCTTTGATCGGCTCGGTCGTCTGGGTATGGTTATGTACTCATTTCGGGATGCCTATCAGCGTGTCCCATGCCTTGATCGGCGGGTTGATCGGTCCCGTGTGGTTCACCTTCGGGAGCGATGCTCTCGTGGCTTCCGGGATTATCAAGATTGCAGTGTTCATCGTGCTTTCCCCGCTTATCGGTATGATACTCGGTTTTTTCACGATGTGCCTGACGATGTTGATATTCAGACGCAAACACCCGTTGAAAGTCGAGGGCTTGTTCAAAGGATTGCAATTATTCTCTTCCGCTATATTCAGTTTGGGACATGGCGCGAACGATGCCCAGAAAACGATGGGTATCATCGCTATTTTGCTTTATAGCGTGGCAGGTAGCAACACTTTCGTGAGTGAATACCTGTACGAGAACACGGGATCGTTCCACGTGCCCGTGTGGTTGATCGTCACTTGCTACTCGGTGATCGCCTTGGGTACCATCGTCGGGGGAAAGAAAGTGATCAAGACCTTGGGCGACGGGTTGGCACGGTTGAAACCCGTCCAAGGATTCTGTGCCGAAACATCCGGTGCGTTGACGTTGATGGGAACGGCAGTTCTGGGTATTCCCGTGAGTACCACGCATACCATCACCGGTGCCATTATCGGCGTCGGCATCACGAAAGGTGTGGCATCCGTCCGTTGGGCAACGGCGACGAATATCGTGGCGGCATGGGTATTGACTATCCCCGCGACCATCGTGATGTCCGGACTCGTGTACTGGATCATGGGGTTGTTCATGACGATGCCGGGCAATTGAAATTGACTTTTGATACCTTTATTCTTGAAGTCCCCAAGTGTGGGGACTTCAAGAATGAGGGATTCGGCAATCATCGGGTCAATTCGTTTTCAATCTCTCGATCAATTGCGGCATCATCGTCCAGATCGTGTTTTCAGTCTGGGCAGTGTAGAAATTACCATCGATCTCGAATTTCTCGTCGGTAGCGATGCCTTTTTGTATGGTGGCTTTTGCCAGCGGATGGACTGCCACTTTCTTGCCGGTGCTGATACCCGTGGCATCAAACATCATGGCTGCGGCACAGTGACCGATAATAATTTTCCCCTTGTCGCCGAAAGCCTTGATGACGGCGAGCATATCCTGATTGTAAGGTTTCCCGGCATTCTCGCCGAACTTGGGCATGGCGTCGCCACAACCGAACACGAGTGCGTCGTATTCATCCTCGTGTCCCTTGAGGTGAGCGATCACGTCGTCGGCAAACAGGGTGATACCGGAGTTTGTTTTGATCTCTTTCGTGTCGGCAACCGCGAATACTTTATAAGGTATCCCGTTCTCGAAAAACGCTTCCAAGTACTGGAATAAACCGAACCCGTTGACCGGGTTTACTGCCAAAACTGCAACTTTCTTTGCCATAATGTATTTTTTTAGCGTGAAACAATAGTTCTATTAAGTAAGTTTATTACTTTTGTATAGCAAAAGTATGCTATCTAATTCGTAAAAACAAGAACGTACTTGGAGATAAGATAGTTACACGGATGTTAGTAATGTTGATACTAAACGGGATATATTGATAAAAAAATGAAAAATTTTCACGCTAACGGGAAATGTCCTATACGTGACGTGTTGAGTCGTCTGGGGGACAAATGGTCGATGCTGGTGCTGGTGACGCTGGAAGCGAACGGAACAATGCGTTTTCGGGATATTCACAACGCTATTGCGGATATCTCGCAGCGAATGCTGACGGTGACCCTGCGTATCCTCGAGGCGGACGGGTTAGTGTCGCGCAAGGTGTACGCCGAAGTACCCCCGCGGGTAGAGTATCAACTGACGAGAACGGGCGAAAGCTTGATGCCCCATATCCGGACGCTTGTCGATTGGGCGATGCAGCACATGCCGGAGATCGTGGAAAGCAGGGAAGGACACTGACGCATTAGCGTCTTCAAGCGGATACAGAGTGTCAACTCGGAGAACACGCGTGTGAACGGTAATGCCGGGAATGCGTGTGTTCTGTTTTTTTTGCAATTTGGTTGCAAGATTATCTCTGTACCTTTACCGGCAATAAAACGAAAGGTTATGAAACAATACGTGAAAGAGATCGTGTCATTTATCCTGTTGGTTAGCGGGATCGGGATGACATGGGGAAACGCGGCGTGGTTCGGGGAGGGACACGTGAGGGCGATGTGGTATGCGGTGGCGTTTCTTCCGGTAGGTTTGCCCGTATTGCGGGAAGCTGTTGGCTGCCTGTGGGAACGGGAGTATTTTAACGAGTTTATGTTGATGAGCGTGGCGGCACTCGGGGCTTTTTATATCGGGGAATACCCGGAGGGAGTGGCGGTGATGCTGTTCTATTCCGTCGGGGAGAAGTTTCAAGACGCGGCGGTGGAACGTGCCCGTTCCCGCGTGAAGGCGTTGCTTGACGTGCGTCCGGAAGTGGCGGCGGTGGTTCGCGGGGGCAGTGTCGTGGCGGAAGTCCCGGCAAACGTGCAGGTCGGCGAGACGGTGGAGGTGAAGGCGGGTGAACGGGTGCCGCTCGATGGCGTGATGCTGGGCGAAACGGCGGCATTCAACACGTCGGCGTTGACAGGCGAGAGTTTGCCCCGGGATATCCGGCAAGGTGAATCCGTGTTGGCGGGGATGATCGCCATGGATCGGGTGGTACGGGTGCGGGTGATGCGACCTTATGACCGGAGCGAGCTGGCGCGCGTGCTGGAAATGGTGCAGAATGCCACGGAACGGAAAGCACCGACGGAGTTGTTTATCCGTCGTTTCGCCCGGGTGTACACGCCCGTGGTGACGGGGTTGGCAGTATTGATCGTGTTGTTGCCCTTTATCTATTCGCTGGCGCAACCGGGATTTGCTTATGTCTTTGACGATTGGCTGTATCGTGCCCTCGTGTTTCTGGTGATCTCTTGCCCGTGTGCCCTCGTGGTGAGTATCCCGCTGGGGTATTTCGGGGGAATCGGGGCGGCATCCCGTCACGGGATCCTGTTCAAAGGGGGAAACTATCTCGATGCGATCACGCGGGTAAACACGGTCGTGTTTGACAAAACGGGTACACTCACGCGGGGTGAGTTCGAGGTACGGGAGGCACACGCCGGGAACGGTTTCGAGGCGGACACGATGCTGGCAATCGTGGCGGCGGCAGAGGGAAATAGCACGCACCCCGTGGCGAAAGCGGTCGTACGGTACGTCCGGTTGCGGGGAATCGAGCCGCTGGCGGTGACGGATGCGAAAGAATTACCCGGTCACGGGTTGAGTGTCCGTGTCGACGGGCGGGAAGTGTTGGTCGGGAACACGCGGTTGCTGGACACGAACGGGGTGACGTATCCTGCGGGTTTGGCGAGCGTGCCGGAAACGGTAGTCGTTTGCGCGGTGGACGGCGTGTACGCGGGCTATCTCTTGTTGGCGGATGCGCCGAAGGAAGATGCGGCAGATGCGGTTGCGGCATTAAAAAGTTTAAATATTAATAATATTGAGGTATTATCGGGAGATAAACAGGCAATTGTTACTAAATTAGCGAAAAGTTTGGGTATCGACAAAGCTTACGGTGATTTACTCCCGGCAGATAAAGTGGCTCGGTTGGAAGAGTTGAAAGCCGAGCCGGGCAGGAAAGTGGCTTTCGCGGGTGACGGGATCAATGATGCCCCGGTACTTGCCCTCGCTGACGTGGGGATTGCCATGGGCGGACTCGGGAGCGATGCCGCGATAGAGATTGCCGACGTGGTGATACAGACCGATCAGCCGAGCAAGATTGCAACCGCCGTCAAGATCGGAAAAGTTACCCGCCGCGTGGTGTGGCAGAATATTGCGTTGGCATTCGGCGTGAAACTGGTAGTACTGGTGCTTGGGGCATTCGGGGTCGCTACCATGTGGGAGGCAGTCTTTGCCGATGTCGGGGTTGCCCTGTTGGCGATTCTCAATGCGATAAGGATACAGGTAAAATAAAGGATATGGAAGAAACGGTATATTTGGATAAACTGGAAAGGCGGGGAATTAAACCCACCGCCATGCGGCTACTGATATTAAAAGGTATGTTACGGTTTACGCGGGCGTTCAGCCTGCTTGATCTGGAGAACGATTTGGACACGGTAGATAAGTCCACGATATTCCGGACGATCAATCTTTTTCTGGATCATCACTTGATTCATTGTATTGACGACGGTTCCGGTTCATTGAAGTATTCCGTGTGCAGCAATGAATGTACTTGTTCTATCGACGACCTGCACGCCCATTTCTATTGCCGGAATTGTCACAAGACCTATTGCCTGCGAAAAATACACGTGCCGACAGTCGATTTACCGATGAACTTCACCCTCGAAAGCATCAATTACGTGCTGAAAGGCTTGTGTGAAGATTGTGCCTTGAAAAAATGAGATATATCTATGGACAGTAAGAACCTGCAACCCGCGACTTGCCCGAGGCAAACGATCGAAAATTTAGCTCTCCGTAACCTGCGGCGAGCCAAGGAAATTATCGCGGATACCGGCATCGAGGCTATTTGGCGGTCAGTGGGAGTGGAACCCCGGTTGGTAGGATCGGTAAAAACGGGTTTACTGGTGAAGCATCTGGATATCGACTTTCACGTCTATTCCAATCCCGTCGTGATTGCCGACAGTTTTGCCGCCATGGCGAAGCTGGCAGAGCATCCGGCTATCCGGCGGGTGGAATGTATCAATTCATTGGATACCGACGAGCACTGTATCGAGTGGCACGCTTATTACCTCGACCGGGAGGGTGACGAGTGGCAGATTGACATGATTCATATACTGGGTGGTTCCCGTTATGACGGTTTTTTCGAGCGGATGGCGGAGCGAATCACTCAAGTACTGACACCGGAAACGCGGGGAACTATATTGAGGCTGAAACACGAAACTCCCGATGACGAAAAAATCATGGGCGTGGAGTATTATCAGGCAGTCCTTCGGGACGGCGTCCGCACGTACACCGATTTCATGAACTGGCGTAAACGGCATCCCGTCACGGGAGTGGTGGAGTGGATTCCGTGAGCCGGACTAACTGAGCCCTGATGCGACTTAGGGATTGAGCCGTGACACCAAGGTACGACGCTATATGCTTCAAGGGAACGGACTGTATGATTTCCGGTTGTTTTTGCAGGAGCATCACGTAGCGCTCGAAAGCGGTGCGGTTATACGAGTCCAGCCAAGAGATTTCGATTTCCAGCATGAAGTTTTCAAGAAGCCTTCGCCCGAGATTTGCCAACTGCACGGAGGAACGGTACAATTGTTCCAGTTTCTCTTTGGTCAGGCAATAAGCCTCGCTGTCCGTCACGGCTTCCAAGGTCAGACGGGAAGGGATGTTTGCCACGTATCCCCACGTGGAGAAAGCGATTTCGCCTTCGCCGGCGAACCACAGAGTGGCTTCCGAACCGTCCTTGAACGTGTAAGCACGCCACACGCCGCGGGTGATGATATAAAGGTTACTGTTCGATTCCCCCTCGTGGACAATGATATCCTTGTGGGAGAACGTTTGTTCCTCCGCGTTCTCCAAGAGTGTCCGTATTTCATGCTCGGTGGCGGACAAACGACTCGTTATTATCTGCAAAGTGGTATCTTTCATCTTTTAAAGTGCTGGCGTAAATAGTACGATACGATAATGGCAAAGGTAATCAATTCCGTGAACGGTACCGCCAGCCATATCCCTTTTATTCCCCAGAGGAGCGGGAGGCTGACAAAGCACACGGTGATGATAACAATACCCCGGAGGACGGTAAAGAACGTCGCTTGCTTGAATTTCTCGATGCTCTGGAAATACCCGATACACACGATGTTAAGCGCGAAGAACAGGAAGCCGAGCGCGAAGTAGGGGATGCCCTGTATGGCAATTTCCCGCGCGTTACCCGTGCTGCCGAGGAAGAGGGACACCACCGCGGGGCATAGCACGATGGTCACGAGACAAGCCAGAGCCCCGCAAATGATAGCGAATTTCAACGAGAGCCGGAATGCCTGCTTCACCCGTATCCATTGTCCTGCGCCGTAGTTGTAACTGATGATCGGTTGGGTGGATTGCGCGATGGCGTTGTTTACCATGAAAACAATCGGGAACCAGTAGCAGGCAACGCTATACGCCGCCACGCCGTCCTCTCCGAGATAATGGATGAAAACGTAGTTACCGACGAGCATCATGCAGGCAATGGCGGCCTCGTTGAGGAATGCCGAGAAGCCCAGTTTTATCATGTATCCGATATTTCTTATCGTCAAGCGTATGCTTTTGAGGGAAAATTTTGGGCGGTAAAGATACAATACCTTGTTATATTTAAGCAGGTAAACCAGTATCATGATACTCCCGACCACGACCGAGATTACCGAAGCGATGGCGGCTCCCGCCAAACCGAGCTGCAACGGGAACACGAGGACGTAGTCCAGTACTAGATTTATCGCCGCGGGAACGGCACTACACATCATGGCGAACGTCGGGGAACCGTCCAGACGAATGACAAACAATCCCACGCTCAATAGCATATTACAGGCAAGGAAAGGCACGATCCAATTCATGTATTCCAACACGAGAGGCAGCAAGAGGTCGGAACTGCCGAGCAGGTAAGCCATGTCTGTTCTGAATAGCATGACCAAGGCGCACAGCAGAACCGTGATACTTAACGATACGGTAATTGCCTGCGTGATATTTATACTGGCAACTTTCACCTTGTTGTGTGCCAAGTGGATGGATGCGACGATAGAAGCCCCGACGCCGAACATAAGACCGATACCCGCCGACAACATGAAGAACGGGGCAACGATGTTTACCGCCGCGAGCGCGTCGCTCCCCACGCCGCGTCCCACAAATATCCCGTCGATAATCGTGATCGTGGCCGAAAGAACCATCCCCAACAAGGTGGGAATAAACATCTTGCGAAATAACTTGGGAATATTCATCGTCCCGAAATCAATACTGTCCTGCATCATAATCTTTTCGTTTTTTATTTCCGGCTGCAAAGGTACGGCTATGATCTTTGGGAAAAGTTACCTTTATGGTAAAAAAGCGGGGAAAATACATATCTTTGTTTCAGTACTGAATAATTGAACCGTTTTGTTTTATGGTAAGGAGAAGAATAGTTTTGTTTTGTATGTTGTTCGCAATGAGTTTGGCTGTATCGGCACAGCATCATGGAAGACGTGTTCCCGATAAAGATAGGGAGTTGTTTCGTAACCTTGGATATATCATGAGGTTGCCGGAAGGGATGCACAAGATTTATAACGGGAAAGGAAGTTCCGTTTTTGACGTGCTCTACATGATTGAAGTGAAACGCGACAAGCGAACCGTGTACAAAGGCGGGACGAAAAGTGTGTTTGATATCCTTTACACGATGAAATATTCCGGCAATAAGTTTACCGTGTACCGGGGCGATTCAACTTTCAATTCGGATATTATTTACTCGTTCGAAACGACGAGAGAGGGTTTCCGGGAGTACAGGAGAGAGGCATCCGGGAGAGATTTCATGCATTCCGACAGGGGTGGGAGGCCGGGAATAATTCCCTCGTTTGACCGGGAATTGATGAGTGATTTGATTCGGATTATGAATATGTCGAAAGGGACACATAAAATCTATAACGGGACAGGAAGTACTGTTTTCGACGTGCTTTACACGATTGAAGTGGCTGATAATAAGTGGACTGTGTATAAAGGGGGGATGAGAAGTGTTTTTGACGTTCTTTACTCGATAGAGCGTTCCGGGGATACGTACCGGGTGTATAAGGACGGCACTTCCCGCTTTGATGTCATTTACACGATCAAGAAAGAGAGAGATAACTTTAAAGTATATAAAGGGGATGATACTTTCTGGAACTTGTTGTATTCTTACGAGAAAATGTAGAGGTTTAGAGTTTAAAGTAATTTCATCACTCTAAACTCTAAACCTTTAATTTTTTACCCGAATGCCAAAAGGTCCGCCTTTAGTTTGGCGATAACTTCTTTCACGCTACTGATCTTATTCGCCAAGTAGGCGTTCTGACCGGCGAAAGCGTATCCTTCCTTTAGGTTTCCGATTGCAGCATTGTAAAGCGCCTTGATAATGCAGTAAGGGCTTTTGGTGTAGTCGCAAGTTTTGATGCAATGGAAAGGACAGGATTTAGGTTTCTTTTTACCCTCGGCAACGTCCCGGATAAACTCCCCGTCGAAAGCACGACCGGGCATTCCTACCGGACTTTGAATGATGCGAACGTCTTTTTTATCCGAGTGAATGTACACTTCTTTAAATTCCGTGGAGGCATCGCACTCTTCCGTGGGTACGAAGATGGAACCCATTTGTGCTGCCGAGGCGCCGAGTTTCAAGAACCGGGCAATGTCTTTTCCGGTGGATATACCCCCGGCGGCAATAACCGGAATGTTTTTCTGTTCGGCGTAACTTTTCGCTATTTCCACTACTTCCGGGATCAAATGTTCGAGAGAGTAATTTTCATCCTCAATTTGTTCCTTTTTGAAACCCAAGTGTCCGCCGGCTTTCGGGCCTTCCACCACGAGTGCATCGGGGAGATAGTTATAATTTGTCAGCCATTTCTCGCAAATCAGCTTTGCTGCCCGTGCCGAGGATACGATGGGTACCAGCATGGTTTTGCTGTCCTTTGTCAAGAATGACGGGAGATTCAACGGAAGCCCCGCCCCGGCAAAGATAACGTCGGCTTTCTCTGCGATAGCCGTCCGCACCATATCCGAAAAGTTGGAAAGGGCTACCATGATATTCACGCCGATAACACCGTATGTTTTTTCACGGGCTTTCCGAAGTTCCTCGCTAAGCCCGTAAATGCATTTTTCCAGATAATTCCCTTTGAATTGAGGGTAAAGGAGTCCTAATCCCGCTGCCGAGATAACTCCGACTCCGCCTTCGTTAGCCACGGCGGAAGCCAGTTTGTTCAATGATACACCGACACCCATACCACCCTGTATAATAGGCAGCTTGATCTCGTATTTACCAATAAAAAATGATTTCATTTTTACAACATCGTTGATATTTAACATGTGCCCTTTTCAGTCCGCACGACAGTTTTTTAGGGCTATTACTAACAAAACAAGGAAAGTCATACTGGTCTGATTCAACGATGAAAAAAGAGCGGATGTCACCAGTCCGACAAAAATACATACGATAACGATCAGAATAAACTTACACTGTTCACGGTGTAAAGGTAATAATAAATTTATGAAATATACTAGCTTTAGGCTAAATAAGTTGATGATAGTACACGGGAAAACGGTATAAATTCACTACATTTGAACTTCATAACATGGATAGTAGAGCGATACAATTGCAACTGGTTGATTGATAATATCTAATTTGAAGCGAGATGCGCATGAATACTGATTTTGTAAACTTAACAACAGAGAACCTGACCAACGAGCATTTATGCTGCATCATCCGCAGTAAAAAGCCCCATCAGGGTATTGACGCCAAACGACAATGGCTCTCGGACAGGCTGAGTGAAGGTCATGTCTTTAGAAAATTGAACGCGAAGGCTACGGTTTTTATTGAATACGCTCCTCTTGAAACGGCTTGGGTTCCCGTGATTGGAAACAATTATTATTACGTCTATTGCTTGTGGGTTCTTGGTAGTGATAAGGGAAAAGGGTATGGAAAATTACTGATGGAGTATTGTTTGGCTGATGCCAAAGAGAAAGGTAAATCCGGCATTTGTATGCTCGGGGCAAAGAAGCAAAAATCTTGGCTTTCCGACCAATCATTTGCGAAGAAATTCGGCTTCGAGGTTGTTGATGCTACCGATGATGGATATGAATTGCTTGCACTTTCTTTTGACGGAACAATACCGGCGTTCGCGCCAAATGCCAAAAAGCAGAAGATTGAAAGCAACGTGCTGACAATTTATTACGATATGCAATGTCCCTATATCTATCAAAAAATCGAGCTCATAAAACAATATTGTGAAACGAACAACGTTCCCGTGTCTTTAATTCAAGTGGATACCTTGCAAAAAGCAAAGGAATTACCTTGCGTTTTCAATAACTGGGGAGTGTTTTATAAAGGAAATTTCGAGACGGTGAATTTGCTGGATGTCAGCTATTTGGAGAGAATCCTCAAAAAATGAAATTATCATTTTAGCTTTTCCTCGTTGATAATCGTCATGTAGCTGAAAGCAAAAAGTCTGTAAATCATATGATTTACAGACTTTTGCGGTCTGGACGGGACTCGAACCCGCGACCCCATGCGTGACAGGCATGTATTCTAACCAGCTGAACTACCAGACCAAATAGTTTTTTCTTCAATAATAAAAGGCGGTCCGGACGGGACTCGAACCCGCGACCCCATGCGTGACAGGCATGTATTCTAACCAGCTGAACTACCGAACCTTTTTTTTGCATCAAACAACCGCTGTTGTTCTCAATTGCGGTGCAAAGATAGGTAGTTTTTCTTATTCTGCAACATTTTGATACCGAAAAATAGAAAAAAAATACGATTTCACTAAAGTTTGAGTGTTTCGGAACGCTTATGGATAAAGGAATACAGGATATTCTTATTGAGAATGAAATGGTTAAATGCAAAAGTGATAAATCATCTCTAAAATTTCAGTTTCAGTGATTGGAGTTTAATTTTTTCCTTATATTTGTGCCTTATAATAATTGTCAAATTTAAATTAACTTATAAGATAATGAACGTACCTGCAGAATTAAAGTACACTAAAGAACACGAATGGATTCGTGTTGAAGGTGAAGAAGCATATGTTGGTATTACTGACTATGCACAAAGTCAATTAGGCGATATCGTGTTTGTTGAGGTTGAAACAGAAGGTGATGAGCTGGAAGCTGGTGATACTTTTGGAAGTATCGAGGCTGTAAAGACAGTTTCCGACCTGTATATGCCGATTTCCGGAGAGGTTTTGGAATTTAACTCTGAGTTGGAAGATCAACCTGACCTCGTGAACAAAGATCCTTATGGAAAAGGTTGGATTATCAAAGTAAAGGTTGATGACGAAGCACAATTAGACGGTTTGTTGAGCGCTGACGCTTATAAGGCATCTATCTAATTTTTTTGATAAGACAAGGACTGTATGCGTTATCTCTTTCGGGGTAATGGATACAGTCTTTTTTTATTTCGTGATTTGATGATTTATGATTTTAACGGTTGAAGGTTGAGTTGGTAATGTGTGACATTTTCAATTTTCAATTTTCAATTTTCAATTGCTTGTTATGACTTTAATAAAATCTATATCCGGTATTCGCGGCACGGTTGGGGGACAACCGGGAGATAATCTCACTCCGTTGGATATCGTGAAATTTGTTTCCGCGTATGCCACTTGGCTAAAAATCGGTGCCGGGAAAGAGAAGGCGAAGATAGTGTTGGGACGCGATGCCCGTATTTCCGGTGATATGTACGCTAAACTCGTGGAAGCCACTTTGTGCGGCTTGGGGCATGACGTGGTGAATATCGGGTTGGCGACCACGCCGACAACGGAAATTGCCGTGACGGCTGAAGGGGCAGACGGGGGAATTATCTTGACCGCGAGCCATAACCCGAAACAATGGAATGCTTTGAAATTGTTGAATAACCGGGGTGAATTTTTGTCTGCCGAGGATGGGGCACAAATTCTTCAGATGGCAGAAAAAGAGTCGTTCGAGTATGCCGAGGTGGATGATTTGGGAACGGTTACTTGTAAAGATTACACGGACTACCATATCCGGCATGTGCTGGATTTGAAATTAGTAAATCCGGAAGCTATTGCCAAAGCTAACTTGAAAGTGGTGGTAGATGCCGTGAATTCGGTCGGGGGAACGGTGATTCCCGCTTTGTTACGTGCCTTGGGCGTGAAAGAAGTGGTGGAATTGAATTGTGAACCTACCGGGCATTTCAGTCATAACCCGGAACCGATACCGGAGAATCTGACCCAGATATCGGAAAAGATCAAAGAATGTGGTGCAGACCTTGGAATCGTGGTAGACCCGGATGTGGATCGTCTCGCGTTGGTTTGCGAGAACGGGGAGATGTTCGTGGAGGAGTACACGCTGGTTGCTGTTGCCGATTACGTGTTGAAGCATACCCCCGGAAACACGGTATCCAATCTCTCCTCTTCCCGTGCGTTGCGTGACGTGACGCTGGCTCACGGGCAGAGTTACAGTGCCGCTGCCGTTGGGGAAGTGAACGTGGTCGCCAAAATGAAAGAAACACATACCGTGATCGGTGGTGAGGGTAACGGAGGAGTCATTTACCCGGAAAGTCATTACGGACGTGATGCCTTGGTGGGTGTTGGGCTGTTCCTTTCTCATTTCGTGGCGGAGGGAAAGACAATGACAGCATTGAAGGCTACCTACCCCCAATATTTTATCTCCAAGAATAAATTGACTCTTTCTCCCGACATGAATGTCGATAAGATTTTGGAAGGGTTGAAGCAAAAATACGCTTCGGAAGAGATTACCGATATTGATGGCGTGAAAATTGATTTCAAAGACGGGTGGGTACACTTGCGGAAGTCTAATACGGAACCGATTATCCGTATTTATTCCGAGTCAAAAGATGAAGCTGCCGCCAATCAATTGGCAGAAGAAGTGATAAAGGTTGCACAGAGTTTGTGCTAAACAACAAAGGGGAGTTCGATGACTCCCCTTTGTATATTTATTCTGTTCCGCCTACACAATGTAAATCAATACCATATTCGGCAAAAGTTTTAATAAGGTAGTCGCATTTCTTTTGGATTGGCGGGTTATTCACGTAAATTGGGTTAGCGTGTAATTCGCTTTTGGTTTGAGAGAAGATGAATTCAATAAACGAGAATAAATCATGTACTTTATCTGTCGGAGCACTCTAGTAATATGGTTCCCAAAAATACCAATACGTACCGTATTCCAAAAATCCTAATTTGTACATATCTTCTTCTTTATACCATTTGTTATCGGAAGAATACGCATTGGTTACTCCTTTTTGGGCAGCGCTTTCTTCAACCAAGGAATAGGACGCACAAGTATTTATAATGTTGCCGTAGTCTATTTTAGACATAATGTCATTAAAGGGTTGCATTAAGAATAAAATGAACGTGCGATTGATCGCTATTTTCAATCTTTCCCGATATTTGGGTTTACTGATTCTTTGTCCGAATTGTTTATCCACGAGTGGCAAAGTAATATGGTCAATTCCTCGTACCATAATTCCCCGTTGAAAATAATAGCTACCATAGCTGATAGTATCCCATAAAGGTACATAGTTGCCTTTCGTGTATAATTTCCCTGCCATCAGGATTTTAGAGGGGAACAATTCTTTTTTTACTTTATCCGGGTACAAATCAAAAAAGTCTTCTTTCAAAAATTGTACTGCTGCTGCAATCCCTTCTTCATCCGCCTCGGCTTTTATATCATAGTCTGCATTTTTTATAATTTGATAATTCAGGTCCGGATTTGTAAATTTGTATAATACAGATGTCCCGTATTTAGCATACCATTCCACTATTTGATTATCAAAATCATGGTCTCCTTGCGGGATGTCGAATCGGGTTTCTTTTTTGTCGGGGATCACCAGATTATCTTCATCACTGCAAGAATCAAGAGTAAAAAGGAATATAGCCCCTAATATCAGTATGTATGCATTTATTTTTTTCATGATATTTCGTTTTAATTTAGTGCAGGATTACTTTCTTTGTGAGTTTTCATAATAGGTAATACCCATCTGGGGGTAGCCGTACCGATTTCAACCGTGTATTCGTCTCCGCTGTTTGCGGATTCATCGACATAATGCGAGAAAGATTTCATTCCATAGCGGCGTATGTCAAACCAGCGCATACCTTCGAAACAGAATTCTCGACGGCGTTCTTCTTGGCATTTTTCAATCAATTTGTCTGCATTATTGTCGACCGTGCTGCTTGTCCATACTTGAGAGGTGTAATTCTTGATACGTTTCTCTCTGATGGTGTTCAAGTCGGAAATGGCTTTTTCCATGTATTCGTGTTGTCCGGCTTTAGCCATGTGTGCGTATGCCTCTGCCCTGTTAAGATATGCTTCGCTAAGGCGTAAACAAGCACCGAATTTCAGTTCTCCGGCAAATTTAGAGGATGCTTTTCTATTGGCATCTTTGTCGTACGGGGTCAAGTATGCTTTCAGTCGTTGGTCATCGTCTGCGTAACAATTCAGTAATTCATCGGATGCCATGAAACAAGTCGATCCATAGAGGGATTCAACTGCGTAATGCTCGGCACTATTCGCGTAAAAGAACATGATTTCCGAAGTGTTCAAGGTAAAAGGATAAGGAAAATTTCCATTGTTGATAGCTTCCGGATAATCGGTAGTCGTTATATCAAGCAATAAAAGATTATTGCCGGGAGTGGAGAATACGGCGGTAGCGTGTTCCGCGGCTTTTTCCCAGTTTGCCATGAAAAGATAGTAGCGACTTGCCAACAGGTGTGCCGTGCTGATACCAATACGGAATTTGGAACCTTTAGTAGCGGTTTCTGTCAATAGGCTGATTCCTTTCTCCACGTCCGAGATGATATGATTGTATACCTCTGCCACGGTACTACGGGGGACAGAGTTTTGGTCGATAATACTTGTTAATTTTAGCGGTACTCCTGCTGATTTACCTTCGGGTGCGTTGGGTGCATTGTAAGGGTAGGCGTATAGGTTCACGAGATTAAAGTAGTAGAAGGAACGCAGCACGCGAGCCTCTCCTTCGACTCTTTTTTTCATATTGCTTTCGCCGTCGACATCACCGATCATGTCCAGCACGACATTACATCCCGCGATCATTTTGTAAAAGCGTTCGTACGAGTCTACGTCGACAGATTTCGTACCATTCGTCGGATTCGGCAGATTCTGGTAATCCTCGAACATCGTTTCGTTATTTGCTGAAGAGCGACCTCCCCAGAGATACAAGGGGCTATACTTGGTTACAGTGGATATTTGGTTGTTGCTTGTGATGTATTGAGTCGCATCATCGGCTAAAATATCCAGATAAGGCATTAGTTGGCGATCGTAACGCGGGTATCCCTCGTAAGCTAGTAATTGATCCAGATCTTCAATGGTTGACGGGATTACTTCATCTTGGGAGGCCTCCTTGAGAAAGTCGTTACAAGAGCACAATCCGATGACAGACAGGAATAATATGCTTTTCTTTATCATTTTTTTCATAATCTCTCTATATTAATATGATTAAAAACCAAGGCTTACACTTAACGAGAATTTGCGTTGGCGGTCAACGACCGGGATAATGCTGGTAGCGCTCGTGCTAAGGGTTTCCGGGTCTTGTTTGCCGAGTCCTTTACTTTTAATCACGAAAGGATCGGTTACTGTCAATGCAAAGGTGAGGTTCGTGAGTTTTATTTTATCCAGTTGTTTTCTGGGTAAAGCGTATGCCAGACAAATACTGTTACATCTGATGTGATCGGCTTTTACTACCCGGAAATCGGATAGGTTATACATCTGGTAACGATATACTTGACCTGAATTGCTTAATGTCAGTGAGTTATCTGGCAAATATTTGCTCAAATCCTCGTCTTGCGTGAGAAGCGCCGGTATATCCGTGTATTTTTCGTCACCCGGTTGCCTCCAACGTTTATTTAGTTTCGTGCTGGCATTTTTCTCCGGGTTCGGGATACTTAATTGCCCGTTCGTGCCACTTGTCGTTTGGCTTTTCATGAATGGGTTCAAGCGTTTGTGATGTCCCAACTGGAAATTGAAAGAGGCAGATAATGAAAGCTGTTTGTACCGGAATAGGGTAGATAGTCCGCCGCTGAATATCGGGTCTTTTACTCCGCTGTAAATCATATAATCCAATAAAGTTCCGCTCTCGACCTTTGTCGTGGTACCGGGAGTCTGGTCTATGACGGCGAATTTCGGGGTTCCCTTGTCGGATAACCCGATATACGGGAATGACCAGAAACTGTTCAATGCAAACCCGTCAATAATGACGCTTCCTTCCGTGATTTTTTCGAGTGTGGCATTGTCCACGTTGTCTTTTACTTTGTTGCGGTTGAAGCCGGAAGTGGCACTGATGCTCCATCTGATATCTTTTGTTTTTACGGGGATAACGGTTAAAGATATGTCATATCCCTTGTTGACCAATGTCCCGTTGTTCACAGCCATATTACTTGTTCCGTTTTCAATAGGGATGTTCACGTACGTGATCGCGTCTTTTGTTTTTTTGTAATAATAGTCGATACTTCCGTATATCCGGTCATCCAGTATAGATAATTCGATACCGCCATTGAAACTTCGGGTTTCTTCCCATTTCAAGTCTTTATTGGGTAAGTTCTTGATGGATAAATATTGCTCTCCGGTTAATATATCCGGTGCGATGTTGAAATTGGCGATCAGGTAAGGACTGATATCCGGAGCTTTTCCTTGTGTACCGTAGGAAGCCTTCAGCGTGAGGTTGGATAACCACCCGAAACGACGCATGAAATTTTCTTCGCTGACGTTCCATCTGATTCCGGCAGACAATACCGGGTTGAAACGATTGTTGGTGTTTTGCCCGAATTTATTGGAAGCATCTTGACGGAAACTGAAAGATAGCGTGTATTTCGTGGCGTAGGAGTATCCCACGGTGGCATAGTATGACATATAGTTTTCTATCTTGTCCGTCAGTTTCATGGAATGACGTTCCGCGTATGTTGGTACATTTACGGTTTCACTGTATTTTGAATCGGGATAAATGGACAAAACGTAATCCTTGTTTGCTTGCTGGCTGTAATTGTAATCCACGCTTTTACCTCTATTGGGCATGTACCCGTATTCAGTTCCTTCCTGTCCGATATAGCTGTTGCCTCTGATCTCGTGTCCCAAGGCGATATTGATTGCGTGGTTCCCTTCCTTATCAATAGCTTTCCCGTAGTTGAGCTGGTTGCGGACAGTGTAACTCTGTTGAGTTATGGAATTGTAATTCAAGATACCGCCGTAGGGGAGTACAGATGCAAGAGTGAGCCATGAATCGCTTTCTCCGGTGACAAGTTCCCCGTAGTTGGCTCCCCGAATTTTAGAAACGGCATAGGAATGGTCATCCGCCCACGCGTTGGCTTCGGAACTGTTTCTTGTAAATGCACCGGTCAGCTCGTGTCTTAATTCCGGAAGAATATTCCAAATGATGTTTCCCGTGATTTGGAATTTTGTGTTTTTGTTCTCGTTCCCGGTATGCTTCAATTCATTCAGGAAATTGTATTGGATATCTCTATTAATTGCTGTAATGTCAGAAAGATAGAATTGAGCTTTTGACTCGTTTATCGTGTACCATTCATCGGAAGCGATTGTTCTGCTGGTATTCAACGCGTAATCTTCCGGGTTGACTCCCGTGTAGAAAGCGTTCGTTTCGGATTGACTGGCGGAGAATTGAAATTTTGTACGCAGATTACTACGTAGTTTGGCATCCACGCTGAAATTGACGGTTTTGTTACTTTGGTCGTTGCCTTTGTAACTGCTCAACGATTTATTGAACCCCACGGAACCGTAGAAATTGATTTTGTCATTTCCACCGCTTAGGCTTAATGAGTAATTTTGGCTGGCGGCATTACGAGCGAGTAGTTTGAACCAATCCGTGTTTTGTTTTTCAAGACGGGTAACTTTTTCATTAAAATCCTCCATGGAGATTTCCTTGTTGATAAGTTGCAGGTAAGCACCCTCGTATCCGACATTTTGTGGAAATTTGGTGAACGGGACTCCCGATTCGACGATCTCTTTAGACAAGGCTACTCTGTCGGCAGAGTTCATCCGGTCGGTTTGGCCGTACGTTCTTCTTGGGGTGACGGAAATATCCGACCGGAAATTTACATTTATTTTTCCATTCGTGTTGGAACCTCTTTTGGTTGTGATTACGATAACGCCGTTAGCGGCTTTTACTCCATAAATGGCAGTGGCCGAGGCATCTTTCAGGAAAGTGATACTTTCGATGTCATTCGGGTTAAGACCGGAAATACTACTCGCGGAGATACTTGCCATAGAACTGCTCAAGTCGCCCGAACTAAGGATGTCATTCAATTGTGTTCCGGCAAAAGGAAGAGGATCTTCTTGAATGATGCCGTCAATTACCCATACGGGAGAAGCGTTTCCGATTACGGTAGAAGTTCCCCGCACTCTTACTTGAGGTGCGGTACCGATAAGACCGGAAGGGATCGTGATACTGACTCCCGGGATCATGCCTTGGAGCGCCGCGTCTACCCGGTTGATACCGGCAATACGGATATCATCGCCTTTCACGGTGTAAGTGGAACCCACGACTTCATGGCGTTTCAGTGTCTGGTAACCCGTGACTACCACTTCCTCTATGGCTTGGGAGTCTTCTTTGAGAGTAATTTTGTAGGGAACTTGTTTTTGATTGACTATCACTTCTTGGGTTTTCATTCCCACGAACGAGAAAACAAGCGTTGTTCCCTCCGGGACGGAAATCGTGAATTTTCCATCTTTATCGGAAAGTACTCCGACTCCTTTTTGTCCTTTTACGGTAATAGTGACAGACGGTAAAGTGACACCGGCTTCATCATAAATGGTTCCGGTCACTTTGACCGTGTTGTTTTGGGCATGTACGATCCCCGATAGTGTAAACAACAGGATAAATAATATCCGGGTTACAAGTTGTTTTATATATATCGATTTCATTTGAATTTTTATTTATATTAATAAAGGTATTGCGGTGCAGCCTTGATATTTAAGGTAATGTATCCTTTTTTACCGGGCACGATTTCTTTCACTTGGTAAACGGCAACTTTGTGTTCCTTTTCCGTCGTGTTTGACGGCCAATTCAAGTATCTGTACATGGACATAATATAAATACCTTCCCAAGTGGGATGATTGGTTGCATTGCTACTTGTTGGATTACCGTAACTCGACAGATCCGTGGTGTATTGATATTCATCGATATATTTCGGTGAGGCATTGATTATATGTTGTGCGAATGTTATTCCGTTGATTTGTTCCAACGCCGGAATTTTATAAGAGGCCATCGCTTCAAATGTGTTCGTGAGATTTAGCCAACTTGCTGTGTAACTTTGTACACCTGCTAGGGGGTACAAGTGTTGTTCTTGATAAGAGCTGGTTACTTCATCCTCTTCACCATAGAAATAACATACATCGATGTGCAAAAGTTCTTCTAGGTTCATTTGGCGTACTTGTTCCAATGTAAATACTTCACCTGTGCTGATGTTTAGGAAATTACCGTATTGAGTATTTCCTTGTGCGCCTAAAGTTACCGTGTAAGATTTTAACTCGTCCGCGATCAGAATTGTTATTGTTTTATTAATCAACTGTTTCGGTTGATTGTTGTCTTTGCAAACTACTTGAAAATTATACGATTGATAATGCGATCCTCTTTCCGGCAGATAGTCGTTGGCACAGAACGAGTAAGTGTATCGGTTTTTGTTTTGTAGTTCGGTCGAGTCCATCGTCAATGGAAAATCGGGTAAATACACTCCGGCATTGTCCTTGATATATAATTCTTGAATGATGCCTTGGTTCGCGATAAATTCCACGTCAACCGTGATTTCCTCGCCGGGTGCGACGATAATGGAATCTCTTTCGATGCCGTTTAATTTCACGACCAACCCCGGACGAGGAGGCAACTCGTGGAGTTCTTTTACGCATCCTTGACAGAGTGTCAGCAGGAGGCTAATGATTAACAGATAGTTTCTTGTTCTCATAAAATTGGTTTTAAGGTTTAATAAATGATCTGATAATTTGTCTGTCATTAATTTGATTTTAGGTTTATATTCTTGGTTTAAAAAATAAATTCTGCACTGATGGAATAATTCCGTTGTCGCTTCATCGTCGGGGAATATGATTCGGCATTCATGTTCATGACTTCCGGATCTTGTCCTCGTAATCGATGATTCTTGATAATAAACGGGTTAGTTACCGTTATGCCGAGGTTGATATCTGCCACCCGGGTAATGCTTGTTTGATAATTCAGTGACATCCGATTGCACCGTAAGTGACTGGCGGAGACAACACGTGCCGTGCTCCGGTTGTACAATGAATAACGGTACACGGCGTTGTAATCCCCCAAACTCAACGAGTTATCCGGGAGATAAGCGGATATATCTTCATCGGTTATTTGCAATGCCGGGATATTCGTGAATTTCTCGTCTCCCGGTTGTTGCCAGCGGTTCAACAATTCGGTGGAAGCGTTTTGTGCGGCATTCGGGATGGCAAGCATCCCGCTGGCGTTACTCGTCATGAACGGGTTGAGTCTTTTGTAGTGCCCTAGTTGGTAATTGAACATGGCATTCAGCGAGAACCGCTTCCATCGAATAGTCGTGTTCAGTCCCCCGGACATGCGGGGTTCGCTGTCCCCGCTGTAAACAAGATAATCCAGTAGGGAACCGGACACTTTTTGCATTTCTCCACTGATCTGGTCTATGACCGAGAACAGGGGAGCCCCGTTCTTGGGGGATAACCCGATGAACGGGACAGACCAAAATCCGGATACGGGGAAGCCGTCCAAGGCGGCATTGCCATTCGTGAAACGTTCAAGCATTGGTTCGTCGGTATAACTTTTTTTCAAAATGTCTTTCATGTAAGCCATCGTGAATGCAATATTCCAAGTCCAGTCACGAGTGGATACCGGGGTGGCTTTTATTTGTAATTCGTACCCTTCGCTGGCGATAGCCCCGCTATTGATGTACATTTTGCGGGAACCGTTCTCGATGGGAATCTCTTTCTCGACCACGATATCTTCGGTTTCTTTTTTGTAATAATCAAATGATATATCCAGTGTATTTTGGAGTAGAGACAAATCCAATCCCAAATTCCATGATATAGTTTTTTCCCATTTCAGATCGGGATTGGGCAATTGTTCCAATTGCAAGTAGTTTTCGTTCGTGATCGGATCGCTCGGGACATGACTGACTAATGCTTGCGGCGAAACGTTGGTAACGACGTTTCCCTGTCTGCCGTGGGAGGCTCGTAGGGTTGTTTCATTGATCCACGATTTTGACGGGAACCATTTTTCCCGGTGGATATCCCAACGGACTCCGGCAGACCACACGGGATAAAAACGATTGTTCGTGCGTTCCCCGAATCGATTGGAAGCGTCATTCCGGACGTTGATGCAGAGGGTGTAACGGCTGTCGTAAGTGTAGCCGATTGTCCCGTACAGGGAGAACGTGTTCTCCACCCTGTCGATTAGAGTCAGGTCGTGGTCGTCCGGCAAGGTATTGTACGATTCTGCAAGTTCAGTGCCGGGGAAATAATCTTGTACCGATCGGAATCTTTCCGCCGCGGAGGTGTAGTCGTGCGTGAACGTCTTGTTTTTGCCCCGCTCGTATCCCCATTCGATACCTTGTTTCCCCGTGTATTTGTTTTCGCATATTTCGACGCCGACGGTTGCTGTCAGAGAATGGTATACCGCTTCTCCCCACGTTTGCCGGAAATCCAATTGTCCTTTCAGCGTATAAGATTGGCGGGTATTTTTCATGTAATCGAGTACACCGCCCGAGGGAAGCGGACTGATATATGGTATCAGATCATCCACTTCACCGGAACTTGTAGTCCCGTAATCGGCACCTCGTAAAAGAGCCGCGTTCCATGAGCGAGCGTCAGCCCACAACTCGCTGTCATTCGAGCCTTGAGACCATGCAGGGGTAACCGTCAGATTCAAATAGGGCAGAGGCTTCCACGTGAGATGGGCACCCAGATTTAATTCCGAGGTTTTGTTGTCATTGCCCGTGTATTCCAGTTCATGCAACAGGTTGAAATGAACGTCATTTCTGGTATATTGTAACACGCCATTTTTTCGGTATGATAATAACACCGCTTTTCCGTTCGAGTAAAATTGCTCTTTAGCGATCGCGCGACTCGTGGTTAAGGCGTATTGTTCGGGATTGATTCCCGTGTAGTAACCGGATGTCGTGATATGGTAACCGGAAATATGGAGCGCTAATTTTATTTTGGGGGATGAATTGAACTTGAAGTTCAACATTCCGGTGTAAGTGTTCCTGTCATTCCCGATATAGGAACTGTTTTCTTTACGATACCCGAAAGAGGCGTAATAAGCCATTCCGTCTTTCCCGGAATTGAAATTCAAATGATAGTTTTGGCTAATCGCCGTGCGTCCCAATGCTTTGAACCAATTAGTGTTCATTTTTTCAAGCCGGGTTACCTCTTCGTTAAATTCGGCATAGGAAATGTCTTTGTTGATCATTCTCAGGTATGCCGCTTCGTAACCGATCTCCCGGGGAAAAGCCGGCAAAGAGATACCTGTCTCGATGATTTCTTTCGATAGCTGTACGCGTTGGGCGGAGTTCATAACCCCGGTATTCCTGTATGTCGGGATGGGACTGAACGTGATATCGCCACGGAATCTCACGGTAGGCCGTTGCTCGTCACCCTGTTTCGTGACGATGACAATCACCCCGTTCGATGCCCGGATTCCGTAGATTGCCGTGGCGGACACATCCTTCAACAAGGTGATACTGGCAATATCGTCAACATTGATACCCGAAAGATTGTTTCCCATGATACTGGAGCGGGCTGAGTTTGTCAAGTCGTTATTATTCAATAAGTCATATAACGAGTTGCGATCGAACGGCCAGATATTCTCCCGGATGATACCGTCTACCACGATCAAGGGTTCCGGGTTCCCGACAATAGTGGAAGTGCCCCGGACTTTCATGCGTCCCGTGGCTCCTATATTCCCGGAAGGAATCATCACTTCCAACCCGTTTATGGCTCCTTGGAACGCTGCCTCAAGTGACGTGCTTCCCGGCGTGCGTATGTCTTTGCCTTTTACCGTGGAGGTCGCCCCCGTCATTTCATTCTTGGCGATCATCTGGTACCCGTTGACAATCACGTCCTTTACCTGCGACACGTCGTTCAAAAGAGTGATCCGGTAATCGGATTCGGGGGAAACGGGCGTGTAGTTCGTTTTCTTCCCCACGTGACTTGCGCTCAGAATTGCCCCCGTGCCTTCCGGGATACGGAGGATGAAACATCCGCTTTTGTCGGCGACGGTGCCCCGTGTACTGCCTTTCACCAGAATCGTGGCGGAGGCAAGCGGGAATCCGTCTTCGTCCCGAACGATCCCGGTGATTGTACGCATGGAGGGGACTGGCTCTTCCTGCCGTTTCGTGATAATAATGGTTTGGTTGTAAACACGGAAAGTCAGAAAAGTCCCTTGCAGGCAATGCTCCAGAACTGCCTGTAATTCCATGTTATCAAGATTCACGGACTTTAGGGTTTGTATTTCTCTCACGTCTTCCATTTTGTACACCATATCGTGTTTTGTCTTTTTCTTTATCTTTTTTAGTATTTCTTCCAGTGTGGCATTCTTCACATGGATGCTGATTTTTTGAGCCCACGCTTCCCCGGAAGTCCCCAACAGGACTAACAAAAACGTCAGTAGCATAATTTTTTTCACACCCATTACTTTTATTCGTTAGGAAAACATTAATTTATTTCATAGCTTTGTAATGGTTTTAAGGGTTAATTTATTGGTCAATAATTTAATCTGTTAAGTCGGGAGATGTGTCACCATTTCCCGATTTTATTTATATACTCGGATTTCATTGCCTTCTTTTTTGAACTTTACTCCTGTCGCGAGGTGGAGTATTTTCAATATCTCGTTATATCCTTTATCTCTTTGTATGGATATAAAGCATTTGATATCTTTTAATTCCGGGTTATCGAAAACAACATCCAGCGCGAAACTTCTTCCGATGATGGTCATGATCCTTCCTAACTCGACATCCTCGAAAGCAAATTCGCCTCTCGTCCATGCTATCCGTTCTGCCGTATCCACCGAATCCACTTTCAAGATGTTTTCCTGTACATGGAAACAGGCTTGTAGCCCCGGTGTCAGTACGGTTGTTTGACCAAGCGTATCCGAAGGCGTATGGCAGGTAACGGCAACTTTCCCGGTAAGGAGGGTGGTTGTTGCCGTCGGATCGCCGGGATATGCAGTCATGTTGAACGTGGTTCCTAATACTTTCACGTTCATGACATTACTTTTGACAATGAACGGGACACCGGAATGTGTTACCTCGAAGTAGGCTTCGCCGGAAAGTTCTACTACGCGGGATGCGTTGTCAAAAGTAGAAGGAAAAACAAGTGTGCTTCCCGCGTTCAGGTGCACGTTTGTTCCGTCGCTTAATTGCAGCGAATATTCTGTTCCTTCCGGTACAATCAACTTGTTGGGAGAAGTAGAAGGGGAATCTTGTGCTTTTTGATAGGAAACTTTTCCCGCGTCGGAATTGATAATCCTTGTGCCGTTGTAATCCAGTTGCACTTGTCGACTCAAATCAACTTGACGTCCGTCGTCCAAGATGAGGTAGGCACTTTTTGCCATGAGTTCGGTCTTGCCCGTTGATGAGCTTGTGCTTTGGTAAAGATAATAACCGATTCCAAATATCAGGAAACAAGCAACAGCGGCAACGTACTTGTAGAGCACGGGGAAGCGCCGTGCCGGACGGGTAGCGGAAATGAATGTCCGCAGAGCCTTTTCCGTGTCGAAGCTGTCGTGTAGCTTTATATTTTCGTGTAGCCGTTCGGGGATACCTACTTCCTCGTGCAGGTAGGGACTGTCGGGTGCCACCTGTTCCCAATTGCCTTTTGTCAAGGCTTCCTCGACTTGACGGGCTATCTCTTGGGCTTCTTTTATTTTATCTTCGACCTTTTTCATGTCTGTATTTTTATGAATAAAACAACTGACATAAGGAAAGTGTCTAAAAGGAATGGTGTTTTTTTGTGATTTTTAAATTTGCGTATAGGAATAACTGTACATTATTATAGGTAATCCCCGCTAGAACTTACCCGTGACGGGGATATTATTTACCATTTTTTTATAGTTCAGTGGGAGATACTTCTATCATACTTCTATCATACTTCCATGAAACTCCTATAACAATAAAAAAATATTGCATTTTGTTTGTAATTGGATTGTTGTTCTTTTAAATTATTCCCCATGTAGGTGTCTTGTTGCGGTAAAATAAAGGTAGTATATTCACGGGAATACTTCAGTTTTACATGTGAAAGTCCAAGCGGAGTGTTTGTTTTTCGAGAGAGAACAAGTGGTTGTCAGGGATTAGTGTGTCTGTTGCATAAAGAGGATGAACAGGGCGTATAATTCGGGCGACACTATTTTTTTCAAAAGGGCAATACCCCGTTGTTTTTGGGATCTCACGGTGCTGGATGAGGCTCCTGTCAAAGTAGAAATTTCCGTGCTGTTGTATCCTTGCATCACGAGTTCCATGATTTTGGCGCATTCCGCGGGGAGTTGACGGATGTAGTCGGACAGGAGGCTGATGATCTCCGTTTCTACGATGGTGTTCCACGTGTTCTCTTCCGTTTCTTTCGTTTTTTGGGTTTGCGCGTGTTCAAGCACTATATTGTGATGTTTGATGTAATTTAAACAACTGTTGCGGGCGGAGAGATAGAGGTATGATTTCAGCGCCAAGTAGTTTTCAAAATGATTATTTTTTTCCCATAAACGTACAAATATGTCTTGGGCTATGTCTTCGGCAACGTCCATGTCTTTCAATATTTTGCCGGCGTAATAGGCAATATCTTGAAAGTATTCCCGGAACAAGAGTTGAAATGCCTCGTGGTTTCGTGCATTCAGTCTGTTCAAAAATGTTATATCTGTTTCGGATGATTTCATACCGATGCAAACTTATGGATTTTTGTGCTATTTTGTATCAACTGGCGGGAAAAACTTTTAGACACTTTCACGGGGTGAGTTGTTTTTAGGATGTGACAGATAAATCAACCTTAAAACCAAATTTTGATGAAGTACTTGTTATTTTGTTGCCTGTTTATCGGGCTTTTTTCCACGGGGCAGGGGCAACCGGCACGTGTGAAACTGGACGTGAAAAGTGATTGTATCGTGAATCACGAGGAAAAGCGTTATGAATTAAAGGCGGGGGATACATGGGATGTCGTGTTGGAGGGGATGCCGTGTTACGGGGAGGTGTTTCGGGTGAATTTCCACGATTATTATTTTTTTCTTTGCCCGGGGGAGTGCTTGGAAATTGTTTTAAAAGAGAACAAACGAGTGGAAGTGAAAGATGACGGGAGTTTGTGTGCCGAACGGAATTTGTTCCTTCACGAGATGGCGGGTTTCCAGCAAGAGTTTTATTATGCCAAGGCGGTGCCGGAATTGGTATCTGAGAGTGTACGAGATCTGACGCTGGATGGCGTGTGTGATACATTGCACGCTCGTTTGGAACGTTATCTAGGGATGCACCCGGGGGAGGCGAAAGATTTCGGGAAAGTCGTTCGCACGGAATTGAAGTATTACCGGATGTATGAAGCTTGTGGAGCGTGTGGAGGGAGGAGAACGTTTTATGAATTTCCGGGGGAGGTGTTGCAACAGTTGGCGGAAGTGATTCCGGATTCCAAGGATAAGCGGGTGATCTGCTCTCCGACTTACTGGAAGGTGTTGAAGGTTTATACCGATTATTTAAGGGTGGAGGATCCTCGCCGATTGTTGGGACCCGGGCGGCAGATGTACGAGAATGAGGTACGGCTGGCGAAGTATTATGCTGCGAAAGAGATAAGGGAGCGGCTCGTGTACGAGAATTTTCTTGATGTTTTGTATTGGGTAAAACCGTATGAACGAGAGAGCGTGGAGAAATGTATCCGGCGTTTGCCTTCCCGTTATGCGGAGTTTATCCGGAAGAATTTGGACAAGCAGGATGTTTCCCGGGCGAAGCGAAAATGGGTAATGCCGGGATGTGTCGTGGAGTTGTCGGGGGAGGACGTGAACGGGGAGGAGGTGAGGTTGTCTTCTTTCCGGGGTTCTTGGATATTTTTGGATGTATGGGCAACATGGTGTGGGCCGTGTAATAGCGAGATACCTTATTTGAAGAAGATGGAGGAAAAGTTGCGGGGAAAGAACATCGTGTTTGTGTCTTTGTCGGTAGATAAGACGGCTGACCGGGAGAAGTGGAAGAATTTGCTCCGGGAGAAGAAAATGGAGGGCGTGCAGTTGCGTTGGAACGGGCGTGCCAAAGGGGTACACGAGATGTTGGGTATAACGGGAATACCGCACTTCGCGATCGTTGACCCGGAAGGGGTGTTGAGATGGAATAATTTGCCTTTCGTGTCGAGCGGTTTGATTTACCGGATATTGCGCGAGGTGGGAGATAAATGATTTTTTAATTTTAAATGAACAGGATGAAAAGTATTATATTATTCATTGGATGTTACGTGTGGTTACTGGTGGGGTGTTCCGCCCCGTCTTATCGTTTAACGGTTTCGATTTACGGGAATGGTAGCGTGCCGGGGGATACGGTTTATTTGTTCGGGTTTGACGGGCAAAGTTATGAAAAGCGGGATTCTGCCGTGTTGGATGAACGGCAGCAAGTTGTTTTCACGGGAGAGTTTTTGGCGCCTGTTTGCGTGGCGATAGGCGTGAAGGGGAAAGGTGCATCAACTGATTTTATATTAGACACGACGGAAATGTACGCTTATAATGTTTTATTGCACGGGAAACCTGATTTTTTTAATTCAAGCGGTTATCGGTTTACACGACGGGATATGGTCGTGGATGGGGGACGGGAGTCTGATATTTTGAGTGCTTATCGTGCAATGGAACGTATGTTTCTTGCCCGGAATGCTTTTTACCGGGAAGTTTCCGTGAAGAACGAGATGTTTTTGGATATGATCGAGGAGAACCCGGATTCATGGGCACTAGTGATGATATTGCACGATATCAAGGAGCGTTTCTCGTTGGAAATGTTAGGAAAAGCTTTAGAGATGTTTACCGGAGAAGACATACGGGAAGATGTTTTTTATAAAAGGATAGCGACTTACCGGGAAAGAGAGTTGAAAACGGTGATCGGTGCCGTGATACCTGATTTTGTTTTGCCCGGGGAGGATGGCGAGAAAGTTTCTATCGCGGATTACCGGGGAAAATACGTGTTGATAGACTTCTGGGCATCATGGTGCGGGCCCTGCATGGGCGAGTTGCCTAACGTGCGGAAGGCTTACGAACTTTTACATGACAAGGGACTGGAAGTGGTAACCATTTCTACCGACCAGAAAGAGGGTGCGTGGAAAGAGGCGTTGCGGAAAAAACAAATGGATGTTTTCATGAATTTGCATGACACGGAAGATGTGTTGAGCCAATTTTTTAACCGGACGGCTATACCGTTTATTTTGTTGCTTGATCCGGAAGGACGGATCATTGCCAAAGAGTTGAGAGGGGAAGATATTTATAATGTTCCCCGGAAAGCGATGAGTACTAATCTATAAACAAGTGAATGATGGAAAAGATAAAATATTGTATTTTGTGCGGAATCATGTTGGTCGTGATGGTGGTTCGCGGGCAACGCGTAGAGATTCTCTATCAAGGGGATGAGCCGTTGTGGATTTCTGAACAATATCAGTTCGTGTGGGATAAAATGGTGCCTTTGTCTTTCGAGAACGGGCGGGCGGTTTATGATGTCCGTTATGCACCCAAGGTATTGAGGTTGGCGACCGAGTCCGGGTTTTCTTCCGTATTCTTTGTCGGAGAAAGGGAGCGGGTGACGGTTGCCGTGGAAACAGTGGAACCATTGAAAGTGGAGATACGAGGGGATGTGGCAGGTGTGCTTTATTACGAGATCAACACGATAACGGAACAATACACGAGAGAGAAACTTGCTTTGGCAGAAAAGTATATGAATGGGTGGTTGGCGAAAGACCAGAATACGCTGGATAGTATTGAAGATATGCTTCAGGAATTAAGACGTCAACGTGACGGGGAGTATGGCGAGGTGATTCAACGGGCTTTCGGGAAAGGACGGTTGTGGGATATATTAGTGGTAGCGAATATGCCCTTGAGTTTGAAGCACAAGGTGGTTCAAGAATTGGGGGAGAAAGGATACAAGATTCCGGGACGGGTTACAAGTCAATTGGATTTGTACACGAAAATTTATACACCCGAATATGTTTATTGTAATTTGTACTATCCTTACGCGTGGGGCGGGGAATTGAATACTTTGGCTTTGGAAGATGAGAGGGGGAGTGAGTTGGTACGGAAGGTGAGAATGTTGATGCAACAAGAATATTATAATACGGTGTGTAATCGGATTGAGGAACCGACTACTTTGGAAGATTTAAGAAGTGCGTCCGGATTGATGGATTTGAATGATTATGTAGGAGTACACATGGAGTTGCCCGTTCGGGTGAAACGGGATACCTTGTTGGATAAGTTGACCGGGCGCATGGAAAAGATGTATCGTACCCGGTTGACGGGTATGATGCACGAGTTCGTGTCTAAAACGCCCGAGGGAAAGACCGTTCGTTTGTCAGATTACCGGGGTAAGTATGTTTTGCTTGATTTTTGGGCGTCGTGGTGCTCTCCCTGCCGGGGATTGACTCCGAAAATGAAGATGTTACACGAGAAATATCATGTGACGGGGAAGTTTGATATTATCGGTATATCCAAGGACGAGGATCGCGGCAAGTGGCTTAAGGCTTTGGAAGAAGAAAATGTGTCGTGGGATAATATCCGGATGAAAGAATGCGTGGTGGAAAATCCCGTGCAATTCGAGTCCGTTACCGGGATTCCCCGTTTGGTACTGGTTGGTCCCGACGGTACCGTGATATTGGATATCAGCGGGGGTGATCATTGGGATCAGCTCGTCGGGACTTTAAAAAAATTGTTGGATACTACTCCACGTACAACACCAAACCTTTCAAATACTCCCCTTCCGGGTGATAAATAGCAATGCGGGTGTGGTATGGATTATCAATGCTTAAAAAAGATATCCGAGAAGTGTGGATGTAATCGATGGAATATAAAACGATTAAATAAAGAGAAGTAGTCGGAAGATTTTTCTTCCGACTACTTTTTTGTCCCACTCTATTTTTATGCCTGATTATCGTAAAAAAGATATTATATTCCTCCGATGCAATGTAAATCTATACTGTATTGGGTATCATTCTATTTGCACTAAAATAGATAATAATGGTTTTAAAGATAAATTTGATTCTATAAGGTTTTTGTATATATTTGTCCCGGATGTATCTGTTTACATGGTATTTCATGCGACGTGTACGAATTTAAATATCAGAAAGAATGGAAGGTAAATTTACGGACGAGATTTTTTTTCAGAAACTGCAAGAAGGTGATCCGGGAAAATTGAAAGAATTTTTCAATGATTCTTTTGCCTTGTTTGTTGCTTTTGCCCGTAATTATTTGGGACAGGACGATACGTGTGAGGATGTTGTACAAGATACATTTGTAGCCTTTTGGGAGCAACGTGCTTCATTCAAGAATATTTATTACGTGAAGGCTTTCTTTTACAAGACGATACGTCATAAATGCTTGAATTACATCAGACACCAAAAGATTACTTCACGACACGCGAGCGAGGAGCAACAGATGCAGAATGATCTTGCCGATAAATCTTATTTTATCGATACGATCATCCAAGAAGAGGCTTCCCGTATGATTTATGAAGAGATTTTAAAATTGTCAAACATGGGACGTCAAGTAATGTTACTGGCGTTGGACGGTTACTCGAATGAGGAGATTGCCGAGAAATTGGGTATTTCCGTGAATACGGTAAGAACTCATAAAGCCCGGACGTATCAATATCTTCGGGAAAGATTAGGTGAATTGAGAATTTTGCTTTTAATCCTGTTTCCGTATTAAAAATTAATTTTACCGGGAGGGAATAGATCGGATGACGAGTGTTAAAAGCAGCAGTTATTAGGACTGAGTGTGTATTTTATTTATTTTTTTTTAATCATGCTGTAAAATTTTATTTAATTGAATTACAGTGTGTTGTTCCTGTATTTGTATCTATGTGTACAAATAAATTCTAATTTTTTTGAAATAGATGTCGTCTTACTTTTCGACTTGGGTGTTGTAACCGTCGAAAAGGAACAATAAAAAAACAGACAGATGAAAAAGATCGTAGAAGCAATCAAGATTGGCGAGAGTGTGGGAAAGAAGGTGTTGGGTAGAGCCACGGAGGAGGATAACCGGGCGATAGCCGGTTGGGAAGGAGCTGAGGAGAAGAAAGATGAATTGTTTCAAAAGATTTCCAATCCCGATTTTATCCAAGAGAAAGCGTTATTTTACAAGAATTTTGATGTGACGAAAGCGTGGAAAGAAGCCAAAGTGAGAGAACAGGCTTCCACGGGACGCCGTGTCGGAAGACGGAGATTTGTTTGGAGTGCGGCAGCGGCTATCGCGGTTATATTCTTGAGTGTTACTATGTATTGGATGTTACGCGACGTGAGGGGGGATGAGGAGAAGGACGTGCACCAAACGATAGCCAAAATCGTGCCGGGACGGGGTGTTCCCGTGTTGTACTTGGAAGATAATACCTCGATAGAGTTGAATGCAAGGGTACAATTTATAGAAGAAAAAGAAGGGATTGAGGTTGGTGTGAAAACTCTCATTTATTCCAAACAACAAGCGAAAGTACAGGAAAAGTATAATAAATTGGTTGTACCTAAGGGTGCGGAGTACCATCTGGTGTTGGCGGACGGTAGTGAAATTTGGTTGAATTCGGAGTCCACGTTACGGTATTTCGTGAATGATGTTGATGCGGAGCGTGTTGTTTACCTTCAAGGAGAAGCGTATTTTAAAATTGCAAAAAACGAGAAAAGACCTTTCAAAGTGATTTCCGGAGATCACGTGGTAAAGGTTTTAGGAACAGAGTTTAATATAAATGCCTATGTCGGGGAATCTCTTGTTTACACTACTTTATTAGAAGGATGTGTAGATGTGGGTGTTGTGAATCACCCCGATATTCATCAAGTTTTATCAGAACGAGGCAGACAGAGTGCCTATAACCCGACTAATAAAGGGATCTCGATTCGTCGGGTGGATCCTCGCGTTTACACGGCGTGGAAAGAGGGGTATTTTGTCTTTAATTATTCCACTTTGCGCGAAGTGATACATCAATTATCTCGTTGGTACGACTTTGATTACGAGGCAGATAATTCGATTCTGGATCATTACCATTTCTCTGGTGAGTTCAAGCGTTTTGATAATCTGGACAGTGTGTTGGAAGTTATCCGTTCCACGGGTATCCCTTTCAGCTTGGATTATCGGGACGGTAAAATTATCATCAGGAGGAATAATGTCTAAACATTATTATCTAATTCATTTAAACAGTAACTTATGATTAAACTTTTGCGTGTGAAGGAAAGGAAGTATCCGGGAATTTTTCGTTCGAATGCTTCTGTTCGGGGTCTGTTGCTCGGAATGATTCTTTTAGGGAGCACCGCTGTTACAATGGCTCAAGTGGATTCGGGGGAGAAGGTGCAGAATTCACGGGAAAAGGGGAAGACGTGGAGTGCGGGAGATTATTTTAGCGGTGAGCAATTAAGACGATTTCATCCGACAGACCTGTTAAAGGCTCTTCAGGTGATGGAACCATCTCTGAGGGTGGCAGGTGACGCTGAATTATATGGTTCTGATCCGAATTATGTACCCAAAACGATTGATATACGGGGAAAGAAATCCATACTCGGCTCCGACATGGAGGAGAATGTTTTACCGTTGATTATGGTTGACGGTTACGAAATCTCGATCGATCGATTGGCTGATTTTGATATACATCGGGTAAAAAGCGTGAGTGTGATAAAAGATGCCGCGGCTATGGCGGTTTACGGCATACGGGGAGGAAATGGCGTGATCGTGATCACGACTAATGAAACCCGTCCCGGTACGTTGCGGATACGTTATCATTTTGACGGGGGAGTGGACATGGCTGACTTGAGTAGTTACGATCTGATGAATGCCAAGCAAAAGTTGGCATTAGAGAAGGAGATGGGATTGTATGACGGGAACGAGGAGTTGTACCGGACACGTTTGAAAAACGGTAACACGAATTGGTTGAAGGTACCGCTTCAGAAGCCTTTCCGCCACAAACACCGTCTGGAAGTGGAGGGTGGTGATAATTCCATGCTTTATCAAGTGTATTTATTGGCAACCCCCGGAAACAAGGGAATCATGAAAGGTTCCAAACGGGATATGTATGCCGTGGGTACCCGTTTGAATTATTCCCACCGAGGGATATCCGTGTCGGATGAGTTGAGAGTGGATGTGATTTATAGTAAAGATTCTCCTTACGGGATTTTTATGAATTATATGGCTATCAACCCGTATTACCGGAAGTATTCTGAGGATGGAGTTGCGGAGGCCGAGTTGGGTAGCGGGACGTTTAATCCTCAGCCTTCTCCGTTTTACGAGACGACGCTGTCCGGTTTTTCCAAGAACAGGACTACACGGGTGATTAATAACCTGCAAGCGGCGTGGCAGATCACGGAGGAATTGACTTTGTCGGGACATTTTGCTTTCTCGAAGGATTTTAACAAGCAAGATCAATTTGTTTCCCCGAAGTCATACCGGTTTATGGGCTTGCCGATCGAGGATTCCGAGCTTGCCGGGGAATATGCCGTGCGTCGGAACAACACGACGGTTTACGAGGAGAAACTGATGCTGAATTACCGGAATGAATTTGGGCATCACCGTTTGAATGCCTTGTTGGGGATTCACTCGTATGCCTCTAAAGTGTATAGCGATAATTATACCGGTGTCGGGCTTGCCAGCGATCACATGAATTACATTTCTTTTGCCCAGAAATACGCTTTTGACAGAAAACCGGGGGGAAGGGAATTTCGTGACCGTTTGTTCGGTAGCTATGCCGTGATCAGTTACGATTATGCCGATCGTTATATGGCGGATGCCGTGTTGCGGGTGGAAAAATCGTCCCGTTTGGCGCCCAAAAAACAAGTGGCGACTTCTTGGGGGATTAACGGGCGTTGGAATATTCACCGGGAAGAGATGTTCGCGGGATGTGAATTATTGAATCGTCTGACTCTTCAGGCGGGAGTGGGGGTAGTACCCGGATACCAGTTTGACTATAATCAAGTGAATCCGGTGTATGCTTATGATATCGACAATCCTTATTTGAACGGGATCAAAAATTCGTTGGGGTTGGTAACTCTATCACAGATTAATAACTATAATCCTCGCTTGAAGTGGAGAAGCGACCGTAATTTTTATGTCGGGTTACAGTTGTCCATGTGGGAAAGAATTGATATTCAAGCCCGTTATTATAATACTTTGAGCAAAGATCTGGTGGTATTGAAAAAGAGCGATGTCGTGACCGGGTTTGACGAGAAATGGGTAAATGACGGTGAGATACGGAATTCCGGGTTGGAGTTTTCTTTGAATGCCGGGATATGGAAGGACGAAGAGGGACTTTCTCTGAACCTGCTCGTGAACGGGATCATGAACAAGAATGAATTGGTGACGGTTCCCGATTATTACCGGGTGAAATACAATCAAGCGTACGCGGAAACGGGACGGCAGTTGACGGAGGGTAAAGCGGTGAATGCTATTTATGCCGTGAAATCAGACGGGGTGGATCCGGCTACCGGGAAAGAGATTTATGTTGGTACGAACGGGAAGACCGGCGTGTGGAATGTCGATGATATTACCTGTCAAGGAGATCCTACGCCCAAGTTTGCGGGTAGTTTCGGGTTATCCGGGAATTACGGGAATTGGGATTTTAATTGTATGTTCCGCTATTCGCTGGGCGGAAAGGTGTACAACCAAGAAGCGGCCGAGTTCGTGGATATGGCGGATTTGTACGCCAATGGTCCCGTGCAGATGCGCGACAAATGGCAAAAAGCCGGACAGAATGCAAAATGGCAAGGATTTGAGAACACTTTAACATTGCCGACTTCCCGTTTCGTGGAAACCCGGAACGTGTTGTCTCTTTCTTCTTTGCACGTGGGATACCGTTTTGATACGGCTTTGGCGGAAAAGATGTACATGAAGAGTTTACGACTGGGGGTAAGTTGCAATGATTTGTTTTACTCTTCGTCCGCGAAGATGGAACGGGGATTGATTTATCCTTTCGCCTGCGGTTTTACTTTCTCTCTTCAAGCCACTTTTTAAATGAGAATGATTATGAAGAAATATTATATTGTAGTATTGTCGCTTCTTCTGTTTAGTGCTTGCAACGATTGGTTTGATGTTGCGCCTAAGGAGGATTATATTGATGAAGAGGCATTGTTCAGTAGCGAATCCGCTTTTCGGAATGCCATGAACGGAATATATACCGAAATCCGCGATAGGGATTTGTATGGAGCTAATCTGACGTTGGGCGGAGTGGAGTTTCTGGGACAGACGTTTGTCCCGGACGAGGCATTAAAACCGATCTCCGATTTCAATTATGAATCTTCATTGGTTCGGGGAATGGCTTCGGGTATTTGGGTGAAGATGTATCATGCCATTTACTCCTGTAATAATCTGACCCGGCTGTTGCAAAAGAAAAAAGAAGTGGTCTTTGTCGAGGGGTCGCGGGAGATGATGCTCGCCGAGTTGAAAGCGTTGCGCGCTACTTTGCATTATGAGTTGGTGCGTCTTTTCCATCCTTCGGTAACCGCCGATGCTAATTTTAAAGGTGTGGTGTGGATGGAAGGTACGAAGGCAGAGCCTTTATCGTTGACGAATCTGGAACTTGTGACAAAGATTGTGCAGGAATTCACTGCGGCAATCGATGAACTGAAGAAATACGATCCGATTTCCACGGGCGAAAGCTATAACACGGATGCTTTGTTCGGCACGAAGCCGGCAGACCGGGTTTGGAAAATGAATTATTACGCCGCTCTCGGTATGAAAGCACGGGTTTCCCTCGTGTTGGGAACAAGTGCCGGATACACGGATGCACGGAGTTGTGCGGATGCGATAATCGACGACGGGTATTTTGCCTTTGCCACGACGGCGGGAACTGATTTGGGTTTCTCGGTAGAGCATCTCTGGGGATTAGCTCCCGCGGATAAAGACTTTAGCGTGCTTTCAAACGAATTGTTTGCCGAACGGGGCATCCCGTTGTCCGACGTAGTGGATGCGGCGTCATGGAAAGCAAGCGCGGCGGACGATTTGCGTTTCAAATGGTTCAAGACGGATCTGGTTAGTATGCTTCCTAAATTCGATTCCACGAGTTTGGTGAAAGACAGTGAAACGTCGCCCCGTATCCCGATGATCAAACTAGGCGAGGCATATCTTATTGCGGCCGAAGCGGCGTTACAACAGAGTGATTTGGCAGGGGCATACGGTTACTTGAGTACATTTATCAATAAACGTTTTTCCAGAACGACATTGACAGAGCATTCAACCCCGGAGGAATTCCGGGCGGAGATTCGTACCCAGTATGTTCGCGAGTTTTTGGGTGAAGGACAGTTATTCTATAACTACAAGAGGTGGAACCTTTCTTCCATACCGTCTTATACCGGGGGAAGCACGGATATGACGGCTGCCAAGTACACGTGGCCTATTCCCGTGAATTGAATCGGAATATGGAACTATATAAAAGGAACAGAATTATGAAGGAGAAATTATGTAATATATTTGAAGCCGGAAATTCCAAGATGAATATTCGGAAATTCTTCTTGAAAAGTTTCCTGTTTTTATTTCTGCAAAGCTTCCTCGTGATGGCGGGTTACGCGCAGAAAGAAATGGTGAGCTTGGATGTAAAAGACGTGAAATTAGAAACGGTATTCCAGTCTATCCAAGAACAGACAGGATACAAGATATTCTATAATAACGAACTGGTGAACGCGACTCAACTGGTGACAATTCAAGTGACGAATGTCCCGTTGGATACGGCGTTGCGTAAATTATTGACGCCTCTGAATCTGACTTACAAAACGGTAGACAAAACGATCGTCATTTCCAAGGAAGCCCCGGTTAAAACGGGTGTGAAGACCGTGGAGTTGTTCGAGATTACCGGAACAGTCCGGGATCAACAGGGCGAAATATTACCCGGTGTGACAGTGGTTTATAAAGAAACTCCCACTCAAGGAACTTCTGCCGATGCCGAAGGAAAGTACCGCATACGGGTGCCATCCTTGGAAGGGGAGATCGTGTTCTCGTTTATCGGAATGGAAACCCAGACTATTGCTATCAAAGGACGTCGTGTTATTGACGTGAAGATGGTATATAAAGTAGAACAGATTGAAGATGTGATTGTTACAGGATACGGTACGAAAGCGAAAAATAGTTTCACTGGTACGGCTATTCAAGTGAAAGGGGAGGACTTGCGTAACGTGAACCCGACAAATCTTTTTGATGCGTTGAAGGTGTTCGATCCCTCGTTCTCGATCGTGGACGACGAGGGGCTGTTCGGTTCCGACCCGAACCGGGTACCGGATAAGATCGAGATTCGCGGACAGAGTAGTATGCCGGATATCTCGCAAGGGAATTTGCAGACGTACACTTCATTGCCGATTTTTATCATGGATGGTTTCCAGATTTCGGTGCAACAGGTTTTTGACCTCGATATGAACCGGATACAGTCCGTGACCATATTGAAGGATGCGGCGGCGGCTTCCATTTACGGTTCGAGGGCTGCGAATGGGGTTATCGTGATAGAAACCAAGGTGCCGGAGGGTGGTAAATTACGTTTCTCGTACTCTTTTAACGGGAGTATCCAAGTACCGGATTTGTCTTCTTACAACTTGATGGACGCTTCGGAATTATTGGAATATTACGAGAGATCCAATTTATTCACGAACGGGAATAAAGGGGATAACACGGCAACCAATATTTACGAGGATTTGTTGGGTGGAAACCCGGGACGCCAGAATCTCTATATGTTATTGAAACAGGAGGTGGCGAACGGGGTGGATTCTTATTGGCTGTCACAGCCGCTACAAACGGCGATTCAGCATACTCACACGATCATGTTGGAAGGCGGTACCCGTTTCGGGGAAAAAGAGCGTCGTAATATCCGTTATCAGGTAAATCTGACGGCAGCTCCCAGTCAAGGCGTGATGAAAGGTTCCGACCGTAATCGTTACGGGGCGGGTTTGAAGTTGCTGTACAATGACAACCGTTTGCAGGTAACCAGTGATTTGCAATTTGCACTGGTGGACAACACGGATTCTCCTTACGGGAGTTTCTCCACGTATGCCAATTTGTTGCCTTTCTACCGGATGAAAGACGAGAACGGGAAATATTTGCCGATGCTTTCTTATAGTAATATACCTATTTACGAGGGTTTCCCCAGACCGGATTTCACGGGTAATACATTCTCGGAACAGTTGAACCCGATCTATGAGGCGAAATACCTGAGTAGTTTTAGTAAAGGAGAAACCACGAATCTGACATTTAACTTGGGATTTAACTGGGAAGCGTGGGAAGGATTGCGTGTGCAGGGATCTTTCTCTGTGAATAATGTACAGGATAAATCTGAAGTCTATCGTTCGCCGTTATCGGCTGATTTCTTTGACTATACATCGGTTACGGATGGCGAATCGACCAGTGAAGGGTATATATTGAAGAATATCTATAAACGGGGAACTTATAATATGACCAATAGTTCGCAGTTTGATTATTACGGGCGCTTGACCGTGGCTTACACGAAGTCTTTCGGAAGACATTTGTTGCAAGGAATTATTGGCGGGGAGTTGAAGGAAACCAATTCGGAGAGTGACGGTTACACTTCTGTCGGGTTCTTGGATGATGCTTTGGGATATCCCTCGTATGCCGTGCAGTTTGACCCTTATAAGGGACCTTCCGGAAATCGTTCTACCACTCGTTCTGCCGGGGTTTTCGGTAATTTCAACTACTCTTGGGACAATCGTTATCTTGTGGATATAACGGGACGTCTGGACGGTTCTTCCAATTTTGCCAGCAATCAGCGCTCGGCTCCGTTCTGGTCTGTCGGGGTACGGTGGAATATTTATAACGAGAGTTTTATGCGGTCACACGGTATTTTCGAGAATCTGGCGATTCGGGCAAATATCGGAACGGTGGGAAATTCTAATTTCCAATTAAGTCAGATCATGACTCTTTATAACTATATGAAGATGTACGACGGTGTGATGGGTGCGGAGATCATGTCTATCGCCAACCGTAAATTGAAATGGCAGACCACGACAAACCGTAATATCGGGTTGGAATTCAGTATGCTGAAAGGGTTGATGAATTTTGATTTCAACTTCTATTCCAACACGACTAACAACAACCTGACGGATATAGCTATCTTGCCTTCAACGGGTTTCACGACTTATAAAGCCAACATGGGTAAGGTGCGCAACCAAGGATTAGAGTTCGCGTTGAGTGTAACTCCCGTGCGGACGAAGGACTGGCGTGTGAACGTGTTCGTGAACGGGGCTCGCAACAAGAATAAGTTGTTGAGTATTTCCGACGCGTTGAAGGATTATAACGAAACGGTAAAAGAGAACCAAACCACGGGTACGGGAAAGACGAAGTTAGAGCGGGTTTTCATGTTTGAAGAGGGTAAATCACTGAATTCTATTTATGCCGTGCGTTCGGCAGGTATTGATCCGGGTACGGGACAAGAGGTGTTCATGACCGTGGACGGGGAACGGACTTTCACGTGGAATTCGGCAGATCAAGTGGTCGTGGGGAACACGGAACCGGATTTGAAAGGATTTTTCGGTGTGAATGTCGATTACAAGCGGTGGAGTTTGGGTATGAATCTTCAATACTCGTTCGGTGCCGACAAGTATAACAAGACTTTATACGAGAAGATCGAGGGAGGTGATTTCTCCCAGAATATGGATCGCCGGGCTTTGAAAGGACGTTGGACGCAACCGGGAGATATTGCCCGATACAAGGGATACAGTAATCTGGCACAGTTGAAGCCGACTTCCCGTTTCGTGCAGAAAGATAATTTCTTGTCGATGACTTCTTTGAGATTGACTTACACGTTGAACGATCGGGATATTGATTTTCTGAGATTGTCTTTATTGAAAGTCAGTTTATCAACGAACGATTTGTTCTACGTGTCGACGATCAAACAGGAGAGAGGATTGAATTATCCTTTTGCCCGCACGTTCTATCTTTCTATTCAAGCTAACTTCTAAAAGGTAGAGATTATGAAAAAGATTAATATACTTGTATTTGTATTGGTTGGCCACTTGTTATGCAGTTCCTGCGGTGATTGGTTGGAAGTGTTGCCACAGTCGCAGATCACGTCGGAGAAAGTGTTTGATAACGAGGACGGTTATTATTCCGCCCTGTCCGGGGTGTACTTGAAGATGGCGGATAAGGATGCTTACGGGAATTCGATGACCGTGTGCCAGTTGGAAATCATGGGACAGACGATGAGTATGGCGCAGGCATCCTTGATAGAACCTTATTATGACCAAGGTGATTTTAACGGTTTCGCTACCTATTACTATCCCTTGCAGACCCGTTTCGGGAATATTGAAAATACGCTCACGGCGATTTGGAAAATGACGTACAATGCCATTGCCAATGACAACCTGTTGTTGGAGAATCTGGAAACGCAGGACGCGGGTTTGTTCGAACCGGGAGCGAAAGAAGTGTTGCTCGGCGAGGCTCTCGCTTTGAGAGCGTATATGCATTTCGATATGTTACGGATTTTCCAACCGCCTTACACGACGGAGGAGGGAAAGACACAGAAGCGAATACCCTATAAGGAAACTTACGGGATGGATTTTACTCCTTCTTCTAATTCCGACACGATATTGAATCGTATACTTGTTGATCTGAAACGGGCGGAGATGATGATGAAGGATAATGATCCTATCTCTTCCGGCAAGACTTATCGGGCTACTTATTTGAGCGGCGACCGGAAGTTGAAGATGAATTATTACGCCGTGAGAGCTTTGCAGGCAAGAGTGTACTTGTGGAGAGGGGATTACCGGGAGGCTTATGATGCGGCAATGGACGTGATCGGGGCGGCGGACGGATTGGGAGTACGTTTCCTGACGATGGATGATTTGAGCACGAAGGACTCGCAGAACGATTACGTGAACCGGAGTTGCCCCATGGAGTATATCTTCGGGTTGCAGGTGGATGAAATCGGTGATTATATCGATTATTATTTCCGTACCAGTTTCTCGTATTTCGAGCGTTTCCGGTTGCAGTCGAGCCGTTATCCTAAATTTTATTCATCGACGGGAGATATTCGTATGCTGGCGTGGAAAAAAGGGTCAGGTTCCAATATGTATCTGGCGAAATACGGACGTGCCACTTTGGAGAAAGACCTCGCTTTGTACCCTCGTCCGGTGGTTTCGATGTTGAAACTGGGTGAGATGTACCTGATTGCTTCCGAGGCCGCGGCTCATGCGGTATCCACGGGAGAGGCGCTCCGCTTGTTGACCGTGTTGCAGTCTTCCCGTTTGGGGGGCGTGTTCACGGGAACCGAAAAGGAGGCGATTCTTGCCGAAATACTGAAAGAGTACCGGCGTGAAATGATCGGTGACGGTCAGGTATTTTACGCCTATAAACGCCGGAATGCACCGGAGATAGAAAAGGGATACTTAGCTTCCGGTGTGATTACCATGAATGTTGAAAAGTACACCCCGGATATTCCGTCCTCGGAATATGACGGCGGACGTGTTTATTGATCGGGTAATAAATAAATCGTAATACAATGAATATGAGAAAGAGATTTATATTAGCGATTATTTGTTTTGGGACATTGTGGGCTTGCCAGCGGGAAGAGATTATGAAAGTGGATGAAGAGGTGGCCAGTCTGAATTTCCCGAAAACGAAATACCTTTCCGAGTACAAGAACGATAGTTTGCAGTTTTTGGCCTTGTTCAATAGCGGCGTGGAAGAAGCCGTACTGTATATTCCGGTTCGTTTGTCGGGAAAGATTGCAGATACAGACCGGAAATACAAATTGCGTATTATTCCGGAGGAGTCGTTCGGGGTGACGGAAGGAAACCATTTCACACTGGAAACGGAACAGGTATTCCGGGCGGGACGATATATTGATTCTACCGTTTTGAAGATTGATGCGAAGGAGGTGATGAAAGATAAAGTGGACGGACGGTTATACATTGAATTGGTGCCGAACGAGAATTTTGAGAAAGGGATTGATTTCTATCAATACATGATCGTGCGGATTTCCGGGGCGGGGTTGACTTCGCAACCTACATTCTGGAACAAGAACAGCTTGGGTAATTACGGTGGTACTTATTCGGCAATCAAGGCGGAAAAGTTTATCGAATTGAATAATATCCCGGCTGCCGATTGGCTGGCGCCTAACAAATCAGTCCTGTTTGCTTATGCCAAGAAAACATACGAGTGGTTTGAAGCCAATCCGACGTATGATAATGGCGAGCGTGTAGTATTTAAGGGTGTTGTTGAATTTTAAAAGGAACGACCTATGAAAAAGATAAATAGATTTATACATGTACTTCTGGTTGCCGTGGTCGGATTCGTGGGGTGTTACGAGGACAAGGGAAGTTACGATTACACGAGTTGGACGGATTTTATCTCCATCACGGGGATTGAAATTCCGGGTAGTTCCTACGGGCGGGTGACGCTCTCGGAAGGTGAAGTGTTGCGCATCAACCCGATCGTGGAATACAAGGCGGGCGTGAAACCGGAGGATTTTGAATTCCATTGGGTGATGGGGGGCGATACGATAGCTTCTACTTTAAATCTGGCATGGACGATCACCCCGACGAACGTGGAGTTATTGAGCGGGGAAGCCTATTTCTGGCTTGCCATCGGTAATAAAAATACCGGGGAAACATGGAAATGTTACGCGACTTCCAATGACGGCTATTATATGGTGAAAGTGAAGATTACGCCGACGGCAATGCCGTTGATTGGTGTGATGGTTTACGAGAAAGCGGACGGGACGCTGGAATGGGGTTCCATACAAGGCTCCAATCCTGCACAACCACAGAATTTCACCACGATATTAACGGATATGTACAATCGCTACAATCCTAGCCGGACGATACAGGGACCGTTCGTGGGGGCAACACTGGACGTAAGTCAGTTATCCGTTTACACGAATGCAGCCCCGGATTACGGGGTGATGATCCAGACGACCAATACCGGGGGATTTCCGTTCGGGAATTACATGGGGACAATTCAAGATCAAACATTTACAAGTGTGCCGACTGCCGCGATCAATGCGAAGCATGGGTATTACAATAGTATGCAGGAGATATTGATCGGGAATGAGTTGTTCATGTTGCCGATGACCAGTTCTTACCCGTATCAGCTACTCGATCCGAATTCCACGGGGAATGAATCGGGGGTGGCACAGGTGATCGGTGCGTTACCCTATACGCGTAACGCTCATGTGACTTTGCAACGAATGACGAATGGCGACGTGTATTATTACAATTACAGTGAAGCCAGAGGCTATATGCGACAAGCGGTGAGCGACGGAAACGGCGGCACGCTGAACGTGGACGAGATTGTCGGGTTGTTCCGTGAACCGACAGCGATTAATGCTTCCGAACAGAATTTGCGGTTCTTTGTTATCGGACGGAAAGGGGCGATCTACACGATGTATATCTATTCGTTTGTGCAATATACTGCGACTCCGCATGTGATAGAGTTCAAACAGGCAAAAGACGTGACCGCTTGGGCGGGAGGTATGAATAAGGATGCCATCTGGTTTACTTCCGTGGTTCCGGTGGGTTGGAATTATGCCTATATCGCGAAAGGTAAGGATTTGTGGCGGTTTAGTTATGAAGGATTGGAAACCCCGACGGTGGTCAAGAGTTTCGCGGATGATATCGTGGAGGTGGTTCCGGTGCCTAAGGCTTCATTGATCGGTGGTGACGAGGAGTTGTACACGGCTGTATTTACTTACAACACGGGTGCGAAAACCAGTTCCATGTATACCGTGAATATCCGGACAGAGGACGTGGCGGAGTATTCTTCCTGCGTGGGGGCTGTGCCCGGTAAAGTGTTGATGTATATACCGTATTTTAGTAATTAAAATAATTTATGGAGGATGTGTCAAAAACTTATCACTATATCAAAAACTCCCTCCCGGCTTCGCCGTACTCCCTCTATAAACAGAGGGAGAGCTGAGTTACTCACTGTCTTCGGTAAGAATCACCAGCTCCTCCTCTGTTTATAGAGGAGGTGGCGGCGAAGCCGACGGAGGAGTTCTTGACACATCCTTTCTTTTAACTTTCCTCGCGCGAGGAAACAGGGTAACGTATGTGTGTAATTAATGTGTATTTAATGTAAATTATTTATGGAAGAGAATGTAATCGAGTGTAAGAATCTGACTCATTACTATGGAACCCGTCTGATCTACGAGAATCTGAATTTCTCCGTGAAGAAGGGGCATATAATGGGACTATTGGGAAAGAATGGTTGTGGCAAAACAACCACGATCAACATTTTGAACGGTTTTCTGCAACCTCGTTCCGGGGAATGTCTGATCTATGGCGAGAGTACCCGGAACTTGAGCCCGGACACGAAACGGCGGTTGGGATATTTGATAGAAGGACATATACAATATTCTTTTATGAATATCTACCAGATCGAGAAGTTTTATTCCGGTTTCTATGAAAACTGGAACCGGGAAGCGTATTTCGAGCTGATGAACCGGATGAAGATATTGCCGACACAAAAAGTGTCCAGTATGTCATGCGGGCAGCGGGCGCAGGTGGCGTTGGGATTGATATTGGCACAAGATCCCGACCTGTTGATTCTGGACGACTTCTCGCTGGGACTGGATCCCGGTTATCGTCGTCTGTTCGTGGATCATATGCGGGAGTATGCTAAGGCGGGAAACAAAACGGTGTTTCTGACTTCTCATATCATACAGGATATGGAGCGTCTGATTGATGACGTGTTGATCATGGATTACAACCGGGTATTGTTGCGGGGATCCGCCACCGAGTTTATGGAGAAGTTCCATCAATTCACGTTTGATCTGGACAGGGATGATCTGGATTTCAAAACGGAAGCGATGATCGTGGAGGCTGATCGTATTAAAAATCACTATGAAATTTATACCTATGCTTCGAGGGATGAAGTGGAAGCGATGTTACAGGCAAAAGGACTGGTGTATCGTGATTTTACACCCGTGAAGATGACATTGGAAGATGCATTTATAGGTTTAACCGGAAAATACTAGAAATATGATATTACATCTTTTTTATAAAGAATGGTTGAAAACGCGGTGGTGTTTGTTTTTCATCGTGTTGTTGGGGTTGGCGATTGTCACGTATATATTCCTTGACGTGGATAATAACGTGCGGATGAAAGGTTCGTTCAATTATTTGATGAACGTGTTTTACGGGATTCCACAGGCGAATTATTATAATTCGCTGATAAAATATGTACCCCTGTTGATGGGCGTGTGTATCGGGTTGTCGCAATACGTACCGGAAGTCATCGACAAGCGTATCAAATTGACGCTTCATTTACCGATGCACAATACAGTAGCCCTTTACATGATGCTCTGTTTCGGATTCCTTTTATTGATGACGGCATATGTGCTCGTGTTCGGAACTTTCTTTTACTTGAATAACCAGTATTTTCCTTTCGAGGAAAGTTGGGCGGTATTGACTTCCTTGATGCCTTGGTTGTTGGGTGGTGTTGCCGTTTATTTTATGATTGCCATGATCTCCATGGAGCCGAACTTGTTTTACCAGTTTTTGTACGGCATCGTGGCTTTTTTCCTCGTGAAACAATTTTATATCGGGGTGGAACACGCGGATACGCGTCATATTATTCCGGCTTTGGCTATCATGGCATTTGTGCCTTGTACGGCGCTTTTATATACATCATATCGGTTTATTAAAGGGGAGAGATAATTATGACAGCAAAGGTAGTACGAATAATAATGGTATTGTTGACCGTGTTTATCGGTTCAATCGTGATACCGGATTTTTACAGAACCTCTTTCAAACGGAACGTGAAGTACGTGAGTTTGAATTATAGCGAGGTGACAAAACAGTTTGTGATTTGGGGATTGAAAAAAGACAGGTTGCTCGATACATTGGGAAACGAATATTCCCGTCAGGAATATGAACGGATGGTACCTTTTTCCAGTATGGCGCAATTAATGAAACGGGGTGAATTTCCCGACACGGTGGACGGCGTTCCCGTGACTCCGCAACTGGTGGCGGCAAACAGCTATCGCCATATCGTGAATTTAACGGAACGGGGACGCTATTATGCCATGACGCCGTTGGTACACGGGGGAACCGATAGGGTGGGGTATATCTACACGAATGACATGATGCGGGTGAACCGGAACGGTATCGAGTTTTATAACTGCGAAACCAATCGGGTTGACGAGGAAAAAAGTGCCTTGTTTGACAAAGAGTTACGCGGATTGGGTTATTGTCCCCCGGCAAAGAAGTTGTACGGGCAGTCCAGTACGGGACGTAACCGGGATGACGGATTGTTCTTTGTAGATAGCAAAGACCAGTTGTTTCAAGTACGTTACCGGGCATACAAGCCGGTGTGTCGCAAGATTGATTTGCCCGACGGGATTAAATTGCGACGGGTAGAGTGCGAACCCGATCACCCGGAAGTGGTGGCTTATCTTTTCGGTGACAACAACGGGGTGTATATATTGACGGTAGATGATCGTGTGCTTAAATTGGAACTGGATGATTTTGATTACGATTCATTCAAAGTATTCGACGTGATGGGCAACCTCTTTTATCACATGGTTTCCATACAGAAGGACGGTTTTGAGAAGTTATATATTTTTGATCGGGACTATAAGTTAGTGGACAAATACGGTATCCATTCCGATGTGTACGAGAAATCGGGAGCCGGGATGGCGGAAGGGTTCCTGTTCCCCTTTGTGACCACAACTTTCTCGTACGTCAATGGTTACTATATTAGTACCGAGGGGCAACCGTTCGTCAAGTTTATATGGTTAAACCTCGTTTTGGCGGGAGTACTTTTATGGATGAAACGCCGGAAAGGACTGGACGTGAAAAACGTGTTCAACGTGATTGACGTGTTGCTCGTGGCGGTATTCGGAATCTTCGGGTTTGTTGGTGTGTTGATATATCCGATTCGGAAATAATAAAAATGAAAACTCATGGAAGAAAATATAATTGAATGTAAAAATCTGACTCACTATTACGGGAAACGGTTGATTTACGAGAATCTGAATTTTTCAGTCAAAAAAGGTCATATCATGGGACTGTTGGGGAAAAATGGTTGCGGGAAAACAACCACGATCAATATTCTGAACGGTTTCCTTCAGCCTCGTTCCGGGGAATGTTTGATTTACGGGGAGTCAACCCGGAATTTAAGCCCGGAAACCAAACGACGTCTGGGCTACCTCATCGAGGGACATATCCAGTATTCGTTTATGAATATCTACCAGATAGAGAAATTTTACTCGGGATTTTATAAAAACTGGAATCGGGATGCTTATTTCGAATTGATGAGCCGGATGAAGATATTGCCGACGCAAAAAGTGTCCAGTATGTCATGCGGACAGCGGGCTCAGGTGGCATTGGGATTGATTCTGGCGCAAGATCCCGATCTCTTGATTCTAGATGACTTTTCGCTGGGATTGGACCCCGGTTATCGTCGTCTGTTCGTGGATCACATGCGGGAATACGCGAAGGCGGGTAACAAAACGGTATTCCTGACTTCTCATATCATTCAAGACATGGAACGCTTGATTGACGATGTCTTGATTATGGACTACAACCGGGTTTTGTTGAGAGGTTCTGCGTCCGAATTTATGGAGAAATTTCATCAGTTCACCTTTGATCTGGAAAGAGATGACATAAACCTTAAAGAAGAAGCGTTGACGGTGGAGGCAGACCGGATAAAGAATCATTATGAACTTTATACCTATGCATCGGCAGAAGAAGTGCAAGCGATGTTGACGGGCAAAGGGTTGGCGTTTTCCGGTTTCGAACAGGTAAACATGACGTTGGAAGATGCATTTATTGGTTTAACGGGTAAATATTAAGATTATGACATTATATCTTTTTTATAAAGAATGGTTGAAAACAAAATGGTTCGTGCTGGCGTCCCTCGTGCTGGGAATCGGTACAATCCTCTATGCTTTCATCGGTTTGAACAGTAATATTATCAACGCGGAAGGCGGTTCGCAATACGTGTTCGAGTGGTTTACCCGAGGGGGCAGACCACATTACGGTATATTTCGGAATATACCGTTTATTATCGCTTTGTTGGTAGGGGTTTCCCAGTATTTGCCGGAAGTGTTGCAAAAACGGATCAAATTGACTTTGCACTTGCCGCTGAACGAGATCGTGATGCTCTACACGATGGTTTTATACGGTTTTCTCGTGATTCTCGGGTTAATGGTGATCTTTATGGCTGTATTTTTCCTGATTGATCTTTACTTTTTCCCGGGAGAGATGCACCTGATGGCGATAAAAGCCTTTATTCCTTGGATTCTGGGAGGTTTTGCCACCTACTTTTTCGTGGCGATGATTGCCATGGAACCGAGTTGGAAATTCCGTTTCCTGTACGCTGTTGTGGTGTACTATTTATTGGATATATTTTTGTTGGGCGGTGATATGTCCGATCTGTATCCGTTACTGATCGTGATCCTCGTTATCGCGAGCCTTGGAATGATATATACTGCAAACCGTTTTAAAATAGGAGAGAATTGAGTATGATACCTAAAATGATAAGATTGGCTCTGGTCATGTTAGCCGTGTTGGTCATGGCTCTTGAGTTACCGAAGATATACAAGAAAACATTTGAACAACGGGAGAGGCGTACACAACTTGCGTTCAGCGAAACATTGAATGATTTCGTGTGGTTGAAATACGAGTACGACACGGTACAATTGCGCCAGATACAGGTAGGGTATGACCGCACGGGCAACACGTATAATACGGAGGCTCTGATGGATGTTTTCCCGATGCGGAATTGCCGGCAACTGATGTACGAGAACCGTTTTCCCGACACGATCCGCGGGCAACACGTTACCTTGCAGATGATTCAGGATGCGGCACGTTTCCCTTTGTTTTTGGGAACAGGGCCGGGAAGAAAAAGTTTGTTATGGATGTTCGAGTCACATACCGATCGGGTAAAGATGGAACTTCCTCAAGATATGTTCCGGCTGACGGAAAACGGGATTGAATTTATAGAAACCGCGATCAACCGGGTAAAGTGTGTGAACCGGGAGAAAAGCGACCGTTTCACGGAAGCGATGAAAAAGGAGGGAATGCTTTTCCCGATAAAGAACATCTACGGGATGCCTTCTACTTCTAAATCCAAAGATGACGGGTATTTTATGATAGACAGCAAGGATAAATTCTATCATTTGAAAATGGTTGACGGGGCTCCCGTTTGCCATAATATACCGTTGCCTGCCGGGATGAAAGTGGACGGAATGAATTGCCTCGTGGATACCGTGAACTATGGGTACGTGTATGATCAGGATTTGAATATCTACCTGTTACGAATAAAAGATTACAGTTTCTTCCAGCTTCCGATATACGATTATAAAGAGTACGGCAGTCTGGTCACGATGAGCGAGGATCTTTTCTTCTACACGTATCAATTGTACGGGACAGACCGGGCAAAGATATATGTTATGGATAAAGAGCATAATTTGTTGGCGTCGGAATTGCAGGTATATCCGTTGTACGAGAACTCTAGGGAAGGACAGCGGGAAAATTATCTTTTCCCTTTTAAGGCCCGGTTTACCCGAAGCGCTCCCAAGGAATTGAAGATCGAGTCTTACGATATGCATCGGTTTATGTACCTCAATATCACCTTGGCTGTTTGTCTTTTGTTCATCAAGTTGTATCATCGACGGAATTTCCGTGACGTATTCAATTACTTGGATCTTGCGGTGGTTCTCGTGTGCGGTATTTACGGCTTTTTGGCTGTTTTGATATTTCCCAATAGAAAATAGAAATGATGATAAGAAGACTATTATGGATAACGTGGTTACTGGCACTGTCAGTAACCCTTTACGCGCAGAAAACATTTGAACTGAAAACTGGGGATATCCTGTTCCAGACGAATAAGGCGCAGACCTCTTTCGTGAAAGCGATCGAGAACGTGACGACAAGTGCGGATGATTTGAATTTTTCCCACGTGGGAGTCGTCGTGATAGAAGAGGGTGAGATTTTCGTGCTGGAAGCCACGATGCCCGTGGTGTGTAAAACACCCTTGGAAAAGTATCTCAAACAAGCCAAGTTGGTAAACGGCAAACCGTTGGTGGTCGTCGGACGTTTGAAACCCCGTTTCCGGAAGTCTATCCCGAAGGCGATCGAAATAATGAAATCCCTTTTGGGAAAACCTTACGATTATGTCTTTTTGCCGGATAACGATGATTATTATTGTAGTGAGATTATCTATCTGGCATTTCTCCGACGTAACGGAAAGCCTATTTTCAAGGCGTCGCCTATGTCTTTCAAGGACAAGAGAACCGGGGAAACCAGTCCGTTGTGGGTAAAACATTTTGAACGGCATAAAACGCCGATTCCCGAGGGGGTGCCGGGAACAAGTCCGGGTGAGATGTCCCGTTCCAAGGCGATCAAGCTCGTGCATCACTTCTTTTAATCTCGAATTGCCGGAGGAAGTGTTTGTTGGGAATATTTTATTGATATTAGTACCGTAATCCGGATTATTTTTTTGTCTATTTAGATGTTAATATGCTGAATGATTGCATGAAAAAATATTTCACGGTTGCGGTACACAATATCGTTAAACTATGTATGTTTGTATTGTTTTAAATACAAAAACAAACCATGATAAAGGAGAGATTCTGAGCGAATCTGGCAATTATGAAAACAAGTATAAGCGATTTACCCCGATCGGAGAGTCAGGGAAATGAGTTCTTAATGTTACGGAAGAAAGCGCATGAAGTGAGGATAGAAGGGGACGGATTTGTCGTGCGCGAATGGCGGTTCTCGGATTGCGATTCATTAGCCGAGAATGCCAACAATGAAAAGATCTGGAATAACGTGATGGATCACTTTCCGCATCCATACACGAAACAAGATGCTTTTGATTATATCAGTATGGTTCATGTTTTACCTGCCCCACCGACACGGTTTGCCATTGAGGTAGACGGAAAGGCGGTAGGAAGTATCGGGTTCGGTTCCGAGGGTGACATTGAACGTGTGACCGCCGAGATCGGTTATTGGCTGGGCGAGCCTTACTGGGGAAGAGGTATTATGCACAAGGTTGTGGCTGCCGTTACCCGATACGCCTTTGAAACCTTTGGTTATCAGAAACTATACGCCCTCGTGTTCGATTACAATCCCGGTTCTATGCGGGTATTGGAAAAAGCAGGCTACAAACTGGAAGCAGTTCTGCACAAAGCCGCTGTTAAAAATGGCAAGGTGATCGATTTCTACTATTACAGTGTTATGAGAGAAGATTGATATAGGTCTGTAAAGTCCATAAGGCCCATAAAGTCCATAAGGTCACGGGTGTCCTGCGGACAAAGTTTATTGATAGCTTATGCTATCATGATTAAACATCCTACGTACCTTATAGACTTTACAGACCTTATGAACTAAGCGAAGCTTACTATAGCCCTTCTTTTGCTCTTTTGCGCTTGTCGAGTGCTATACCTACGATTCTGCTTCGAAGACAGTAGTTCTTTAAGGTGGGGAATGTCTTTTGACTCGTCAATTTGAAAAAAAGTAGACTAGATATAATGCATTATTGTAATATATTTATTTAATTTGTGAAATTAACGGTGTATGTATGAAAAGGGCAGAGGAAATATTAGCGGCGTTGAAAAACGGCGAAGAAAAAGCATTCAAGACTTTTTTCTCGGAATATCATGACGTGTTGGTCTTGTATGCCACGAATATTCTAAAAGATGTCGATGCGGCAGAGGATGTCGTGCAGGACTGTTTCATGAATGTTTGGGAAAACTCTCTTTATGACAACCTTTCTAACGGTTTGGATAAATACATGTTCCATTTGGTCAAGAATGCTGCCTTGAACGAGCTGCGGGGCAGCAAACGCAGAGAAGCTCGTCATGAAAAAATGATGGCAGAAATGCCTGTGGTGGAAATGATGAAAGAAGACGAGCAGACTGAAATAGATATTTTATACACCACGATTAATCAACTTCCCCCGGAACGCCGTCGTATTTTTATGATGGTGTGTGCCGAAGGAAAAAAATATCAGGAAGTTGCCGACCAACTACAAATCAGCATTAATACTGTCCGCACTCAATTGATGCGTTCTTTAAAATTTCTACGTGAAAAATTGAAAGAGCAAATGTTTTCAATATTACTGTTTTGTTGGAAGAAAGTGAAGATTAGGTTTTAGTAGAGTCTTTTAAAATATGTCTGTATGGATATATTTGTAAGATACTTTCCGTATCTTTGTTTCATAATGAGATAATAAATGAGAAAGGAGACTATGATATGACAGCGAGGATTTATCCTATCGGTATTCAAAATTTCGAAAAACTTCGGGGTGACGGTTATGTCTACGTGGACAAGACGTCACAAATGTACCAAATGGTGAAAACCGGCAGTTATTATTTTCTCAGTCGTCCGCGTCGTTTTGGTAAGAGTTTATTATTATCTACTTTAAAGGCTTATTTCGAAGGAAAGAAGGAACTTTTTGCAGGGTTGGCTGTTGAGCGGTTGGAGAAGGAGTGGAACCGGTATCCTATTCTATATTTAGATCTTAATATAGAGAGGTATGATATACCCGGGAGTTTGGATAATATATTGAATGACACGTTGAAACAATGGGAAAGTATTTATGGTAGCCGTCCCTCTGAAACCTCTTTTTCTTTACGTTTTGCCGGTGTTATTCGCCGGGCTCACGAGCAGACTGGGCAACGTGTTGTTATTCTTGTCGATGAGTATGATAAGCCTATGCTACAGGCTATTGGTGATGAAGAATTGCAAAAAGAATTTCGTTCGACGTTAAAACCTTTCTATGGAGCGCTCAAGACAATGGATGGCAGTATTAAGTTTGCCATGTTGACTGGTGTGACTAAGTTTGGGAAAGTCAGTGTATTCAGTGATCTGAATAACTTGAAAGATATTTCTATGGACGGGCGTTACATTGATATTTGTGGTATTAACGAACAGGAATTGTATAGCTATTTTGAAGATGATATTCGTCTTTTAGCCGCTGCACAAAATATGACCTATGATGAGGCGTGTGCCGAGTTAAAGGAATGTTATGACGGGTATCATTTTGAAGAAAATACTCCCGGTATCTATAATCCTTTTAGTTTGCTCAATACGCTTGATAAACGGAAATTCGGTAGGTATTGGTTTGAAACGGGTACTCCTTCTTATCTTGTGGAATTGCTTCGTAAGCATCACTATGACCTTTATCGTATGGCCCACGAGGAAACGAATGCTGATGTGTTGAATAGTGTAGACTCAACTTCTACGAACCCGATTCCGGTTATATACCAGAGTGGATATTTGACAATAAAGGGGTATGATAAGGAATTTGGAATTTACCATTTAGGTTTTCCTAATCGAGAAGTGGAAGAGGGGTTTGTAAGTTATTTAATGCCTTTCTATACTGATGTGGATAAGGTAGAATCGCCTTTTGAAATTCAGCGATTCGTGCGTGAAATACGTGAGGGTGATATTGATGCCTTTTTTCGGCGTTTGCAAAGTTTTTTCGCGGATATTCCTTATGAATTGACTCAAAAACGAGAGATTGAACGCCATTACCAGAACGTGTTGTTTATCGTTTTTAATCTTATAGGCTTTTATGTCAAAGCAGAGTATCATACAAGTGAAGGGCGAGTGGATCTAGTGCTTCAAACAGACCGTTTTATCTATGTAATGGAATTTAAACTTGATGGTACGGCAGAAGAGGCTCTTCAGCAGATTCGTGATAAACATTATGCAGATCCTTTTCTCGCTGATCGGCGAAAACTTTTCCGGGTAGGGGTTAATTTCAGTGACCAAACTCGCAATATCGAGCGTTGGCTTGTTGAATAGGGAAAGTTATCTGTTTTCAGAACGAGGGGCTTCTTTGCGATATTTGGCGTGAAAGAAATTTATGCTTGACATTGTTCTATATCTAATAAATCATTAAACACGTTGTTTGTCTCTGCTAATAGATTATTTAAAAAATTATTATCAGAAGGAAGTCCTCTTACAAATTTTAGTTTAGAAGCAATACCATTATCTTTAATCTCATATATATTTAAATCTGAAGATTTGACATAGGAAGTTTCGGGAATGATTTTAGATAGTTGCTTCTTGATATTTTCATTACCTTGAGAAAGTTCAAATATTTGATTTGCTTTAATAGCCAATGTTAAATAGTTAATAAGGTAAGGACTATGTTTTGGCACATAATTTTAAAATGCTTGATTTTCGAACAAAATTACAGAAAATCTTTGGAATAACCGAGAAAAGAGGTTGAAATGTCACTGAAATGGCTATCATTAAAGCGTTTACAGTGCCAATTGAAGCCAACCGCAAAAAACGGGAAACGCAAAGGAAAGCAGTTCTATGAAGTAGAACGGTTTTCAAATCGTTACCCGAAGCAGGATGCATTTTTAACGTTCCCTGCAATGATTGCGCCGTTCTGCGCCGATTTGCTTATCAAGGTCTAACTCGTTGAGTAATAACTTTGCAAACAAAAAAAACGAGTATGGCAAGAAGTACATTCAAAGTGCTGTTCTACGTGAACGGCAGCAAGGAGAAAAACGGTATTGTCCCCATCATGGGACGAGTGACAATCAACGGGACTGTGGCGCAGTTCAGTTGCAAGCAGAGTGTCCCGAAAACGCTTTGGGACATCAAAGGCAACCGAGCCAAAGGCAAGAGCAAGGAGGCACGGGACATCAATTTGGCTTTGGACAACATTAAGGCGCAAATCATCAAGCACTACCAGCGCATATCCGACCGTGAAGCGTTCGTGACGGCAGAAATGGTGCGCAATGCCTATCAGGGTATCGGCAGCGAGTACGAGACACTGCTCAAAGCTTTCGACCGTGAGAACGAGGTGTTCAAGAAGCGTGTCGGCAAGGACAGGGTAATGGCAACCTACCACTCACGAGTGAGGGCAAGAAACCATGTGGCAGCGTTCATCAAGTCTTTCTACAGACGGACGGATATGTCCATGCTGGAGATTACGCCCGACTTCATCAAGGAGTTCGCAGCCTACCTCTCAACGGAAGCAGGACTGCACAACGGGACGATATGGGAAAAGTGCATGTGGTTGAAAGGTGTTGTCATGCGTGCGCACTTTAACGGACTGATACCGAGAAATCCGTTTGCCCAGTTCCACATCAGCCCGAATGTAAAGGAGCGTGAATACCTGACGGAAGACGAACTGAAAGCGTTGATGACGCACGATTTCGGGGATGCCAAACTATCCTACATCCGTGACATTTTCGTGTTCGCCAGCTTCACCGCCCTTTCATTTGTGGATATCAAGGAGCTGACCAACGATGATATTGAGGAGGTGAACGGAGAGAAATGGATATTATCCAAACGGCACAAGACAAAAGTACCGTTCCAAGTGAAACTGCTGGATATACCCTTGCAGATAATAGAGCGTTACCGTCCCTTGCAGGAGGACAACCTCGTTTTCCCCAATCTCAACTACTGGTCTATCTGCAAACCGCTGAAAAAGGTGATGAAAGAGTGCGGGATAACAAAGGACATCTCGTTTCATTGTGCCAGACATGGCTTTGCAACGTTGGCTTTGAGCATGGGTATGCCTATTGAGAGTGTGAGCCGTGTTTTGGGGCACACGAACATAGTCACGACCCAAATCTACGCCAAAATCACAACGCAGAAGTTGGACAACGACCTTACCATGTTAGGCAACAGGCTGAACCAATCGTTTAACAACGTATCAATGGCAGGACAATGAAAAGGAATGTAATCGAAATCACAGAACACGGTACGATAACTATACCGAGTGAAACGATATGGATGAGCGAAGCGGAACTTGTCAGCCTGTTCGGTGTTATCGCTCCATCCGTCCGTGCAGCAATCAAAGCAGTCTATAAAAGCGGAATACTGAAAGAGTATGAGGTGCAACGGTATATCCACCTATCGGACAAAATCGGTGTGGATGTTTATAGCCTTGAAATGGTTGTCGCACTCGCTTTCCGTATTAACTCATACGGAGCGGAACGAGTACGGAATGCCGTAATTGAAAAGTTGTACTTGCGAAAAGAGAAAACAAGCATCTTCTTTTCGCTATGTAATAGCATAAAATCATCTGAATATCAAGCGTAAAGTGTATTGGTATGACGACATGAAGTAATGAAACCGATGCGTATTCCCATTGCCGAAAATGTATCCATATACATAATTGGGTAGGCGTATTGTCATTCATTCACAGGAATGTGGCAATCCCGAAGAAGCACCCCTCTATGACGGTTGGTTTTTCGGGATTTTTTGTTGTTATACTCCCTAACAGGCTGTAAGTTTTTCATTCCGTGTGTTTTTTGCGCCATTCTGCGGTGATTTGCGTATCAAGGTTTTAAGCAGTTCACTCTAACTTTGCATACGATTATTTATCAACCATTTAAGCGTATGAACAATGAGTAAATCAGACAACAGCAAGGAGGAGTTTATCCGAGTGGGTACGACCCTCTACAAGTTAGTGAACCAGCCCCGACTGAACGGTGGCTATGTGAAGAAACGAATCGTGTGGAACAACGAAACGTTACGGCAGGACTACGGCAAGCACTATCTCGCCACCGTCCCCAAGTATGACGGCTTCTGCACGGTTCCCGACCATGTGAATTACCGTCCGATAGTGGACAAGTTCCTGAACCTCTATGAACCGATAGACCACAAACCGATGGAGGGTGATTTTCCCTCTATCCGTTCGTTGGTAGAGCACATCTTCGGGGAACAATACGAGTTGGGTATGGACTACCTGCAACTGCTATACCTGCACCCCATTCAAAAACTGCCAATCCTGCTGTTGGTATCGGAAGAACGCAACACAGGCAAAAGCACATTTCTGAATTTCTTGAAAGCCCTGTTTCAGAACAACGTGACATTCAACACCAACGAGGACTTCCGCAGCCAGTTCAATTCCGATTGGGCAGGGAAGCTTCTTATTGTGGTGGATGAAGTGTTGTTAAGCCGCAGGGAGGACAGCGAGCGGTTGAAGAACCTGAGTACCACGTTATCCTACAAGGTAGAAGCCAAAGGCAAAGACCGTGACGAAATAGCGTTCTTCGCCAAGTTCGTACTGTGTTCCAACAACGAATATCTGCCCGTCATCATAGACGCAGGGGAAACACGCTATTGGGTACGCAAGATAGAGCGCTTGCAGTCCGATGATACAGACTTCCTGCAAAAGCTGAAAGCGGAAATCCCTGCTTTCTTGTACCACTTGCAGCACAGGCAGCTATCTACCGAGAAAGAGAGCCGTATGTGGTTTGCCCCGTCATTGCTGCATACTGAAGCCTTGCAGAAGATTATCCGCAGCAACCGCAACAGATTGGAGATTGAGATATGCGAACTTATACTTGACATCATGGCAAGTATGGGTATCGACACTTTCTCTTTTTGCTGCAACGACATTCTCACGTTGTTGGCAAACACGTATGTCAAGGCGGAGAAGCACCAAGTGCGGAGGGTATTGCAGGAGTGTTGGAAACTCACGCCAGCACCGAACGGATTGACATACACCACCTACCAACTGAACTATAATCGGGAGTGTCGGTATGAGCCGATAAGGAGAGTGGGACGCTTCTATACCGTCACAAGGCAGCAGCTTGAAACGCTGTAAATCCATTGTCTTTTTGTTGAATTGTTGAATAAGAATATAATCCTACTGATAATAAGCAATATACATTCTCAACAAAATCTCAACAGACCAAAAGAGAAGTTGAGTCATAAAGCCACAACCGATTGTCGGTTTCTCTTTTGACGAGTGGTTTGTTGAGCGGATGTTGAGAATATATCTATATGTATATAAGCATATTACATATACCATTCAACGAATCAACGATTTTCATTCACCATTAAAACCATAAGAAGATTATGACTACACAGGAAGCAAAGAAGATACGCATCGCAGACTATCTGCAAAGTTTAGGCTACAGCCCCGTCAAGCAGCAGGGCAAAAGCCTTTGGTACAAATCCCCGTTCAGGGAGGAAACGGAAGCATCGTTCAAGGTGAACACCGAACTCAACCAATGGTACGACTTCGGAACAGGCAAGGGCGGTAATATCATCGCTTTGGCGCAGGAACTTTACGGTTCGGACTATGTGCCTTACCTGCTTGGCAAGATAGCGGAACAAGCACCGCACGTCCGTCCCGTGTCTTTCTCTTTTCGCCAGCAAACATCCGAACCGAGTTTCCAACATTTGGAAGTTGGCGAACTCACGCACCCTGCATTGCTCCGCTACTTACAGGAGCGTGGGATAAACATCGCATTGGCGAAAGCGGAATGTAAGGAACTGCACTTTGTCCATAACGGCAAGCCTTATTTCGTCATCGGGTTCCCGAATGTGGCAGGAGGTTATGAGGTGCGCAACCGTTTCTTCAAGGGTTGCATCGCCCCGAAGGACATCAGCCATATCCGACAGTCGGGAGAGCCGAGAAACGTGTGCTATCTGTTCGAGGGCTTTATGGATTATCTTTCGTTCCTTACCATTAGAGTGAAGAATAATCCGCAATATCCACGACTGACAACGCAGGACTATATCATATTGAACTCTGTTTCCAATCTCTCAAAGGTGGAAAGCCTATTGGCAAACTATACACAGATTGGCAGTTTCCTTGACAACGACATGACAGGACGGAACGCCTGTGAAACCTTGAAAACTGAGTTCGGAGAACGGTTATTTGATAAGTCGCTTTACTATCGTGAGTACAAGGACTTGAACGACTACCTGTGCGGTAAGCCCTTGTCCCAATCGGCAGAGCCGATAAAGCAGGAGAAGCAAGTCCAATCCGCAAGGCGGATGATGCAGCCACCGAAAAAACGAGGGCTGAAAATGTAGTAAGGAATATGCTTGCAGCGACACGGATATTTGCCAACGGAAAATGCCGTAGCTTATTAGGGAATTTGTCCGAGCCGCATTGCAAGCAACGCTGAAAATCCCCCAATAAGCCAAAGAGGTTGCACCTCTCTGGACACTCCCAAGCCAACGGCAAAAGCCGTACAGGAGTAAACCATCAACCATTGTTTCACAAGTTAAAAAGAAAGGATTATTATATGGGTTATGCAGTATTGCACATGGAGAAGACAAGCGGAACGGATGCCGCCATGTCAGCGCACATAGAGCGCACCATCAAACCGAAGAATGCCGATGAGAGCAGGACGCACCTCAATCGGGAACTGATAACATTTCCTGACGGAGTGTATAATAGGACACAAGCAATACAGCACCGACTGGACACCGCAGGACTGACACGCAAAATCGGCAACAATCAAGTGAGGGCTATCCGTGTCCTGCTTACGGGAACGCACGAGGATATGATACGCATCACCAACGAGGGCAGACTTGATGAGTGGTGCAGCGACAATCTGAAATACCTTGCCGATACATTCGGCAGGGAGAATATCGTGTCGGCAGTCCTGCACATGGACGAGCAGACACCGCACATACACGCTACCCTTGTACCGATAGTCAAGGGAGAACGCAAGCGCAAGAAGAAGGAGGAGCAGGTAAAGAAGCGATACCGCAAGAAACCGACCGACACAGCCCGACTGTGTGCCGATGAGATTATGACACGTACCAAACTCAAATCCTATCAGGACACCTATGCCCAAGCCATGAGCGGTTACGGGTTGCAGCGTGGCATAGACGGTTCGGAAGCGAAGCATATCTCCACACGGCAGTATTACCGTGATTTGATGCAGCAGACAGAACATTTACGAGCGGACATAGGGCAACTTCAAGACCGCAAGGAAACGGCACAGGAGGAACTCAGGCGAGCCAAGAAAGAAATGCAGACCGAGAAGTTGAAAGGTGCAGCTACGACCGCAGCCACCAACATAGCCGAAAGTGTCGGTTCTTTTTTCGGAAGTAACAAGGTCAAGACTTTGGAGAGGGAGAACTCCGCATTGCATCAGGTAGTTGCCACCCACGAGGAAACCATCGAAACGCTGCAAACCAAGCTACAGACCATACAGGCAGACCACAGCCGTCAAGTGTTGGATATGCAGCAGAAACACATCAAGGAGTTGCAGGTAAGAGATACCGAACATAAGAAAGAGGTATCAAGGCTTACCGCCTTGTTGAACAAGACATTGAAATGGTTTCCGCAAATAAAGGGTATGCTCAATCTCGAAAGGTTATGCTTTGCTGTAGGTTTCAATCAAGAACAGACTGCGGTGCTGATGATGGGCAAGCCCCTTGGATATAGCGGTGAACTCTATTCGGAAGAACATAAACGGAAATTCATGGCAAAAGAGGTCAAAGCCAAAGTGTTCTCTGACAAAGGTAGGTTCGTACTTACGATTGACTTGCAACCGATTGGGGAATGGTTCAAGGAACAATTTGAGAAGTTAAGGCAAGGTGTAAATATTCGACAAAGCCCAAAACAAAGCCGACTTAAACTATAAATCAAGGCAAAATCCGTGATATTTGGCGTTTTATGAGCGTTATATCACGGACATTTTCTACTTTTGTATAGAAATTAAATGTTATGAAATTGAATAGTAAAAAATTTTGGATATTCGAGGTAATGATGTTGGTTGCCTGCATTATTACTTGTGTCTTATTTTATGCCATATTAAGAATCGGGTTAGGTGTCCTATTTTTTGATTGGCTTTGGCTGACTTTTATTTGTCCTCCTTTTCTATTGGGAGGAGCCATCGTTTGGAAAATCTGTAAAAGCGACAATTGGAAGAAATTAGCTATGTCGGAAATCATAATTGCCAACTTATTGTTATTCTCAACAATGGCAATTCTTTGTATTGGCTCAGATGGGATGACCACAGGTTATGCACTCATGTTTTCTTTTATTTGCGCCTTGTCATCAATTCTGCCAATTTTACTTTGTTGCTATTTACATAAGCGACTGAACGTTTGCAATATTTAGCCTTTCCTAAATTGCAATGGCGTTATTCCGACACATTTTCTAAAGAATCTTGCAAAAAAGGAGGAGTTTGGGAAACTAAGTTCTTCAGCTATCTGCGTAACACTTTTATCTGTTGAACGTAACTGGAATTTGGCCTCACGCATCAAGAAGTCTGATAGCCAAAAATGGAATGTTCTGCCTGTCCGGGCTTTAACAGTACGCATCAAGTGTTTATCTGTCACACAAAGGCGGTCTGCATAGAAAGTAGCCGTATGCTCTTTCTTATAATATGAATGTAATAAACGAAAGAAATTATCCGTCAATTCATCTTGTCGGGATATTTTTGTCGCTATATTCAGGTCTGTATAGATACGGCTTATTTCTACAATCAATGAAAAAAGCAAACCTTTTGTAACTTCCGTATAGCCTTGTCTCTCGTTTATAAGGTGGAAGTATCTTTTTATCAAAGCAAATGTTTCTGTGTCGAATTTGCAATGAGGCATATTCATCGCCTTGTCCGATACATCTGTTTTGAGCAATAAAGGGAAATCTGCCAAATAATCAAACGCAAAGAAAAGGTAGTCATACAGGAAATCCTCGGTTTGCGATATTCTGCGCAACTGTACGTTTGGCAACAGAAAGAGAAACGAGCCTTTTTGAAGATGCAAATTACGTCCGTCTATCTCCACCCATGCCTCCCCTTGCAGCGTGAGCACGAAATGGACATATCCAATAGGCGTACGCTTTCCTGTTTGCGCTGGGAATAATTCAGATAAAAGATTTATTCCCGATGTGATATGAAATTGCATTTGCTGTTTCATAATGCAAAGATAATCACTATTTGAACAATATGCATACAGATTAGGGCGAAATTTTTCATGAGAATGTCGGTAACTTTGCAGCGTAATTTACAACAAGAGAATTATGGCAACAAGAAACTCAAAACTTTATCTTTTAATAACGCTCGGAATTGCATCTGCTTTCGGTCCGTTTCTCACTGATTTTTATTTGCCTACACTGCCTGTATTGGACAAGTATTTCAACACTTCCGCTTCATTGGTGCAATTGAGTTTGACTTTTTGTATGATAGGATTGGCGGTAGGGCAACTTTTCATCGGACCACTAAGCGACAAATACGGGCGTAAACGTCCGCTACTTTTGTCTTTAGGATTGTTCGGTGTGGCAACTATCGGTTGTATCTATTCGCAGGATATTCATTGGTTTATTTTATTTCGATTAGTTCAAGGATTGGCAGGTGCAGGAGGAGTTGTCATTTCCAAATCTATTGCCACAGACCTTTATGAAGGAAGGGAACTGAGTATGTTCTTTTCCTTGTTAAGCGGAGTGCAAGGACTGGCTCCTATCTGCGCTCCTGCATTGGGTGGTTTTTTGCTTGAAGTGACAGATTGGAAAGGGATTTTTTGGATACTGTTTGCTATAGGTTTGTTATTGGTTTTCATACTGTCATTTTTTAAGGAATCGCTTCCGAAAAAATGTAGGCAAAAAGAGAATATATATTCAACATTCCATAACTACATTCCCGTACTCCACAATAAACGGTTTATAAACTATGTGTTAGTGCAGGCATTTGCAATGGGAGTGATGTTCGCCTATATTGCCGCTTCACCCTTTATTTTCCAGACACATTATGGTTTATCTCCTACAGCATACGGACTTTGCTTCGGTGCGAATGCAGTAGCTATTATGTTGGGAAGTTTTTCTGTGTCGTTTTTCCACAGTGCAAAACAGGCGATGAGAACAGGAACTGTCGGTTTTGGATTGGTAAGTTTGATGGTGGCAGTTGCGCTTATAAGTAATGCTACTGTCATAATAGTTGAGAGTATATTGTTTCTATTCCTCATTTTTTTAGGATTGATATTACCAAGTTCCACAGCATTAGCCCTTGATGAAGAACGGGATAATTCCGGCAATGCGTCTGCACTGCTCGGTTTTCTGACATTTTTATTCGGAGGTGTAATTTCTCCGCTTACAGGATTAGGAAATATGCTTTATACTACCAGTATTATCATTATAGTTTGTTGTTTGGGAGTATGGTGGTGTACTCGCAAAGCAATATCAGACATCGTTTGTTGATTCTTCAAATAAGAATAAATGAAACAATGTCATAATGGTACAGAACAACTGATTGTCATTGACTCCAATCCAAAACAAAACGAATACATCTGCAAACTCATACAAAGAGCAGGTTTCCCAATTAAAGGATTATACAGTCTGAAATCAGCTCGTTGTCTTTTGGCTAATGGGAACTATGTCATTATAACAAACTCACACCTATCAGATGGGGAATGTGTAGATTTATTAGAATGGATACATAGTAATGGTAAAACGTATCCAGTAATTATTGTAACCAACCGTCCCGAAGTCCATACGGCAGTCACGGTGATGAAACTGGGAGCAACGGATTATATCCCTATACAGTTGGCAGAAGACAAACTACCACAGCTCATTCAGGATTTACAACAGGAAGATAAGAAACGTACTCTTCATTCCATCCTCCAAAGGACAAGCGAAGCATTTCAAAAAATACATCATCGTATTCGTTTGGTAGCACCAACCGAATTGAGCGTATTGATATTTGGCGAAAGCGGAACAGGAAAAGAGAACGTCGCAAGAGAGCTGCACCAATTCAGTAAGCGGGCAGACAAGCCTTTTGTTGCAGTGGATTGTGGCTCTTTATCAGCTGCGTTGAGCTATTCCGCATTCTTCGGACACGAAAAAGGAGCATTCACAGGTGCAGATACGGCGAAAACGGGATTTCTTCAAGAGGCAAATGGAGGCACACTTTTTCTTGATGAGGTAGGCAATCTGCCTGTTGAAACGCAACAAATGCTTTTGAGAGCTTTTCAGGAAAAGCGATATAGACCCGTAGGAGCAAAAGAAGACCGAATATTCAACGTGCGGATAATAGCCGCCACCAACGAGAATTTGAACATAGCCGTAATCGAAAAGCGTTTTCGGCAGGATTTATTATACCGTTTGCAGGACTTCACTATAATTGTTCCACCACTTAGGGATTGCCAAGATGATATAATGCCTTTGGCTGATTTTTTTTCGGGAGCAAGCTAACAAAGAACTTGGTTGTTATACACAAGGTTTTGATAAATCGGCACGAAGTGCAATGCTGTATTATAAATGGTCGGGCAATGTACGTGAACTTAGGCAAAAGGTGCGTTCTGCTGTATTATTGGCACAAGAAAAAGTTATCACTAGAAACGATTTGGAACTTGAATACACACGAGCCCACTTTTTCCATTTATCCCTCAAAGCTGATAAGGAAGAAGAACGAAAACGTATTATTCAAGCCATTAAATATGCACGAGGTAACTATACCATTGCGGCGTATCTATTAGAAATAAGTAAAACGACTTTGTACTATAAGATGAAACAACACCATATTAGAATCAAGCACCAATAACGATATTTTTTCTTTTGGTTAGTAGCTACTATCAAACAATTATATTACCTTTGCACATACAATGAGTTGCTAAGAAAGCATTTCAAAGCAGAATGCAGCAACAAGAACGGTTGGCAACTCGTTACCTCAAAATCGGGTAATCTTCCCAAAGTCCTTATTATAAAGGGATAAAGATTATATTCCAAAATTAGGAAAAATATTTGACTCTATTTGCTACAAGAATGGATTTCAAGACTTTTTTCTCGGAATATCATGACGTGTTGGTTTTGTGTGCCACGAATATTCTAAAAGATTTCTTACAAAAGCACTTTTTTCCAAGAAAAAATGAATATTCCTGTCACATGATTTGAGGGGTGGTGGTGTTATAGTAGAAAATAGTGATTATGGAAGATGAGATTTTTAAAATTATTGCGGCGGAGATGGCGGGAGAGAAGGTGACAGAAGAGGAGAGAGGAAAGGTGGAGAGGTGGCGGGTAGAGAAGGAGGAGAACGAGAGGGTGTATAGGATGGTGGTGGGAGAATTGGGAGAGGTGGTGAGGTTGGTGAAGGCGAAGGGAGGATTGGATGAGAAAGGGGCGTATGTGAGGTTGGAAGAGGAGATGCGGAGGAGAATAGTAGAAAGGAGTGGGAAAAGAGAAAGTGGAAGAGGGAAAGCGAGAAGGATGGCGTGGTGGAGATACGGGGCGAGTGTGGCTGGGGTGTTGTTGATGTTGGGAGTCGGGATGATGATGTGGATGAAGTCAGGAGGAGATGGAGAAAAGGTGACGGAGGAGCGGATTGTGCCGGGAAGTGGGCAGGTGATGTTGACATTAGGGCGGGGTGAGGTGGTGCCGTTGAAACGGGACACGAATGAGCTGATCGTGGCGGATACGGCATTACGGATTATGAATGAACGGAATACGCTGGTGTACACGAAGGTTGAAAGCAAGGGGAAAGCGGAGGATGTGGTGCACAACACGTTGACGGTTCCGGTAAGTGGGGAATATTGTCTTGTTTTGGCTGACGGGACAAAGGTGTTTTTGAATTCCGGTTCAGAGATTCGTTATCCGGCGATGTTTAGAGGAAAGCGACGGGAGGTTTTTCTGAAAGGCGAAGCGTGGTTTGAAGTGGCGAAAGACAGTACACGGGGATTTTGGGTACACGCGGGAGAAATGAATGTAAAAGTGTTGGGAACTTCTTTTAACGTGAAAGCCTACGAGAAATTGGGAACTGTGGCAACGACTCTTGTTGAAGGGTGCGTGGAGATTGTATGTGAAGGGAAAAACTTTCGAATTGTGCCGGGAGAGCAGTTCGTGTATGATAAAGATAGTAGGGAGTCGGACGTGAGGGAAGTGGATACTGAATTATATACTTCATGGAAAGATGGGTATTATAAGTTCCGGCAGGCGGCTTTGGAAGAGATTATGACGACACTTTCGGTGTGGTACGGGTTGAACGTGTTTTATCAGAATGAGGATGCGAAGCACATAGAGTTCACTGGAAAAGTGAAACGGTACGAGGATGTCCGGAACTTGTTGAATAAGTTCGAGCAAACGGAAAATGTGGTGTTTGATATAAAAGGAAACAACGTTGTTATTAGAGTAAAATAAAAAAAGCTGTTCGCATGGACGTGGAACAGCTTTTAGTTAAAGCATGAAGGCGAGAATGTGGTTATTTAGCCAACATGCAAAGTAGAATTTTCAAAACATAAAGGTATGAAAAAAAATCGAATCGGAGCAAGATCCGGAGGAAGGATTTTTGTCCGAAAATGGATGATGATGATGAAGTTTGTATTTATTTTCCTGATTTGTAGCTTGGTACAGGTACAGGCTGCGGTGTATTCACAGCAATCAAAAGTTTCTGTGGAATTAAAAAATGTGACGCTGGAAAAAGTTTTTCAGGAGTTGGAACGGCAAACGGGTTATAGTTTTCTCTATAATCATCGGGTAATAGAAGTGCGAGGAAAGGTGAGTGTTCAAGTGGTTGATAAAGAGTTGGGAGTTGTTCTCGACGATTTATTGACCAAATTAGGATTGGGATTTACTTTTGACGATAATCTGGTGATTATAAAGGAACAACCTCGGATATGGGGGCAAGATTCCGTACGAAAAAGTTTGCGGATCGTGGGAAAAGTAGTTGACGAGAAAAAGCTACCGATGCCGGGGGTAACCGTAAAAGTTGTTGGACTCCCCGTGGGTACGGCAACGAACGAGAAAGGGCGATTTGCGATAGAATTGCCTTTGGTAAAAGGAACACTGGAATTTTCTTTTGTCGGTTTTAAAAAGAAAATAATAGAGTTTTCGGAGAAGACGGCTAAAGACACGCTTCGCATCGTTATGGAAGAAGATGTCCAAGCGTTGGACGAAACGGTTGTGGTGGCGTATGGGAATACTACTAAACGGAAAATGACGGGAGCTGTTTCTACGATTAAAGCGGATGAAATAAAGGGTATCCCGTCTGTTAGCATTGAAACTTTACTTCAAGGACGTGTGGCAGGGATGGATATTACGCGAATGTCCGGAGCTCCTGGGGGTGGAGGTACGGCGGTGACTATTCGAGGATATAACTCGTTAGATGTGGAACAAGGACGCCGTTTTTCCGATCCTTTGTGGGTAGTTGATGGAGTTCCTTTGAATTCATTTACTTCCCCAATTACAGGTACTAATTTATTATCTGATTTAAATCCAGACATGATTGAATCAATTCAAGTTTTAAAAGATGCTTCTTCTTCTGCTATTTATGGATCTCGTGCTGCAAATGGAGTAATCATTGTAACCACTAAAAAGGGAAAAAAGAATCAGCATGCTACATTAACTGTGAATGCTTCACAAACGTGGAGTGTTTTACCAAAATTACCAACGATAACGACTGGACGAGCAGAACGATTATTTAGATTGCGTTCTTTTAGAGATCGTTTCCAAGCTTATATTGAACCAAAAACCAATCGGTATAAATATCCTACCACTCTTCGTGAACAGTATGATAATTGGGGACAGGATGCAATGTTGGACGGGAATTTTATTCCTATGCCAGATAATGTAGATAATGGGAATATGTTTCAAGATAGTTTAAATGCTTTTTACAATAATTCGACTAATTATTTTCCAATTTACTACGAGAGAGGGAAAGTGACGAATGCGAATATTCAAACTTATGGAGGTTTAGAAAGAACAACTTATGGGATTGGTTTGGGGTATTACAATGAAGAGGGAATTTTTAAGGGTACAGGTTTTAATCGTGTGGATTTAAATTCTTCTATTAATGTAATTCCAGTAAAATGTTTAAATGTGGATTTACGTTTGAATGCTTCTCTTGCGAACCGTAAACGCGGAACTAAAACTGATATGTTAGGGCTTGCCCCACCAATAGAAACAGTTCCGGGAGATCCGTATAAATTGTCCTCTTTATTACCAGGAGAAAATTCTGTAGCATGGAATGCTGTGACGGATAGTTACAAGAAAACAAAGGAGAAAAACCGATCTGTTCGTTTGCGTACTAATTTTAGATTGGGATATGAACCATTTGATGGTTTGAATATAACAACTTCCTTGGCTGCAGATTATTCAATTGAGCGTCGAAATTATTTTCAACCTTCTTATTTGAGTTATTCAGGATATTCTAAAAGTGTTGGTGAGACAGGAATTAATTTAATGATGCTGAATGAAAATATTCTCTCATTTAATCGAAGTATAAAAGAGGAGCATACTATAAATTTTGTAGCAGGATTCTCATATCAGTACGATCAAGAGGAATATAATGGGGGATCGGCAGAAAATGCTCCGAGTGATAAAATATATTATGCTCCTCCTGGAATGCCTGAGATTGGTTACGAGGGGTGGGGGGATTATCAAGAACCGATAGCTTTCCAGCATTATCGTTCAGATATGCAAGAGAAATGTCTGTTATCTTATTTTGCTCGATTGGAGTACAGTTACAAGGAACGATATTTGTTGTCGGCTAGTATTCGGCGTGATGGGAGTTCTACTTTCGGAGAAAATAATCGTTGGGGAACCTTTCCTTCTGTGGCTCTTGGTTGGACATTTTCCGAAGAATCTTTTATAAAAGAGAAATTTGAATGGCTCTCTTTTGGAAAACTACGAGCGAGTTGGGGACGTTCAGGGATGCATTTTACCTCTAATTATTTAGCATTAGGCGTTATGGAAGTGGGGAAAACTTCTTATAGAGGTAATTCAACGATAGAGCCAATATGGTATGATGGTTTATATAATAATGAACTTTCATGGGAAGAAACAGATCAATATGATTTTGGGATTGATATGGATTTCTTTAACTATCGTTTGAATTTTACTTTTGATTATTATTATCGCTATACTGATGAATTATTAGCTCGCATGAATTTGCCGGGAGATCATAATGGTTATAGACAACAATGGCGTAATGCTGCAGCAATTTCTAATGAAAGAATTGAATTGATGATTAAATACGAGATTTTTCGTCAATCGGATATTTATTGGAAGATTTCTATAAATGGAGCAAGAAATTGGAATCGTTTTGAAAAATCATATAATAATAAAGATTTTAAAGGAAATATTATCGGAAAATCTTTGAATGGAGTTTACGCCCGAAAAACTAATGGTTTTATAGACACTCAAGATGACGTGAAAGTTTATTATAATAGACGAGGGGTGAGTTACTATTTACCCTATAGTGATGATAAGAGAAACATTTTTTATAAACCGGGAGATTATAATTTTATAGATGTAAATGGAGATGGACAAGCTAATTTTGATGATGAAGTTTATATTGGAAGTGCTTTGCCAAAAATCACCGGAGGTATCGTCAATGAATTTCGTTGGAAAAATTTTGATCTAAATTTATTGCTTACATATATGTTGGGACGCCATATGGTGAATTCTTTGGAAAAGAGATGTCTTTCTTCTGATTTATATTATCAAGCGTTAGTTGTTGACTTAACTAAAATTAATTTTTGGGAAAAGCCTGGAGATAAGCCTGACTATTCTAGAATTCAATATGATCAGTTTAATGGAATGTGGGATACGGTAGATCGTGACGTTGAAAAGGTGAATTATATGAAATTGAAAACATTAACATTGGGATATAGTTTTCCTAAAAAATGGAGTAGAAAAGTGGGAATGGAGGAATTAAGAATATTTGTAAGTGGCGAGAATTTAGTGACTTGGACAAATTATTCAGGGATGGATCCAGAAACAGTAAACATAACAAGTGGAGATGATTGGCAACAGGGGTATCCTCTGGCAAGAAAGTATACATTGGGTTTAACTTTAAAATTTTAGATGATGAGAAACTATTATATCTTACTTGCGTTTTGGGTTTGTGCCTTATGTGGTGCTTGTGAGGACACGTTAAGAATGATCCCAGAGAATTCGGTTACATTCTCGAACGCATTCTCGAATGAACGAGAAATTGAGAGTGGTTTACTTACGGTAGAAAAATATGCAAGGAATGATTTGGGCATGACAAATATTGCTTATCCTGCAATGTACGGTATGTATACGGATTATCTTTATCCTTCAGATAATGCTCTTTTACAGGAAAATAGTCCTGAACAGTATATGTTACAATGGCTTCATCTGTATAGAGTAATTGCGATAGCAAATGTTCCGTTACCGTATATTGATAAGATAGAGATGCCGCAAGAGCGTCGGGACTTTTACAAGGGACAAATTTATTTTACAAAGGGGTTAGTCTATTTTGAGTTAGGTCGTCGATGGGGACGGTGTCCGATTATTCGTGATAAGGTTGAGGTTAATCCTGTAAAATATTCTTCATGGATAGAGGTGATTGATTATGCAATTGATTTAACCCGAAAAGCAGTTAAGTTGTTACCCGAATATACGGATTTAAAAACATCAGATGGAAGAGCGATAACTTACAAATCAGTTCCTTGTAAAGGTGCGGCACAAGCATTATTAGCTCATTTATGTGCATGGAAAGCTGGTTGTAAATACATGGCAATTCAGGAACAAGCAACTTACGATGAGAATACCTTCTGGGCTGCAGCAGATTCTGCTTGCACAGCAGTGATTAATTCTCCGATTTATAATTTGGCGAAAAATCCCGAAGATGTGTGTACGAGTACCCTTGTGGGTGGTGATCAAGAGAGTATTTATGAGAATACTATGCGTGGGTATTGGAATGAGTTGGCGAATGAAGATTTTCCTTTAGATGATGGAATATTTTGTTTCGGACGATTTTTTCAAGCATGGCCGGTTATTCCTAATGCAGAAGAAGGAATGATTACGAGTATGCCATATCGAATATTGAATACTACTGTGCGTAAAATGTATCCGGATCGAATTGTAGGAGATAAAAAAATAACAGATTTGCGTCGTGATGCTTATTTCTATGATTTTGAACGAATGGAAAGTGAAAGTACAAATATAACGGGAGGTTATGCTTATCCTTGGAAATGGCGTTTAGCTAGAGTGGGAACTTCTGGTTGGGCTGCAGGTGAGTTTGTGAATTTTGACCAAAATCGTATATGGTTTCGATTAGCTGAAATTATCTTGTTACGTGCAGAATGTCGGGTACGATTAGGGGATGATGCTGGGGCTATTGCTGATTTGAATTGCATAAGAGAACGAGCTAATGCAGAACTTTATAATCCTTCCGAGTATGATGGTGATTTGCGTTATGCTATTTTCAAGGAGCGAGAAAAGGAATTGTTAATGGAAGGATGGCGTTGGTATGATGTGCTTCGAAATGGATATTATAAGACTGAATTGTATGGAGGGTTTCGTGAAGTGTCTATACAGGATATTATTGATGGGGTATTTTTTAACGGGGTTGATAAAACTGAATTTATAGATAATCCTTTAGCTCGTCAAAATACCTATTGGCTAAATAGAATGTAAAACTGAAAATATAGAATATGAAAGCATTACAATATATATGGATGTGTATTTGTATCTTACCTTTTTTAGCGGGTTGCGATACGAAACAAGATTGGATTGATACAGGAATCGCTTCTCCATATCATGATTGCAGCATAATGGAATATTTGCGAAGAGATAAGTATAATTGGGAGTTAACGGTGGAGATGATTGAACGAGCAGACTTGACAGATTTGTTTGAAGGTAATGATCCGGACTACAAAGAAATTACTTTTTTTGCTCCACCAAGTTATTCCGTGTTAAGATATTTGTGGGATGATAATAAGGAAGCTGTAAATGAACTTACGCCTGAATTTTGTCGTGAAATGATTTTAAATCATGTGGTAAAAGGAAAAATACTGAAATCTGATATAGCTTATCGTAATCCAGATTATTCAATTACAGATTCCAATCAGGATGGAGGAACCGACTTAATGTGTTTAGGTGGTAATCGTTTAAAAATATATGTAGACAAATCTCCTTATGCTGGGGTCCCTGATGCAGGACCAGAAACTTTGTATTTATATTCTTTTTCGGTTCGTAATCATGTACCATTGGCAACTCCAGATATACAACCGTTGAACGGGGTCGTTCACGCTTTGAATTACAATTATATATTAGGAAAAATCTAATAGGAAGAATTTATAATTTGAAACATTGAATTTAGAGTTATGAGGAATTTAATTATATTGATAGGATTTGTATTGTTTGCATGGTTGGAAGATGGATGTCAGGATATTACAGTTGGGTATCTCTTAACGGAAGGAGCGAGTTACAGTCCGGATACATTAGTAATAAAGACTAGTAATTCATTGGACGAAATAGGAGAGGATTATGCACGAATAAAATGGGGACAACCTTGGGTGAGTACGCCGATAGAAGGTGTTGAAGGAACTTCCCAAGTCATTGTGTCGATTAAAAATATCACCTCAATACAAGGCGATCCGGGCAAATTATGGGAAGTACTTTCCGTGCGGGGAAACGGAACATTCGAGGTACCGTTGCATCACGATGTTCCCGTTGGGCGATACGTGATATCCTTAAACTTTAAAAACGAAGGGTATTCCAAGGATATAAATGATTGCTTCACGATTATCGTGAAGTAACGTTGAGTGTTAAGTTTATGGTGTAAAGTTTTTTTGGGGCGGGCTGGTGTTTTGTTGTCAGTCCGTCCTTTAAATTAAAGTAGAAAAGTATGAGTTTTAATTTGAATTATCTGGCAGATTACGAGTTTGCCATTTTTGATGTTGTGGTACAATTACCCGTAAATTCGAAAGAATCGTTACGGTTTAATCAAGAGAAAAGTTGCAGAATGTATATGAGGCGTATACTGGAACGGGAAAGTTTGCTGTTTTATAAAATAGGAGCCCGGATTGAGGAAAGTGACTGCCCGGAGGAAGCGAAAGAGGAGATTCGTAATCATTTGGAATTATTGGAGGAGTTGTTCGTGACGGATGTAAGTAAACCGAGGGAGAGAATTGTTTTCTTACGAGGGGACAAACTTACGGAATGGACGGATTTGAGTGTAGAGGAGCAATTACGGGTTTGGCGGTTTGTGATAGTCCAATATAATTCAGTACGAAGGTTGAGGGAGCATTTTGGACGGGAGAGATATCTGGTGCCGGGGTATTACCGTTGGACGGAGAGTCCGTCTTGTTTGTTGGAAATGGGGAATATTCTATGGGAAACGAAAATTGTGGTGGCGAATGGTGGTGTGAACACGAAAAAGGCCTTTCTGAATTATTTGTGTTTGTTTTATGATGTATCATTTCCCTCGAATTACAATCGGGAGTTGTATCGGATGGAGAATCGGGAGAATCCCCACAAGTTTTGGTCGGAGACTTCAGACAAGTATCTTCAGTGGATTCAACAGCGTTTGGGAGAAAGTGAGGAAGAATAGTACAAGTGTTGTGATTGAAAAAATGTTAAATGTGACTCGGAATGCTGACTAACAAGTCAGCATTTTTATTTTTTTGTTTGTGTAAAGGTTGTTTGAAAATCTTTTTACTCTTGTATAGAATAACGTGATGTACCTATTGGAAACCGCAATGGGTAAGGGATTCATTGCCTTGTTCGTAATAAAAAAACAATCAGAAAAGGAATTGTTGAATTATTTCTATTAAAAAAATAATAATTGCCGTGGGGGAGTATGATGTTTTCGGGTTGATATGGTTGTAATATTGTATCAAACCAAAATATTGATTATCATGGGTGTATTTTCAAATGTATTTCAAGAAATCGGAGATGTAATTAACGGTTTATCGGTGTCTGCAAAAGAAAAACAACAGATTCAGGCAGATATTATAGCCTTGTTATATCGCCACGAGAGTGAATTGACACGAGGCAGGCTGGAAGTCGTCGATCGGGAGGCGCAAGGAAATTGGTTGCAAAGGTCGTGGCGTCCGATCGTGATGCTTGTGTTTACCTTGGTTATTTTATTAGGAGTTTTTAATCCTTCTCCGCTTTTGTCCGAAACATCCCGTTTTTGGGACTTACTTGAAATCGGGTTGGGAGGATACGTGATCGGAAGGAGTGGGGAGAAGATTACAGGGAATTTATTCAGGAGAAAAATAAAATGATCTGATTCATTTTAAATTTATGATTTACAATTAAATAATTATTTATGTTGAGTATTGTATCGGATGTTTTGTGCGGAGAAGAAGTAAAGTATTTTTCGTGCGGTAAGTGTAAGACCCGGATGAAAGTGGTGGACACGATTGTGTTGCACGGAACCGGGGGAGCAAGTGCGATGTCGTCTGTGGTACATTTGTGTAATCCGGGGACGAAGGTGGCGGCACATACGGTTGTTGGACGGGATGGCGATTATTATCAGATGGTACCTTACGTGATTAAGGCATGGCATGCGGGAGTGAGCATGCATCAGGGAAGAGCGAATGTAAATGACTTTTCTATCGGGGTGGAGATGGATAACGGGGGACAGTTGAAACGGAAAGGAAACCGTTTCTTCTCGTCGTTCGGGCGGGAGTATATGCCTGACGAGGTGTACACGGGAATAGAGAACGGACGGGCGGTGTATTGGCATGCTTACACGGTGGAGCAAGTGGAGGCGGTTATTCGGTTATGTCGATTACTGCGGGTACATTACGGGATCAAGTATCTCGTGCGTCATTCGGATATTACTTCCCGAAAAGTGGATCCGGGACCGGCGTTTCCGTTTGAAGAGGTGAAGAAAAGAGCGGGGTTTGTATATTGAAGGAGGAAGTATGGCAACTAGAAAGTCTTTATTTGATTGTTTCTCGGGAAAGTTGGGAAACGTGGTGTTGTACACGAGATTCGGGAAAGGATTCGTGCGAATGTGTCCGACTCGGGTGAATAATCCTCGAACAGAGTTACAAATGTTTTACAGGGCACGTTTACGGAGGGTGAACACGTTTTACAGTGCGGTGAGGCAGACTCCTTTGGCTGAGATATGGAGGATTGCTGCACGGGAGGTGAACACGGGTGCAAACGTGTTGTTCAATAAAATGAATATCCGGGCTTTTAACGGGGAGAAAGGTATTTTCTACGACAGATTGCATTTCACGGCAGGAAGTTTGCCGCTGGCGGAGGAAATGAGGGTGAGGCGTTTGTCGGAACGAGAGGTGTTGTTGACATGGAAGAATATCGCTGTTTTGAATAAGGATCGGAAATGGGATCGGTTGTTGGTAATAGTTATGATGGAAAACGATTTGTTTGACGTGATATTGCCAAAGGTGCCGGGGAGTATGCGTTGGGATGAGGAAGCCGTGGTGTGTTTGCCGGAGGGGACGAAAGAGGTAAAGTATCTGTATTGTGCTTTTGTTTCCGGTAATTGGGACAAGTGTTCGGATAATCAGTTTTTAGAGATACCCGATTCGGCAGAGAGTGTCCGATAGGGAGGTTTAATGTTTCATTTAAAAAAGTAGAATTATGGTTTTATTCAGGTCATTGTTTTTTGGAGAAGTGAGGAAGTCGATTGGTAATGTGACGACTTATTCGGGAGCAAAAGGGTATAGCGTGGGCAGAACCCGGCGCATGAAGATACGCAATCCCAAAACCCCGGGACACTTGCGACAACGGGCAAAAATGAAGGAACTGTTGCGTCTTTCTCTTTATTTTGCTCCCGCCGCGGAACTTGGTTTTCCGGGACGTACAGCCGGAACTTCCTGTTATAACGCATTTGTGAAAGAGAACATGGGGGCGATCACTGCCACGGAGTCGGAGAGTGGGGAGGTCGTGGCTACGGTGAATTACGATCAAGTGGTTTGTGCGTCCGGTTACTTGACCTCGCTGGCGAATGTGGAGGTAACTGTGGATACGGCTGCTAAAAAAGTAAACGTGACACAGGAAGCTCAAACATATTGGTCGGCAGTGGCGAACCCGAACGATGTTTTGTACGTGGCGATGTATGAAAAAGAGAAACAGGAGATGGTTGTTACGGGCTGCCGCAACCGGAAGGAATCGGGTTCAACCAGTATCGCATTAGGAAAGAATTGGGCGGTAGAGAATCTGGTGATTTATGCTTTCATGTTGTCGAAAGACAAGCGGAAAGCATCCCGAAGTATTGTACTTCAACCGACTTCAAATGAATAAGTATGGAAGGAGTCGGTCATTTTGTCGTCGGATTGTTCTCCACGTACTGTATTAACGTTTCGTTTGTCCGCATGGGGTGTGTTTCGGTAACCGATGCAATGCTTTCACATGTGGTGAGTATTGTCGGGGGTGTGTTAAGTGCCGTGGTGGTCGCGTGGTTGAGAGAGCGGTGGGGAAGGAAGAAAAGTTTGTGACGTGATGCCACGGTACTTTAGACTACTGTTATCGTGGTGGCGAGAAGTTAAGAGGGTGTCTCAAAAAAACATGAGATGCCCTCAGCTGAATTACTACTGTCTTCGGGAAACTTCAATTCTAAACTCTAAATTCTAAATTTATTTTTATCTTTGTATGATAAACAACGGAAAAGCAGTTATGGATAATATGTCACGCAAACTTCCCATCGGGATACAGACTTTTGAAAAACTTCGAGAAGGCAACCATGTTTACGTGGATAAAACGGCCTTTATTTGGAAGATCGCTTCCACGGAAACCCCTTATTTCCTAAGTCGTCCTCGCCGTTTCGGCAAAAGCCTGTTATTGTCGACTTTTGAGGCTTATTTCGAGGGGAAGAAGGAGTTGTTCGAGGGACTTGCGATTGCCGGGTTGGAGAAGGAATGGAACGAGTACCCGGTGTTGCATCTGGATTTGAACGCGGAGAAGTATGATTCTCCCCGGAAATTGAATGATATATTGAGCAATAACTTGACGCGATGGGAGGCTGAATACGGCAAGGGAGAGGACGAACCGACTCTTTCGCTTCGTTTCTCGGGCGTGATTCGCCGGGCGAGTGAACGGGCGGGACGTGGCGTGGTGGTACTGGTGGACGAGTACGACAAGCCCCTGCTGCAAACCTTGGGTAACGACGCTTTGCTGGAAGATTACCGCCAGACGTTGAAGGCATTCTACGGGGTACTGAAGAGTTCAGACCGTTATTTGCGTTTCGTGTTCCTGACGGGCGTGACGAAGTTCGCGCAAGTGAGCGTATTCAGTGACTTGAATCAATTGAACGACATCAGTATGAAACCGCAGTACGCCACGATTTGCGGCATCACGCGGCAGGAACTGGAAGCGACGTTTGCGCCGGAGCTGGAGCGGTTGGCGGAGGCGAACAGGTTGACGCGTGAGGATGCCTTGGACAAGATGGAAGCGTTGTATGACGGTTATCATTTTTGCGAGTTCTCGGAAGGGGTGTTCAACCCTTTCAGCGTATTGAACGTGTTCGACGGTTACAAGTTCAGCAATTACTGGTTCCAGACGGGTACGCCGACCTTCCTCGTCGAGTTGCTTAAGAAAAGCGATTACGACCTGCGGGTATTGCTCGACGGTCTTGAAGCACCATCTTCCTCGTTCGCCGAGTACCGGGTGGATGCCAATAACCCGATCCCGCTGATTTACCAGAGCGGGTACTTGACGATAAAGGGTTACGACGCGGAATTCGGGAATTATCTGCTGGAGTTTCCCAATGATGAGGTGCGGTACGGGTTTATGAATTTCCTCGTTCCTTTTTACACCTCGGTTCCCGACGAGGATAAGGGATTCTATATCGGTAAGTTCGTGCAGGAGCTTCGTGTGGGAAAGGTGGATGATTTCATGTCACGTTTGCAAGCCTTCTTCGCGGATTTCCCGTATGAACTCAATACCAAGACGGAGCGACACTACCAAGTAGTGTTCTACCTCGTGTTCAAGTTAATGGGGCAGTTCACGGACGCGGAGGTGAAGAGTGCCGTGGGACGGGCGGATGCCGTGGTGAAGACGCCGAAGTACATTTACGTTTTCGAGTTCAAGTTGAACGGGACAGCCGAGGAGGCTTTACAGCAAATTGACGACAAGAAATACTTGCTCCCTTACCAAGCGGACGGGCGTGAGCTGGTAAAAGTCGGCGTGGAGTTTAGCGCCGCGGAACGGAATATCGGGAAGTGGATTTATTAATTTTAGATTTATGATTTTAGATTGAGGACAACCCCTCCGGCTCCCCCCCTTACACGGTGGAAGAGACGTGATGCAGGAGTTGTTTTTCATTGAAGAAGTACATGGATAAAGAGATGCTTTTGTGGTAATAATCATTGAAGCCAAATAAACTTTAAAATGATATGATATGACGTTAAGTATAGACCAAAGCAGTTGCATAAAATGCGGAAAGTGCGTAAAGGTTTGTCCGGCGGCGATTTTTACACAGGTAAAGGTGGGGGAAGTCGTGGGGATCGAGCACGAGGAGATGTGTATCGGGTGTGGGCATTGTGCTGCGGCGTGTCCGACGGGTGCGGTGAAGCATAGTGATTTCCCAGCGGAGAAAGTACACCCGATTGATTACACGCTGTTGCCGACCCCTGAGCAGATGATGCTTTTGTGCAAGGCACGGCGTTCGAACCGGACGATGACAAAGCAACCTGTTCCGGCGGAGATGTTGGATATGATCGTGGAGGCGGCACATCGGGCTCCCACGGCGACGAACGCGCAGAGCGTGTCGTTCACGTTGGTTACAGATCCGAAACGGGTGCGTGAAGTAAGCGAGTATACGCTTGGTATTTTTGGCGGGGTGTTGAAGAAATTGAAGAATCCGATATTGAAACCTCTGTTGAAACCTTTGTTGAAAGGGGTTTACAGGTATGTGCCTGTTTTTGAACGTTTGCTCCGGGAAGATCGAGCCGGGAATGACCCGATACTGCGTCATGCCACGGCTTTGCTTTTCATTCATACACCTGAGTCGAATCGTTTCGGGTGTGAAGATTGTAATCTGGCTTATCAGAATGCCTCGTTGATGGCGGAGAGCCTTGGCGTCAGTCAAGTGTATATGGGATTCGTGATGTCTGCCGTCAAGCAGGACAACAAGAGAGGGTTGGCGAAATCGTTGGGGATAGACGGACATATCCATGCTATCATGGCACTGGGGATGCCTGCTTTCCGTTATCCGAATTACATTGACCGTAAAGATATAAAAGTGACGAAATTGGAATAACTTGTCTTCGCCGGTTGACGTATATCGGATATGAATTAACGAAAACAATAAAGCTATGGACAAGTTCAACGAATTGATTAATGGTGACAAACCGGTATTGGTAGACTTTTTCGCTACTTGGTGCGGACCTTGCAAGATGATGCACCCGATACTTGAAGAGGTAAAGAAACGGTTGGAGGATAAGGTGGTTATTCTGAAGGTGGATGTGGATGTCCCGGCTAATCGTCAGCCGGTGTATCAATATCATGTTCAGTCGGTACCGACACTCATGTTGTTTAAAGGAGGACGTATGTTGTGGAATAATAGCGGTGTGGTACAGGCCGCACAGTTACAGCAAATTATAGAACAGTATATGTGACATTTAAAATAAATTGTATGAAGTATGTGATAGTCGGTGGTGTGGCGGGAGGAGCTTCTACGGCAGCCCGTTTGCGTAGACTGGATGAAAATGCTGAAATAATCCTTTTCGAGAGAGGTGAGTATATCTCTTATGCGAATTGCGGATTACCTTATTATATTGGAGATGTGATTTATGAGCGACAAAAATTATTCGTGCAGACGCCGGAGAGTTTTGCCGCTCGTTTTAATATAGAAGCTCGGATACGTTCTGAAGTGAAGGGAATAGAACCGGGGAAAAAGGTGGTAACGGTGTGCGACTTGAATTCGGGGAAACGTTACGAGGAGTCGTATGACAAGTTGATTCTATCGCCGGGTGCGGAGCCTGTGCGTCCCCCGTTACCGGGAATCGATGGCGACGGGATATTCACCTTGCGTAATGTAAGCGATACGGATCGGGTGAAAGAGTACGTGGAGGAGCGTGACGTGAAGCGGGTAGTGATTGTTGGTGCCGGTTTTATCGGTTTGGAGATGGCGGAGAATCTGCACGAGTACGGAATTGACGTGTCGATCGTGGAAATGGCCGATCAGGTGATGACTCCCGTGGATTACGAGATGGCGGCGATTGTACACCAGCATCTTAAAGCAAAGGGCGTGGGACTTTACCTACAAGAGGCAGTGACAGCCTTTCGGCAGACAGGGGAAGGTATGGAAGTCGTGCTGCGAAGCGGGTTGATATTGCAAACAGACATGGTACTGCTCTCTATCGGGGTTCGTCCGGATGCCCGTTTGGCAAAAGCTGCCGGGTTGGAGATCGGGGAAACGGGAGGAATCAAGGTGAACGAGTATTTGCAGACTTCCGATCCGGATATTTACGCGGTGGGTGATGCCATAGAGTTTCCCAATCCCGTGAGCGGTCGTCCGGCTCTGGCATTTTTGGCGGGTCCCGCTAATAAACAGGGACGAATTTGTGCGGATAACGCGGTTTACGGTAACCGGAGAAAATATAAAGGCTCGATCAACACGGCTATCGCGAAGGTATTCGACTTGACGGTAGGGGCAGCGGGTTTGTCGGCGAAGATGCTCGAACGGTTGCAGATCCCTTACAGGGAAGCTATTATTCACGGGGCTTCGCACGCGGGGTATTACCCGGGGGCAATCATGATGGATATCAAGATTAATTTTTCCCCGACAGACGGGAAATTGCTGGGAGCGCAAGTGGTCGCCGCGGACGGGGCGGACAAGCGATTGGAAATGATGTCGGCAGTGATACGGGAAGGTGGTTCCGTGTACGATCTGATGGAATTGGAACAGGCATACGCACCCCCTTATTCTTCGGCAAAAGATCCGGTGAACATGGCGGGGTTCGTGGCAGATAATATGTTGAGCGGAAAGGTGAAGATGATTAGCTGGCGCGAGTTTCAAGCGATGGATACCGAAAGCACGCTCGTGGTCGATGTCCGTGTGCCGGGAGAATTCGCGGAAGGTAGTATAGAAGGTGCCGTGAATATTCCTTTGGACGGATCGCGTGCCGAGTATCGGAATTTACCGAAAGATAAAACGATCGTGGTCTTTTGTGCTATCGGTTTACGGGGATATATTGCCGCGCGGGTATTGATGCAATTGGGATACAGCGTGCTGAACTTGAACGGGGGATACCGTACTTATGCCGCGGTTACGGCAGGAAAAGGTAATCCGGTTAATCTTTTTAGCGTACCGTGTTCGGGACCTGTAAACAAAAAATGAACGACTCTCCGGGATATTGAAACAATTGAATGTCTTCATTCGCTATAAAAGGAAACTAAACTAACGAATGAAGGCATGAAGCAATTTGCATTATTAATTTTGGCGGTCATCATGGGTATGGCAATTAGTTGCTGTAGTGATGACGATGACAAGGAAACGGTTATTCCGGCAGGGAATAAAAGTATTGATTTAACCGTTACGAGTAGAGTCGGGACGGTCATCAACGATGATCTTACCAATTACGTGGAATCGTTGAATTTGTTGACTTTTCGGAAAAATCGTCAGGGTACATACGTGTTATACCAGAGTTCCGTATTGACGAAGGCAGAATTGAAAGCGCTTGAAGCCGGCGACGGAGCTGTCGCACCCGGATTCACGGCGAAGAAGAATGTGACGATAGGTAAGTTGCCCGTGGGGACTTATCAAGTGGTGGGATTGGCGAATGTTTTGAGTGAAACCGGGGAAGCGTTGCCGAACGCCTCGTTGAGCGGTGTGACGATAGGTAATACGATGGAGGAAGTGATTGCCTCCGTGTCAGACGGAACCGAGGCTCCCCGTTTTTTCTGGGGAATAACAGATCCCGTAACTTTGGGAGAGCAGATGACGGCAACGCCGACATTGACGTTGAATAGAAAAGTATCCATGTTTGTACTTACCTTGAAAGATGTACCCGAAGTCGTGTCGAAAATAACTTTGGAAACACAGAATACTTACGGGGCTTTTGATATGAGCGGACAATTTCAAGCGACTCCCGTGATCGATGTGAGCGAGAGTTCTTCTTATAATTTCTCGAGTGTTCAAGATAGCGTGATCGTGGCTTCTATCTCTCTTCCCACGGCATCTTCGGTTACCCGTTCCACGTTTTCGGTGACGTTCACTTTGGATAACGGGCAAGAGATAACGTCGACTCTCCCGCAATATACATTGCAAGAAAATACAATTCTTCGGTTGACGGCAACGGTGAACACGGAGAAACCGGGTGAGCAATGGAAGATTGATCTGACTTTTGATTTGATGGTAAACGTGGAATGGAACGTGGATCAGGAACCGTCGATTGTGATTTAGTTCATAACGTTAAAAAGAAATCGTCGGGTGACGAATGGCAATGAAAAGAATAGGGATATACGGGATTGTTATAATATTCGGGTTATTAGGTTGCGAGAAGGAATCGGATTGGGAAGGAGGAACCAGTAACACGGAAGGATTGAAGAGAGTGAGTATACAGATGGCGATAGAGGAGGGAGCGTCTTTTGAAAAGTATATTCATTCTCTTGCCGTATTCGCTTTTCAAGAGACGGACGATTCTTTTGTTTATTATAAAAAGGTGGCGGATTTGACGGCGGGGGATATCCATAACTTGGAATCGGGTATGGCATCGGTTGCAAATTCCAAAATGTTGAAAATGACTCTGCCGGCAGGACTGTATCGATTTTATTATCTGGCTAATGACCTGTCGAACGAGTATGTGGAACCACCCCGGGGAGGAAGTGTGGAGCAGGGGTATTTGCCATTTCCCCCGGTAGGGGTGGAACAGGCTTATTTCATGGGAGAAGTGGAGATGAAACCGGGTGCTGACGAGAGTACACCTCTTTTTGTCGTGTTAAGTCGGGTGGTAAGCCGTTTGACCGTGGTGATAACGGGTATTCCCGACCAAGTCGATTCGGTACGCTATCGGGTGGAGGGAATAAGTTCCCGCGTGTTGTTGACAGAAGCAACAGCCGGCGATACGACTTCCTACACGGGGATATATTCGAGAGATATTCCCGCGTCTGCCGATACGGTGATTTCTCGTTTACTGTTATTTCCCGGCTCCGGTGCAAAGATCGGGTTTCAGTTTTTTGCCGGAACCGGGGTGGTTAAAGAAAAAACAATACCCGTTTCCGGTCTTGTTCCGAATAATGATGTTTTTATTTCCGGTCGCTGGGAGGAAACGGGAACTACCAGACTTTTCCGGATTTTCTCCACCCCTTTTTATAATAGTTTTCACTCAGGTGACTAACGATGACTCCTTTCGAGGTGCTGGCATGGACAAAATAGCCGTTCTTGAGGAATATACCGACGTGTGTTAATCCTCGCCTTTTCTTTTTGGAGAAGTTGAAGAACACGAGGTCACCGGATTTTACCCTTCGTTTCCCGATGCGTTGACAATCTTTGCTATACATGTTTGCAACCGTACGTTGCAATGATTTATGATAGACATTCTTGTACACCGCTCCCACGAAGCCCGAACAATCAGCTCCCATGCGAGTGGTTCCCCCGTAACGGTAGGGGGCGCCAAGCCAAAGACTTACTTCTTCAAACAGGGGCAGGTTGTCCCGTTTGCTCACGGTGAAGCCCAATTTACGTGATAATTGCTCTGTTTTACTTTTTTGGACGGCGAGTTGCCGCGATGAACTACAAGAGGATAGTGCCAATGCCAAAAAAAGGATGCTCCAATATAGAATCTTTTTCATCTGATTTACAACGTTTATATGCTTATTTGCCCTGCTTATTTGACAAAGATAATTAAATAGTCCGAGGTTTTTGTTATTTTCGCGTGGGTAGAGTTGTTAAAAATAGTCCTATTCATTTGAAACTTGTTATAGGCAATTAACGTTGAATCCGAGTAGTAAGATGAATTATTTGGCACATATATTTCTTTCAGGAGATAACCGGAAGATACAAATTGGAAATTTTGTCGGGGATGCGGTGAAAGGGCATGCCTATAAAAAGTTTTCCCCCGATTTCCGGAAAGGAATATTGCTGCACAGGGCGATAGATGATTACACGGATCATCACCCGTTGGTGCGTGAAGCTATCGAACTGTCAAGAGGAGAATTTGGCAGGTACGCCGGGGTGATAACAGACATTTTTTTCGATTATTTCCTCGCAACGGGTTTCAGACGCTATACGGGAAAATCCTTGCGACGGTTTGCTTTCGGGTTTTATGCTTCGTTGATTGTGAATTACCGTTATTTACCGGAGCGTTTTAAAGGATTCCTGTGGCATTTTATTCTCACCAATCGTTTGGTGAAGTATGCTTCGTTAGCGGGAATCCGGCGTTCTCTGGAGATTATGGTCGAGTATAAAAATCTGGGAGTAGACCCGGATAAAGCCATTGGATTTCTCGCGGCGAACCGGGTACAGTTGCAGGGTATATTCGAACGATTTTTTCCTGATGTACAGGAAATGAGTCGAGTGAAGTTGAATGAAAATATGATTATTAACTAGATAAATAAAAAAAGAGTATGGAAGAATTATTTACAAATCCGTCTAATGTTTCTATGGATGCGTTTTTGAGCAGGATGGTAGATTTGGGGATTACCGTCGGCTCTAAAATTTTATTTGCTGTTATTGTTCTGATCGTGGGGCGTTGGATCGTGCGGCGATTGAACAAGTTGGTGAACAAGATTCTGACCAAACGGGAAGTGGATGCTTCGTTGACTACCTTTGTAAGGAGTTTGGTGAGTATCACGTTGAACTTGTTATTGGTTATCGTGATTATTGGAATACTTGGAATTGAAACCAGTTCGTTTATCGCCCTCTTCGCTTCTGCCGGTGTTGCTGTCGGTATGGCGTTGAGCGGTACACTTCAGAACTTTGCCGGGGGAGTGATGATTTTGTTGTTTAAACCTTTCAAGGTTGGCGATTTCATTGAAGCACAGGGACAAAGCGGTACGGTGAGAGAGATACAGATTTTTAATACGATACTTACCACGGCTGATAATAAGGTGATCATTATCCCGAATGGAGGTTTGTCAACCGGCTTGATGAAGAATTACTCCAAGGAACCGACTCGTCGGGTGGATTGGGAGTTCGGTATCGCTTACGGGGATGATTACACGAAAGCGAGAGAAGTATTAGCTCGTTTATTAGATGCTGATTCCCGAGTGTTGAAAGAGCCGCCTTATTTTATAGCCTTGACTTCATTAGGCGCGAGTTCCGTGAATATCGTGGTTCGTGCTTGGGTAAATTCCGCCGACTACTGGGGTGTTTATTTCGATATGAACGAAAAAGTGTACAAGACATTTGCACAGGAGAATCTGAATATTCCTTTCCCGCAAATGGATATACATTTGCATCAATAGGTTTAATAAGGTTTGTAAAGTTCATAAGGTAAGATTCTGTTTAAAGGATTACCTTATGAACTTTTTTATTATCTTTCACCCTCGAAATCTTGGAAGTCTTCCGGAATTTTATAAACCTTATAACTTTATACACTTTATGAACTCATTAGTTTGGTTGGATTTGAATTCATCATACGCTCATTCTTCTTTGGCTCTTCCGGCGATTCATGCGCAAGTGAAAGGAGATGAAGGAGATGTCACGTGGAGTAAGGTTTCGGCGACGATTAATTCAAACGTGGGGAGTGTGGTTGCGGAGATCGTGGAGAAGAAACCGGATATATTGGCTGCCACGGCATGGTTGTTTACTCATGAGGTGTTATTGAAGATAACTTCGCGGGTGAAAGCTCTGCTGCCGGAATGTACGATTATATTCGGCGGGCCGGAGATGTTGGGTGATAACGGGGAGTATTTACGAAGATACCGTTTCGTGAGTTGCGTGTTCCGCGGGGAAGGGGAGATCGGTTTTCACGAGTGGTTGAGGGTATATGATCGTCCGGAGGATTGGTATTCGGTGACGGGACTTTGCTGGTTGGATGCCGAAGGAGTGTATCATGACGGCGGATTAGCGAGGGTGATGGAGTTTGAGCAGTTACAAGTACCGGAAACCAGTCGGTTCTTTGATTGGTCAAAGCCTTTCGTGCAGTTGGAAACGACACGGGGGTGCTTTAATACTTGCGCGTTTTGCGTGAGTGGTGCGGAGAAACCTGTGCGGGTGCTTTCCGTGGAGCGAATACGGGAGAGATTAACTGTTATCCGGGAGCATGGCATCCGGGATATACGTTTGCTCGACCGCACGTTTAACGGGAGCTCGGAACGGGCTATTCGTTTATTGCAACTGTTCCGGGAGTTTGCCCCCGCGATGCATTTTCATCTGGAGATACACCCCGCTTTGCTTTCCGATGAGGTGAAGGTGTTGTTGCGGGAGTTACCGACGGGTTTATTGCATTTGGAAGCGGGGATACAAAGTCTGCGGGAAGAAGTACTGCAAGCCTGCCGTCGAATCGGTAATTTGCAGGCGGCTTTGGATGGTTTGCGTTATTTGGCGGGATTGCCTAATCTTGTCGTGCATGCCGACTTGATAGCGGGATTGCCTTTATATACCTTGGAACAGATGGTTGCTGACGTTCGGGTGCTGGCTTCATTCGGCACAGGTGAAATTCAATTGGAGTTGTTGAAATTGTTACCCGGCACGGTGATGCGGGAGGAGGCAGAGAGCTTGGGAATAATATATTCTCCGGATGTACCTTACGAGGTGTTGTGTACCCGGGAGATGAGCGTGGAGGATTTACGGCAAGCCCGGTTATTGTCCCGCTTGATAGACGGATTTTATAACGCCGCGGCATGGCAGGAAGTGGTGCGCCGCTTGATAGTTCATGATGAACATTTCTTGCCGGATTTCTTGTCGTGGTTGGAGAGGTTGGAACTACTGGAACAACCGTTGAGTCTGGAAAAACGGGGAGTCCTGTTATATGAATTTTGTGAAGATCGTTATCCGGCATTTTTAACGGATATTTCCGTGGCGTGGATCGTGGCGGGTATTCCTTTTGCCAAAGAACCGGGCAAACGGTTGAAACCTTGGAATAGTGAAATTCCGGGAGGCATCACGGTTGTAACGGGTGAATACACGGAAGTGATGAGGGTATATTATTTCATGGATGGGGTAAAGGAGTACTGGTTCGGTTTTGACCGGGGAAAGTCAGCATCGAAGCCTCTCTTTGTCGCTTGTCGGGGAATAGATTGAATTACAAGGTGATCCAGTTGCTTATGATTTCCTTTCCATGAGAAGTGATGATGGATTCCGGGTGATATTGGACTCCGTGGAGCGGGAGGCTTTCGTGATAAAAAGACATGATATTGCCCTCTTCGTCAACGGCGCTTATTTTCAAGCATGGAGGAAGCGTTCGCGTGTCAACAATCCAAGAGTGGTAACGTCCTACCTGCACGGGGGTGGCGATTTCATGATAAAGCGTGTCCGCGGAGTCGGTAATAAAAAGAGGACTCGCGTGCCCGTGTTTGGGATGCTCCAATTGTTGTAAGCGTGCCCCGAAACATTCGGCTATTGCCTGATGTCCAAGACATACGCCAAGTATGGAATGTGTATGTTTGCACCGGTCTATGAGAGGGAGCAGGTCGCCTGCTTCTGCCGGGATGCCGGGACCGGGCGAGAGCAGAAGTTTGTCGTAGCGGTTAAGAGCGGAAAAGTCTATGTTATCATTGTAGACAATATCGAATTGGCAATTTTCACATTCCCGTAAAATCTGAACGAGATTGTAGACAAAAGAATCGTGATTGTCAATGACTAGAACGCGTTTCATGAAGGCAATTTGTTTTTTTACTTTGCAAACTTTATAAACTCTTTCGGTTGCAAAAGTAGGAATTCGGAGCTAAATAAACTACCTTTGACCTGACAGTTTTTCGGGAGAAGTGCGTGATTCCCGGGGTTGCAATGAATTTGCAACTTGTAGTCTGTTGGTTATAAGTGTATGTTATGGCAAAAAGAAAAAATTGGTTCTCCCTGTTCTTCACGAATTATTTAGGAGTATTGAATGATAATTTCCTGAAGACATTAGCGTGCTTTATTTGTATCGCTTGGGTGGGTAAAGAGAACGAGTCAATGGTCGTCACGTTGGCATCGGCTGCATTGGTAATTCCCTATTTATTGTTTTCCCCGTTGGCGGGACGTTTGGCGAAGATATACAAGAAACGGAAAATCGTGGTATGGGCAAAGTTCGCGGAGATGTTGATCATGCTCGTGGCCGCGGCAGGGTTTCTGGCGCACTCGACATCGCTCGTGTTGGGTTCTATCCTTCTCATGGGATTGCAAAGTGCTTTATTTTCGCCCTCTAAATACGGATTGATACGAGATATCGGGGGTGAAGAGGGTATTTCTTTCGGTTCGGGTGCAATGGAAATGTTTGCTTTCGTGGGGATTCTGACCGGAACGCTGATGGCTGCTTTCCTATCGGAAAGCGCGGGTATTCCGGTGTTGTGTGCGATCCTTTTCGGGGTGGCGTTATTCGGTTGGTTGTCGAGTCTGACGATTCGTGCGAACGAGAGCGAACCGTTGAAAGAGAGTCACGAGACGTTGAATCCCTTGAAGTTCGTGAAAGATATGTTCTTGCGTGCGAAAGCTTTTAAAGGATTGAACCTTATCGTGGTAGGACTTGCCACATTTTGGTTTATCGGTTCCATGATACAGATGGTGCTTATCGTGTATTGCCGTTCCGATTTAGGGATGAGTGATTCGGAAACGGGTATCGTGATGTCGTTGGCGGCTATCGGTATCGGGGCGGGGTGTTATCTGGCGGGAGTGTTATCCCGTCATGATGTCGAATTAGGGTTGGTGCCGTGCGGGGGGATTACCACGGGACTGATGTTGTTGGCAATTTTTATTTTTGATGCGGGGGGAGTGTTCTTTGCCGTACTGGTATTCTTTGCGGCGTTTTTCAGCGGGATGTTCAAGGTTCCGTTGGATGCTTGGATTCAGGCAAACGTGAAAGGACGAGAGCTGGGGGATATGTTGGCTTATTCTAACTTGATTACATTCTTGTTTATGCTTTTTGCTTCGGGATGTTTCGGGGCGATAAATATGTTTTTTGATTCCAGAATTGTGTTTATTTTTCTTGCGGTACTGACGTTCGCGATAACTTTCATCCTGTTTGTCAGAGTGACTGAAGTCCGAGAACGGTTCCGTAAATTGAGGATAGTAAAGTTTTTTTATGGTAGCAAGGTATAAAAGAGTATTGGCGGCTTTTTACCGGGGCGTGTTGAGTTCCCGTTACCGGGTACATTTGAAAGGAGCGAAATTGTTGACAGAGTCGAAGACAACATTGTTTCTGCCGAATCATCAGGCTTCGGTCGATCCGCAGATCGTGTGTTCTCAATTATTGCGTTACACGGATGTATCCCCGTTAGTGACAGAAGGGTATTTTAAGATTCCTGTTGTGGCACAGATACTTCATTTGATGGGAGCCGTGCGGGTTCCCGATCTTGAAAAAAGCCGTCGGGGCGTGGAAGTCGTGGCAGGATTGAACAAGGTCGTGGTGGACGCTTTGGCAGCAGGCAGAAACGTGTTGATTTATCCGGCAGGACAGTTGACCAACGGCGGGCTGGAGCATGTCGGTAACAAACAGGGTGCGTGGCAAGTGTGCCGCCAGTTGCCGAACGGAACGCGAGTGGTCGGTATGCGGATTCAAGGATTGTGGGGGAGTATGTGGTCTAGGGCCAAGACGGGAAAATCTCCTAATTTCTTGTGGACTTATATGAAAGCTGTCTTTTACGTGTTGGCGAATTTCATTTTTTTTGTCCCTCGTCGGGATGTGACAATTACCTTTGAAGATATCACGGGGGACGCCGTACGTTACGCGGAAGAAGGAAGACAGCCTTTTAACCGCTATCTGGAGAGTTTTTATAACGCGGAAGGAGAGGAGAAGCCGCTTTATTTGAAGCACCTCTTTTATAATTGAAAATGGAGAATTGAAAATGAACTCTTTCGTCGGTAAGCGGGGCGGAAATCATAAATCTAAAATCATAAATCTAAAATAGGATGACCGCGAATGAAATAAAAGAGCGAATGAATCTGTCGGGAGGTCGGCGGGAACCATTCTTGTTCGGGGTGGATTTCGAGTTGACAAAAGGCTTTTTTATACCTTCTCCCTTGCAACAGCAGGACATTCTTTTTGAAGTAGGAGGTGTGACGAATGTACCGGAAAACAAGAATGTTCCGAGAGGAGGGGTGTTTGAGCGACATCCGGTTTCCCGTGAGGAATACGAGAGGAAGTTTAATGTTGTGAGGCAAGGATTGATGAGGGGGGATTCGTTTTTACTAAACTTGACTGTTGCGACTGCTCTTGAAACGGATTGGACTTTGGAGGGGATATTTTATCGGGCACGTTCCCCGTATCGTTTGTTGGTGCCGGATGAATTTGTCTGCTTCTCTCCCGAGATTTTTGTGCGAATCAAGGACGGGGTGATTTCATCTTTCCCGATGAAAGGAACCATTGATGCCCGTGTGCTGGATGCCGAGCGGGTGATTCTTGAAGATTACAAGGAGCGTGCCGAACATTATACCATCGTGGATTTAATCCGTAATGATTTGAATCGGGTTGCCGAGCGGGTGCGGGTTCCTCGTTTCCGTTATATCGATCGTTTGGGTACAAGTAACGGGGAAATACTTCAAGTGAGTTCCGAAGTGGCGGGAGATCTGACTGGAGATTGTTTCTCCCGTTTAGGAGATATCGTGTTCGGGCTATTGCCTGCCGGTTCCATTTCCGGGGCACCGAAACCCTCGACTCTGAATATTATCGCCCGTGCGGAAAAGGAACCCAGAGGTTATTACACGGGTGTATTCGGTTATTTTGACGGCGAAGGATTCGATTCGGCGGTAATGATCCGGTTTATCGAGCAACGGGACGGAAAGTTCTATTTCCGTAGTGGCGGGGGAATCACGATCAATAGTGACCGGGAGGCGGAATATAAAGAAGTGTTGGAAAAGGTGTATCTGCCGTTTTGTGATAATTAAATATATACGGTATGGAAAGTAGTTTCGTGGAAACAATCAGAGTGAATAACGGGCAGTTTTGCCATTTGGCTTATCACGAATGTAGGGCTAGGGCTACTTCTCTTGCTGTGTTCGGTTGTCGTTTGGAATGGGATGTTGCCGGAATGACTGTACCTGATGAGGCACGCCAAGGGGTGGTGAAGTGTCGTGTCGTGTACGATACGGTAATAAGGGACGTGACTTTCTCTCCCTATACTTTTCGGCGTATCGGTTCTTTACGGTTGATTGAAGATAACGCGATAGATTACCGTTTCAAATCAACCGATCGTGTTGCGCTTGAACATGTATTTGCGCAACGGGACGGGTGTGATGATGTACTTGTCGTGCGGCAGGGGATGATAACCGACACATCATTCTCTAATATCGTGCTGGAAGATACCACGGGGTTGTACACGCCCGATACGTTTTTACTCAACGGTACCCGGCGTCAGCGATTACTTGACGAGGGTGTCGTGCGGGAGCGTGTTGTTCCGGTGAGTGAACTTTATCGTTATGACCGATTATACTTGATTAATGCCATGATCGGACTTGAAGACAACATATCACTTCCGTTGAGTGCGGTGAGATTCTGATATTATTCTGCCGTTGTCCGGTAATACACCCGTTTGCTGGTTTTGAATATCAATTCCATTTTATCGTAATTGACGAAGGCCTCGCTACGGAAATTCGTGAGCGGGTTGCTGGCAAACTGGATGTAATCTTCTTTTAACAAATACCATGTCCCGTTGGCTTCTCTTGTGGTATTGGCTGCAATATCGAGGATGCTGAATCTATAAGTATAGTCGGGATAAAGCGTGAACGTGAATCTCTCGGACGGTTTGATATTATTGGGAATATAGGTGATATAACTTCCGGTTAAAAGACGTGATGCCTGACATTTTGTTTCCGGGTTAAGACTGATGGCACGCGTGATAATGAGTTTCTGTCCGGGAATTTGTTCAACCTCATCGTTGGGGGTAATATAACCATAAAATTGAGCGTATACCGGAGTCCCCTCGGGTAGATGTAATGCCTTGTATTCTTTCTCAACCTTGTAGGCCTCTTCACCGAAGGTAATCGAAAGCGATTTCCCCGTGGCACAATCTTTTAGTGTTGCTTTTTTGCCTGCAAGCACGTATTCTCCGGCAAAATAGTAATCGGCAGCGGAGGTCGGCATGGCACTTAACACGGTATCCACGGATGTTGCAGGTTGCCGTGCTTCTTTTGTTTTTGCTTTATTTTTGCATCCGCAAAGGACGATGATGATAGATACGAATAATAATGCGTGTGTTTTCATTGCTTTTTTGTTTTAGAAGTAAAACGGGGAAAAAGCTTGAAAGGTTCACGTATTTAGAATTTAGATAGGGTATTTAGACCAATTTCATTTTTTCCAATAATATTGAAGCATTCATATTTTGACTGATACCGGGTTTCAACTTGTAGTCGTACACGATGTCATCATCGGTATGAGTGATCTCGAAACAACGATTGAAATAGTGCTCCGGTTGAGTATCCGCAAGCGCACCGAGTTCCAGATCATGCGTGGCAACGAGTCCGGCAATGGGAAGTGTCAGTAGTTTTTGCAGGAAACGACGGGAACCGTTGAGTTTGTCGCGGGAGTTCGTTCCTTTCAGTATCTCGTCGAGAATGATAAATGTTTTTTCTTCCCGCTCTGCCATGGTAACCAGCTTTTGCAGGCGAAGCAGTTCGGCATGAAAATAAGAGGTGCCCTTGGCAAGATCATCAACCGTGCGCATGCTGGTAAATATCGCCATCGGTTGAAACTCGAACGAGGAGGCACGTACCACCGCACCACAGCAAGCCAGCACTAGATTAACCCCGACAGCACGCAGGAATGTACTTTTACCTGCCATATTAGCCCCCGTGATGATATAGAACTCGTGAAGACGGTCAATCCCGAAATCATTTGTCACGCAACCTTCGGCGGATAGCAGGGGATGCCCGATAGCCGCACCTCGCAGGATCACGTCCGTGTTCAGCGCGGGAGTGACAAAATCCGGGTGGTTGTACTTGTAATTGGCGAGGCTGACAAGAGCGTCAAGTTCTCCCGTGGCGTTTACCCATGCCGGGATGGCTTCGGCGTATTCCCGTTTCCATGCCACGAGCCGTTTAAGTAAATGCAATTCCCGTAATAGTAGCCCGTTCAGTAATATGGCGACCAACACGTTAGTACGCTGGTCAAAACCTTCTTGAATCTTGCGCAGGGAACGGAGTGCCGTGTCCGCATTCGAGGAGGTGGAGAACAATTGCTCTCGAACGGATAGCAGTTGGCTGCTATGGCACGGGAAGTCGGCAAAATGATGGATTAACTCGTGCAAGTTGCTGAACGAACGTGTAAACTCATCCAACCGCAGGTGCGCCCGAAGCGTGCGACTCGCCGGGACATAGCAAAGAATGAGCGAGAGGCAGGAAAGCGTGAACGGGAGATTCCAAGCTATCACGGAAAAGATATTCAATATCCATGCGGAAATGGTGATTACCGGGAGAATATACAGAAACGGCGTGATCCAACGGGGCAATGATTCCCGCTCTTGTTGCCATTTTTCGATTTGTTGTATGGCGAGAGGGGATACCCGTTGACTGTTTCCCGTGGCACGAAAAGCGTGACACCAGTCCGGGTTGCCGCTTAACTCGCTTGCCGCTTGTTGCCGTGCGGTGATTTCTTTTTCTGACTTCAAGGGATTGAGCAACCACTGGCGCATCTTTTCCCTTCCGTGAGGAGTCACCGTCCGATTGACCGCTTGAAAAAGCGAGCTGTCACCGAAAAGATCGAGATCATGCGCGTAAGGATGCGTCTGATCTTTATATTCGTTTCCCGCGGGGAGGTGTTGCAGGTTTCCCGCCAGATATTCCAACTCCACTTCCGAACATTTTTTCAATTCACTCAGGAATGCGATCTTCTTCAATAATTTGGTTTCAAAAATGTTTATAACTATAAACAAGGCAATCGCTACAAAGAAAGCGCAAAGGTAAACGACAGCACTCGTGTTCGCAAACGTGTATATAAAAAAGACGGCCGAGAGGAATAGGATGATTTTTACTAGCGTGATCCCGTTCCGTTTCTGTTTGTGATTCTTCAACAGTGCGGTTACTTCTTCTAATTTGCCGTGATAGTATTGTTCAGGTTGTTGCATGACTCGTGTGCTGTTTTTCGCGAATATACGGCTAAACATGGAATTTTCATTGTTTTTTATGGTGAATCTATAGAGAACCCACTGTAAACCTACCCAAGTAATACCGTAATCCTACCTCATCTTCAGTTATGCTCCGTTTATCCTCTGAACTTCCTGTTATCTCCAATATAGAAATGCTGGAGTTAAAGCAGAGTAGCATCGGCACTATGTACTTATTACCCTAGGTCTTGGGTAGGTTTACAGTGGGTTCTCTATAGGAGTTTGTAGAGTAAAGAAGTGTATTTGGAGTATGTTAAATTTCAATTTTTCACAAGAATAGCGGTTAAGTATCTTTTGTATTTGATTACTCCATGTTTATGTCTGAATTCTAGTTTCTGGTTGACAAATTGGTTGACAAAACGGTCAAAAACACCTAAAAATAACCAAAAAGAAAAAGAGAGTCACTTTTGTAACTCTCTCTGATTCAGTGGTGCCACCAGGAATCGAACCGGGGACACAAGGATTTTCAGTCCTTTGCTCTACCAACTGAGCTATGGCACCATTTTGGAATTGCGAGTGCAAATATAGAGGTTTTATTTGAACTTGCAAGGCGTGGGATGCAAAAAGTGGAAAAATATTATTTCTGTACTTGTCGCAAACGGATGCAGAGGTATATCATCCACACGAAAATGACCATGGAGGCGTAAGGTACTGCCGGAATGAAAAGGAACCAGAGCAGGAAGCCGATGATTAGGACGTAGAGATATACGAAGATGTATTTGTTGATAATCCACGGTAATTTCTCTTTGCCGATAAAAAAGGCGGCGATGAGGTTGAGTGGATTAGCCCAAAGAGCGTTGAAGTTGGGGTACATCGTGGGATGTTTGGTGAAAAAGCAAAGGAAGACGATAAGGCAACCGATGATACCCGTGATGATAAAAAACGGGATGGCAATGGCTTTCAACAAGCGTCTGCTTCTGTATTTTTGCAGGAGCAGGATAAGTGCTAACGTGCAAACGGCAAAGACAAAAAACGGGGAAATGTACCACGGGTTATTGGGAGTCTGGTCTGGGGCTTGGTAAATCACTTTAATCGGTTCAACCAGAGGCTTGCCGTTGAAATAGGCAGAGTCCAGTCGATACATGAGGTAATCGGGCAGGAACATCTGTTCCCGGGTGGTCACGATAGAGGTTGCAGGGGAACCGAGAATGGTATGGATACCCCATTGCGTCCACTGGGAGCGGCAGAGATATTCGTCCAACATGTTCCAGAAACTCTTGGTGGAAGGTTCTGCTATCCACGTGATACTGTTGTCGGTGCTTTTCTCGACAATATCCCTCGCTCTGGTTGTACAGTTGTCGTAAAGGAAGTTATAGAGATAAGTCCGGTTTTGTGGCTGATAATTTTCCACGAGTAGATCCATGAGTCGTTGTTTCTGAATGGAGTCCAGATTCAAGATTTGCGAGTACACGCTACGTTCCTCGTAAACATAAGAGGCCATGAAGCGGTCGAAATCCGAACAGGACAATTGATAGGGAAGTAATCCTCGGGCGAACTTGAAATAGAAACCTTGCGTGTTGAAATCAAACGTGCCATAGTTGAATACGATATCCAAATTATTTGCCTTGTCAGTGACACGGATGCCCGTGTGCCCGAAAAGAGAGTAGAGTTCATTTCCCGGTGCGCACGTGAGGATGCTGATCGTGGCATCTTTCGTTAGTTTGATTGCCGATGTGTTTCGGGCAAACATACATAGAAAAAGGATGAATAATATGAATATTTTTGTTTTCATGCTTCGGGTGTTAGTTGTGTTTTACATGGCGGATACTCGATATCGCAGAGGAACAGTGCGTTCCCGGGGACTGAAGTGCCCGCGTTGCAGCGGTTTTTGCTTTCGATGATTTGTTGGAATTGTTTCAAGTCGATCCGTTTCTGACCGATGTCTAGCAGGGTTCCCACGATAGCCCGTACCATGTTTCGCAGGAAACGGTCTGCTTTTATCGTGAAGACAAGTTGTTCGTCGGTTTCTTCCCATCCGGCTTGCATAATTCGGCAAATATTGGTTTTCACGTCCGTGTGGAGTTTCGAGAAACTGGTGAAGTCCTCGTAACGTGTAAGTAACTCGCATGCTTGATTCATTAACCGGATATCGGGTAACGGGTGAGGTGTGTAAGCAAACGGGTAGGTGAACGGGTTCTTTGTTTTATTGATGTAATATTTGTATGTCCGCGAGAGCGCAGAGAACCGGGCATGAGCGTCCGGAAGGACGGGATAGATCTCTTTTATGGAGATGTGTTTCCCTAGGAAACGGTTAAGCTTATCGGTCAGGGCTTTCGTGTCCGCTACGGGAGTGACGCTGTCGAAATGGGCGACAAAAAAGGATGCATGCACACCCGTGTCGGTACGTCCGGCGCCGGTTACGTTGATGTCTTGCTTTAGCAACAGGGACAAGGCTTTGTTTATCTCTTCCTGCACGGAAGGAGCGTTAGGCTGGATTTGCCAACCGTTATAACCACTTCCGTTGTAAGCTAGTTCTATAAAATACCTGTGCATATTTTTCCTTTTGAAAGTCCAAAATTAACACAATTCGGGGAGACTTGCAACCGTCGGTGTAAAGTCTTAAAATTTTAAGATGTTTATCCCGACATTATGGATTTTACGTTATATTTGTAAGTCCATAGTTTCACGGACATCGATAAACGTTGAAATGAGATGAATAGTATAGCTGAAAATTTGAAACGTATAGCCGATAGTTTGCCGGAAGGGGTAAAGCTGGTGGCTGTGTCAAAAACGAAGCCGGTAGAGGCGATAGAAGAGGCGTATAATGCCGGACAACGGGTGTTCGGGGAGAACCGGGCACAGGAGTTGGCGGAGAAGTACGAGGTGCTCCCGAAAGATATAGAGTGGCATCTGATAGGACATTTACAAACCAACAAGGTGAAATACGTGGCTGGATTCGTGGCAATGATTCACGGCGTGGAAAGCTTGAAGTTGCTGGAGACGATAGACAAGGAAGCAAAAAAACACAACCGGGTGATCCCTTGTTTGTTACAATTCCATGTGGCAAAGGAGGAAACGAAGTTCGGGTTGAACATGGAAGAAGCCCGGGAGTTATTGGAAAGCGAGAGTTACGCGAACATGAAGAACGTGCGGATTGAGGGTGTGATGGGAATGGCGACTTTCACGGACGATCTGGTGCAGGTTCAGGAGGAATTTCGGCATTTAAAAAGGATATTCAATGAGTTGAAGCAACAGTATTTTGCGGATAAATCGGAATTTAAAGAGTTATCTATGGGTATGTCCGGGGATTACAAGATTGCTGTTGAAGAAGGAAGCACGATGGTGAGGGTAGGAAGTTCGATATTCGGGGCAAGGCAATACAAAGCAATTGAAAATTGAAAATGCAGAATTGAAAATGAAATGAGAGAATAACAACTTGCAACTTACCGAAGGCAAATGTAACTTGCAACTTGTAACTCGCCGAAGGCGAACAAAAATCATAAATCATAAATCTAAAATTAATTATGGCAGAATTGAAGACGAAGTACATGGGACTGGAATTACGGAGTCCGATTATTGCGGCGAGTTGCGGGTTGACTTCCGATGTTGAGAAGATGGTGGAAATGGAAGAAGCGGGCGTTGGGGCAGTCGTGTTGAAATCTATTTTCGAGGAACAGATAAACCAAGAAACGAGCGGTGTGTTTAATGCCGGGTACGGGATGAGTGATGGTTACCCGGAAGCGGAGGATTACATCAAGGCTTATATCCGTTCCAACACGATACAGAAATATGTAGAATTGGTGCGCAACGCCAAAAGTCGTTTATCGATTCCCGTTATTGCCAGCGTGAATTGTTTCAGTGGTGGTGAATGGGTTAGTTTTGCCCGTCAATTGCAGGATGCCGGGGCTGATGCTTTGGAATTGAATGTTTTTATTTTGCCTGTGAACGAGTTTACAGAGAGTGCGGAGGTGGAGAATGTATACTTTGAGATCATGAAATCGATCAAAGAACAGGTAAAGATACCCGTTGCCATCAAGATAAGTCATTATTTCACGAATTTATCGGCTTTCGTGGATAAGATGAAAGCTTACGGGGCGAATGCCACGACAATATTCAACCGTTTTTACGAACCGGATATTAATATCAATAGCTTGACAATGGGAGCGGCTTCCGTGTTCAGTACGGCGACGGAGTTGAGAACGACGTTGCGGTGGACGGGTATTCTGGCGGGTAAGGACAAGAATCTGGAGATTTCTGCTTCGACGGGAGTGCATAGCGGTGAGGCGGTCGTGAAACTGCTATTGGCGGGAGCTACCACCGTCCAATTGTGCTCCGTGCTTTACGAGAAGGGGATAAGCGTGATCGGTGAGATGAATACTTTTATCAAGACGTGGATGGAGTCCAAAGCTTTCGAGAGTATTGATGACTTCCGGGGCATGCTGTCTTACTCTTCCATCGATAATCCCGATTTATACGAGCGAGCACAGTTTATGAAATACTTTAGTAATAAATCCAATTAAATTCATGAAAAACCTATTTATCTTGTTGTTGTGTTGCGTGTGCGTGGCATGCGCGAAATATCCGGGAGTACCGGAAAAATACCATGCGTTACTGGACAAAGCTTTGGAAAAAGCGGGTGCTAATCAAACCGAGCTCGTGAAAGCTCTGAAGACTGCCGCACCCGAGATGAAAGAAGGGGTTGCTTTCCTTATTGCTTATATGCCGGAGCGTGATTTGACTTCCATGACAGGCGACGATTTGTTGTCGAACGTTCAATTGGCTTACGAGGCTCGAAATCGTTTTGCTTGGGCGAAGAGCGTGCCGGATTCAATTTTCTTGAATGACGTGTTGCCGTACGCTTCCTTGAACGAAACTCGCGAGAATTGGCGTGCCGATTTTTACAGGCGATTCGCCCCGTACGTGGAGAATTGTAAAACGTTGGACGAGGCGATTGCTGCCGTGAACAGGAATATCCGGGATGAGGTAAAGGTGGATTACAACACCGGCCGCGAAAAACCGGACCAGAGTCCGTTCGAGTCCATGCGCCAGAATATGGCTTCTTGTAGCGGGTTGTCTATTTTGTTGACGGATGCTTTCCGTTCTGTCGGGATTCCGTCGCGCATTGCCGGTACTGCCAACTGGCATGACAATCGCGGAAACCATAACTGGTGTGAGGTGTGGTTGGACGGGAAATGGTACTTCACGGAGTATTATCCCAACAAGTTGGATCGTTCATGGTTCCTTGCCGATGCCGGGAAAGCGGACCCGAATGACCGTATGCACGCTATCTGGGCTTCCTCTTTCAAACCGACCGGGGAGAGTTTCCCGCTCGTGTGGGATTTCAACATCAAGTATGTACCTGCGTTAAACGTGACTCAACGCTACCTTGATATTTACAAGCAAGTGTATAACGAGCAACTGGAAGGCGGAAATTACGTGAAGATGAAAGTGATGATGTACAAAGACAAGCGTAATACGCGCAAGTCGGACGACCGGGTTGCAGCCAACGTGGACATTTTCTGCGGTAAAGACCAGATCGGTGGCGGACGTACAGCCGGCCCCAGACAGGATATGAATGACGTGTTGGAGTTTGTCGTGGAAAAGAATAAAGAATACACCTTGTATTATTTCGATAAAGACGGGAAGTGGGTCGGAGAGAACGTGAAAGTGAAAGAAAAACCGGTAGAGGTGAAACTGCATCTGTAAAGAATGAAATATTCTAAATAGAAAATCCCGGAAGCGTAAACTTTCGGGATTTTTCTTGAATTATTATTTGTGTTACAATAATTGCCTTTTTTAATAAAATATCCCTATATTTGAGCGATAGGTGGTAAAGCTTTGTGCGTCGATGTTTTATTAAAATTCAAGCTATGAATCTACATGACATTTTACATGTTGCCTTGTACGAGGCGAAGCAACAGCGTAGGCAATGGGAATTTCGTTTATTTGTTTTTATTGCGGTGATTGGTATAACGTTGTACCAGTTCTTTTTGCAAGGGCAGGGCTACTGCTCGAACTGGAAGATGGTGGCTTTGCCTTGTTCCGTACCGCTGGTGAATGCTTACTTGTATAGTGTTGTGCAATCGCTGTTCGTGATTCTGATGGTTACCGATTTTCCTCGCCGGGAAAAGTTGGGCGGGGCGCTTGACCCTATTCATGCCCGCCCGATGGAGAACGGGGAATACACGTGGGGAAGGGTGTTGGGTAATATGATACTTTTCGGTGCGGTGAACCTGCTCGTGATGTTGTGCTGCGTCTTTTTCGTGAACTTGAATAGTATGGCGCCTCTCGGTATCCAATATTATATATTCTATTTCGTCACCTTGAACATCCCGTCGCTGGTCTTCGTGATGGGGTTGAGCTTGTGGTTGTCACGGGTGTTCAGGTGGCGTTACCTGACTATGGTGCTTTTGTTCTTGTGGTGTGTGGTATCTGTTATCTGGTTGCCTTATCGGTTGCACGGGATACTGGATTTCTTGGGTACAGGAGTACCTAACTTGTTCTCGGGCGTGACGGGACACGTGGGATTGTGGTATTACCTGTTGCATCGGCTGGGTTTCCTATTGCTGGGACTGGGACTTTTGGCTTATAGCGTGCGGGGCGTGGAACGCCTGCCAAGTACCTTGAAGCAAGTGAGGCGTTACTCGCTCGGGGGCGTGACGCTTGTCGTGTCGGGGCTTCTTTGCGGGGTGGTGATGGCGGTAAGTTATATACCTGCCCGGAATGCCCGTGAAAGTTACCGGGAGAGTTTCCGGAAACATTGGCTCGGCATGCCTTGTCATGTCAGCAGCCACGATATTACGCTGAGGCAGGAAGGTGAGAATCTTGATGTGCGTAGTGATCTGGTGGTATGCAACCTGAATGGCAAGGAGGTGAAACAGCCGCTTCTCTTCCTGAACCCGGGATTGCGTGTGACTGCGTTGGAGGAAAACGGGCGGGCGTTGCCTTTCACTCGGGACGGGCAGGTACTTGTTATCGATCGTTCCTTGGCAAGTGGCGATACCTTGCGTTTGCGGGTGTCATATTCCGGTAGGATCGATGAACGATTTACCGATTTGCATATACCGGATGATAGTTACGAGGATAGTTTCCGGTTTGACAATTTCTTTCCCACGGGACGGCGGAGCGCTTTCGTATCGGATGATTATCTTCTGGTGACCTCCGCTTGCGGGTGGTATCCGACGGCATTGCCTCCCGTGAACCCGGTATACCCGGTATGCAGCGGCAAGGATATGACCCGTTTTCGCTTGACCGTGGCTCATCCCCGGCAGCGGGAGTTGTTTTCCCAGGGGATCGCTTCCACCGGGGCGGATTCTTCTTATTTCCGTCCTTCCCACGTCCTGTCCGGGATTTCGCTTTGCGGGGGACAATTTGAAACGGTGGAATTGGATATTGACAGTATGAAATTTGTCGTGTCGTCTTTCGGGATTCCGGCTCCCTTGTCGGAGCATTTCGAGGCTCTCGACTTGAATGGAATCTAAGGGTACTTTGAGTACTTTTTTAAACCCGTGATGAAATTCGTCGATTTGAGTTGGTACGAGAAGGAGCAACCTTGTTATCGCTTGATAGAAACCCCACTTCCTTTTCGAACCGAGTTTAACGAGGGGCGATTGATTAGCGGGCAAATGGAGCCGGGTGTGGTATTTTTGCCGGAAAAGGAATTCGATATGAAACTTATGACGGTGTTGAATATGCCCATCGAGGAACCGGAACCGGATCTGGCATTTCTCGGTGAAGGTGTGGCGCTTCCTGAGCGAACGCCTTGGGCGGCTGGACACATGAGTATGTTATTCGGTAGTGCGGATAATCTATTTGACAATCATGAATGTAGCCATCCGATACTGCAGTTGGGTTTTGATCGGGAACGAACCGGGTTCAATCTTTGGAATATACATACGTTGTTCGCATCCCCTCGTTTGTCTGTTTATTCCGAGAAATATCCTTATGTTGGCGTGTTGATCGACAAGTTATATTCCGAGCGCAAATTTATACTCGGGCACGTGGGGATGTACGTTCCGCCGGAAGATGCCCGAAAAATCAATGCGTACGCACGGGAGCACAGTCTGGAAGAAGCCTTCCTCGAGCGGGGATTTCCGCGGGTATTGCTGGCTGGGATGATGCTGTCGAACGTTCGGGATCTCGTGAATTATCTCGGGTTGGAGGTTTCCGTGGATTCCCTTTTCAGAGCTTTGGATGACATTTATCATACCCGTTCCGGGGTGATTCATTTTGACGAATTATCGCGGGTATTGGGCGAGCGGGTTGGAGGTGATCTGGAACGGGTGTTCGAGAAATGGATCGGGGTTCGGCATGACCAATATTTTAAAGTAGCCGATATGAACAGTTATTTTTACCCGGATGATAAAGTGTATGGGCCGGGATGGATAGAGATTGAGGCGAAGGTCATGAATTGCGGAAAAGAAGGAGGCTTCGTGTACATGGATATGAGCGAGAAAGGGGAGAAAAAATATTATAGTTGTTACGTGGAGCCGGGAAAGGCGAAGGCTTTTTATATGGCACGGCGGGTGGAAAGGGCTTATGATTTGTACGGGAATTTCAACTCGGGAATGTCAATCAATCGACCTGTCGACTTCGAGTTCGTGCACGGGGAAAGAAGTAAACCCGCGGGGTTGGCGGAAACCCCGGGAAGATGGGTAGATACGGATATTGCGGCATTCCTGCCTGCCCCGAATGTGACCGTGGTGGACGACACGGACGAGGGGTTCTCGTTTGACGACCGGGCTAACCAGACGATCTTGCAAAAATGGTTCGGGGTTAGCCGGGAAGAAGTTTTCGGTCTTGTCGGGCGGCAAGAACTGCGCTATTGGACTCCCGTGATCAGGAACAATTACGAGGGGGATTCCCTTCGGCGGGCGTATTTCAAGAGCTTCGGCAAGGGCGATTGTTCTGCAACGTGGACTGCCCGCTTGAAAGAAAAAGGGAAATACCGGGTGATGGTTAAGACCAACTTGGAAAAAATAAGTTATGGAGAAATGGGCTTGGATTACTCCGATTTCACTTTAGCTTACACGATAAAACACGGGGATCAAGAGGAAAAGATCGACTTTAACATGGGTGAAGGGGTAGAAAACAGAACGATTGACGACTGGATGGTTCTCGGGGAATTCGATTTTCCGGCGGGGGAGGTCAGCGTGATTCTTTCGGATAAAGACGAGCGGGGACGAAAAGATATCGTGATTATGGCGGATGCCGTGAAGTGGGTGAGAATGTAGGAAGTTTGTAAAGTACATGAAGTCTATAAGGTCAATAGACCTGCGGTGCTTTGTCCACGGTTGCTCGGGTTGCCGTTAAACTCTGTCCAAAAGACACCCGTGTTTTATGGACTAATAAAAGGGACGAAAGTCCCTTTTATTAATTTTTCGGTGTCGTGGATATTACTTCCAGACTATTGGCGTTTATCGTGACATAAACTTCTTTGTTGCCTTGTTCTACCTCGAAGATGTAGACATTCGTTCCGTCGGCTCTTTCTTCATAATCGATGTCGTCGATGCGATAATTGGCGTATGCCGAGGTTTTCAGAACGTTCATCACGTTGGTGGGGACTTCACTTTGGCGAACTTCCCATGTCGTGACCACCCACTCGTTCTTGTGGTTGAATACCACGTCTTTTTTGAGACGGTTGTCGATGATTTCTATTTTCAACAGTCCTTTTTCCTGATCAATTTCCACGATGTTTGCTTGCGGGTATTTTTGTTTGATAAATTGCAGGACGGTTTGGGGCATCGTTTCCGGGAAATAGCCTTTGTTTTCTTTGTCCATTACCGTTTTCACGAGAGTACCGTTTTCAAGGTAATGTAGGTCTACTTCCTGTTCGCCGAGTTCCACCTCGATGATGTAAAGGGTTTCCATACCGTCTCTCTCGAGTTTATCCACGTCTTCCACTTTCCATTTGGCATATTCCCCGGTTTCAAAACTGTTACGGATAACGGCGGGCAGAGAGCGGAAGGATACGTCGCTTTCCGTCATCACCCATTTGCCGTTGTTGTCGAACCAAGCTTCTGCTTCCGTGAATCCGATGCGGAATTCGGCGACTTGATACGTGTTCTTCACTTCCCATTCCACTTGTTTGGCTTTCGGGTACTTGGCCTTAAATGCGTTCACGATGTTCTTGGCGGGGACGTAGCCGTCGCTTTTGCAACTGCTGAAAGCGAACATGGAGGAGAGCATGATTATTGCAGCGATAAATGTTGTTTTCATAATTTCATGTTAGTTTTTGTTTTACAATATAGCTTTTCACTCCTTATTACGTGTGATTACTTCACGATGTTTCCTTCCATGTCCACGGTTACGTAAATATCTCGGTCATTTTCTTTCTCCAATTCGAACACATACACATCGCCATTAGGTCTTTCCTCGTATTCGATGTCGTCGATTTTGTAGCCTTTATGATTTTGACTAATAGCGTTATTAATAGTGGTCATCACTTCTGTTGGAACTTCCGACTGTCTTACGTCCCATGAGGTGTACAACCATTCGTTTTGGGCGTTGAAGTGTACTTCTTTGGACTTACCCTCGTGGCGGATATCAATTTCAGTGATACCTTTCTCAACGTCTATATCCAATATCACGGCTCCCGGATAGCGGTTGTCGATAGCTGTCTTTAACGCTTCGGGGACAGTTGTCGGGTGGTGTTCATTATTGTTGTCCATGTCTTCCACGGCCTTGAGGAGCGTGCCGTCTGCCGCGTAGTACAGGTCAAATTCCTGTTTCCCTTGTTCTACCTCGATCACGTACACGGGTTCCATCTCCACTCGTTCGAGCATATCCACGTCGTCAATTTTCCAATCCTTGTACTCGCTTGCTTGAAATGCTGACTGTACTTCTGCCGGGAGATCGGTGTAGCGGATGTCGCTTTCGGTCATTACCCATTCTCCTTGCGCGTTGATCCAAGCCTCTCTTTCGATACCCTCGAGATAGAAGTCTGCCACGTAATGGTCATATTTCTTTTCCCACTCCACGCGTTGGGCGTTCGGGTACTTGGTGATAAATGCTTCCTGTATCTTCCCGTCCGGGGTGTAGTTGTCGTCGTTATCATCACAGCTCGTGAAAGCGAAACCTGATAATAAAAGTGCGGTAAAAAGAAAATTCTTTGTTCTCATAGCTTTTTATTTTTAATGTTCATGTATTAATTCAATTTCTGAGAACAAAGTAAAGGGGCAATTTGGGAAAGATTTGGGAAAAAAGAGAGGAATTGAAAAATTTTAGATTTTTACCGTGAAATGATGCATCCCGTCGTACGAGTAGGTGATACGGATACCATAAAGATTCGCGATGCTTTGCACGATGGCAAGTCCCAGCCCTGTGGAGTCCGGTTTCTTGTTGTCGGCTTGATAGAAGCGGGTGAAAAGGCGGGAATTATCCAAAGGTTTTCCTTCGCCACTGTTGGAAATGGTGATTTGATAAGGAAGTATGCTGACCATAATTTCGCCGTTTACCGGAGTGTGTATCATGGCATTTTTGAGCAGGTTTGTCACGAGGGTATTGGCTAAAGATTCGTTCGTGCGAATCTTGCAGATGCCCGTTTCCTCGAGGTGTACCCGGAGTTTCTTGTGTTCGTATATTTCTTGAAAATCCTCGATAAGTTCCCGAATGATCGGGTTGAGTTCTACCTCTTTCTCGTTGTGGAATTGCCCGTTTTCAATGCGGGAAAGGAACAACAGGGATTTGTTGAGTTTAATGATGCGTTCCACGTTGCGGTGAATATCGGCAATTTCTTGCAATTGTTCCTCGGTACAGTCCGGTCTTTCGGCGAAGAGTTCGAGTTTGTTGCGGCATATTGCCAACGGGGTTTGCAACTCGTGGGAGGCGTTCCCGATGAATTGCTTCTGTTGGGAATACATTTCTTCGCTCCGTAGAGTCATTTTGCGTATCGTGTCGTTTAACTGTTTGAATTCTTTGATTTTCGTGGGATTGTCCAACGGGGGATTCTTTTCCCCGAGAGTAAATGTATTGAGCCAGCGAAGCAGCTTGTAGAAAGGCGACAGGCTCCGGCGAAACACGAGCTCGGATACGAGTATAATACACACGAGAAGGGTGAAATAGAGAATGATAATCCATTGCAGGATGGCCTCGATCATGTCGTCCTGTTCCAGCGTGGAGATCATGACTGTCAACTCGTAGAATCTCTTGTCCTGTCCCCGGAATGCGGTTTTTAGTACCCGCACGGGGTCAAATTCCAGTTCTGTCTCGTAGAAGCGGGTGGAGTCGAAATAGCGTTCCCGGTAATGGATGGCTTCTTCCTCGGGTATTTCCTTGAGCATGTATTGGCTCATCAGATCGTTATGATTGTCAATGGCGGATGTATCCGTGAGTACCTGACGGATGATAAGGTTTTTATAGTTTTCAAGACTATCGTCCGTTTCATCAAGAATCTCATCGAGTATGTTAAAATAGAAAAGACAAGCCCATGTCGAGAGGATGATGATCAACACGACAGAGAGTTTGCTTATGGTATAGTGGATGAGTTTCATGCTTCCGGGGTGGTTATCAGTTTATAGCCGAAGCCGTAAACGGCTTTGATTTCCGGAATAGCTTCGGCTTGTTTCATTTTCTTGCGTAGATTTTTTACTTGGGAGTAAATAAAATCCAGACTGTCTGCCTGATCGATGTTGTCGCCCCAAACGGATTCCGCGAGAGTGGTTTTATTGATCAGGCGGTCGGGATTAGCGACAAAATAATACAAAAGGTCAAATTCTTTACGGTTCAATTTCAGTTCATTACCATCAATAAAGACGGTGTGATTGTCGGGGTAGACAATTAGATTGCCGATCTCTATTTTGATATCTCCGTCGTTTTGTTTTCTCCGGATGACGGACTTTACTCTGGCGTGGAGTTCCGCCAGATGGAAAGGTTTTGCCAGATAATCGTCTGCGCCGAGGTCTAGCCCTGTCACCTTATCTTCAATGGAGTCTTTCGCGGAAACAATGATAACGCTTTCGCGTTTGCGTAGTTTTTTCAGTTCCTCGAGGATCGACAGTCCGTTGCCACCGGGAAGCATGATGTCCAGCAGGATGCAATCATAGTCGTAATCATTGATTTTCTGCAATGCCGTGGCGTAGTCCGTGGCGGTTTCCACGATAAAACGTTCTTTTTCGAGTGATTGTGTCATCACTTCCCGTAATCCTTTTTCATCTTCGACAATCAGTATCTTCATGGCTTTCCGGTTTTAGTCTACACAAAAATAGAAAAATATTCTGGAAAGAATTAGGAATAAAGCGGTAGAACAAACGCATTTTCACGCGTTTACTCTGTGTGATGGCTTTGTCGTGTGGTTATTTATCTATTATTTGTTATATTTGTGCATGATTGTTAAAATATAGTATATGAAAAATGTATTGTGGTTTGTTTTGATATTTGCCCTGTTCGGGTGTACGGGGAAGAGAGGGAAGTTCGAGGGCGTCTTCGAGGGGGAGCCTCGAGTGAATCCGCCTTACGTGGTGGGGAATTATCCCGGTACGGAGTTTATTTTCGCTATTCCGACTTCGGGTGAGCGTCCTATGACTTGGACGGCGGAAGGGTTACCGGGGGGATTGACCTTGAATGGCGAGACTGGAATTATACGGGGTATCGTGGAGAATGCCGGGGAGTATAAGGTGAAGATTACGGCTACTAATAAGCTGGGAAGCAGGGTGAGCGAGTTGAAAATACAGATTGGCAAGGAGTTGGCGCTGACGCCGGTGATGGGGTGGAATAGTTGGAATACTTTCGGACAAGATTTGACGGAAGCCTTGGTTATCGAAACGGCAGAGGCGATGATCGCGAACGGAATGCGTGATTTAGGATATAATTACATTAATATTGACGATTTGTGGCAGTTGAAAGAGAGAGGGGCGGACGGGCATATTGTCATTGACTCGACGAAGTTTCCAAGAGGAATAAAATATGTTGCCGATTACCTGCACGAGAGAGGATTCCGTTTAGGTATCTATTCGGACGCCTCGAAATATACTTGCGCGGGCGTGTGCGGAAGTTACGGCTTCGAGGAAATAGATGCCCGTGATTTCGCCGAGTGGGGAGTGGACTTGTTGAAATACGATTATTGTGGTGCTCCGGCATCACGGGATACGGCGATTGCACGTTACCGGAAGATGGGGGAGGCTTTGCGGGCTACCGATCGTTCGATTATTTACAGTGTTTGCGAGTGGGGACGTCGTGAGCCGTGGGAGTGGGCGAGAGAAGTCGGCGGGCATTATTGGCGTACAACGGAGGATATTCGTGACGCTTGGGATTTGAGAGAATCGGGAACAGGATTATACGGCATACTGGATATTATTGACAAGAACGCTAAATTGGCCGATTACGCTTTCCCGGGGGCATGGAATGACCCGGATATGTTGGTTATCGGAATTTGCGGGAAGAGTTCGAGTATTAACTCCGGCGACGTGCAATATGGTTGTAATTTAAAAGAGTATCGTACACACATGAGTATGTGGTGTATGATGGCCGCTCCCCTGTTATGCGGGAACGATGTTCGGAATATGCCCGACTCTGTTTTAAGAATATTGACAAATCCGGAGATTATCGCGATTAATCAAGATGTGCTAGGACTGCAAGGGAGAATGATGAAGAAAGAGGGAAATTGCGAGATATGGATGAAACCGCTGGATGGCGGGCGTGTCGCTTTAGCCGTGATGAATCGGGGGGATGAACCGGAAGAGGTCGTGGTACCATTGGATTTATTGGGATTCGGGAAAGCGTTCGTGCGAGATGTCTGGTTACATCAGAACGTGGGAGAATTTGAGCAATTGAAACTCAATTTAGAACCGCACGTGACAGCCGTATTTAAGCTGGAATAGAAATAAAAAAGCCTCGTGAAAAACGAGGCTTTTTTTATATTATTTCAACCATTTGTCCAACCAAGCGGCGAAAGTTCGTTGCCATAAAATACCGTTCTGGCATCCGAGTACCCAGTGACATTCCTCCGGGAAATATAAATATTGTGCCGGAATGCCACGCATACGTGCGGCATTGAAAGCTCCCATACCTTGCGATGCGTCGATGCGGAAGTCTTTTTGACCGTGGATCACCAGAATCGGGGTGTCCCATTCTCCGACAAATTTGTGCGGGGAATTTTCGAAAGTACGTTGAGCCACCTTGTTTTTCTTGTCCCAAGGCGCACCGCCCATGTCCCATTGTGCGAACCACATCTCTTCGGTGTTGAAATATTGCATTTCCATGTTGAAGATACCGCAATGGGCGATAAACGCTTTGAAACGTTTGTCGTGATGTCCGGCAAGGTAGAACACGGAGTACCCTCCATAAGAGGCTCCCACGCATCCCAAACGATTCTCGTCAATATAAGGTTCTTTCTTCATCTCGTCGATGGCAGAAAGATAATCCTTGATGTTTTGCCCGGAATAGTCCCCGCTGATCTGTTCGTTCCATTCCTGACCGAATCCCGGTAAACCGCGGCGGTTAGGGGCAACGATGATATAGCCGTTGGCTGCCATCATCTGGAAGTTCCAGCGATAACTCCAGAACTGGCTGACGGTACTTTGCGGTCCGCCCTCGCAATAAAGGATTGCCGGGTATTTCTTGTTCGGGTCGAAATGGGGAGGATAGATAATCCATGTCAACATCTCTTTGTTATCGGTAGTTTTTATCCAACGGGATTCCACCTTACCCATGGTCAGTTGATCCAGTATCTTTTTGTTCACGAACGAGAGTTCCGTGTCCTTTCCGGTTTTCGGGTCTACTTTGTAGATTTCTGCCGGCTTGCTCATGGATACTTTAGTAGCGATCAGGTAATCGTTTACCGGGATAACGGAAGTATAGTTGTGTACGCCCTCGGTTAATTTGGTGATAACCCCGTCGTTCAACGTCAACTTGTAAATCTCGTCGGTGGCGTGGTGATCGGAAATAAAATAGAGCGTGTTATTGTCAGCCCAAGTAAGACCACCCACGTTTTGGTCGAAGTCTTTCGTGTACTCCTTTTTCTCGCCTGTTTTCAGATTCATCACGAAAAGGCGGATTTTATCAGCCTCGTATCCATCACGTTCCATACTTTCCCATGCCATGAATTCCCCGTTGGGAGAGATCACTTGATTTTGGTCGTACCCCATCATACCTTTCGTGAGATTCTCGGTTTTCCCGGATTTCACGTTATAAAGGTATAAGTCCGTGTTTGTAGAGAAAGCGTAATCGATACCCTCTTTTTTGCGTGCCATGTAGATAACGCCTTGACCGTCTTTTGTCCATGTCAGTTGCTCGGTGCCACCCCAAGGACGAACGGGAGATTCCCATTTCTCGCCTTCCATGATGTCTTTACCGGTGGTAATCATTTGTCCCGCGATATAGTCGGCGACAAACGGGTGGGTATACGCTTCCACCCAATCATTCCAGTGACGGTAGAACTGGTCGTTGATCAAGCGGGCATTCGCTTTCGGGAGGTCCGGGTGCAAGTCGTGTACATCTTTTTCCAGTTTCACATCTTTCAAGAAAAGAAGTTTGGATTTGTCCGGGGAGAAAATATATCCCCCGATACCGCCTTCCACGTTGGTCAATTGTTTGAGGTTACTGCCGTCCGGGTTCATTTCCCATAATTGGACGGAACCCGATTTACTGCACATGAAGGCAATTTTACCGTCGGGAGTCCATGTTGTCCCGAATTCCTTGTAATCCGTGTCGGTTAATTGTTTGGATGTTCCGTCAGCAAGATTCATCAGGTAGACATCACTGTACGAGCGGTCTTCTTCTTTGTTGAAGTAAGTCACCTCGTACACGAGTGATTTCTGGTCGGGGGATACACTTATTCCGCCGAGTCTGCCAAATGACCATAACACTTCGGGAGTCATCACGTCGGATGCTAATTTCATATCCGGTGTTTTATAACTTGTTTTTACTGCCTCTTTCTGGCTATCGCACGACACAACAGATAGCAGGATAAGTGCAGAGAATAAACGATTTTTCATTGTATTTTTTTATAAAGTTCATAAAGTCTATAAAGTTCATAAAGTCTATAAGGTCCATGGACCCCTGCGGGGCGCTTTGTCTATGGCAGCTAGGGCTGCCGATAAACTTTGTCCGAAGGACACCTTGTATCCTTACGGGCTTTATGGACTTTATGGACCTTATGGACTTTTGACTTATTTCGTTGCCGGTTGCACACCACTCTTTATTGCTTCCACGATCTTTTGCGTGAGTTCTTCTGCCAATTCCGGGTTGTCCATGACAAGTTGTTTCACGGTTTCCCGTCCTTGTCCCAGTTTGCTTTCCCCGTAAGAGAACCAACTTCCGCTTTTTTTGATCACGTTGTATTCAACACCCATGTCAACGATTTCACCGGAACGGGAGATACCTTCCCCGTACATGATATCGAATTCCGCTTTTTTGAATGGAGGAGCTACCTTGTTTTTCACTACTTTCACGCGAGTGTGGTTACCGTAAATTTCCTCCCCGTCCTTGATCTGACCGATACGGCGGATATCCAGACGCACGGAAGCGTAGAATTTCAGTGCGTTACCACCGGTTGTCGTTTCGGGATTACCGAACATAACACCGATTTTATCACGTAATTGGTTGATAAAAATACAACAAGTATTTGTTTTGCTAATTGTTCCCGTTAATTTACGTAGGGCTTGGGACATCAGACGGGCTTGTAATCCCATCACGCTGTCACCCATCTCTCCCTCGATTTCAGCTTTCGGGGTAAGGGCGGCAACAGAGTCAATCACGATGATATCGATAGCAGCCGAACGAATCAATTGTTCCGCTATTTCAAGGGCTTGTTCCCCGTTGTCGGGTTGTGAAATAAATAAATTATCCACGTCAACGCCCAGTTTCTCCGCGTATACCCGGTCGAAAGCGTGCTCCGCGTCGATAATAGCGGCGATACCACCCATTTTCTGTGCTTCAGCGATAGCGTGAATAGCGAGTGTTGTTTTACCTGAAGATTCGGGGCCATAGATTTCTATGACGCGTCCCTTGGGATAACCGCCTACGCCCAGAGCTCTGTCCAGTCCGATAGAACCCGAGGGGATAGCCATAACATCTTCTACGACATTATCCCCAAGTTTCATGACGCTTCCCTTCCCGAAATTCTTCTCGATCTTGTCGAGCGTGAGTTGAAGTGCTTTTAACTTGTCTTGGTTGGTTTCTGCATTTGCCATACTTGATTTATTTATGATTTTAGATTTATGATTTTTGTTCACCTTCGGCGAGTTACAAGTTGTTGTTCTCGCATTTCATTTTCAATTTTCAATTCTCAATTTTCAATTGCTCTTGGATTTGCTTCGCGTGATCCTTCGTGTTCACTTTCGTGATGATTTTTTGAATAATACCGTTTCCGTCAATGATAAACGTGGTGCGTAATACGCCCATGTAAGTTCTGCCGTACATTTTCTTTTCTGCCCATACGCCGTAAGCTTCCAGTATCTTTTTGTCCGTGTCGGCGATAAGGTTGAACGACAAGTTGTATTTCGCTATAAATTTCTGATGAGAACTTGCCGAATCGGGGCTAACTCCTACAACCTCAAAGCCATTATTCGTGAGGGAGGAATACCCGTCGTTCAAGCTGCAAGCCTCTGCCGTGCATCCTGAAGTGTTATCTTTCGGGTAGAAATAAAGTATTAATTTTTTCCCCTTGAAATCATCTAAGGTAATTTTTTTGCCGTCTTGATTTATGCCCTCGAAATAAGGGGCTTTTTCTCCTTCTTTCAGTGTTATCATAGTTGCTTAGTTTTTTCTCGTACTTCCATACAAAAGTAGGAATATTTTGGAGAAATAAGGTAGTGTTTTGGGAATATTTGTACATTTGCGGGAGTCTAAAAAAACATTTATGGAATTCATTGAATCATATAACTTGACTGGATTAATTATCGGGATTTGTACCTTCCTGATTATCGGGTTATTTCATCCCGTGGTAGTAAAAGCGGAGTATTACTGGGGTACAAAATGTTGGTGGATATTCCTTGTATTGGGAATCGCCGGAACGCTTGCAGCCCTGTGGGTTACCAACGTGTTGTGGTCATCTTTGCTGGGCGTATTTGCCTTCTCGTCTTTCTGGACGATTAAGGAAGTTTTCGAGCAGGAAGAAAGGGTAAAGAAAGGATGGTTTCCCGCGAATCCCAATAAAAAGAGAAATTAATTTACGATTAAAAGCCTTGGGCTGTGAGTGGAAATCTAAAATCATAAATCTAAAATCAATACATGTTAGAGCTTATAGAACAGATGAACCGGGAACGCCGGGGGACATTGATGGAAAGTTTGGGAATTGAGTTTATCGGGGTGGGAGAGAATTGGTTGGAAGCAAAGATGCCGATTGATGAACGCACGATGCGTCCGGGACAATTGTTGCACGGTGGAGCGATTATGGCATTGGTGGAAACCGTGGGAAGTGGATTAACCTATATCGGGGAAAATCTGGAAGAAAATCACGTGTTCGGAATCGAGATTAATGGCAATCATATCCGTAAAGCCCAAGGGAGTTATGTTATCGGGCGGGCTGAATTTATCCATAAGGGACAACGAACCCACGTGGTTGCCGTGAACGTGACGGATGAATTCGGGAACTTGGCTTCCGTGTGCCGTATCACGAACGTGGTATTGCCGAAGTCGTCAGATCACAAATAAAAAGTTATGATTTTTGCCGAAAAAACAAAAATCGGAAGCTTGCCGGATGATGAGGAAAAGAATTTACATGGCACGAAAACCAAAAGAGTTTCATTGTTTGGGCTCTTCTGGTTTTCATGTTTACAAAATACCCTATCTATGTAGTTTAAAGTTTCTCTACTTCCAAAATCGATAGCCCTGTACTTTGAGCGATTATTTCAATATTCAAACCTGCTTTTTTCAAGTTTGATGCTATTTCCTTAGCTTTTTGTAATTCACCTTCCGCACGTCCTTCCATACGTCCTTCCGCGCGTCCTTCCGCGCGTTCGGTAAAAATATTATCCCGCAAAATAACCACATTATCCAAATGCCGATAATACGCGTCTAACTCTTCTTTCGTCATTCTATCAAGCTTCAGACGTTCACGAACCTCGTTCAAACCGGGTGCTGTAGCAGATTCCGGAATGTTACCCGTGTTCAAATAATAAATCCATTCTTCCAACGGACTTTTCGCTACTTGATTGAAATCATTCACTCTCAAGATGTAATACTCGGGGTAAAGTTGGCTAACTGTATCCACCTTGAATGTTTGTCGCTGAAAAGGTGTTAATTCAAGCACTTCACCGGTGTGAATACCGTGAAATTCCGTTTTACCATGATAAACGATATCTTTCCCGTGTCCCAGGGAGAAATAGACTATATTCACGCTATACACTTTGCGTACCTTGTCATATCCCTCACCCCGGTTGATATATTCAGTAACTAACTTTGACGTCCCGAACAACATACGTTGGAAGTAAGCGTATTCATTATTATTTTGTATCTCTATCAAGATAAGTTGGCCTTTGGAATCTTCAGCCAACATATCCACCCGATTATATTTATCATATTCGTCTTCCTGATTACTCTCGCTCTCCAACAATTTCTGGATAGTAATACGCTCACCCAACAACACGGTCAACAATCCTTCCAACACGGCAAAATTAGCTTTATTACGCAGCAAGCGCTTCATGGCCCAATCAAAACGGATATATCGGTTTCCTGTTTCCATATGCATTCTTTATTAGTTCTACCAACAAATATAAGTATAATTACTTTACAAACAAAAAATCACGCTTGTGCGGGGATTGCACTTCTATTGTGAATCTTCATATTCTATCAATTTGTATACACTTTATTTAGAAAATATCGGATAGACAAGATTACCATGTGAAAAAGTCGATTCTATAATTTCGATGAAGAGAGCAAGAATTTGAACGAGGTGTGTTCTCGTGGAATATTATAGGTAAACCTAGGCAAGTTGGTAACATAACAGCTATATACCAAGCTGTTTGCAGGGTGTTGGTTGGGTGATACTTCTATCATACTCCTATCATACCCCCATGAAACACCTATTAGGATAAAAAAATGTCGTGGCATAATTGTTTTTTGGTATAAGATTGTGTATATAAAACACCACGGAAATAGATTTGAATATTCCGATAAAGATAGTTCTTCTATAGTTATCGGATATTTAATGGTTGGTTTATTCCGATTTTTATAGAGGATAGTTTATATTATTTTTTAGATATAGAAAAGACCAAGTTGAAAAGTTTATGTGCTGTCAGAAAAGTTATGCTCTCTTCTTGCTTTTATTTTATAAAATTATCTTGGAAAGATAACCTTTTGAGTAAAAGTATTTAAGCGAGATTTGTCGTCAGATTCAGTTACCGAGAATTCCTCGGTAACTGAATTTTCGTCCAGTTCGTTTTCTTTGAATATATTCTTAAGATGCAGCGATATGTTGTCCGTTGAACAATCTTAAAGTTCCAGCCGTTTTATCGTTTCTTCGAGTTTGAACATTTCGTCACGCAGGCGGGCGGCTTCGAGGAAGTCCATTTCTTTGGCGGCTTTTTGCATGGCGGCTTTTGTTTTTTGCAACATCTTTTCCAGTTCGGGTTTGCTCATGTAAGCGGTAACCGGATCGGCGGCCATGTTGATATGCTCTTCTTCCACGTAAGCACGGGAAGTTTCTTTTAGCACGGAGTCGGTTGTTTTGTGAATTTGTGTGGGGGTGATGCCGTGTTCACGGTTGTATTCCATTTGTTTTTCCCGACGATAATTGGTTTCGTCTATGGTTGCTTGCATGGAACGGGTAATCGTGTCGGCGTACATGATGACTTTCCCGTTCAAGTTACGGGCTGCACGTCCGGAGGTTTGTATGAGTGAGCGCGTGGAGCGTAGGAATCCTTCTTTGTCGGCGTCGAGAATGGCGACAAGAGAAACTTCCGGCATATCCAATCCTTCACGGAGCAGGTTTACCCCGACAATGACATCAATAATTCCCTTGCGCAGGTTCTCGATGATTTGCACTCGTTCCAGCGTGTCCACGTCGGAGTGGATGTACTGGCATTTGATGCGAATACGGTCTAAATATTTACTCAGTTCCTCTGCCATGCGTTTGGTCAACGTGGTAACGAGAACTCTCTCTTTTATTTCTATTCGTTGCTGTATTTCGTTGACAAGATGATCTATCTGGTTTTTGCTGGGTACGACTTCGATTTCCGGATCGAGGATACCCGTGGGGCGGATAATTTGTTCGACCACGACGCCTTCGCATTTCTCGAGTTCGTAATCGGCAGGGGTAGCGCTGACGTATATCGTTTGTCCCGTGTTTGCCTCGAATTCCTCGAAAGTAAGCGGACGGTTGTCAAAAGCGGCGGGAAGCCGGAAGCCGTATTCCACGAGCGATTGTTTGCGGGAGCGGTCGCCCCCGTACATGGCTCTCACCTGTGGTAGCGTCACGTGCGATTCATCGACAACCAACAGGAAATCTTGCGGGAAGTAATCCAGTAAGCAGAATGGACGTACACCTGCGGCACGACCGTCCAGATAACGGGAATAGTTTTCAATTCCGGAACAGTATCCCAGTTCCCGAATCATTTCCAGATCGTAATTTACCCGTTCTTCCAGACGTTTGGCCTCCATGTGTTTCCCGACAGAATTAAGAAAATCGACTTGTATAGTGAGGTCATGTCCTATGTCGTGGATGGCTTTTGCCAACGTGGCTTTGTCCGTGACGAATAAGTTTGTCGGGTAGATGTTCAATGTTTCCATTTCATCCATGGTCTTTCCGGTCTGTGGGCTGAAAGAAGTGATCCGGTCGATTTCATCATCCCAGAATTCTATCCGGTAAGCCATGCCCTCGAAAGTTTCGATGGAGGGGAATATATCCACGGTTTCACCTTTTGCCCGGAAACTTCCCCGTTTGAACTCGAGTTCGTTGTTCACGTAAAGGGCGTCTACCAGACGTCGTAATAATTGATTGCGGGCAATTTTCAGTCCCCGGCGCAGGAAGATGATATTTGCCCCGAAAGCTGTCGGGTCTGCCATACCGTACAGGCAGGAAACAGATGAAACTACGACCACATCCCGTCGTCCGGAGAGGAGGGAAGCGGTTGCCCGTAGGCGTAGTTTATCGATCTCGTCGTTAATAGCGAGGTCTTTTTCTATATAAGTGTTTGTCGTCGGAAGATAAGCTTCCGGCTGATAATAATCGTAATAGGAAACAAAATATTCGACCGCGTTTTCCGGAAAGAACGCTTTGAACTCCGAGTACAACTGTGCGGCTAATGTTTTGTTATGACTTAAAATAAGGGTAGGGCGTTGTACCTTTTTAATGACGTTCGCGATCGTGAATGTTTTCCCCGAACCCGTGACCCCCAGCAACACTTGTCCCGGGGTACCTTCTTCAAGTCCCTGTGTCAGTTGTTTTATTGCTTCCGGTTGGTCGCCGGTGGGTTGAAATTCTGAGGTAAGCTTAAACATACAATTGAAAATTGAGAATTGAAAATTGAAAATGTGAATTGAAGTGTTTGAAAGATTATTTCATTTTCAATTCTGCATTTTCAATTTTCAATTATTAAAGTTTGCTCATAAATTTCTCCGGGTTGATGATGAAACGGTCGTGGACGGCTGTTCCGATAGGGGTGGTTTCGTCCCACGCTTCGATTTCAAAGCGAATACGGCGACCGTCGACTTCGGTAATGGTGGCTTTGCAGCCTACTTTTTTGCCCACGGCGGTAGCTTTCACGTGTTTGGTGTTGATTTCAATACCCACGGTATCGCTGTCAGTGTCGAGCATTCCTTCGAGGCATTTAATTGCCGTGTTTTCCATCAATCCGACCATTGCCGGGGTTGCAAATACTTCCAATTTCCCCGAACCGTAAACAGCCGCGGTATCTTTATGCTGAACTGTTATTTCCTGCGTGAACGAGTGTCCTATTTTTATTTCCATGGTGATGTAAAATTTGATTTACAAAGTTATCAAAATATATCGTATGCGATGCTTTTTTGTCGCCTACTTATTTCAGTAATTTCCTATTCCCGTCATTTTCCAGTATTTGTATTTTTTTATTTTTAGCTAAAATAAAGGCGGATAGCCACGACTACCAGTATCACGAGCAGGAAATAGCGAATGTATTTCGCTCCCCATTTCACGCTGAAGCGTACGCCGAGCCACGCGCCGAGCATATTGCCGCAGGCAAGGATAAGACCTACTTTGAAGCTGACCAGATCGTTGTATATGAAGATTGCTAGAGCGATAATCGTGTAAAAGAGAACGATAAACAGTTTTATGGCATTAGCTTTCAACAGGTCGTAACCGCACCCCAGCACCAGTCCGGCAAGCAGAAAGAAACCGATACCGATTTGGATGAAGCCGCCGTAAATACCGATAAAAAAGAAGATCAGGTTTCGCAGCCACGGTTGTTTCATTTTTGCTTTATCCGCGTTGGCTTTTACCCAAGCGTCGGGATTGAGAAGCAGCATGAAGAACATGATAATCAACAGTCCGGCAATGACTTTTTTGAAGACGTCCTCGTTAATATCTACCGCTATCAAAGCCCCCACGATACTTCCGAGGGCAACGGGGAGCAGAAGTTTGTAATCGGTTTTGAAATCAAGTATTTTCTTTTGTTTGAAACTTCCGACGGAAACCACGTTTTGTAACAAAATGGCAATCCGGTTTGTCGCGTTGGCTACATTTGCCGGAAGACCGATAAAGATCAGGAAGGGCACCACCAACATGGAACCACCTCCGCCCACTGTATTGATAAACCCGGCTGCCATGCCGAGCAATATGGTGATGAGTGCTTCTGTTATTGTCATGGTGCGAAATTACATACTAATTTTAGATTTACAATTGTTAGGAGTATTTTCTCGGGTACCGGAAAAATATGGCTAAAAGGGCGGCTATTCCCATGAGGTACGGGTAATAAAGATATTGCATGATAGCGAGTGGGGTAACAGCTGCTAATCCGGCAGCCATGAGTAGTTGTGCCCCGTAGGGAATGATTCCCTGTACAAAACAGGAGAACGTGTCCAATAAACTGGCCGATTTTCGGGGATCTACGCCAAAACGGGCAGCAATATCCTTGGCAATGGGACCTGCCATGATAAGCGCTATCGTGTTGTTTGCCGTGCAGAGGTTAGCGAAGCTCACGAGTGCGGCAATACTCAATTCTGCTCCTTTTTTCGAGTTCACGCGGGTGGTCAGTTTCTGTATGATGTAGGCGATTCCCCCGTTATAGCGGATCATTTCCAGCATCCCCCCGGCAAGCAGCGTGATGATGATGAGTTCACCCATGCCGGATATCCCTGTTCCCATGGCCGCGATCCAATCCCAGAATCGGATACTTCCGGCAAGGATGCCGACTATGCCCGAGCATAAAATGCCAAGTAACAATACCAACATGACGTTCATTCCGGATAAAGCGGTCGCGAGAACCAGAATGTAGGGGATTATTTTCAACCATTCGATTTCATGGATCACGGGATGCGTGGTTATTTCCGTTCCTTGAAACAGGTAGACAAGAGCGACGAGTGCGGCTACGGGAATGACGATCAGACTGTTTACCTTGAATTTGTCTTTCATGTTGCATCCTTGTGTGCGGGTTGCCACGATGGTCGTGTCGGAGATAAAAGAAAGGTTATCCCCGAACATGGCGCCGCCAACCACGATTGCCACCATGTAGGGCAATGCTATGTCTGTTTGCGCGGCAATACCTGCGGCGACGGGAGTGAGGGCGACAATCGTGCCGACAGAGGTTCCCATCGATAGCGAGATAAAGCAGGCTGCAATGAACATTCCCGCGAGCAGCAAGTTATCCGGGAGAACGGCTAAAGCAAGATTTACCGTGGCATCGACGGCTCCAACCGCTTTGGCGGTCTGGGCGAAAGCTCCGGCAAGAATGAAAATCCACACCATAAGCATGATGTTGCTGTTTGCCGCTCCTCTACAAAATAAATCTACTCGTTTGTGTAACTTGCCTCCCGAAGATATTGCCACGGCAACCACGGATGATACGAGAAACGCTACCGTGATGGGCATCTTGTAGAAGTCTCCGATGATAATTGAAGCTACCAAGTAGATTAGTAGAAAGACAATCAGTGGTATCAGTGCGAAAAAGCGTGGTTTCGGTTCTTGGTTCATCTTTTTGATTTTTTCAAAATACTTGTTTCACTATCTCTTGTATGTTTTCCGATTTTCCCATGGTATAATAGTGGACAGCGGGAACGCCATGTGCGATCAGATCCTTGCTTTGTGTCACGCACCACTCGATACCGACTTGGTTGATTTCCTTGTTGTTTTTACAGGAGCGGATTTCTTTCACCAACTCTTGGGGAATATCAATGCTGAATGTACGGGGCAGCATCTCCAAATGTTTGAGCGTGGAGATCGGTTTTAATCCCGGAACAATCGGAACCGTGATTCCTTGCGCCCGGCATTTTTCCACGAACCGGAAGAATTTAGAGTTGTCGAAAAACATTTGAGTCACGATATAATTTGCCCCGGCATCTACTTTTCGTTTCAGGTTTTCGATATCACAGGCTTGGTTCGGCGCCTCGTAATGTTTTTCCGGGTAACCAGCCACGCCGATACAGAAATTCGTGGGAACGGAATCCGTCAAAGTATCATCAAGATATTGCCCGTGATTCATGCGGTATATCTGTTCGACTAACTCGCAACTGTATTTGTGTCCGTCTTCTTCGGGTGAGAAAAAACGCTGTCCCGGTATGGGATCTCCCCGGAGAGCCATTATGTTCTCGATGTCGAGAAAGTTCAGATCAATCAATTCGTTTTCGATTTTGTGGCGGGTAGCCCCACCGCACACGATATGCGGAACCATATCCACGTTGTATCTTCTCATGATGGCGGCTGCCAGAGCTACCGTACCCGGACGCTTCGTGACGGTAACTTTTTTAATTGTTCCGTCTGGTAATTCCCTGTATTCCAATTCATCCCGGTGGAACGTGATATTGATAAACGGGGGAGCGAGAGCGATAAGCGGCTCAATTGCCTCGTATATCTTGTTAATATCTCCCCCTTTCAGCGGTGGCACCAGCTCGAAAGAGAATACCGCTTTATCTGATTTGTTTAAGATGTCAATAACTTTCATGATTTTAGATTTTAAATTTTAGATTTTAGATTCCCTGCGCTTGAACCAACGCTTCAACTACCCCCTCTTTAGCTTTTATCTTATTTCAGCGTTTACACGCTGAAATATTTTGCTTCCGGGTGTGAGATCAGCATTCCGCAGAGGCTGGTTGAGGGATAGATTGAATATCCTTCTGTCAGTTGTACCCCGATTTGGGCGGGTGCATCCAATGCTTCGAAAGCGATCTTTTTTAACGCGTGATCCGGGCAAGAGGGGTAACCGAAAGCGGGACGGATGACACGCGTACCCTCGTTTATCTGCTCCTGCATCCATTCCGCGCAGGCTTCCGTCAGTCGGGCGCACAGGCTTTCCCGTAGAAGGTGCTCGAAATCACGACAGTCGTTACACTTGTGCTTGTCGGATACTTTCAGGCAGAACAAACCGACACTTCCCGTCCCTTTCTCTTTGGGGATCACGAAGTCTGCCAAAGAGATACATTCTTGCAGGTCTGCCTGTTGCCGGGGCATCGGGAAGCGGAATTTGCCGTCCAGCACGATTTCGTCGTTTTCCGAACAGGCATCGAAAAAGCGTACGATGATGGAAGCGTCAAATTCGTTGCCGGCAATGACTTTTCCCAACATATCCAGTGCTGCCTGATAAGTGCGGTCCGCCTCGTCATTCGTGTAAACGATCTCCGGGTATTTTCCTTTGAATCCCCAGAAATGGAAGAACGGGGTCCAGTCAATTCTTTCCACGAGGTCTTCGATATTAAGGTGTTTTACCAGTAAATTGTGTTCCCCGAATGTTGTCGGTTGAACGTTATCCCAATTAAAGCGTGGCGCTCTTCGGCGGGCTTCTTCAAGCGATATGTGTTTTTGTTGACGGTGGTAATAATGCGTCCGGATTTCTTCCTGCTCCCGTTTGAGTTCACGGGTATAATTTTCCCGGTCGTTCAGCAAGCGTTTTATGATTCCCACGGTACGTGAAGCATCCCCCCCGGGTACAACACAATGATCATATTTGGGTGCCAGTTTCACAGCCGTGTGCACGGATGAGGTGGTTGCACCTCCCACGATTAGCGGTACTTGCAGTTGTTCTTTCTGTAACAGTTCGCATAGATTTTCCATTTCACCCAGCGAGGGAGTGATCAATCCGCTAACCCCGACAATATCCGCCTCGTGTTCTTTAATAGCCTCGATAATCCTTTGGTTGTCTACCATGACACCAAGGTCGATCACTTCTAGATTATTACACGTTAATACAATGTTTACAATGTTTTTGCCGATGTCATGCACGTCGCCTTTTACCGTGGCAAGAATTACTCTGGGTAATCGTTTCATGTTTTGTGCCGCCGTGTTATGGCGTTCTATTTCGGGTTGCAGGATATTCACCGCTTCTTTCATCACTTTTGCCGATTTCACCACTTGTGGGAGGAACATTTTGCCGTCCCCGAAAAATTCGCCTACGCGATCCATGCCTTTCATGAGCGGTCCTTCGATAATTTCTACCGGATTGGAATACCGGGCGAGAGCCTCTTCTATATCCGCGGGAAGATAGTCCGTGATGCCTTTCACGAGTGCGTGTCCCAAGCGCTCTTCCAGCGGGTGGGTGCGCCATTCCTCGTTTTGTACGTTTTTGTTTTCGCCCTTTACTTCTTTATATTTCTCGGCTAGGGCGATTAATGTTTCCGTGGCCTCCGGAGTGCGGTTTAAGACAACATCTTCCACTGCTTTAAGAAGTTCCGGGTTGATTTCGTCATACACTTGCAACATGGCGGGATTGACGATAGCCATATCCAGTCCCGCCCGTATCGCGTGGTACAGGAAAACGGAATGCATGGCTTCCCGCACGGTATTGTTACCGCGGAACGAGAAAGAGAGGTTGGATACTCCGCCCGATGTGCGGCAGCCTTTCAGGTTCTGTTTTATCCAGCGCACGGCTTCGATGAAGTCCACTGCATAATTGTTATGTTCGTCGATACCCGTGCCGATAGCGAGGATATTCACGTCAAAGACAATATTTTCGGGGGTAAATCCGGCGCGGGTAGTCAGTAATCGGTAAGCGCGTTGGCAGATGTCTATTTTCCGTTGGAAAGTGGTTGCTTGTCCTTCCTCGTCAAAAGCCATAACCACGACTGCTGCCCCGAGGCGTTGTATCTCTTTCGCCTTGTGCAGAAATTCTTCTTCCCCTTCTTTCAAGCTGATGGAGTTCACGATACATTTCCCTTGCGAATTTTTCAATCCTGCAAGAATGGTTTCCCATTTCGACGAATCGATCATCAAGGGTGCCTTGGCTATATCCGGTTCGTTGCTGATTATACGAATGAAGCGTTCCATTTCCGCCGTGCCGTCCAGCATGGCATCGTCCATGTTGATGTCTATGATGGACGCTCCCGCCTCGATTTGTTTGCGGGCGATGATAGCGGCTTCCGTGTAATTCTTTTCCCGTATCAGACGGGCGAATTTGGCGGAACCTGCTACGTTGGTGCGTTCCCCGATATTGATAAAATTGCTTTGCTCTTTATCAACAATTACAGTTTCCAGTCCGCTCACTTTCAACCGGTGTTCCGAAACCGGGATTTCACGGGGAGGGATGTTTTTCAACACTTCGGCGATAGCCCGAATGTGTTCGGGTGTCGTTCCGCAACATCCGCCCGCGATGTTGATTAACCCTTCTTTTGCCATATTTTGCAGGCATTGTGCCGTGAATTCGGGAGATTCGTCGTATTCACCCATTTCGTTGGGAAGCCCGGCATTCGGGTAGATGCTGATCGCACAAGGTATATGTGGCGCCAGTTCCCGGATGAATTGGTGTAATTCTTTTGCCCCGAACGAGCAGTTTAACCCGAAACTCACGATGGGGTAGTGGGACAAACTGGTGAACAGTGCATCCAGTGATTGCCCTGTCAGCGTACGACCGCTTTTGTCGTTGATCGTTGCCGAGAGCATCACGGGGAGTTGTGTCCCGCGTTCCTCCTGTACTTTGGCGATAGCATACAAGGCTGCCTTGGCATTCAGGCCGTCATAAATGGTTTCCACGAGCAAGAGATCTACGCCTCCCTCGATTAGTGCGGTAACTTGGGTAGTGTAAGCCGCGACTAATGTGTCGAAGTCCACGATACGGTAGGCGGGCTGTTCCGGATCGGGGGCAAGCGTGAGAGATTTGTCCGTGGGACCGATACTTCCTGCCACGAGTATTTCGCGTTCTCGGCAGGCGGTAGCCGCTTCTTTGGCGATTCGTGCCCCTTCCCGGTTTATTCGGGTAATCCATTCCGTGCACCCGTATTCGGCTTGGGATACGGCATTGGCGTTGAACGTGTTTGTTTCTATAATATCGGCACCCGCTTCAATATAACTTTGATGCACTCGGCGAATCACGTCGGGACGGGTGATATTCAACACGTCGTTGTTGCCTTTCAAAGGGATAGGGTGCCCCGCGAATTCTTCTCCCCGGAAATCGGCTTCTGTTAATCCGAATTTTTGTAAGGCTGTCCCCGTGGCTCCGTCGAGGATGAGGATGCGTTTGTTGTCGCCTGCGGCGAGTTGCAGGTTGCAGGTTGCATTTGCCTTTGGCAAGTTACAGGTTACAGGAACTCCCGTGTCGGTGTTGTTTGGTTGTATGTCTTTGTATGTTTTCATTTCTAAATTTCTTCATTTCCAAATCTTCAAATCAAATATCCCGTGAATACCGATTTTATCGTCTTTGATACAAATAGCTCCTAGGATTTCGTCTTTTTTTCCTATCTCTTCCATGCAGGGGGCAATGTCCTCCACGGTCTGTATCCGGTTGGCGAAGGCAGTGGCGTATGTATCGGCCAAAGCACAGTCTTTGCAGATAATCATTACCGCGTCCGCTTTCCCGAAACTGAGCGATGGACCTACGGTGCCCGATGAGGTGCATATTCCCAGCGGGGCATATCCGGCGTTGATCGTGAAACCGACTTTCTCGGACAGGGGAGATTGCCCGGCGAACACGGCGATATCCATGTCTGTCCGGATGTCGGCGTATATATCTCCGCCGTTTTCCACGATAATCTCTTGTACCCCGAACTTTTCTTTGACTTCTATGCCTATTTCGCGGGCGACAGCTCCGGCAACGGCACTCATGGGACCGATGCCCGAACGGACAGCCACTTCCGCCATCTCACGGAAGATAACCGGTGCTGTCGGTTGTGCCTCGTGTGGTACCAATGCTTTCAAGTAGTCCGGATCTTGGGCTATGTAAGCGTCCATTTTCTCCCGTAACGCCCGTACACGGGTTTCCGTGAAGACGGGAATCTCCGGGTGAAACGAGGCTTTGTCAATCCCTATCCACAAATCGGTTTCCTTGAAAGCGACCGTGAAAGAATGCCAGCGCTCTTCCTGTAAATGTTCCCTGTATGTACGATCTTTGTATTCCATTTGAGTTCGTAAAGTTTATAAGGTTTGTAAAGTTTATAAAGTGTCCAGTGTTATTATTTTTGCTTTCATAAGGTCTGCTAACTTTATAAACCTTATAAACCTTATGAACTTTATAAACTTTATAAACTAATTCAGCGAATCGCTGAATTCAATCTTGAAAAGTTTCAGCGGGCAGGCTTTCAGGCATAGCTTGCAGGCGATACACTTTTCCGGGTTGAATTGCAGTTTCCAGTCCGGAGCCTCAATAGTCAAGGCGTGGGAGAAACAGGCGGATGCGCAGTTGCCGCAATTGATGCAACGGGTTTCGTCATACGAGATTTTGCTGGAAACGGGACTCACGGTGACTCCGTTGTCGTTCAGAAATGCGATAGCTTGTTCTATACGCAATTCGTCGGCATCCATTTCAATGAGTAAAGAGCCGGTTCTTCCGGGTTGTATTTCTCCTTTCAGTATATTTATTTTTATATCATAAATACGAATCAATTCGTATGTCAAAGGTCTGTCTGTTGCGTCGACCGGGAAGGTCAATATTACTTTTTTATTCATAACCGGAATAATTTTAGATTTTAAATTTTAGATTTTAGATTGAACTCCCTCCCTCCTTCGGGGTATTGAGCCCGGAAACCGGTCTCGAACTGGCTCTCGTTCGACAGACAACGAGCAAGCTCTCAGTCTGTTCTCTCTTACTCGCCAGTTTTCCTCTATAAACAGAGGGAGAGCTGAATTACTCACCGTCTTTGGCTAGTGTCACCAGCTCCTCCTCTGTTTATAGAGAGGTGGCTGCGAAGCAGACGGAGGAGTTCATTTTCAATTTTCAACTTTCAATTTTCAATTGTTTCAGTGCAGTTCCTGTCGGCATCGGTCGAACGGGTTCCGAGAGCAGGAAATCACCTTTTTGAATCCATGATTTCAGTATATCGGCGATTTGTCGGGCTTTTGCCAGACTGGCCACGGGGGTGGTTCTGATCTTGTGTCCGTTTACTTCTATTTCACCCGATTGGAGGGCGGCATAGTTTGTTTTTCCTAGAATCTTGTTTCCGTCCCCGTAATCCACGACGGTTGTTTCAATCTGTTCGTTACGAATGGATACCCTGCGCGCGAGGTCTTCATCCAGAATAGGGATGGGGATACCGATCCCGACAAACAGGCTTACCCCGTATTTCTCGTAGTACACGCCTCGCAGGAAGTCGGTACTCATGTTCTTCAAATCGCCGATTACCGCTATCGTGCGGGCGTTACTGGTCGGGATGCCGTATTCGTTGACTTCTTTGGTGGAGTGGAATTGTGTCCCGTTCCATGTGACGTACCCTTCCGTGCCGCAGAGGAAAATGCGGGTTCCCAATCCTATCGTGCGACATTCCGGATCATTCAACAGGGGAGAGAGTTCACCTGCCGTGCTGTACGAGGCGTTGCGCAATTTTGGAAGTAGGGTTCCCATGTAAGTGTATTTGATTTTGTCCGTGGAGTTTGTTGCCACGTTGTAGTTCTGGTACGCGTTTCTCGGGTTGTACAGGATTGCCTCGTTGATTGAGTCTTTCGTGATACGGGTTTTAATGTGTTTGCAGGGATAGCAGTCCGTTCCTTTTCCCCAAGCCTCCAAGGCGATTTCTTTTCCTGCCACGAGGTCTTCGATAACGTGCGCACCCCCGTATGCCGGGTTCTCTGGGTTGCAGTCCGTGGCACCCACGTAGGTGTCCACGGCGGCGAGTCCGCCACTGACACGTATCCCATTCAATTCGATTTTTTCCATGCGAATCGGGGGATTGGCATGACCGAAATTCAAGAATGCGCCCGATGAACACATTGCCCCGAAAGTGGCGGTTGTTACCACATCTACTTTTTCGGCGATCTCTTTCGGCGAGAGTGTTTTTGCCAATTCGGAAACTTCTTCGGCGGTCAGAACCACTGCCGTTCCCTTTTTTATCTTGTCGTTTATTTCCGCGTATGTTTTTGCCATGATATTGTCCAATTTCTTGATAAATAAATGTTTGAATAATGATTTTTTCAAGATAATTGCCTTGCAACTATCTGATTATTAGATTGTAGATGTTGTTTGTGTCATAAAAGTCATGACACAACGATCAATCATAAATCTAAAATCAAAAAATCTAAAATGAATAAGTTCCGGGGTAAAAAAGATATTAGCGCATGCAGCGCATACACATGGACATGGCAATAGAGAGGATGAAAAGATTTCTACAATTGGCGGTGCAATAACTGCTGTTCTGGTTTGGTGTTTCTTTTTTCATTTTTCTTCAGCTTAAATTATAACTCCTGGTTCTCAGGTCAGGTTTTGGCACCTTGCAAATCTTTTGCAGGTTGTCGGAGCTTCAATGAGCCTGTTCTCTCGACTCCTCTTTATAATTCAAACAATCCTCGCAGATTGAATTGATCGGGACAAAGAAAAAAAGAATAAATGAAGAATGCAAATATTTTTCATCTTTTTTGCGATCGGGGATTCTAATTTACTGCTATAACTCTTCATTACACGTGAATAACCCCTGTTCAACCCTTGGTCTCTATCAAAAAGATTGCAATTTCATATCATTAACAGAGCATGAACGCTGGTTTACGTTCATGCTTCGAAGATGCTACGTTCATGCTTCGAACTTGGTAGCGGGAAACCATAGCCTAAGTATAGTCCGGGGGATGCCGGGTGTGAGTGAAGGGATGAAAATGCAGTGTTTCGTTTATCGCAATTTAACATTTTGCGAATTGCGAGAAATGAAACACAAACTGATATTATTACGATAAATGTGATAATTTTAAATATAAGATTTATAACGACAAATTTTCATGTATTTATATTTTGTGTTAATCAAAAATTAATTACTTTTGTGTATCAGTGAATAAAAATTTATTGATATTATTGTAAAATTAGAGAAGTGTCGCGTGTGAAAGGGAGAACAGGAGCGATTCGTGTGAGTTTTTGCGGATAGTTAATATGGATATTTACACTGTCAATGTGTTGCGAGTATGAAGAAATGTGTGTTTGTTTTTTTGATCATGATTTTAGTGGTTTATGGTTATGCACAGACGGTAACATCGACGAAGACGCTTACCGATTCGCTTCGTGTGCAGTTCGAGAAAGATGCCAAGCAAATCACGTCTGATTTTGAGGCGTATAGTAAACAGGCTCGTGAAGAGTACGCGAAATACGAGGCACAAGCAAAAGCGGATTATTTTCGTTATGTCCGTTCTATCAAAAAGGTATGGGGGGAAGATAGTGTTATTGACAACACCCGGACGGAATGGGTGGAATACAGTGATGATTATCATAGCCGTTCCATTGTCGATTTTGACAAAGGGGAGATTTTCGTGGAGATAGCGCTTGACGATATCGGCGTTACGGATTCTACCGAGATAAACGCACGTTTGGCGGAAGCCATAGAACGGATGTTGAACAGCAGGGGTTCGACCTGTCCTTACCAATCTTCTGTTGACGCATCGGAAGCCTTAACGCAAAAACCTATCCTTGACGGGCTTGTCGATTTCTCCAAGTATAAATTCGATACGTCGTCAGCCTCAACGGACAGGAAACCGACATCCGCCCGTCCTGTCCCCCCGGTGCCGACCGTGAAGGGGAAAAATCTGACGGTTGATCGGAAGCAGGATTCGCTGGCACGAACTGTTGACACGGGGAAAACGATGGCACAGCGTACTCTGGAGAAAGACGATAAAAGAAATGGTAATCCTCTCGCTAGTAAACAGGAAGAGGCTCGTGAGCGTGCCGAACAAAAAAAGCAGGAATGGTCGGGCAAAGGGGAAACGGCATCTATCGCGAAAGCTATCGCGGCGCAAAGTAAAAAAACGGTCAAGGTAACGGGAACGAACAAGGAAGCACGTCAAGTGGTGCAGGTGCAAATGAGCCTTGTTGCCGATAATCTCTCGAAAAACGCGGCTCTTTATAAAGACCTTGTAGCGGAATTTTCGCGCGTCTACCAGATTGAGGCGTCACTTATTTATGCCGTGATGGAGCAGGAATCCTGTTTCAATCCCGAGGCAACGAGTTGGGTTCCGGCTTACGGGTTGATGCAGCTTGTCCCGACGTCGGGAGGTTTTGACGCGTTTCGCTATGTGTACAAGCGCGAGTGGATTCCCACGCGGAGTTATCTTTTCAACCCGCGTAATAATATAGAATTGGGTACCGCCTATTTGCGTGTTTTGTCGAACCAGTTCGCGTCGGTTGCCAATTCCGATTGCCGCAAGTTGTGCGTGATTGCCGGGTATAATACCGGGGCGGGAAACGTGAGCAGGGCTTTCACGGGAGCAACGAACCTGAATAAAGCCATCCCGTTGATAAACGAATGCAATTATGAACAATTATACAGTCATCTCACGACTCGTCTGAGCACGAGTGAAGCCCGGAATTATGTTTCGGGGGTGACGAAACGACAGAAAAAGTATCTCAAATAAAAAATGAAATAACGATGTATTGCCCTGAATGCGGAAATAAAATAGAAGACGGGAACGTGCTTTTTTGTTCGGAATGCGGAACAAAATTGGAGAGGGACGTTCACACGATGAACAAGGATTCCATGGGTTCGTCCTCGTCTAAAGAAGCGGGTATTCATGGATTGCTCTTCACGAATCTGAATTTGCTGGCAGAAAAACTGGATGTTGACGAGCAAAGTTTAACAGCCGTGTTTGACAAATTTATCGTGGAGAAAAGGAAGTGTGGCGTTTCATACAAACTTGTCGATGCCGGTAATTATTCTTACGGGAAGAGCGGTTTTTTCGGGAAGGCCAGAACGGTCAGTTTAAATGCCGACAGTTCGTTGTGGGATTATATGGACATACTGATGGATGTTCATCAACGGGAAGAAGCGGCGGGAAAGGAAGAATCGCAATACCTGTTTATTATAGGAGGAAGCGATATTATTCCCATGCCGTGCGTCCGTCATTATATCCCGGATGATAGTAATGATGACAGTATCGATACGGATATACTTTACGCTTATCCCTACGGCAAGGAGATGCTTGCTTTACTTGAAAGTCAGGAGATATTCAAGTACGAACAGCTTTTTTTCGTGGGACGGTTGCCTTTTGGGGAGGATGCGTCATGCGAAGATTTACTTGATTACCTGAAGCGGGATATAGAAAATTCTCACGGTATTCCGATGATCGCGGCTTACGGGCAATGCGATCCTAACTGGAAGAATGTGTCCGTCCGCGTGGCGGGTGATCTTTTGAGCGGTAATTATTTGCGTAATTTCGACGGTCGTTTGCCGGCTGATTGTTATTATAACCGGCTTATTCTTTCTCCCATGGTTATGGAGGAGAATGTCAGCCAAGTTTTCCACGCGGGAGCTTCTTTGTATTATTATAACCTTCATGGAGGGGAAGGATTGGAGTCACGCGGTTATTTCGGAGCCATGCTTCATAAAAGCGGGGAGGGAGCTTATCCGGTCATCGAGCCGGAACACATGATGACTTGTCTGGCTCCTAATATCGTTATCAGCGAGGCTTGTTACGGGGGACGTTTTATCGGGTTGGATAGGTATCACAGTATGTTATTGGCCTCGCTCTCCGCGAACACGTTGGCTTTCGTGGGGTCGTCGCGGGTGGCTTGGGGTTCCGTGGATTCTTTGAACGCGACTCCTTCCACGGTTGCTTTGTGCGAGGCGGATATCATCGCCAGTTGCTTCATGAATGCCGTTTTGCAAGGATATACCGTGGCGCAGGCATTGTTTATCGCGCGTAGTGCTTTGTTGCAGGGAACCGATCAGGGCAGTTTATACTCGGCTTTGACGATCGTGGAATTTAATCTTTTCGGGGACCCGACTCTCTCGATGAATTTTTACAAGGGGGGAAAGTCAGAGGGCGAAAGGCTTGGGAAGAAGGCTCTGGTTCCCGAAGACGCTAAAATCGGGTGTACTGTCGAGAGAATTAAATCGGGGAATAGGAGCGGTTCCATTCTGGAACAGGTGCGCAGTGCCGTTGATGGTAATATTCTCCAAATTCATACGATGATAAATCAATACCTGTACGCGAATTATGGCGTGGTACCGCGTGAGGTTGACGGGATTTTCAAGGTGCGATATAAAGACGGGCGGGAAGAATTACAGTTTAATTATGACATGGAGGCTCAAAAGGGAAAAATACCTGCCCGTTATGTCATAACGACCACTGTCGGCGGGGAAATCAAGCGTGTTTACACGGCAAAATGAAATATTTAAAATAAGATTGTAAAACGAAATATTATGAATTGTCCTAAATGTAATACAGTCCTTCGTGCGGGTGCAAAGTTTTGCACTTCTTGCGGACAGAAAATAGAGGCCTCGATGGAATGTCCTCAATGTAGTGCTCCCTTGAAACCGGGGACCAAGTTTTGTACCAAATGCGGCCATCGAATGGTTCCGGCGGAAAAAGCACCGGCTTCACCGCAACCGGAAGCGTCCGACTTGAATACGGTGAAGGGGCGTATTTATTGGAATATACAACCGGGGCAAGTTGCCCGGGTGATCAGTGAGGCGGAATTTGACTCTTATAATAAGATTCAAGGCATTATCATACCGGAAGGAACAACAGCATATATCCGGGCTAACGGGCGCACTATCGCTTCTATCAGCGGCGGTACTTATGATTTTACGGGTTCATCGGAACAAGCGATTAATAATGCGGGAAGAAATTTGCGGAAAGGATGGGAATTTATTGTCAATTTATTTAAAAGCCGCAAGCGGGAGGAGGGAGATAAGACCGGGGAGGAACTTTACCGGCAGCAGCAGAATGTGATTCAAGAAAATGCGAAGCGGGGAGCGGCTTTTTCAATTATCATTTTGTTGGACAAAGCATTTCCGCTTCTCATTGGTTCCAAACAGCAGCAGATTGACGGGTACAAGGATTTTACCCCGATGAATATTCAGACCCGGTATCTCGATATGGAATTGGGCGTGAATGCCTATTTCAAGATTTCAGACCCGGAACGGTTTATCATTCACTATTTGACGGAGCGGCAGGTGCTGAACACGGCGTTTATCGTGGACGAGATAACCGATACCGTCCGTACGGTACTCCAAGATGCGTTGTATGACGTGGAACTCTCTTCCAATCGTATCCCGAAGGAACTTCACTCGATGTTAAAAGACAAGATTAACGCGGTTGCCGCCGAGGCGTTCTTCGGTGTGTCGGTCGTGCGTATCGTGGAGATTTCGGCGGCGAACGAGGATTTGGATCGTTTCAGGGCGTTGAGTCGTGAATTGTATCTTTCAGAGAAAGAGTTGGATTACCTGCGTCGTTCCAATGAATTCAAGAATAGATTGTCCGATACCGTGAACGCGCAACGGTTGCATGAAGCCTCGTCCGATTTGGATTTGGACAAGCAATTGGAAGTGATCAATCATGACCGGTTGTTGCACGAGGATGAAGTGGAAAAATTCAAATATTTCCTGAAAAACGAGCGTATCGTGCGTGAGGCGCAGAATGATGACGAGCGTAATGCGGCTTTAGCGGAATTGGCCAAGACGGGCTTGATCCGTGAAGATGAAGTGTATGCGCTTCAGGATCAGTTGCAAACGAACAGCTACCAGCGGGGGATGGCATTCCAGATGATGCAACTTCGTGACGGTATCGAGTTCGAGCGTGTTCGTCTGGAAGGTGAAGCTGACAAGGCGGCAGTGATTATCAAGAAGGAACTCGAGTTGACCGGTTTACGTGACGATTATGACGACAGCCGTTTCTATAAAGAAGTTGAAAAACAGCGTACGCTTGCCGAAACTAATTTGGATTTGGAACAGCGTAGCCGTGATATGGACTATCAGGATGTCAAGCGTATGCACGATATGGAACGGGAGGATGACGATACCCAATTCCAACAGTTCATGGCGATGCAAAAGGGGGAGGAAGAAGGAAAAGAAAATCAGCGCCGGCATGAGGCGGAACTGGAACAAACGCGTTTGAAGAGTGCCGAAGAGTTGGAACGTCTGAAGTGGGAGAACTCCAAGGAACTTTCCGACGAGAAGGTGTGGGCGTTAAGCGGTGGCGATGCTGCCGTGGCGTATGCCGAGAACAGGTATAGCGCGGATGCCGAACGGGAAGCGAGCGAGCGTCTGGAAGCCCAACGGCGTGAGTTGGATGCGCGTCTGGAAGCGGAACGTGCGTCCCGTGATGCCGAGCACCGCGATAATCAGAGTCAGATGTTCGGGATGATGCGTGACGTGATGGCCATGACCGGTGGGATTCAAGCCCAGAAAGCGGAGGAGCGGGATAGCCGGACACGGGAAAAGATGGAGGAAAAAGACCGTCAGTTGCGTGAACGCGATGAGCGTATTCTGCGGCAGGAGGGACGGATGGATACGGCTTACGACCGCGCGTTGGATTATAGCACCCGCGGTAACGCACCCGCTCACCCGCGGCAGAACGCGGAGTCGGAACAGGTAGCACGGCAAGCGGGAGCGAAAACGGTTGCTTTTGTCGTGTGCCCGGAATGCGGGAAGCAGTTGGAAGCCGGAATCAAGTTTTGCGAGGATTGCGGAGCCGAGGTATAGCAAAAGAATTTCTCATTTCAAAGAGTTAAGGATATGACAATAATTCATGGAATCATAGAGTGTCGTTTGCAGCATGTCGGGTCGAAGTCGGAAGGCGTGAGAGCGGTTCTGAAAGGAGATGACGGCAGGACGTATAAACTCTATCGGGTTGGCATTTTACCTGCCGGGGATCCTTTTTTTATCCCTTATGACGGGATGCGGGTCGGGATTTCCGGAAACGCGGAGGAAGCGACAGGGAGTTTTTGTGTAACATCTATTCTATTGGATGACGGAACGGAAGTTTTTTCGCAACCGGTAGAACCTCCCGTTGCCGACGAGTCTGTTTAGTCCTATGTGCTGTACGAGTTTAAAGAAAAAAAATGAATTAAAAATACGAGATTATGAGCAAAAAGAGATATTGTCCGGAATGTGGTCAGGTAATGGAAACGGATGAACGTTTTTGTCAGGATTGCGGGGCAGAGGTACCGTGTGATCCGGATAAAGACCATGTTGCGGCAGAGGCGGTTTTGAACGAGGTCAAGCCTTCGGACACGGAGGGATCTATCATCGGCGCGGGGGCGCGGGCAAACGTTACCGGGGGCATCAATAAAACTTCAACCACACATACTAATGTCAATACCTCTCATGTGGATAATTCTGCTACCGTCCATAATAACACGACGATAGTGATGGGAAAGGGGGAGATTGAATATTGTGAGGTATGCGGGAATCCTTTCGGGGAGAAACACGCTCGTTGTCCGAAATGCGGCAAACAGATATGTTTTGACTGCAAGGTGAAGAACAAGAATCGTTGCGTGGAGTGCGAGAAAAAGTCCGTGAATGAATACAGTGTCGCTTTTCAGCAATTGCTCTTGACGACGAACGGGAATATTGGTATTGCCGGACGGCAGATGATGAATCAGAAGGCGAGAGAGTTGGACGTGGAGGACTCGAAAGAGGCTATCGAGGAGGAGATGAATGAATTGTACAAACCGGTGGATAAGGCTGTACAACCCTTGGTTGGGGGTGCTGCAACATTCACGGGACAATCCGTTCAGCAAGCGGAAATAGCCGGAAAAGGCGTGGGAGCTTTAACCGGGGACAAACCTCTTCTGCCTCGTTCGACAAGCAAAGGGAAAAACAAGTGGCTTCCTGCGGTTGTTATCGTGTTTGTCGTGATTGGCGTTTTTTTCGTTTTTGGCAAGAAAGATAATTCTTCCAAAGAAACGGCTTCTGTTCCCCCGACGGAACAAAAACAGACGGTTTCTAAACAAGCGGCTCCGGCAGTGGAACAGAAAGCCGCACCACAGGTCACAACTCCGGCGAAAACGGAAAAACCGGCGGTAAAGGCGGAACAACCCGTGGTGGCGAAGAAAGATGCTGATTATGATGCCGGAATGGCGGCTTATGATAAGAAGGAGGGGATTGAAGCCATTCGCCTTTTCAAGAAGTCCGGCAGCGCGACGTCTTATTATATGCTGGGTAGGATTTATGAAAGCGGCTGCGGTAAAGTGGCTGCCAATGCGATGATGGCACGGCAGAATTTTAAGAAAGCTGCCGATATGGGAAATGAAGACGCGAAAGCGAAATTGAAATGAAAATAAAAAAAACATATTAATAGAATTTACTAATGACTAAAATTGGCGCTATGTTAAAAATTGTTTTGAGTGTTGCCTTGTTCTGTGTTGTAGCAATTGCAGTTCAAGCTCAGGAAGTTAAGAAACCGCGTTTGTACGTGGAGTATTTCACGGAAGCGAATGGAGTATCGAAAGCGGACGGCGATAAAGTTCGTCAGGCGGTGATTGATGCCCTCAGCAAGACAAAGCGTTTCGAGTTGGTAGACCGGGATGTTGAAAGCTCTCTTAAAAAGGAAGAGGAACGCCGTTCCGACGAGAAAGCGATGGGAGATGAAAAAGCCCGTACACAAACCATGTCTGCCGCCGCCCATGATTATATCTTGAGCGGGAATGTATTGGGTTGTTCCGTGAAATCCGAACAAAAAGACGGCAAGACGATGTACACTTGTGTATTGAATTATTCTGTCACGTTGACGGAAGTTACCACGTCAACGACTGTTGCAACCAAAGCGTTCGATCATTCACCTTCGGGGATAGGCGGTACCGTGGGTAAACTTTTGGATATGTCGGATTCGAAAGAAAAGGCAATTGCCAGTGCCGTTAATATGATTTCCAGTGATATTCAGGATTTCCTGATCAAGGAATTTCCGTTGGAAGGTACAGTTATCCCTTTGGACTATGAGGTGAAGAAGGATAAATTGGTAAAGTGTTACATTGATTTGGGGGCTGAACACGGGGTTAAGAAGGGAGATTATTTTTCCGTTTTGTCGCCCAGCGTAAGAGCCGGTCGCACGACTTACAGCGAAGTGGGGCGGTTAAGAGTGGAAGAAGTGGTAGACGGAACCATGTCGCAGTGTAAGGTGGTGCAAGGGGACAAGCGAGTGTTTGCCGCGATGGAAAGTTTTCAAGCACTGGATGAAGCGGCACAGAAGAAACAAGCTCTAAAGATTAAATCTACGGTGGCGCCTTTATTATCATTTTAATAGTCAGCTATGAAAAAAATAATTAGCCTATTTTGTGTACTATTATTCGGGGGTGTAATTTCAGTAAAGGCTCAGGATTATCTTCAGATTGTTTCTTTGGAATCGGATAACGGGACACAAGCTGTTTTTTCTTCCGCGGGGGCGGCTGAGAATAAAAAAGGGATTGAAACAGACGCTATAAAATCACTTATCTATACCTTGTTTTTTCAAGGTGTAGAAGGTGTTAATGACGGGAAACCTTTGGTTAGCAAGCCTAACGAGGCCTATACCAATTCGTTCTTTAATAATCAGGCGCGCTACGCTTCTTATGTGGCGCGTACCGAAGAGGCTGTCAAGGCCGCGAAGATTGGCGGACGTTACCAAGGGACGACGCGTGTCACGTTGCGCCTTCGCCAATTGATAAACGACGTGAGGAAGAACACGGGTTATGACCAGATGGTGGCGGAAACTCCTAAACCCCGCCTGCCTAAACCCACAATCATTGTTGTTCCTTACAAGAAGGAAGGCGAAAGTTTTCAAAGCATACTGGAGAATGACTATGATCTTCGTGTTGCCGTGGCTGCCGTGCAGAAAGGGTTTGAAGATTGTGATATTAAAACGAGGGATTTGCAGGGGACTATCGACGCGATGAAACGGCGTATGCAATACGAGGACAATGCCGGTGCGGCGGATTCCAATGATAAGCAGCTTTTGCTGTCGTCGGGTGCGGATGTGTATGTCACCGTGGATATGAAAAAGGATGTCACGGAACAGGATGCCCGCGTATCATTGATAATGAAGGCTTACGAAACGGCAAGCGGAACTATCTGGGCATCGGAAGATGGGTGGACGAATCGTTTCCGTACCAGAGCCACGGATGTTTTGTGTTCTCATGCCGTTAAGGACAATCTTCCGAAGTTCTTGGAACAGATTGTTAAGAATTATTCTCAGCCGGCACGTGTCGTTTTGCAAATATCCATTAGCGGAAGTTCTATAAGTTCCTTGAACGATGCTTCCTGCTCTAATGGAGAGCGGATTTTGGATTTTATCCAGAATTGGTTGGATCGTAACGCTTTTGAAGGGGATTATCATATGCAGGGTATTATGGGAGAGTCGGCTATATTTGATTATGTCATGATTCCTATGCAAGACGAGAACGGTTACAAAATGACCGCGGACAAATTCGCCGGTCAACTGGGACGGCAACTCAAAGAACAGGGTGTTTCCGCCTCTTATCGTATCGAGGGCGGCACGATTTTGCTGATGCTGGATTTGTAGAGAGTAATAACAGTTAAAAGAAAAGGATTATGCGAAAGATTATTTTAAGCTTGTTGCTTTCCGTGTACGGTGTTTTTCAAGCCGGAGCGCAGGAACCCGAATGGGTAAACAAGCGTCCGACTTCGCCGGATATGTATATCGGCATAGGCATGGCATCGCTGACAGAAACCGACTACATGAAAAAGGCCACTCAAAATGCTCTGTTGGACATTGTTTCACAGATAGCGATAAAACTTGAAAATAATTCTTTTTTACATCGGGTGGATGTAGACGGGAAGTCGCGCGAGATGTTCGAGGACAAGATTCACGGTTCGCTGGTGGCTTGGATAGAAGGGCAGGAGTTGAAGGATACCTACCAATCCGGACAAAAATACTACGTGTATTATGTTCTGGATAAAAACGTGTATGCCCGGAAGGCGGAGGAACGCAGGCAGCAGGCGATAAAAACGGGTATGGATTACCTGCAAAAGGGACGTGCCGCGGAAGAAGCCATGAATCTCACGCAAGCCGTCCAGCTTTACGGTAAAGGACTTGAAGCCGCGGAACCGTGGGTGTTTATGGATTTGACGACGGACGAGGGGGGAAGGTCTGTAAATGTTCCCGTTGAACTTTACAATGCCTACATGAATGTATTCAGCGGTATGGCTATTACCACGAATGTCGTTCAAGTGGAAGGGGAGGCTTTCAAGGCGGTTGCTGAGCCTATTGCCGGGTGTCTTTCAAAGAATGGCGTTGTTGTTCCCAATGTGAAGTTGAAAGCGTCGTTCGTGTCCGGTAGCGGTGCCGTGTCGCCTGCCATACAGACGGATCACACGGGGACGGCTGAATTTTACGTGACGAATATCACGTCTAAAGAAGATGTGCAGGAGTTACGCGTTTCTATTGACGAGTCGTTCACGGACGCTCTTCCTGAAGCGTATCGCCGGCTGTTACAAAATCAAACGTGGCCGGCTGCCAAGGTTTCTATTCTGTTGAAAAGTGCCCCGATCACGGCTTACTTGTATGTCAACGATAATGACTTGGAAGGATGTGAACGCCATATCAGCAGTTTATTGACCAACAATTATTTCACGCTGTCGGAAGACCCGGATGCTCCACAATGTTTTGTCGATTTGTCAACAAAAATGGAGATGGGGGAAACGGTTACCGGTGGTATTTATGATTTGAACGCGTGTTATTGTACACTCGTTCTCAAGATTTATAATAACAAGAATCAGCAGATGTTACTAAACTATTCGGTGAATCGCGTGAAAGTTCTGGTACCTATCAGTAAGTCTGCGGAAGAAACTATTTCAATGTGTGTGCGGGAAGTTATGAAACGTGTCAACCGTGAATTACCGGACCGGATTAAAAAATTAAAAATCAATTAAAATGTAAGATTATGAAACATTATGCCTTGTGGGTAATATTTTTAGTTCTGTTTTTCTCGTTAGTCGGTTGCGGCTCATCGAAGAAAGTACAGGAAACATCTCCCGTATCCACTTTTATCATGCCCGGTTCCGAATATGTCAGCGGCAACGGTGTGCTTCGCGGATGGGGTTCCGGGAAGTCCGACAGCGAGGCTTCTGCCCGGAAGAAAGCACAGATGATGGCTTCCGCTGAATTGGCTGCCATGTTGTCTAAAACCGTGGAGGCTACCGTTGAAGAATACACCACGGTGCTGTCCGAGGGGATGTCGTCCGCGTCCAAATCTTTGCTTCAGGACAAGACGAAAGTAACGGTGAAAAAGACTTTGGTGGGGGCTACTATTGTATTCGACCGTTGGACACAGGATGAGCAAACCGGACAATACACGAATTATATTGTTCTGGAACTGAAAGGAGCTGAGTATTTGGATGCTCTTTACAAGGAATTAGGCAAAAATAACGAGGATTCTATTGATAAAGAATTGTTGCAACGCCTTTTCTTGAAGTCTATTGACGAAAACGCGAAAAAGTAAAATATTTCCCCTGCCCGGAGAAAAGAAGGGCAGGGGGACTATAATTCGTTCACGAGTTTATAGCCCGTGGCAAATTCATTTTGTATCGCGATGGTTTTATCTGCCTTTAGTTTTTTATTCAGCAGGCAGACATACCGGGTGAGCGATTTCTCTTTGTCGGTGGAATAAATGTTCCAGAGGGTTTCGCACATTTCTACCGTGGAGATTACTTCGTTGATACGCAAACAGAATAACCATAGTATTTTGGCTTCCATGCCTTTCAACTCTTCCTTTTTGCCGGAGATGACGAGCAGGCGATTGTTTTTGTTGAAAGTGGTGGTGGGGGACAGGTGGAAAAGTCCCTGTTCTTGTTCTTTGTTCAGACGGCGGGTTCTGGCAATGGCCTTGTCCATACGCGCCCGCACCTCGTCAACGCTGCAACCTTTGACAAGATAATCGTCAGCCCCCTCGTACAGGGCGTGATTGTGATTGGCGGAACTGAGGATAACGATGGGTACTTGATCGCCGGTTTCACGGACAAGGCGGATGAGTTCGTGCCCGTCTTTCCCCGGTAAATCCATGTCAAGCAGTAGCAGATCCCATTTTCCCGTTTCGTATAAGCGCCACGCCTCGTTACCTTCCGGGGCGACTTTCACGGAGAATCCCGCTTCTTCCAGTATTTCCGTGTATACCGCCGCCGCCGTGGCGTTGTCCTCGGCATATAGTATTTTTATTTTTTCCTCCATTTGCTAATGTATATAGTGAATGTAGAACCTTTTCCCGGGGTACTGTTTACCGTGATTTTGCCTTTGTGGGCTTTCACCACGTTGTAGACGTAATTGAGTCCCAAGCCGTATCCTTTCTTCCCGTGGGCAGGCTCTCCTTTATTGACTTGATAATATTTATTGAATATGTGTTTCTGTTGTTTTTTAGGTATTCCGACGCCGTTATCCCTGACTTCGATAACGAGGGTTCCTCTTTTCTGATAGCAAATGACGGTGACGTGAGGTGCTTTACCACTGTATTTTACAGCATTATCGAGTAGGTTCTGGATTGCTCCCAGCAGGTAGAAATGGGAAACATACGCGGTTTCCGATTCCACGAGGTAGCGCAATTGCAGTTGAAGGTCTTTTTGCCCGTGGTTCGCGAGGCGTTGTTTTTCGAGCAGGGCGAGTAATTCATCTTTTAAGTTGAATTCACTTCTGTTGATTTGAAGATGAGCGAGCCCGCTTAATGTTTTCAATAATTGTTGAGAGCCTATTTTTAAACGGTTGGCTTCTTCCTGTATAAGGTGGATTTTCTTTAAACCTTGTTCGTCTTCCGGGGCGATGGATTTTCTTTCGACAAGTTCGGCAAGCGTGGAAATACTGCTTAGCGGGGTTTTCCAGTCGTGTACTACTTGTTTTATCATTTGTTCCTGCAATCGGGACAGGTGTTGCTGGGCGTGTGACAAGTATAGTAACCCGAACACGAGCAACAAGGTCAGAGCCACGATGGCAAGCATATCCTGCCATGATTTTTCCAGCAGGTACGCGAACGGGAAGTTGTAGTGAACAAGCAGAACTTCGCCGGGTGTGTCCGCTATCGGGTAGGCTTTAGCGTGAATCATTTTCGCTGTGTTTTCCCTGTTGCGGGAATAGTGAAAAAGTTCCAAACCACTGCTGTCTATTTGTTGAATAACAAAATGAACGGGGTAATGCGTGCTTCCGTGTAGAAGGCTGTCCAGTTGTACAAAGGTGGGGACAGGGTCGGGATGGATGTCCGATAGTGACAATGCCTTGATGTTATTGTCAATGATGGAGTCCACGTGTATTTTCCACTGTGTTTTCTCGTTCTCGTATAGTTTGATTCCGGAAAATAGCTGGTTGATCCACAACAATATGAATATTGCGAATGTGATATATCCTATTATCCTTAAATCATGCTTCATATACACCTTTATTGTGTCGTTCCAACAAGTTTACAATAAATGGCCGGTGAAAGTATGCTGTTTAGACGACGGGGTAAAAGTAATTATTTCAAGTTGATTTTGCAAGGACATGAAATTATCACTTGGCGACTTGTGCCATCCATAACTTGAATGGTTCTGCTTTAGGCGAAGGAATGGATTGTATTAACCGGAATAATTGTTCGGTATCAGCGACATCCGTCATGTAATTTTTCCCGTCAGACGAGTGTATTTTTTGGGGGTTGGACTATCCGTTAAGACAGCCACTACATCCACAATAGAGAAATACCATTCCTCTTTGTCACTATCCCATACGGTACGAACTTTCTTTTCCTCGAAAACTTTTATCGCATTTTGTCATGATATCTTGTTTTGCACTACGTAAAGATAGCTATTTGGAATGATTTATCCTAATAATAGATTAGCAAATTCGGTTACCAAGGTAACTTTTCTTCAATTAGTACTACTGAAAATTACAATACTTTTACAATACTTTTAGACGTTTCTTTAGGATGAGGTTATCTAAGTTTGTAGCGTAATAATAACTAAAACTGAACGCGTATGATAACCTTGGAAAATATTAATAAAACGTTTTACACGAAAGAAGTAGAAACCCGGGCATTGGAAGATATTAATCTGACGGTGGAAAAGGGTGAATTTGTTGCTATCATGGGACCTTCCGGTTGCGGGAAGAGTACGATGTTGAATATCATGGGACTGTTGGATAAGCCGACGAGCGGCTGGGTGATTATTGATAATGTGCGGGCGGATTCACTGTACGACAAGGATATGGCACGGATACGAAACCAGAAGTTGGGTTTTATATTCCAAAGTTTCCATTTGATTCCCTCGTTGAATGTCTTGGATAATGTTTTATTACCCATGCTGTACCGCCGGGGAACTTCCCATTCGGAGGATAAAAAAAGGGCTTTGGAGATATTGGATAAGGTGGAGTTGTCACATCGGTTGAAACATTTCCCCTCGCAATTGTCCGGTGGTCAGTGCCAGCGCGTGGCAATTGCAAGAGCCTTGATCGGACAACCGAAAGTAATTTTTGCCGATGAGCCGACGGGTAACCTTGACAGTAAAATGGGAGCGGAGATCATGGATATTCTGATTCGCTTGAATCAAGAGGGAACAACTATCGTGATGGTGACTCATGACGAGAAATTGGCACGGGAAACGGGACGAATCATACGTTTGTTTGATGGAAAGCTGGTGTTATGAGAAGGGTGAAGGAGGCGTGTTATTCGGCTTATTAGATTTAAAGTAAATCGATAGTGGCTTTAAAATAAAAATATATGGGGAAGTTAAGAATCTATTTTAAACCGATATGGTACAATATCATGCACCACAAAGCATACGCGGGATTTTGTGTGTTCGGGACGATGTTGACGTTTGTGTTTATCACGATATTGTTGCAGGTGACGAACGTGATCGTGGGGAATACGCCGCCGACGGATGATCCGGAACGGGTTTTATATATAAATTCTTACGTGTATGATAAGCAAGGGGAATGTATAGGTTGTTGTCGGCGAGAGGATGTAGCGTCTATCATGAGCAATGTGGTGGGATATGATTGTTATGCTTGTACTCATTTCGAGTTGGGAAATATTTTGGTGAACGGCCAGTATATAGATAATGGGGCTGAATACGTGGAGCCGAATTATTGGAATGTTTTGCAATACCACTTTGTTCAAGGTCGATCATGGGAGGAAGAGGAATCTCACCAACCGTATGCAATAGTGAATAAAAGCTTTGCAGAGAGGTATTTTGCCACGGATGATGTTCTTGGAAAGGAGATTGAATTTCAAGAGACGACTTATAAGATACTGGGGGTAGTTGCTGATGTTTCTATGTTCTCAATTGAGGGAAGGGTTTCCGTGTGGCTTCCGGAACATTTCAACGAGTATATTAGTACTGGTAGTCGATTCGTGGAGACCTATGTATTGTTTCCGGAAGATGTGTCGGTCGAAATAATGAAGAGAAATTTGAAACATGGTTTTGATATATGGACACGGATGCAAAATTGGGATAATGTCAGAGTTAGAGAATTTAGTACTTTAAAAGAGGTTTCAATAAATATGAATGGCGGGGATTTGTTGTTGATGGGATTGGGAGGAATACTTTTTATATTGCTAATTATTCCTTTGTTGAATATTATTTTGTTGAGTATGGCGAACAATAGCGTGCAGGCTTCTGAGATCGGGTTAAGACGAGCCTTGGGGGCAAATCGGTTCACGGCATTTATGGCTATTTTATCCGAGAATCTGGTATTGATTCTTATCGGGACATTGGGTGGAATTATTTTGGTGACTCCTGTTTGCCGATATATTGACGGGTTGTTTTTTATGGATAGTATAGTCGGACGTTCGATGGTACTTCCCGAGATTGATTGGATGATTGTTTTATTGATCGTGTTACCGTTGTCAGTATTGTTTTCTTTGGTATCCGGTGGGATTCCGGCTTATTTGAACGTGAAACGGTCTATCGTGGATATGTTGAAAGGAGGTTCAAAATGTTGAAGCATATATTTGTTTTGTTCCGTAATCAAAAAAAGAGTTACGGAGGGATGTTTGTGGAACAAATGCTTGTGTTCGTGGTGCTTCTCTATTGTTTTATAGCTGTGGGAGAAGCTATACAGAGGTATCGGGCTCCCGGAATGTTATCCACGGATAACGTGATCTATTTCTATGATTATTCACGTGATAAAAACAGTAAACTCAATAAGGATGATGAGATGGAAAAGTTGGAGAGTTTACGTAAACGGTTGGAAAGTTCCCCTTCCGTGATCGCGGTGGCAAAGACAAGTCAATTTATACCTTATTTGCGTGGTGAGGAGGATTATCGTACGGATTCCGTGTACGTCGGCAAGGGTAAAATAGAGGCTTTTATGAAATCTGCTGATGAAAATACTATGATTGTTTTTCAGCCGATGTTAGACGAAGGAAGTTGGTTGAAAGAAGGAGTTTTAGAGGATGGTTCATGGCCGGCGGTGATTAACCGTCAATTTGCAGATGAAGCGGGTTGGACGGATGCTATCGGTAAAAAGTTGAATCATTCCGGTTATGAATTTACGGTAGTTGGTATTCTTGCAGGATTTAAACATATGCCGATGGAACCATCCCGTCCGACATTGATCATACCTTTTTGTCTAAATTCATGGCACTTCGAGTATTCTGCATTGGTGAAAGAAGGAGAACGGGCTAATTTTCGTATTTTTTTGTACAAAGAATTTTATAAGATTTTCGAGAAAGGGAAAGAAGGATTAGGAATCGTGGAGCTGAAGAAAATAAAAGATTTGTATTTGCAGTTTGATTTTGTATTGTTGACGGGCTTACTTATCCCTACCGGATTTTTGTTGGTGTTTGCATTTATCGGGACTTTTGGGTTGTTTTGGTTGTATTCCTCGAAACGAAGGAAAGAGTTTGCGTTGCGGTTGGTGGTGGGATCGACTTCACGGGGGTTGTTCCGGTTCGTGATTTTAGAAGGTATTTTGCTTACGTTACTGGCTCTGATTCCGGTGTGTGTGTTGTTTTGGTGGGTGTATCCGTTTTCAATCGTTAATTTATCGGCATTTGGTGTGGCAGTGGGAGTGATGATTTTGTTTTCGGCATTCAGTGCTTGGTTGCCGGCATTTCAGGTCGCAAAGGTGAATCCGGTAGAGGCGATGCGGGAAGAGTAATAATGTAAAGGAGAAAATTATGGGAAGGCTGAGAATTTATCTTAAACCGATTTGGTATAATATTATGCACCACAAAGCGTATGCGGGATTTTGCGTGTTCGGGACGATGTTGACGTTTGTGTTTATCACGATATTGTTGCAGGTGACGAACGTGATCATGGGGAATTCTGCCACGAATGTTGCAGCAGAACGGATTGTGAGTCTTCCGATAGTTTTAAAGAACGAGAGTGGTCTTCCGGTGAAAGGATTGAATCGCTCTGACATTCGAACTTTGATGAATAATGCCAAAGGCTATGAGTGTTACACGTGTTATCAGTTTCAATCTACGAGTGTTAAGGTGAATGGGCGGAATTATGATTACGGCGTTCTTTTTATAGATAAAGTTTATTGGGATGTATTCCAATTTGAATTTATTCAAGGTCATCCGTTTACAGATGGAGAGATGCAAGTGCCTTGTATGGTAGTGAGCGAGCGTTGGGCAAAAAAGTTTTTTAGAGATGGTAAGGCTATCGGGCGGGAGATTCAATTTCAAGGAGAAACTTATAAGGTCACAGGTGTGGTGGCAGATGTTTCTGCCTTTGCTGAAGGAGGGGCTGTTTCTTTGTGGGTTCCTGAAAAATTCAATAAATATATTCCGACAGGTAATGATTACGTGAGTTCGTATGTTCTTTACCCGGAGAACACGAGTGTAGATGCCATGATGAAAAGTATAACCGGTGCTTTCCAGTTATATGGAAAAGCCTATTATAATATAGAACAAAGTACTTCAATGAAAGAGATTTGTACGGTGGAAGAAGCGATGTTAAGAAAATATGGCGGGGATTTGTTATTGACGGGGGTAGGTGCGATTTTAGTTATATTGTTGCTTATACCGATATTGAATATTATTTTATTGAGTATGGCTAATACCAGTCTTCGAAATTGTGAAATAGGTTTACAGCGGGCGTTGGGGGCAACTCAAAAGGAAGCGTTTTTGTTCGTTTTAATGGAGAATTTGTTGTTGGTGGTGCTTGGAACGTTAGGGGGAATTTTATTAACTTTTCCTATTTGCAGGTGGATTGATAAATGGGTTTCATTGAATAGTGCAATTGGAGAGGTGACGTTATTGCCGGAATTGGATTGGACGCTTCTTTTGGTTAGTGTGTTGCCTTTGATGTTGTTGTTTTCGCTATTGTCCGGTGGTATTCCGGCTTGGTTAGCCATTAAACACTCTATTATGGAAATGTTGAAAGGAGGTGCGAAATGATAAGACATATTTTTACATTAATGTTGAATCAGAAAAGGATGTATGGAGGAATGCTTTTAGAACAAGTATTCGTGTTTATAGTACTATTATTTTGTTTTACTATCGTGGGAAAAAATATGAGTCAGTATTATTCTCCCGGAATGTTGGATACTGATAATACGTTAAAGTTGGCTTTATTTCCATTGTCACCGACTGAACCTTGGTCGCCAGAGGAGGTAGAGCGAAAGATGGATAGAATTGTAGCAGATATACGGAATGCTTCTTGCGTGGAGGCTATTGGGAAAAGTATGTGTTTGACTCCCTATTCCCGACCGGAAGAAATGAATCCTTGGGATTCTATTCGAATAGAGGGGAAACAAATGAAAGTCTTTATAAAACAAGTGGATGGGCATATGCAAAAAGTTTTTTCTCCAAGGATGGAAGAAGGAGAGTGGCTGACTGATGATATGTGCTTGGAGGATGGAAGTTTTCCCGTGGTGGTTACTCGGCAATTGATAGATGAGGTTGGCTGGACAACGGGGATGGGGAGAAAAATATATTTCAGAGGAATGAAGTTTACCGTGGTGGGAATTGTTGCCGGGATTAAACAGGAGGTATTGCTTCCTTCTCCTCCGATGTTGATTATGTCAATGTATGTGCCGTATCAAAATGGGTATGGAGCGGAATACGCGGTGCGAGTTAAGGAAGGAGAAGAAGATGCTTTTCGGGATTTGATACAAAAAGAGGTAGATAAGATGATGGGAAAAGATAATGTGATGTTGTGGATTGGGGATGTTGCAAAGTGGAAAGTTAATGATATGCAAGACACTTTTATTACGTTGCTTGCAATTGGGGTGCCTACTATTTTTTTGTTAGTGTTTGCTTTTATCGGCACATTCGGTTTGTTTTGGCTTTACTCGTCAAAGCGACGGAAAGAGTTTGCTTTGCGGTTGGTTGTGGGATCAACGTGTGGGGGATTGTTCCGGTTTGTGGTTTTGGAAGGTGTTTTATTGACCTTGATAGCTTTGGTTCCGGGATGCATCTTGTTCTGTTGGGTGTATCCGTTTTCGATGGAGAATTTGATGGCGTTGGGAGCGGCTTGCGCGGTGATGATGCTGTTTTCTGTGTTTAGCGCATGGTGGCCTGCTTATCAAGTATCTAAGGTGAATCCGATAGAGGCGATGCGGGAAGAATAATTAAAATATGCGATTATGAATAAATTGAAGAATTATATCCAATCGGCGGTGTACAGTATCATGCATAATAAGGCTTATGCTTTGTTCTGTATCATTGGTACGGCGTTTACGTTCGTGTTTGTTGTTATAGTACTACAACTCGTGTATGATGTGACTGCCAGTAAAGCTCCTTTCGTTAATGCGAAAAGGGTGATTGTGTTTAGTCGTTTCAATAATGTAAAAGGAGAGGATATAGGAGGAATCTATGCAGGAAGTACTTCTTGGTTGATGGAAAAAATAAAAAACAAGGAAGATTATTTCATGTATTATTATAGTTCGGGTGAGGTGTCGGCAAATGATATATATAAGAATTCTTATTTTGCTTTTGTAAATGGGGGATATTGGAAGATAAATCAGTTTGATTTTATTGAAGGACGGGCTTTCACGGAAGAGGAATGTCAAAACAAAGCAGCTTACGCGGTGGTGAGGGAAGATGTGGCGAATAAATTTTTTAGGAAAGGTGAAGCTATCGGGCAGAAAATGGATATTCAAGGTCGGGAATACACTGTAATTGGCGTTGTAAGTACTTATTCTGTTACCGCGATACAAGCGGATGGGATTTGGGTTCCTTATGTTTTTAATAGTTTTTCTCCGCGGGGATTCGGGTATTATGATCTGGGTGTTTTATTCCCTAGGGATATTTCTATCCAAAGTGCTAAAGAACATGTTGCCGCGGCGATCAAAGAATATTGGGATATGATTCATATCGAGGTGAATATGACGCCGGATAAGTTATATACTTTTCAAGAAGAACGAATTTATAATTTTGGTATTGATTTATATTCTTACGGGATACCCGTTGCTATTCTTTTACTGTTGATGATACCGGCAATAAATATTGTCACGTTGAATATGGCTAACGTGGATAATTATACGACAGAGATTGCTTTGAAGCGAGCTTTGGGTGCTGGTATATTCGATTCGTTCGTGCAGGTAATGACGGAGATATCCATACTGGTAATTATTGGAGCGATTTTAGGGGTGTGTCTGACGTTCCCGATAGCGGATGGGATAAGTATATTATTTTTCAATAGTGGAGAAGATGGACAGGTTTCTCTAGTCGAGAATTTGGATTTCTTCGTTGTTCTATGTGGAGTGTTTCCTCTTGCTCTGTTGTTCACGCTTTTGTCCGGCGGTATACCGGCGTATATGATAGCTAAGAGTAATATTAATATTATGTTGAAAGGAGGTTCAAAATGATACGACATATATTAAAAATACTTTGGTATAACCGGAGAAAATATACCGGGGTGTTGATTGAACAGGTGTTGATATTTATTATTTTGATGGTGAGTTTGGTGTCGTTATTTGAAGCGATTAGTAAATACAGGGAACCGGGTTTGTTAAACACGGATAACGTGATACTTTTCGGGTATATGCTACATGGTGGTGGCGGCGGACAAGGTATGAGTCGGGAGGAACAGTCGGAAGTTGCTCGTTGTATGGATGTTATTATTGAAAAAATGCGAAAAGAGCCGTTTGTAGAAGCGATAACCGAGAGTGTGGGGCTTGCTCCTTATTTGCGGTCGCACCGATATTATGTCGAAATGTATGGCGATACCGTGAGAGCGGATGGTAAGGCTGTCGGGGTTATTGTGAGATTTGCGGATAAAGCGGCAGAAAAAGTGTTCAATCTGGAGTTGGAAGAGGGAACGTGGATAATCGAAGGAACTTTAGAAGACGGTTCCTATCCGGCCATTGTCAGTCGTCAATTGATGGATAAATTAGGATGGCATGACGCAATGGGGCGGAAGTTGCAGATGGGAAACACGTTTACGGTTGTGGGTATTATTGCCGGAATAAAGCAAAGTGTGTTTGCGGATAGTCCGGAGTCAATCATTGTTCCTAAAGAGATAGTGTCGCGATATGGATACAATGAATGTTGTGCTAAAATTAAACCGGGATTTGAAGATGAATTCCACGCTTGTTTCAGTAGAGAGTTTAAGCGTATGGGGTTGGCAAATAAGGCTGTACAAACTTGTTCTAGTATGGAAGATTCAAAAATAGGCTCCATGTATGACACGGTTTCCAGCATCGTGATGCAGGTTGTTCCCACGAGTTTCTTATTGCTTTTCGCTTTTATCGGGACTTTCGGGTTGTTTTGGTTAAATTCTAAAAAGCGGAAAGTGGAGTTTGCTTTACGTGTGGTTGTTGGTGCAACCAGAAACCGTTTGGTGAGTCTTGTTGTTTTGGAGAGTTTGATATTGAGCGTGATGGCGGCATTGCCGGGAATCTTGCTGTTCTGTTTCGTGTATGAATGGACGACGGTACACGTGATGGCCGTAGGGATAACCTTTGTTATCATGGTTTTGTTCTCGGTGTTTAGCGCGTGGTGGCCTGCTTATCAAGTATCTAAGGTAAATCCGGTAGAGGCGATGAGAGACGAGTAATTTGTAAAATGGAAGTTGTATGAAGACGTTTTTGATGATAGGCTGGTTATTGTTCGTGTTGCCTGTGGCAGGGCAGCAGGAAGAAAGGGTGATTTCGCTGGAGGAAGCGATACGTTTGGCGCAAGAGCAGTCATTGGACGCGATGGTGGCGAAGAGTCAGTTGCGGGCGGCGTATTGGCAGTACAGGAATTACAAGGCGGATTTGTTACCGAACGTGAAGTTGGCGGGGACATTGCCGAGTTTTAACAGGACATTGTCGAGTTATCTGAAGGAGGACGGGACGTACAAGTATGTTTCGAGTAATTCGATTTCAGAACAGTTGTCGCTGTCCGTGACGCAGAATATCCCGTTGACGGGGGGGCAGTTGTCTTTGCAGTCGCAGTTGGAACGGGTGGATCAGTTGGACGGGAACAAAGAAACGGAGTACATGAGCGTGCCTTTTAACGTGGTGTTCTCGCAACCATTGGTGACGGCGAATCCCTTGAAGTGGAGCATGAAGATCGAGCCGGAGAAGTATAAACAGGCACGGCAACAATTTGCGGTAAGCATGGAGAGCGTGTCGGTGCAGGCTATCTCTTATTATTTTGATTTGTTGCTGGCGATGATAAACGTGAATATTGACAAGCAGAATTTGAAGAGTTCCGAGAAGCTGGTACAGATTGCCCAAGGGAAGCGGGAACGGGGATTGATTTCCGATAATGATTTGTTGCAGTTGAAACTGAATTACTTGAACGCTTCGTCTTCCTTGATACAGACGGAACAGGCGTACGAGCAGAAGATGTTTGCCTTGCGGAACTATTTGGGGTATAACGATCGGGTGGTGATCGTGCCGGAGATACCGGGGGAGTGTCCGGAAATCGAGGTGACGTTCAAACACGTGATCGAATTGGCGAACAGGAATAATCCTTTCCGTTACGAGGTGGTTTGCCGTTTGTTGGAAGCACAGCAGCAAGTGGCGGGGGCGAAAGCCGGACGGGGTTTTCAAGCGGATATTTACGCCTCTATCGGGTTCACGGGAAGTGATAAGAACTTTAAGGACACGTACAATAACCTGCGCAACCGGGAATCGGTGAGTCTGGGAATCAGTATTCCTTTGCTGAACTGGGGAAAAGGCAGGGGACAGGTGGAACTTGCCCGTTCCCGGGAAGAGATTGCCAAGATGCAGGTGGAACAGGATATGCAGGCTTTCGAGCAAAACGTGTTGACCACGGTGAAACAGTATCAGGAGCAGAACCGGTTGAACGAGATCGTGCGTCTGGCGGATACCGTGGCACAGAAACGATACAAGACGGCGTACGAGACTTTCGTGCTGGGGCAAATCAGTGTGCTTGACTTGAACACGGCACAGACGGAGCAGGATAACGCCCGGCGCACGTATATCAGCCAATTGTATTCGTCGTGGGTGTATTTTTATAACCTGCGGAAATTGACATTGTATGATTTCGAGAAGAAAGAAGATATTATTTACCAACAAGAAAAATATTGAAGTATGGATCAGGCTATTTCTCCGGAGATGAAGAAACGACGTAAAAAGAAATTGATAATAAAAGTCGTTATTACCGTGATGGCAAGCGTGGGGATGTTTTGGTTTTTGGTGGGCGTGTTTCAGCCCAAGATACGGGGTGCGGAGGTGAATTTCGGGACAGTGGACGAGGGAGCCGTGGAGGTTTCCGTGTACGCCACGGGGAAGGTTGTGCCTTTTGCCGAGGAGATTGTGACTTCGCCGGTATCCTCGAAGGTATTGGAGGTGTACAAGAAATCGGGTGACCGGGTGGAGAAGGGGGAACCGTTGTTGCAGTTGGATCTGGAAACGATCCGGACGGATTATGAAACCAAAAAGGAGTCGCTGGAGATGCAGTTGAGCAAATTGGATTTGCAACGAAAAACGATAGCGAGTGATTTGGCGGAGATGAAGATGCAAATTGATATCGACGAGATGATGTTGAAACGTACGTTGGTGGCGTTGAATAACGAGCGCTATCTGGATAGTATCGGGGCGAGCACTCAAGAGAAAGTGAGGGAGGCGGAGTTGAATTACACGGTGAAGCAGATGCAGCAGGAGCAACTGAAGCGCAAGTTCGAGAACAAGCAAAGTGCCTCTCGATCGGAAATCCGGTCGTTGGAATTGGATTACAAGATAGCCAAAAAGAATATTGACTTGTTGTACAAAACGTTGGGTGAAGCGCAGGTACTGGCACCACGTTCTGCCACGTTGACGTGGATTAACGATCAAGTAGGTTCTTCCGTGTCACAGGGAAGCAATCTGGCGATATTATCCGATTTGTCGAGTTTTAAAGTGGAAGGGGAGATTGCCGATAGTTATGCGGATAAGATTACCACGGGTAACCGGGTGAACGTGGTGATCGGGAGCGAGAAACTTGCCGGGACAGTCGGGAATGTCACCCCCTCGGTGAATAACGGGATTATCAAGTTTGTCGTGTTCCTGACGGAGCATAGCAACACCCGTTTGCGTTCCGGGCTGAAAGTGGATGTGCACGTTACCCACGCCATGAAAGACGATGTGTTACGAATCCCGACGGGAGCTTATTACATGGGTAAAGGCGATTACGATATGTGGGTAGTGAACGGCGACCGTGCCGAGAAACGAAAAGTCGTGCTGGGCGAGAGTGGTTTTGAACACGTGGAGGTCGTGCAGGGACTGACTTCGGGAGAGAAAGTGATATTGTCGGATATGGGAAGATACCGGGATAAGGAGGTGCTGTATATAAAATGATCGCCCGCGGCAGTTACGGGTTTTATCTAAGTATATTTCGGCAAAACACTTATTTTACCGAAATATACTTAGATAAAAATGAGTTTTTCTTGAAATATGTTTCGGTAAATTGAATAGATAGTTGTAATTTTGTGGGGAAAATATCGTATAAATTCAATTTAATATGGAAAAGACACTTATTCGTCAGAATCCACAATGGAGCAATATAGATTTCAAAGATTTGTGTAATAGAGATATTATGGCGAATCTATTGAAAAAAAAGAATCTGCGTCACGTGCAAATCCTAACAGGGGTTCGTCGTTGTGGTAAATCTACGATTTTCAAGTTGTTAATAAATGATTTATTGGCTACAGGAATAGAAGGTAAGGAAATTTTAGTACTGAATCTGGATGATCCTCAATTTATTCCTTTTTGGGATAGTTCATCCAAACTTTTTAGTGTGATAGAAAATGCCGAGAAGTTGACGGGTATTAAGGTTAAATATCTGTTTTTAGATGAGGTGCAACACATACAGGATTGGGAGCTTTTTGTGAAAAGTGTTTATGATAGTAATTTGTTTACCAAAATATATATAACCGGTTCTAATTCTAATTTATTGCAGAATCGCTTTTCTGCTTTACTATCAGGTCGCTATTTTGAGAATGAAGTACGTCCGTTTTCTCTTTCTGAAGTACTTCGGGCAAAAGGATTTTCTACTTTGCTTGATTGCTATCATAACACACCGGATGTCTTGCGTATTGTAGATAGTGTTTTATTGTATGGTAGTTTTCCGGAAATTGTGTTGAGTGATGTCGATGAGAATATCAAGTTGGAATTATTGAAAAGTTATTTTGATTCCATTGTGCAGAAAGATTGTATTATCTATAATAATATTCGCGATACTTATTTGTTTTATCGCCTTGTCAACTATTTGTTACAATACGTGGGTAATCGTTTTTCAATACCCACGGTAGCTAAAGCGTTGAAAAGTAACGAAAATACAATTTTGACTTATTTGAACTACCTGTGTGATAGTTATATTTGTTCGGATGTGCGTAATTTTTCCTATTCATTGAAAGAAACGAATCGTTCGCAGCATAAATGTTATTGTATTGATAATGGGTTAATTGTGGCTAACGTGTTTCGTTATTCACCGCAGAGTGGGAATGCCTTGGAAAACTTGGTCTATAATGAGTTGAAAAACAAGGGGTATGAAAACATATCGTTTGATAATAGTAAGACGGAATGTGACTTTATAGCATACAAAGATGGTGAAGCACATTGTTTTCAAGTATGTTATGAATTAAATGAAATGAATCGCATGAGGGAATTAAAAGGTTTTGTGACTGATGTGGTTTCATTGAAATCAAAGACACTGATTACGTATAATCAAAAAGACATTTGTGACGATATAAAGGTTGTTCCTATCTGGGAATGGGTTATTAGTGGAAGTTAAAAGTGAATAGCTAAAAACTAAAGGTTAGAATACACTTGTAGTTTTTAGCTATTATTTTCAGTTCATCAGATAATCTTGAACCCGAGAGTTAGGTTCCATGATTTCGGGGCTTTAATATCATCGCCGAATTTCTTTAAACCGAATTCGTAGTCGATATCGAAAGTAACTTTCCACACGTCCACTCCGGCTCCGATTTTCCCGTTCCACATCATTTTGTCGGTATTGAAGTCTTTCTTCAGGTTTTTAGTCACGAAAGAAGCAACCGGGCCAACGAATCCGCGAAGTTTGAAGATCGGGAGTTCCAGTATATGGTAACCGACCAAAACCGGAATGTCAATAGAGCTGTATTTGAATTTCCCGATATTTCCGGCGGTAACTTTACTTTCCTTGTGAGCGAAGTTTAAAGCCGGTTCCAGATAAATACTTCCGAAATTGATTCTGGCAAAGGCACCGATCATGTATCCGCCGTGAGAATCTACTTTCAAGTGTTTTGCCTTGATTTTCGTGTCGTTCCAACCGCCGTGGATACCCAGACTGATAGGGAGGGATTGAGCCATGGTAGTTAAACCGATAAGGCTGAAGAACGCTAAAATTACAATCTTTTTCATACTGTTCTTTTTTGTGTGATTAAATAAATTGTTGCTATTTATATTCTATCCGTTTAAATTCCGAGAGGATGATACCGGTGGCAACGCCCACGTTCAGGGATTCCGTCGAATAGGGGCTGTGTGCAAAGCTGGGGATTGTTATTTTTCGGGTAACAAACCTTTCTATTTCGGGACTGATACCGTTCCCCTCGTTTCCCATGACGATAAATCCTTTCGTTCGAAGTTCAGTCCGGTAGATGTTTTCTCCTTCCAGAAACGCCCCGTAACAGGGGAAATTCTGATCCACGAATTGCGGGATAAATTCAACAAGATCCAAGTAGAACACGTTCACCCTGAAAATTGCACCCATACTCGCTTGAACGGATTTCGGGTTAAAAATGTTCGCACAATCATGGTCACAAAACACGTGCCTAACTCCAAACCAATCACTCAAGCGGAGAATCGTGCCGAGATTACCGGGATCTTGAATACCGTTGAGCACGATGCTAAGCTCATTTTTTATTTCTTCCGGCGAGTGTTCTTTGACCGGAATCTGTGCCAAAGCGATTACTTCGGGGAGGGATTTGAAGTTGGAAACTCGTCCCATTTCAATTTCGTTGACCTCTATCGTGTTGTATGACTGTGCTTTTTGCCTGTTGCGTTCAATCCACGAGGGACGGGCGATCAAGGTGTCAACCTTCATGTCGGAAAGGAATAATTCCTGCACGAGTTTTTCACCCTCTATTTTGAACAAATTATATTTTTCCCTGAATTTCTTTTTTTCAAGGTTTTGGATTATATTTGTTAAGTGTTTACTAAGCATACTTTTCAAGTTTGCTGATTAGAATTAAAACACAAACATAGTATTTTTTTGAGATTTTTGAGCATGCGTGGAGCGTACAAGATAAGTTTTATTCTTTTTATATTCTACTTCCTGTATTCGTGTTCCCCGACGAAGTATGTCGGGAAGGATGAGTATTTGTTGGATCACGTGAAGGTGAAAGTGGATGATTACAAGCTGAATAGGAGTGATGTGAGGCGGAGTATACGACAAAAACCGAACACCCGGATTCTGGGTACCGTGCGGTTCCATTTGGGGCTTTATAATTTAAGCGGACGGAACGAAAAAAAGAAATTTAATCAATGGTTGCGTCGTATCGGGGAGGCTCCCGTGATTTACGATCCCTTTTTAACGAAACGGAGTGTCGAGCAAATAGAATTATTCCTTCACAATAAAGGATTCTATCAAGCGGAAGTGCATGATACGGTGTATTACAAGAAGAAAAGGGCGAACGTGGAGTATAAGGTGAAAGTCGGTCCCGTGACCTCGATCGAGAGTATAAAATTTGATGCCCCCGAAGGACGGCCGGAAAATCGGATAGCGGAAGAAAGCGGTTTAATGGCGAATTACCGGAGAGACACGGTGAACACGCTGTTGGAGAAAAATGCACCTTTGGATTTGGACGTGCTGGACGACGAGCGGGAAAGGATCACGAAAGCGCTTCGGGAAAAGGGGTACTTCAACTTCTCGAAGAATTTTATTCGCTTTATGGCAGACACGTCGACCGTGAAAAAAGAGAATATGGCAAAAGTCTTCGTGCGTATTGTCGAGAATGCCGTGGACAGTAATGCCTACAAGCGTTATTTCGTGCGGAATATCAGCGTCAACTTTGACTATGATCCTCTCGTGAGCGCGGAACAGGTTGCCGCGACCTATAATTCATTGGTGTATAACGGGTACACGATATTGTACAAGGATAAGTTGAAAATCAAGCCGAAGATGATTATCGAGACGATACAGTTGCAGCGAATGGAATTGTACGATGCGCAACGGGTGATTGATACTTACGTGCGTTTACAGGCGTTGAATCTTTTCAAGCTGGTGAATATCGACTTCAAAGAGGTGGAATCCGACGGGGAGGTGAAAGCGTTGGATTGCACGATACAGTTGTCCCCCGTGAAAAGACAGTCATATAACGTGTTCTTGGAAGGAACTCATAATTCGGGTAACTTGGGAGTCGGGGGAAACTTCACGTATAACCACCGTAACGTGTTTCGGGCGGGCGAGAATATCTCTGCCAGCGTGTGGGGAAGCCTGCGTAAGGAGCAAGTGAATGGGGAGGGAAAATTATTTAATACCACGGAGATCGGGGCGGAATTGAAACTCGTGACGCCGCAGTTCTGGATGCCTTTCTTGCGGATGAAAGATTTCCGTCGGAATTATGCCCCGAAGACGTCGATATCTTTCTCTTACAGTTATGAATACACGCCTTATTATACCCGTTCGATTGCCAACGCCCGGTTCGGTTACTTGTGGCGGAAAGCGGATAAGAAATGGCGGTATAATTTTGATTTGATCGATTTGAATTACGTGTTGATGAAGGATGTCGACAAGAGTTTTATTGACGGGCTGAAAAATGAGTATATCAAGAATGCCTACACGGACCACATGATTCTTTCGGCCGTGTTCTCTGCGACCTTTACCGATCAGCTTCTGAATGCGAAAGCAATGAATTATAATTATTTCCGGGTGAACGTGGAAACTTCCGGTAACGTGTTGAATGCGATAGATCGCCTTTCCGGCGGCAAGAAGACAGGTGAGAGTCTGGACGAGAAATATTATAAGTTGTTGGGTGTACGGTACGCGCAATTTGTCAAATCGGATGCCGAATACCGTTACAATTGGTATATCAACCGGGCGAACTCCCTCGTCGGGCGTTTCTTTGTCGGTTGCGGTTACCCGTACGGGAACATGAAAGTGTTGCCTTTCGAGGAGGCCTTTTACGGGGGAGGGGCTAACGATATGCGGGCTTGGCAGGCTCGGACACTGGGACCGGGGTCATATCTGGCAACGGAAAAGTACCCGAATAGCGTGGGGGATTTCAAGTTGGCAGCCAATATCGAGTATCGTTTCAAATTACTTTGGCTACTGGAGGGTGCTTTGTTCCTCGATGCCGGAAACGTGTGGAATATCAACCCGAAAGAAACCCGTCACGGTGCAAAATTGAATTACAATTTCTTCAACCAGATAGCGATAGGTACGGGAGCCGGATTACGATTGAACGCTAATTTCTTCCTTCTGCGTTTCGACTTGGGTATAAAACTGAAAGATCCCGCGCTCCCCGCCGGACAGCGTTTCGTGTTGTTTAACTCGGGCGGAGGTTTCCGTCGTTCGGTATTTAATGTGGCAATCGGGTATCCGTTCTAGCAGGGTAAAAGCGTTTTAACGTATTTGCCCTGTGGCGTTTGGTAAATTTGTAAATTATACCGATATTTGACAGATAACTTTTATCTTTTAGTTTTTAACTTTTAATTTAATATATCTCTTGGTGACACAGATCGTTGTATATTTATCGTTGTTGTTGCAGATCGTGGCGATGGGATTTGCAATCAGTTTATTTAAGCGGACAAAATTCAACGCGGCGTGGATATTGATTTCCACGGGCTTTTTTCTTATGGCGATTTACCGGGCGATAGAGTTAGTTCCGTCCATGCACCGGGGAGAATCGGAAGAGTTATACCAGACGAAAGTATGGCTGTCGTTCGTGATTTCCTTGGCATTTGCCATCGGGGCGTTTTATATACGGAAAGTATTTCAATTCCTGCGGCGTTTGGACGGGATACGGAGTGAAACGGAGAAAAGGGTTTTGTCGGCAGTGATCCGCACGGAGGAACAGGAAAGGCAACGATTTGCCAAAGAATTGCATGACGGTCTGGGACCGTTGCTGAGCGTGATAAAAATGCTGCTTTCCGGTTTTGACCAAAGTAATACCCCGGAGGTAAACGAGAAAATCAAGGTGAACCTGAAACAGGCAGTAGACGAGGCCATCGTGGGAGTTCGGGAGATATCTGCGAATATCAGTCCGCACATATTGAACAATTTCGGGCTAAAGGATGCCGTGGGGTCATTTATCAAGAAATTGCGTCCGGCCGAAGGTATCGAGATAACTTTTGAAACAAATGTAGAAAATCGCCGTTTCGCTTATAATGTCGAGGTTATCATGTATCGTGTGGTTTGCGAATTGCTCAATAACACGTTGCGCCATGCCGAAGCGAGTAAAATCAGTATTGACCTGCAATTACAAAATGATATCCTATACCTTGAATACGAGGATAACGGCATGGGATTTGACGTGAAACTGGCGGAAAGTGACGGGGGAATGGGATTGAGTAATATGCAATATCGTCTGAACTCCGGTAACGGGGATATCAAGATATTGAGCGAGCGGGGAAAGGGAATGATTGCCCGGGCTTTTATAAAATGTAAGTAGTTGTTTAAATATGGATAAATTGAGAATATATCTGGTCGACGACCACAAGTTATTTCGCGAGGGATTGAAGCTGTTGCTCTCGACGCAGGATTTCGTGCGACATATCTACGAGGCTTCGAACGGTCGGGAGTTTATCGAGAATCTCTCGTTCGTGGATTGTGACGTGGTACTCATGGATATCGAGATGCCGGGAATGAACGGGATCGAGGCGACGATCGAGGCGATGAAGATGAAGCCCGGCTTGAAAATTATCGTGCTTTCCATGTACGGGGACGAGCAATATTATTACAAGATGATTGACGCGGGAGCGAAAGGATTTTTGTTGAAAAATTCCGGTATTGATAAAGTGGTAACGGCGATTCAAAAGGTGGCGGAAGGGGAGAGTTTCTTCTCGGAAGAGTTGTTGGTGAATATCTTGAATAATATGCGGGATAATAAAAATGACGTGCCGGAAGTGGTGGATAATGACATTTCGGAACGGGAATTGGAAATATTGTACCACGTTTGTCGCGGGCTTTCCAACCAAGAGATTGCCGACGAGTTGTTTATCAGTAAACGGACGGTGGATAAACACCGTGCCAATTTGCTAAGCAAGACGGGATGCCGCAATACTGCCGCGTTAGTTATGTACGCCATAAAGAACAACATAATAGAGATTTGAAAGCTACAAGATAAATCATTAAATTTGAAATTAGTTGATGAATGGAATGATTTTCGCCGCCGGATTAGGCACACGGCTAAGACCGTTGACGGATGATCGCCCGAAGGCTTTGGTGGAATTGAACGGGAAAGCCTTGTTGGAACGAGTGATCGGGAGAATGAAAGAAGTGAAGGTCGAGCGTTTGGTGATAAACATTCATCATTTTGCCGATCAGATAAAGATCTTTCTACGCGAGCATGAGAATTTCGGAATGGATATCGTTCTATCCGAAGAGCGGGAAAAATTGCTCGATACGGGGGGAGGAGTTCTGAAAGCCCGTGATTTATTCCTTCCTGACACTCCGGTGCTGATACACAACGTGGACATATTAACCGATCTGGATTTGAATGCTTTGATTCGGCAGCACGAGGAACACGACGCGTATGCCACGTTAGTGGTGAAGCCTTGTCTGGCAGATCGGGTGTTAAAGTTTAATGGCGGTATATTGAAAGGTTGGGAGAACAAGCGGACTGGAGAACAGAAAATCGTGGACGACGGTTTTTACAAGGCGAAAGAATACAACTATTGCGGGATGCAGGTGCTTAGTTCCGAATATTTACATAACATGATCCATGGGGATGTTTTCTCTATCATCGACGAACATCTGGCACAAGCAAAGAATCATCCTATCGAACTTTTTCAACATGACGGACTTGCCTTTGACCTCGGAACTCCGGAGGCGATAAAAGAGGCAAACGGGATGATTTACGATTTATGATTTACGATTTCGGATTGAAAAAAAGATATAGCCTCGTGTGGTTGAAATCTAAAATCATTTAAATGCTTCTGCTTCCCGGTATCAGTTTGATGTGATTCGTGTCCTCGAAGAATTTGAAATACATGTATAGCTTGTAATTAAAATCGAAGCCGTAGTTTTTATTCATACTATAATCGATATAACTGTTTATCCTCGGATCGCCCATGGCATAGCGCCTGTTCCATTCGATGGAGTATTGCAGATTCATGTTTTGATAATATTCGTTGCTGTGTTGGTTCGCGACGGATTGGTGAGTTGCCAGCCAATAGTCAAACCCGGAATCGAAAACGATTAATTCATATTGCGCGGAGTCTTTGATAGCGCAACGTCCCTTCTTGTTTTGGGTAATGTCTTTCTGTGAGGCACACGAGCAAAAGAAGGCAAGCACGAGAAGAAATCCGAATGTTCTCATAATCATTGTTTTTATGTATTTATAAGTGCAGTCCAAGTTACGAAAAAAACGGAGAAAAACAAAAATCATGACATGCTCCATGTATCGCCCTCTCGTCCATAAGGTCTGAATGTCCATAATGTCATAAGGTCAAATCTATCGGAATGTTTTGTTTATGATACTGTATATCATTATGTTATTGCGTCGTGAACTTTATGGACTTTAGGATCCGGAGGCTCGACTTTATAGACATTATAGACAGGAGGTGTGTTTGACACACCTCCTTTTTTTATTTCACGGCTATCGTTTCGATCTCCACCATAGCGCCCATGGGAAGTGCTTTCACGGCGAACGCGGCACGTGCCGGGCAGTCACTCTTGTAGAATTGCGCGTATACTTCGTTCATTTCAGCGAAATAAGACATATCACCGAGTAAACAAGTTGATTTAACCACGTTGTCGAAAGTGTATCCGGCTTCTTCGAGGATATAACCGATGTTCTTCAAACATTGTTCGGTTTGCTCTTTCACGCCACCTTCCGCGAATTTACCGGTGTTCACGTCAATAGGAAGTTGTCCGCTGATATAGAGCGTTCCATTGGCTTCAATAGCTTGACTGTAAGGCCCGATTGCTTTCGGTGCTTTCGGTGAATTGATAACTTTTTTCATAATGACTTTTATTTTATTGATTTAAAAATATAATTCTATTTCCTCGACGCGAATATAACGAAAATCACCTTGTTATTTTTCTACCACGTGTAAAAATAAAAAACTGAAAGCCGGAAAAATATATCCCCGGCTTTCAGTTTTTAACTATTAACTTTTCTCGTTAATAGTTGTTCTTCTTTTCTTCAAAGTATGCTTGCGGATGAGCACATGCCGGGCATGCTTTCGGGGCGGTCTTGCCTTTATGCACGTAACCGCAGTTACGGCATTGCCACAGGATTTCTTCATCTCTCTCGAATACTTTTCCTTCTTCAACGCGAGCGAGTAAAGTTCTGTAACGAGCCTCGTGTTCAGCCTCTACTTTCGCGATATTGCGGAATACGGCAGCGATAGCGGTAAATCCTTCTTCTTCGGCTACTTTAGCAAATTCAGGGTAAAGGTCTGCCCATTCTTCGTTTTCACCTTCGGCGGCAGCTTTCAGGTTTTCAGCGGTAGTTCCGATAATTCCCGCGGGGTAAGACGCCGTGATTTCAACCATTCCGCCTTCCAAGAACTTGAAGAATCTCTTGGCGTGTTCTTTTTCTTGTTCCGCGGTTTCCATGAATACTCCGGCGATTTGCTCGAAGCCTTCTTTTTTAGCCACGCTTGCAAAGAAAGTGTAACGACTTCTGGCTTGTGATTCACCAGCAAATGATTTCAATAAGTTCTGTTCTGTTTTTGTTCCTTTAATACTCATAGTCTTATATATTAGCTGTTGTTGTATTTTCGCATTACAATATTACTACAATTTGAGGAAGCAAACAAATATTTATTTTTTATATAGTTATAGAAATTAACGATGAGTTTATAAACCCAAGTAATCCGCCGTTTCCACCATCATTGCCTCAAAATCGTGTGCCACACCTTTCACGATGACTCTTTTCCAGTTGAAAATCATCGAGTTGGTTTGGCTGATTTGTTGGCTTTCGCTGTAATAGTGTTCCCCGCGGGCGTAACGGTACAGACCTTGCGCATCGGCTTCCGGCGTGTGGCGTAAAGAACTGTCGTTCGGGTCGGTATCTTGATCCCCTAATGCCACGATCAAGTTGGAGCCGAATAAATGTGTTAGGGTAGACAGATCGGAGAAACCGGAGTTTTTCAACCCGTAAGGGTACTCTATTCTCGTGTCGGGCACCGTGTACCAACCGGAATTTGCCGCTATGGCTTTGTTCAGGTGCGTGTTTTGTTTGAAAGTGACGAAACGATGCACGAATTGAGCTCCCGCGGAATGACCGAACATGTTGTATTGCACGGATTGATTGCCCGTTTCTGATTTCACGTGATCGAAAATGGCTTCAATCACCGAGTATGACCATTGTTCTTCCGGAAGTGCCTTGTTGTTCTTGAACATATTTCCCTCTATGTATTCGCTCGTGGAATAATGATTCTGGGGAAATTCCAAGGCAATGGCAATTACTTTCCGGTCTTTGAAATGTTTCACCCAAGCATCCAGATAGTCATTGGCATTTCTGGACGTCCCCGGCAAAATAAACACGATCGGCATTGCCTTGATATCGCCTTCCGGGATGTAGAAATGTAAATTTATCGGTTTGTCCTTCAACGGTTCGTAGCCCGTGTAGGTCACGATTCCCCGTCCTGTCCCCAGTTGATTCAGAATGGGATCGTCCACGTCGCTTTTCCATTCACAGCTAGTGAGTGTAAAGCCGAAAAGCAACAGTAATATAGATATTCTTAAATTCATAAAGCGTTTCTGATTATTATTTGTGATTTAGAAGATGATTTGTAACGATAATTCTGCGCTTAATTTCTCGTTTGAAGTTTTCAGGTTCGGGTTTTTCCAGTAACTGAAAGAGCCTTGACACATCAAGCGGTTGTCAATGAAATATTTGGCAACACTCACGGCGTATTCATCGGTTTCAAGTAATACGGATTTAGCGGTTTCCTTAAATTCCGGTTTTACTTTGCTGTAACGGGCGTCGAATGCCCAGCCGTTTTTCAAGATATAACCCACTTGTACGTTGTACCCGTTTCCGATGCTCAAGTAGTTGGCAATCTCTTCCGGCTGGAGGGGAAGATCACCCGTTGATTTGGTGTAAATACCTTTCAAGTCGGTAGCCGAGGAGTTCACGTATTCGGCCATCACGCTCAGGCCTTGCCATTTAAATAACAAGTCGGCTGCAATCTTGCGGAGTGCCGGGAATCGTGTATCCCCGTCCTTGTCGTAGAGGATAAAATCACCATGGCCTTCACCCGCGCTGTTGCTTGCCCCGTCATTGTAGCTCATGGCTCCACCGATCAATAATTTCGGGGTGGCTTCCCGTGCGAAGTCAGCACCCACGCCGTCGTTGCCCGGTTTGAATTCACCGAGGGGAAGTACGTCCAGACGTCCCCCGTATTTTAAACCGCCCATGTCCGCGTCAACAGAACTGGAGCCGAACGAGTTTCTCCCGTCGCCTGTGGTGATGGCGATAGAGGGTTTCAAGCCTACATTCCCGATATGGAATCTGCTTTCGAAGAAAAGTCCGAGTTCGCGTCCCGTACCCGAAAAATATTGACTCACGATGCTCCGTTCCGCCATGCTCAATCCTTTCTCGTGCATAATCATCTCCCGGTTGTTGGTGAATGTCTGTTTCTGTCCGGCGGTAATCGTGAGGTAGTCTTTATAATTGTAGGCTGCCCATGCGTCCATCAACGGGTTGGAATCCGCGAAATTGACTTCCAGCATAAAAGTGAACTTGTTGTATAAAGCGCCTCCTTTAAACCCGAAGAAAGCGTTCTTCACGCCGAAAACCGATTCGTCCTCGCCGTCTTTCTGGTTGCGGTAAGCCCCGTAAACTTGAATAAATCCGTTCAAGTTGAAGTGGTACTCGCCATTGTTTAAATTGATATCCAATCCTTTGCCCAATTCAAATTTGGCCGTGTTTTTATTATCTTGTGCAACAACTGCGGTTGTTGATAATAATGTTATGATAGCTATAAATAATGTTTTCATATTGCTGTAATTCCCTTATTTTTCACTGTTCATTTTCCGGTAGACCGGTAATTCCTCTCCTTGTTTTGTTTCGTAAACCCGGTAATTAATAAAACCGTTCGGTGCTTCCGGTTCGAGTACCGATGCCGCCACGTTACCGTTCTTCTGATTCATGGGAATCACGAACGATCCGGTGGGGAAGGTCACGGTTTTGGCGGCGACACTTGTTTTCACTTTCACGGGATAGAATTTCTCGAATAACGAGTATTCCGCTTTGTGCGACTCTACCGTGTATGCTTCCACCTCGACGGTTGCCGGGGCGGTTAGGGTTTCGACCGTTACCCCCAGTTGTTTCAGTTTTTGAGCGATCTCCGGGTGGGAAGCGGTAATATAATAGGCTTCCGGGCGTTTCCGGGTGAGGGTAGGGGTGGACTCCAACGACAGGTTGGCGTTTACTTCCAGTTCCACGATTTCATTCGTGTTCATGCTGATGAACGGAAGCACGTAATCATCTACCGTTTTGGCTTTACTGGTGACCACGATATCGTTTTTAGAGCGGGCAGCCTCCGCCGTGATATTCATTACCTCGTCGAAGTTGTCATATGCCGTTTTCAAGTACGATTCGGCTAGCGTGAAAGCGGTGTTGATTCTGCGTTTCAAGGATGTCTTACCGATTTTCACGCCCCGTAATTCCATTAATATAGCCACGGAATTACCCAGAGAGAAAGCGTTGGCTGTTGAACGGGGATTGATACCGCCCACGTTGAATACCACTTCCCCGAATTTCTTCGAGGTCGTGAAATAGTCGTGATGGCGAAGTCCCTTGGAGTCAAGTGCTTCACGAGCGTTTCCGACGAATTTGCCCGCCGTGAGGTTGCGCAACTCTTCGGGCACGTTGAGGTTGCCCGTGTAGAGGAACATGGCGTCGAACGAGTTGGTGATGTTATCCGTGCTGATTAGCGTGTAGTCGGCACGTAGGGGTTGGAACTCGTGGAAGTCGATCACGACTTGCGGGTTGTAGTTGTTGTAAAATGCCCGTAGAACCACGGCTTCCGGTGTAGCGAGTTTGCTTTGATCCCGGTTCAGGTCCAGCGTGTTGGCGGTTACCCGTTCCAGATGACTGCCCCCGTCGATATTGACCATGGGGATGATCGTGATTTCCAGACGTTGCAACAGGTATGCCAGTTCCGGATCGTTCAACAGGCGTTCCATCGTGTAGAGCATGCTCTCCGTGCTGCCCGGTTCATCGCCGTGTACCCGTCCGAGGAATAATACTCTCATCTTGGTATTTTTGGTCTTCCCGGATATGGTGACGGCGGGGATCTCTTTACCTTTCTGTGTTTTCCCGATAAAGTTCAGCGTCGCTTTGTCGGGATGTCGCGTAACGAGTTGACGGATGTATGTCATCATCTCGTTGTATGTCGTGAATTTCCGTCCTTTCTGGAACCACGGTGTCTGAATATCCATCTCGGGGTCAGGGAAGAATTTTTTGGCAACCTTGGCAGGTTGTTGTGCCCAAAGTGAACCGACCTGCACGAGAATCAATAATGTCAATAAGTATCTTATCATCGTATTCATCTTTTGCTGTTATTAGAATGAGAACTGGATCATAGCTTGAAAGAGCGTTTCGTTGCCCTTGGTCACGACACTGTTCACGTTTTTACTACCCGGTTCGGCATCCACGAATACGACGGAAGCCTGTACTTTCACGGCGTATGATTTCGTCAGGTATTTGCCGAGTCCGATTTCGTAAAAGTTGTTCCGGTTGAAGTATAGTTCGTTATGCAGGAACGAATCTTTTGCCGGATCGAAATGCGTGTACCGGGCATCGATCGACAGGCGGCAGGGGAACATATACCCGGCTTGGATATTGTACCCGGAACCCAGCATCATGCGTCCCTTCACGTATTTTTCCATATCTCCGCTGAAGTCGGTCGAGGTTGTCCCGTCGTTTCTCACCCGTTGCGTGATTTCACTTGGCACGTGCGCCCATGTTTTCACGAACTCGCCCAGCATGGAGAATCCCATGTATTTGAAATGGAAGTCTGCCACGAATTTGATGTAATCCGGTAATGCTTCTTTGTTCTCGTCGTTCAAGTAGAGGATAGAACCGCTTTCCCGACCTCTCCGGTCACTGATGCCGACATTGTAACTGAATGCCGTACCGATGGAAAGTTTCGGGACTACTTCTCTTACCATGTCCCCGCCACGGCTCTCCCCGTAAGCCCGGAATAGCCCGAAAGGCAGGTAATTGACACGAGCCCCGTATTTGAATCCCCCGTGACGGCGGGTAAAGGTGGCGCTACCATCGCCGTCCGTGATGGCAATCGAGGGACGGATATAACCCGTGTGTCCGACACGGAAAGAACCGTCCACGAAAATACCCACTTCCCGGATGGAACCGAAATAAGAGGATAGTTTACTGCGGTCGATCAATTGTAGCGTGTTTGAAGTCATTCCCAATTCCCGGTTATCCGTCGGGGTGGACTTTTGTCCGAAAGTCAAGGTTAGTCCTTTCACGGGTTTGTAAGAAATAAAGGCATCCAGTAGCATCCCGCTTAATTCGCCGTCGCCGCCATTGGCTTGAGCGAAGTCTGTCTGTAAACGGTAGCCGATTTTACCACCCCAAGCGTCACCGGATAAGCGAAGACGTAAACGTCGCATCCGGAAACGGGAATAGAATTTATCGTCACCCTCGTATTTGCGGGTTTCAAAGGAAGTTTGAATAAATCCCCGCAGGTTGATGTTGTACCCCCCGTCCGGTGCGGAGAACGTGATTCCGTCACCCGGACGGTATTTATTCACGATGATTTTAGCTGCATCGGAATCTGCCGTTACGGCTTCCGAGTCGTCGTCGTCCGTTTCGTTCTCTTGGGAGAGAGCGGGAAAACAGAACCCCAGCATAAACAGCATAAATATGAACTTATATTTTTTCATCTTTTCGTTTCAAGTTAAAGCGTTTCGAAATTTCCAACCTTTACCAACTGTCCCCGGCGCATCCATTCCACACCACCCGCGATCACGCCTTGCAGGTTCAGTTCGTTGTCGAATAAACAGAAATCGGCGTCACAATCCGGGGCTACGCGTCCCTTCGTGCGCAAGGTCATGTTCTTTGCCGGATTGGTCGTTACCGGGCGGAGAGCCTCTTCTAACGGTAGTCCACCTTCTTTCACCAGTTTCTGCACTTGTTGCAGGTTCAAGTGCAAGGGGGCTTTGTAGAACACGAGTTCGCCCGTTTCCGGATCTTTCTTGCTCATTCCCGCGTTGCCGTCGCTGCTGAAAGTCATGCGGTCGATAGGTACTCCTTTTTCCAGACCGTGCAACAGAATCTTGTATGGTTCATCGTATTTGGTGCCTCCCGTGGTGATATCAATCATTCCTCCCAGAAGGGCAAACTCGACGGCTTCCTCGAATAAGGCTGCCGTTCTGCCCACGTGAGTGGGAGAGATGTGTTTTACCAGCGTGGGATATTCCCGTGCGATTTCCAACAGGAGTTGCATACGGGAAGGTAACGCTCCCAAGTGGATATGTAAAACTCCTCCCTTGCCGGAAGTCAGACCACCTGTGTGTACTTGATTGATCAGGCGCAGTAGCTCCTCCTTGGTCGGGAATGAACACCGTTCATCGCTAATGGCTACCTTGCAACCGATGATTTTGTCAATAAACAACATATCCTCTGCCACGCTGTTCATGATCGTTTTCGGGGGTACGGCGAAATAACTCGTGAGCATATATGCCCCGATACCGTACTGTTCCAGTGACTTGCATTTGGCGTAGAGAGTGGTCAATTCTTTCGTGATACCGTCGGTACCCAGCAGACCTACTACCGTGGTGGTTCCACAGCGAATCAGTTCGCTCGGTTGTACTTCGGGGGTGATGGAGAAATAACCGCTTTTGCCGCCTGCACCGATAATATGCATGTGTTGATCGATAAAACCGGGGGTCACGATCATGCCCCCGGCATCGATCTCCGAGTGGCTCACACTCGTCAACTCGATCTTCTCATCCACCATGATTATTTTCCCGTTACACACGAGAAGATCTTTTATCCCCAGTTTTTCCGGGGCGTATATATTTGCGTTTCTTATAATTGTAATATTCATACCTTATCCGATTAAGAAGTGATATGCCAGCATGACTATCATGGTAACCGATAGCGGAATCAGGTTCCGGCGGGCGAGGTCGAAGGACGATACCCCGGCGATTTCCGATATGGCGATGATAACCCCGGCGATAGGTGATGCTGCGCGCCCCATGCTGGAGGCAAGCTGCATCGGTAATATCATGTTCACCCCATCCAATCCTACTTTGGTAGCGATGGAAGGAACCAGCGGTCCGAACGAGAAAAATGACGCGTTACCGCTGCCCATCAACATGGAAGCCGCGAAGATGAGCAGTGTCATCAATATGGCTATAGCTGCCCCGGAGAACCCGATGTGCTGCGAGAGCATCACCAGCGAATCGATAAAGCCGAGGCTGATCAATCCTCTGGAGAAGACTTCGGCAGCGACGATTAACGTGATCACGCTGGCGAAGACTTTTCCCATGCCGTCCCAGAACGTTTTGATGGAAGCGAATACATTCTTGAGGTTCTTTTGCCGGATCAGCTCGAAGATGATAGCGATAAAGAATGACATGAACATCGCTGTCGTCGTGTCGAGTTCTACCGAGAAGTTGAACAATTGAATGTATTTCGAGAACACGATCAACAGGATCAACGGCAATACCGGAAGAATGGCGTAAATCAGAGGTACATCTACCTTGAAATCTTCCCGTTTGGGTTCTTCGGGTTGTTTGTGCAACGCATCTTTCCTGTCGTAATACCGGTTACTGAAGTAATACACTACCATGAGCAGTATCGTCATAGGGATGGTCAGCGGCATCTGGTGTTCGATAAAATACATCACGTTATTCATCCCCACGAGTTCCGATGCTCTGGCTGTATTTGCCGAGGCGGGCCCCATGTCAAATACCGTGCATGCCGAGATTACCGATACGGCAGACAGTTTGCTGACACCCAGACTCACGAGAACCGGGTAGATGGAAGCTACCAGCAGTAGTCCCAGCCCCGTCGCCGAGGGAGTGCAGATAAACAGCAGTTGCCCGATAGGTATCACTAATGATGCGGCGAGATAGGGGTACTTCCGGAAGATAGACAGCGGTTGCATGGAAACGTACACGAGGGCATCGCTTGCCTTGATGTGCTTCATGTAAGCCACGAATCCTCCGATGGTCATAATCATCAATCCCACTCCCGCACCTTTCTCGCTGAAAATCTCCTGTATCACTTTGAAGAGATCGAACTCTTTCAGTCCGGTAGCGTTCTTCAGTTCGGGAATATCGAACCCCAGCAGCAATGCTAAGGTCAACATCGCCAAACCGCTGAAAAGCAGTACCGCCTGCGCATGATATTTCTTGAACAGCCAGTAGGCAGTCAGGGCAATGAATTGAATTGAAATAAGTGCTCCTATGTAAATCATGGTGTTATTTTTTGATACTGTCGATGACCGTGTTCTTATTGCCTTCGGCTGCAACATTGTCGTAAACTTCAGAGGAAACGACAAAGGGAACTCCCGGGTTTTTACTTAAGTCAATGACAGTCAATTTCGTGTTTTTACTTAAATCCAAGTCATTCAATAAATGACCGCTTAATAAAACGGTGGTTAATGCTGTGTTCTGTGTTAAGTCGAGATTGGAAAGTTTGCTGTTTTCCGGGGCATCTTTACTTGAACTAGCCCCGTAACGCAGGTATTCTAACTTCGTATTTTTGGTTAAATCCAAACTGCCGATCCAGTTAGCGTTCAAATCCAGATAAGTGAGGTTCACGAGTTTTGTGATATCTAAAGAGGTAACTTGATTGGAAACCAGTTTCAACGAGGTGATTCCCGTGAAATATTCGATACCGCTCAAGTCGGTTAATTTGGTTTCTGCCGTTTCAAGTCCGGCCTCCGTGAGTTCGGTAATAGCGCTTTTGCTTTTGGTCAGATCCAGTTCTCCCGTGTAGGCGGCGGCTTTTGTCTTGTCAATTTTATACGCTCCGTTTTCTTCTGCCACGATACCCTGATCTTTTAAACGGTAGTGCAAAAATTCGCCGAAGGCTTTATCCGGAATCGTGTAGTAATCCCCTTCTCCCGGGGTTTCCGGTTCTTTGCTCGGCTGTAATCCGGTCGCCGTATTCAATCTGTCGTACACTTCTTGCGGTATGTACAAAGTATTGCTGTTACCTTTAAAGTTTACTCCCCGTAGTTTCGTGTTCTGTGACAGGTCGATACTTTCCAACTCGTGATTTGTCATGGATATCGTGTCTAATTCCACGTTGTGAGTAAGATCAATCTCGATAAGTTTGCTGTTTTCCGGGGCAGATGCGCTGCTACTGGCGTTATATAAAAGTGTTTTTAATTTCGTGTTTTGCGACAAATCGAACGAACCTATCCAGTTGTTGTTCAAATTCAATAAGGTTAGATTCACAGACTTGCTCAAATTGATGGATGTCAACTCGTTTGACGTGAGGATTAATGACGTGGCTCCCGGAAAATACTGGATGCCGTCCAAGTCTTTGATTTTCTCTTTAGCTGTCGTCAGTCCGGCTGTTTCCAGTTTCGTCATGGAACTGTTACTCTTGTTGAGGTTGATCTCTCCCGTGTAGCCTTGGGATTCAACCGTGTCGATCACGTAGGAGATAACGGCGTTCCCGCTCTCGTTGGATACTTGGGAATAAACTCCGCTAACCTTCAGGTATTTTAGATATTCCCCGAAAGCATTGTCTTTGATGGCATAGAGATTCGTCCCGTCACCGGGGCCTGTTTCTGTTAATGACACGTCATCCGTCGTGCACGCTTGAAAGGCGAACAACATCGAAATAAGTGCAATGAATAAATTCTTTGTTTTCATGGTGGATTAAAATTTATAATTAAAGATTTTGCTTCATTTTACTGCAACAAATTTATCTTGGAGGGATAAACAGAACAGTAAATAATCCACTAACGAAACCATTAATTACTACTTTTCTCTGATTAATTATGCTGTTTTCGAGGCAAAAATACGTTTTCTCCACAAAATTCGGAGAATGCCCGGACGAAATTAAGATTTTAATAGTAGCTTTGAAATTCATAAACGATTTATGATTTGTCATGAGAAATTTTTATTGGATTTTTATATTGTCTTTAGGGGTTTGTGCCTGTTCCGGGAAGAAAGTTCCGGAAGGGTTTATTTACCCCTTGGGCGATCTGTTGTTCAATAAAGAGAATATTGCTTTAGGTACGACTTATGTCGGGCGGGAGTACACGGATACCGTCATGGTATATAATCCCAAGAGTAAGGCTGTCCGATTGGAAGGCTTTAATAATTTCCCTGAGTTGACTTGTCGGAAAATAGGAGGGAGCGTTCAAGATTGGCGTTTGGGAGGATATGATATTGCTTCCGGTGAGATAGATACTTTGATTATCACTTTCCGACCGGAAAATGAAATGTTGTTGGGTGAATATTATAATGTTCTCCGTTTTTTGGTTGATGGAGAAGTGGATTATTCTTTCGGCGTTGTTGCCGAAGCTGAAGTAAAGGAGAATTTTAACGAGTGGAGCGAGGAAGAAAAAGCCAAAGCTCCCCGAATAGAGGTTGATTCTTTGGAATATGATTTCGGAACGCTAAAGGAAGGTGAAGAAAAATCGATCATCATCCCTATTCGTAACACAGGCAGCGGTAGCCTTCTGCTCCGCAAAATCGAAACCACCTGCGGTTGTACCGCCGTCGTCCCCGGGCAACGTGTCATTCTCCCCGGCAAATCCACTCAACTTGACGTCGTTTTCCACTCCGCCGGAAGAATCGGCAAACAACGCAAACAAATTACGCTCTACTGCAACGATCCCTGCCGCCCCATCCTCCAATTCATAATCAAAGGTGAAGTGCGCAGGGCAAACGCGTCAAAACGCTTTTCGCCCTTTTAGTTAAAAGTTTATAAAGTCTATAAAGTTCATAAGGTTTATGGACCCTAGCGGGCGCTTTGTCCACGGCAGCATGGCTGCCGGTAAACCTTGTCCGAAGGACGCCCGTTACTTTATGAACCGGGCGAAAAGCGTTTTGACGCGTTTGCCCTAGTGAAGTGCGGGAGTGAGTTGGATTGTTAAATTATTTTTCGTATCTTTGCAGAACAAACAATCGAGTTCATATTGTATCTTTTAGAGCTGTGCTTTGCTCTGTCGTATTCAGGCAGGTCTTTTCATCGTCAAAATTGACTTCAAAATCAACTTATTTGTTTTAAATTTTTAATTAGACAGAGCTAGCTGTAAAGTAGCAGATATTTTATGACATTTAGAGAATTGAATATTTCGGAGCCGATATTGAAGGCTTTGGTAAATAAGAAATATGAAACGCCGACTCCCATTCAGGAACAGGCGATACCGGTCGCATTGGAGGGGCGTGATTTATTAGGTTTGGCACAAACGGGAACGGGTAAAACCGCAGCGTTCGCTATTCCCATTATTCAACAGCTTGATCAACAGATGTCCAAGAACCGGAAAAGGGAGATTCAGGCATTAATCCTTACCCCGACACGAGAATTGGCAATCCAGATAGATGAGTGTTTTCGTGATTATGCCCAATACACGAGTGTACGCCACACGGTAATATTCGGGGGAGTAAATCAACGATCACAAGTAGAACAACTTCAATCCGGGGTGGATGTTCTGGTGGCAACGCCGGGGCGTTTGCTGGATTTGATTAATCAAAAATACATTTCCCTTAGCCATATCCGTCACTTCGTCTTGGATGAAGTAGACCGGATGCTCGATATGGGTTTTGTACACGATATAAAACGATTGTTGCCTATGCTACCGAAACAAAAGCAGTGTCTTTTCTTTTCGGCAACCATGCCCGTGACAATTGCTAACCTATCCAAATCAATTCTGTACAAACCCGTTAGAATAGAGGTGGCACCCGTGTCGTCGGTCGTCGATACCATCCACCAGAGATTGTATTTCGTGGAAAAATCTCAAAAGAGCAAATTGCTTGTCGAGATTCTAGCAAAGGAAAAGAAAAAGACGGTTTTGGTCTTTTCAAGAACCAAACACGGGGCGGATAGAATTGCCCGGGTGCTGAACAAGCAGGGCATAGGCTGTGAGGCTATTCATGGTGATAAGACTCAAAACGCCAGGCAGCGTGCACTCTCGAATTTTAAATCGGGTAAAACTCGCGTGATTATTGCCACGGACATTGCCGCGAGGGGAATAGATATTGCCAATCTGGAGATTGTGATTAATTACGATTTGCCTGATATGGCGGAAACTTACGTGCACCGGATCGGACGTACCGGGCGTGCCGGGAATAGCGGGACTGCTCTGACGTTCTGTTCACAGGAAGAAAGTATCATGCTTAAAAATATACAGAAACTGACAGGAAAAGAATTGAACGCGGTATCTGTCTCTGCGTAAATATAACTATAATAATTTATAAATGCCTATGGCGATATCGTTTAGTAAAAGAGAATTAGAAAAGAAGAAACAGAGTAAGAAACTGGAAAAACAGAAACGCAAAGAGGAGCGTAAAGCAAATGCCGGTAACGGATCTTTTGAGGATATGATCGCTTATGTCGATGAAAATGGTCTTATTACCGATACCCCTCCTGATATGAATAACAAACAGGAGATTAATATAGAAGACATTGCTGTCTCTACATTAAAGAAAGAGGAAACCGAAGAAACCGTGTTGAGAGGTCGGGTGGAATATTTTAACGAGGACAGGGGATTCGGTTTTATCAAGGATGTCAATAGTACGGAAAAATATTTTTTCTATATTACCAGCGTCCAAAACCCTATTGTTGAAGGAAATATGGTTACTTTTGAGTTGGAACGCGGTCGTAAAGGCATGAATGCTGTGAGAATCGCTCTTGCAAGTTAAAGGATAACCCATTATCAATAATTAAATACCTAAATGATGAACATCTATGTATCCAATTTAAGCTATAGCACGACGAGTGAAAGCTTACAAGAATTATTTTCAGCGTATGGTAGTGTAACTTCTGCCTACATTATTACAGACCGCGAAACTAAAAGGTCACGTGGTTTCGGGTTTGTTGAAATGGCGAATGAGCCGGAGGCTCAAGAGGCTATTGCTAAATTGAATGAAACGGAATTTGAAGGAAAGACAATTAGCGTAACCGTTGCACGTCCCCGTGTTGAAAGAAGCGGCGGGAACAATCGGAGATATTAAAAAACAAGAAAGGGGTAAAAGTCATTTTAGCTTCTTCCCGGCTACGCCGTACCCCCTCTATAAACAGAGGGGGAGCTTGGTTACTCGCCGTTTTTGGAAAGATTCATCAGCTCCTCCTCTGTTTATAGAGGAGGTGGCTGCGAAGCAGACGGAGGAGTTTTTGAAGAAAAGGGGTTTTTACCCCTTTCTTGTTTTTAATTCATATCCTCTTTTCCCATCTTCAGGAAACGCCATACCTCTCAGGAATCCAACCATTCGGTTGCCGGGGTGTAAGTGTAATGTTCCAGTTTTTCCAGCAACAAGTTGACTTTGTCTATCAATGTTCTGCTGTTTTTCAACAATAGACTCATGTTTTCGTCTGTCATACTTTTTTCTTTCATATCTTTTGTTTTTTAATTCATACATACAATATTACTGCTTAAATAAAAAAAGTTAATAGAGTATTTCGTGTGAAATCTCCGGTAAAATTGTTGTTTATTTATATCTTTGTTTTTGCTTAAATAAAGGAACGATATGGAGTTACGGACTACAAATGTTACAAGGTATATCATGCCCTTGCGTGAAGGCGGCTCTTTGCCGGCATTGGCGGAAGCGGATGATGAATTCAAATACGTGGTGAAATTCCGGGGTGCAGGTCACGGGGCAAAAGCTTTGATCGCTGAACTGATCGGGGGAGAGGTGGCTCGTGTTTTGGGATTACGGGTGCCCGAGATCGTGTTTCTTCAACTGGACGAGGCATTCGGGCAGGCGGAAGGCGACGAGGAGATACAGGATTTGCTGAAAGCGAGCCGGGGGTTAAACTTGGGGCTTCATTTCTTGTCGGGGGCATTAGGGTTCGATCCCACGGTGAATATAATTGATCCCGAATTGGCATCGAAAATTGTTTGGTTGGATGCCTTGCTCACGAATATCGATCGCACGATACGAAATACCAATTTGTTGATGTGGCACAAGGAACTTTGGTTGATAGACCACGGTTCATCACTTTATTTTCATTACTCGTGGGTGAATTGGGAAAAACACGTCTTGAGTCCTTTCGGGCAGGTAAAAGATCATGTCTTGTTGCCTCGGGCGAGCCGGTTGGTGGAAGTGGATGCCGGACTGAAAGCCTTGCTCACGCCGGAAAAAATACGGGAGATTGTCCATTTGATTCCCGACGAATGGTTGAATTGGGAAGATTTCGGCGTATTGCCTTCGGAGGTTAAAGATACTTACGTGCGTTTCCTTGTGGAGCGGGTAGCAAATTCGGAAATATTTATAAAAGAAGCTCAACATGCTAGAGAAATACTTGTATGAATATGCGGTCATCCGGGTTGTGCCCCGGGTGGAACGGGAAGAATTTGTGAACGTGGGAATCATTTTGTTTTCCAAACGGAAAAAATACCTCAAGGCAAAATATATCCTGCACGAGGATAAATTGAGAACGCTTTTTCCGGAGGCGGAGGTTGAGGTGATAGAAAATAATCTGCGTGTTTTCGATCGTATCTGTTCCGGAGCGAAAGAGGGCGGTCCTATTGCCGAATTTGAAATTCCGGAACGTTTCCGTTGGCTTACCGCCGTCCGGAGTACTTCAATACAGACCTCCCGTCCTCATCCCGGTTTCTCTGCCGACCTTGACGTGACGTTCGAGAAACTGTTTCGGGAATTAGTGTTGTGATTTTTGTTATAAAAATGCAAACAAATTTGTTTGCATTTTCGTATCTTTGTAAAAAGAATTATGGTGCATAAAATTGACATATTAAAAGGAATTCATCCGGGAAAGATCATTAGCCGAGATTTAAAAAAGAAAAATCTCAGCCAGCGTTCTTTCGCTGCTTCTATTGGTGTTCATAGTCAAACTCTTAATGCTATAATTAACGGGCGGCGGCAACTGACAATTGAATTATCTCTTAAGATAGAACAGGCATTGGGATACGAAGATGGATTCTTATATGCTCTTCAGGCGTATTATTTAGTAATAGAATTTAAGAATAAGGAATTAAGTCGGTCTGTATCTGGAATTCCCAATATCCGAAAGTCTTTGTTTTGGGACGTAGATTTTGATTCGATAGACTGGGGTAAATACAAAAAAGCCGTAATACAAAGGGTTTTAGAACGAGGAAATAAAGCAGAGAAGAAAGAAATAGCACGTTTCTATAATATAGAGGTTACTGAACTTGAAGGTTACAAATCGAACAATTATTATCGGATTACTAAAACGAAACATTCTAATGACAGTATTACATTATGAAACGGTAAAACCATATTTGAAGGAAATTCTTGATATGCTGATGGCGGAAGAATTGTTTAACCCGTTTCGTTTGGTTGGTGGAACTAATCTCAGTTTGCGATTTGGTCATCGTATTTCAGAAGATATTGATTTATTCACAGATGTAGAATACGGTAGTCTAAATTACCGGAATTTTGAATCTTATCTTCGTGCTAGATTTCCATATTATGAATCCACGGATACAACTTCGGTAGTGGGAAATGGCAGATCATATTATATAGGGTTGTCTGCTGATAATTATATAAAACTTGATCTGATGTACACGGATTCTTTTATAAATGAGATTGAAATCATTGACAATATACGTATGGCTAGCCTAAGTGATATTATTGCGATGAAAATGAATGTGGTGTCTCGCGGTGGACGAAAAAAGGATTTTTGGGATTTACATCTTTTGCTTGCTAGATTTCCACTATCTGAAATGTTTGCTTTTCATGAGAAAAGGCATCCGTGGGAACATGAGCCCAAAGAGTTGTTACGATTGTTCACTGATTTTAGTGTTGCGGATGAATTTCCTGATCCTATATGTTTGCTTGGTAAAAATTGGGATGATATAAAACTTGACCTAATTGAGATTGCTGATGAATATGTGGAAAAATAAGGTTCTCATGTATTCTTTAATGGTTTTGATTTTAGTATAAACTTGTCATTGTTTTGCAAATCCACTTGTTAAAAGTGGATTTGCAAGAAATGCAGATTGTTTAATACGTGTTCTTCGTTAAAATTTCTTCGCTTCCAATGTAGCCTCGATGTCCGTTTTGCTGAAAAATACTTTGCCTCCTAAACGCCGGAAGGGGAGAATATTTTTGTTACAATAAACTTGTAATGTTCGGGGGTATATTTTCAGAATGCGACAGACATCGTTGCCGTCCAGCCATTCTGTAGTCGGGGCTATCGTTTGTTGGTCCACTCGGTTGAGCAATATTTCCACTTGGTTCAATAACGTGTGGTTACATTCCAGTAACACGTGGAGTTGATACTCGATGTCAATATATTTTTCCATAATATTGTAGATTTGTGGTTAGTGAAAAGGAAGGGAAGTTATTTTTTTCTCTGTTCTCGTTGCTCCGCGTAATCGAGGTACTGCTCCCGCAGTTTGTCCACGTATTTAAGCGGGTTGTAACGCCCGAGAGATTGGTGTATCCTATCTTCGAAATTATTGGCGCATTTCCGGTTCATCATGGCCGAGAAGTATCCCGCGAAAGCCTTTTTCGTGACACCGGGAGTGATGCCTTTCACCGCACCGGAATGCCATAGGAAATTGATTAATTCGTTCAAGTCTATTTCGGTACCTTCAAGCATGAAATCGGATGGACGGAAAGAGGTCGTGCCGAGCAGGCTGGCTTTAGTTCTTTCGAAAGACTCTCGTTGCAAGGTGAGAAACCGGTCAAGATATTTCCGGTGGTCATTTGACAAATCCTGTAAAGACACGAGCTCGTTTCCTTTGGTGATTAATAAATGGCGGTGAATGCCGTTGATATTCTTTCCCGTGAACAGACTCTCCACGTGAAGGCAATAATTGTACGCTAACTTGCGCCAGTGATTGGTGTGTGTGCGGTTGAGGACGATCTTTACAGCAAGGGGCAATAACTCGATTTCCAGTCCAAGGAGGTAAAGTTGGTAATCTGCGAAATTGTCGGCACGATTGAAGGTGACGGGGTGATAGGGATCATTGGTAATTTCCACTCGAGCTTTACTTAATTCTGTTACATACTTTTTAATGGTTTTGGTGTTCATCATAGTTGGAAATGTTTATCGTTTGAAAATTGATAAAAGTTCTCATTACTGAAAAAGCAGTACAAATGAGAAGGAAGCGATACTCCGGCGGGAAGACGGAAGGTGTAGTTTTCGTCGGCACGGCAAACAGTTGTTGCGATATACAAGGGAAGGAATGAGGTTTTCTCTTCAATTAGGATAATCAGTAATTGGTCGGTGTGTGAGGAAGATGCTGTATCGGGGTTACATGTCCAGTGCAAGGTGAAATTGCCGTCGGACATGGTTTCCAAGTTTAAATTCTCCGCTTGTTGCCGGACGCCCTCGCTGAAATGCAATTGCGAGTAATCCGCCACGAATCCGTCGCCCCGGAACGCATGGATGTTCCGTTTCAAGAACAGGTTATACCCTGACATGGGTAAACCGATAGCGGCAACCCGCCAGATCCGGCGAATCGGCGAATCTTTCATTCGCTGATAGAGGACGGTAACAGCTTTCAACTTTCCTCGTTGTTGCAACTGTTCTTCGCTTTGGGCATCGTGATACGTGCCGGGTAGGAGTCTGGCAAACTTCTTCCCGTAACGCTCCACCACGGATACCCCTCCGATCTTACCGGAAAGGGTTTGTACAAAATCAGAATCAATTTCTGCCATAGTTTTGTTATTTAGTAAGACAATGTTCTTCTCCAGTCAGACTGATATGACTGTATAGCCTCTATTCAGTCTGAAAAGAAGAAATAAAATAGATTCACACATGTTACAAACTTGTTTTCATTCGAATGTCAAGCGACTTTATATCAAGTCTATTTCGACTTTATAGGCTTAACATTCCTTGTCAAACGCCGGGAAAACAAGGATTATTTTTGTGAAGGGGTAGAGGAGGGCATTAGTGAAAGTGCCCTCCTGACACGCAACGATGACTTATTTCACGATGATGGTGAAACAATCATTTACGTCTTTCGAGTACCCCTCGTTCGAGAAATTTAAGGAGATCACGTAACGTCCGACGGGAATATCATGTTCAATAGGAACCTCGAATATTCCATTACCTCTAACAGTTAGGCAATCCGCTAATTTATTAGCATCGCCATTCGTTGTTTTGATTTCTTTCACGGTAACATAAATCTGTTGAGTTCCTTGAATGCCTTCGATAGGTACGCTTACCCATGGTTGTTTCCACTTTAACCGATAATAATCTTCTCCTTCTCCTCCCATACCTTCATAAGTAGGTTCGATTCCCCATTCGAGAATTTCTTCAGGTGGTATCCCCATGTTGATTAAATCGTAATATTCCGGGTTCGACCAAATACCCCAACTTGGAGGTGTAATATCTAAATCTTTTTTTACAATCATTGAATCGGTTTCATAACTGGCATTTTCTGTCAATAAATAGCCTATGGTTACATCTTGACACCCGACTCCAAGCCAAGTAACCATGGCAATAATCGTCAATATAATTATATTCTTCATAGTTTTAATTTTTTAATACCTCCATTATATTCTTCCCAAATCGTAATTATAATTCAATGCATGAACTACTCCATTCAGAGGTTGAATGTCTGGGGTGGCGAGAGGAACCATTGTTGCTTTTGTAAAAGAATAAATGTACATGGTCTCGGGACCTAAATCAGGAACTCCGCCATAAGCCGATTTATCTCGATAAATTCGTAAATGACTGCCGCCTAAAGTTTCAACATCCGTTCCTCCGTCTTGTAATTCGTCGTCAATCATATAGTCTACATTACGGTATGCAAAGTCGGCTTTCAAGTATTTTTTGTTCAACACGTGGCGTAGCACGATTGCTTTACAATCCTTTATACTCATCTCGTCCACTGATTCCATACCGTTATTCCATAAATGTCGTAATATAGTGTAACTCGGGGGAGCAAAGAAAGTAATCTCTTTGTAATTCGAGTCTTTTCCCTCGAACATATCGGTTAATCCTGCCCGTTCTATCAATTTTACGGTTAATTCCCAGTTATATGTATCTTTTCGTAAATACTCCATGATAGAACAATCATGATAAGGGCTGGAAACCCCGCTGTCATACCAATCTTGTGCGGTACAAGAAGACAGGAAGATTGCGGCACTAATACAAACAAATATATTATATATTTTTTTCATAAACTTCAATTTAATAGATTTACGTTGTTCCATTTACATTCTTCGTTGCCAATATATATTTTGCCTTAACAAGGGGTTATCCCAAAAATTTGAACTTTGAAGGGCACCAAAGAATACACCGTCAATAATATCTTGGGCGCTTACGTTACGAAAACCGCCATATAATTCCGTTTTGTAGTATTCATTGCGTAACACGTCAAACCAACGTCCACCCTCTATCAGGAATTCTTTTTCCCGTTCTTTAAATATTGTATAACGCAAGTTACCGCCATACTCGGATGCATCATATAATTTTGCTTTTGCACGAGTCCGGATAGTGTTCAGGTCGTCTATCGCACCTTGCAGGTAACTGCCACCTAATCTAGCCCGGCATTCAGCTCTCAATAGAATAATATCGGCTAATCGCCACCAGATTTTATTAGCGTCGAAATTGATAAATTCTCCGCCGCCCGCACCTCCGTCCGTGGAAACATAGGCTTTACGGTGTTTGTAAGGGTAAGCGTATCCGCCTGTTATATCAATATCCACGGAATCACGCATATATTCATACCGATAAAACCAAGCATCTCGTCTTAAATCGTCTTTGGAGAACATTTTTTCAACGGTTTCATTCGTGATTCGGAATCTCATGTATTGTATATTAGCCATCGTTGCCCCCGTAACCACTGGATAGCCTTGATAAAATACTGCCATATCGGTTGAAGCTAGACGTTGATCCCATTTTGTCTGAGCCAATTCATCCCAATAATTTCGGAAAATACTCTCGAAAACACTCTCCTTTGAACCACCCATGAAGGTTGTTTCACACATGTCTTCCGGGGTATCCGCTAGTTTATAAATATCTTCCCGCTTGATGATGTCCGTGCAAGCTTGTTCCGCTATTTTCCACAGTTCCTGTTCATCATAATTTCGGTCTTCCGGTTTTGCCATGTATTTACAACCAGCTTTCCACGCGCACAAATGGGCTAACAAGGCATTTGCCGCACCTTTGCATGGACGGGCACGATGAGTTACAGCATTGCCGTTTGCGTCCGTTAATTTGTCCCATTCGGGGAGAAGTTGTACCGCTTCTTTAGCTAATTCAATGGCGTAATCTATTACTTTTATCCAAGAGGTTTGCCCTTGTGGGGTGGTTTCCACTTCGTCACGAATCAAGACGCAATCTCCGCATAGACGAACGATATGCAAGTAAGCAAATGCTTTAAAGAAGTAGATTTGTCCCCTGTAAAAATTGCGTCTTTCTTTTGGCATGTCAATTTTATCAATATAAGGTAATGGTACATTAGCGTATGAGATTACACGATAAAACCAATCCCAATCTACAATATACATAAAGGGTTCATGTTCTTGTAATAGTGACGATGAACCTTCTTCAATGTAATCCGAATATTCTCCATTGGGGGCAAGGTCTTGACCAACGCATTCATTGCGTACAGAGGCTTCCGCACCCATTACGCCAATCTCTAGTTCTCGTTCTGTTTCAAAAACATTCATGAATGTGACAGAGTTTTCCGGGCTCATGTCCAAGGAATCCACGCAAGCCGTGCAATTCAATAAAAATGTGAAGAGGAATAAATAATATATGTGTTTCATGGTTTAGAATTTTATCGTTAAACCTAAAGTAAACTTGCGAGCCAATGGATAGGGTAATGCTCCATTGTTTCCATCTATTCCGGAGCGAATATCCACCGTTTCCGGTTCTATACCGGAATAGTTTGTCCACGTGAACAAGTTTTCTCCACTGGCAAAGAAACGTAATTCTGAAAGCCCACAACGTTTGATCCAATTTTGGGGGAGCGAATAGCCTAAAGTTACGGTCTTTAGCTTTAACCAGTTTACTTTTTCTACGTCATCCTTAACGCTACCCCAGTTGTGGTCAGCATTTCCTTGCCACATGGGGAAATCTGATTTATCTCCGTTTTTTTCCCAGAAAGTTACTTTATTTAAATTCATTGCGATAGCGGGGTATTCACCGGGCATGCCCAAACATCTTTTAGATATATAATTTATCATATGTCGTCCTAATTGATAGGATATCAGCATATTCAAATCAAAATTTTTCCAACGTACTTCATTCACAATTCCTCCGCTTATCTCGGGTAAGGCACTGCCACAATATACTCGGTCTTCAAAACCGATTTGTCCGTCACCGTTCACATCAATGAACTTGTAATCCCCGGGTTTGAAATAAGTACTATTACCTTCATCTCCTCCTAGATAATGACTTACACCAACAGAATTATAGAACACGGGTATTTCATCTTGTGAATTTATATAGCCGTCTGTTTTAGGTAAATAAATTCCGTTTAAAGCTTTTCCTATAATTCGTTCGGCTCCGTCATCTTTTCCGTTCGTGGATTTTTTGAAGCGATTCCAGTTTTTGGCAGCGTTGATAGAAATTTTCCAATACAGCTCGGGACGTCGGAATATCTCGTAACGAACCATTAGTTCTATACCTTCGTTTGAAATTGTTTTTGCATTTTGCCATTGGGAATCATATCGTTGATAAGAGCCTGTGGGTAAATTGATTCTATCAAGTAATTTGTCTGTAAGCCGATAATAATAATCAACCGTAAATCCTAAGCGATAGTCAAAAAAATCCAAGTCAGTCCCAAAATCATATTGGTCGGTTTCTTCCCAACTCAATTTATCATTATATAGTCCTCCAAACCATTGGGGACGAATCATTCCGTTACCCATGTAAGGAATATCCGTGACAAAGATTCCTAATGCTAAATAGTTTTGTGCGAAATGCATACCAGAACGTCCCCAACTTGCACGTATTTTACCGAAAGAGAACCATGCTAAGTGTTCTTTTATCCAGTTTTCTTCAGAAAAATTCCATCCTGCTGCGATAGAGGGGAAAGTTCCCCAACGGTTGTTTTTTCCAAATGTGGAACTTCCGTCCCTGCGAATGCTAAATGAAAGTAGATATTTATCTCGAAAACCGTATTCCAAACGGGCAAAATAAGAGAGTAAACATTTTTCTTGCATGTCGGATTGATAATTTTTGAAAGCGATTGGACGAGATTCGCCACCTCCCCAATCTTCATACCCGATATCCGGCATTCCATCCGGGGCATAATATATTTTATCACTTGGTGAATTTTGGGCGTATCCTCCGTTGTATTCCTCTTGATCATACTGGTAAGAGAAACCGGCTACAAAGTCAACATGATGGTCTTCATGAATTACTTTTTTGTATGTCAATAAATTTTCATTTAGAACCATGAGATTTATCCCCGTTTCCCCGATGCTTTTAGAATAACCGGAATAGCTTAAATTTGCCGGTTGGAAATAGTTTCGACGGTCAATGACATAATCAGCAGCCAAGGAAGAAGAAATATTCAATCCCTCTATGATTTCGTAACCTAATTTCATGTTCGTTCTTAAGCGTACGGAACGATTGTTTTCTTTTGTACCTTTGTATGCGTTTAGGGCTTGCTCCCACACGATGGAACCTTCTCCTGGCAATAAGGATGATAATTGATAGGGTTCTCCCGGGACTGTTTCTATTGGGACTGCATTTTCCGAATAAGCTAAATTTTCAGAAGCATTTGAACTTGCCCGTTTTTTTCGTGTGATAGAAGCGTTAAAACGTAAATCTACAGTCAATTTTTTTACCGGATTCACATTTAAATTGGCATTTAGATCAATTCTCCGGTATCCTGTGCCCTTATAAATACCTGTTTCATCGTATAAACCTAATCCGATGGCGTAAGTTGTTCTCGTTGTACCTCCATACGTTTGAATGTTTGCATTTGTAATTTTACCTGTTTCAAAATACATTTTGAAAAAATTCGTGGAATTGTTGTAAAAAGGATTTAAACTATCTTGAAACATCGTGCCATTTCCTGTTCCCCAATATTCCGTGTTTGGAATCCAATTTTTGTCTAATGTGGCTCCTTGTGTATTGTGTTCGTATTGTTCCTTTAAAGAAGTCGGGTATTTCCAGCGATTGGTTTCTTTATCTAAATATGCACGATAATACTTTCTATTGGCAGCCAAACGAAAGGCTCGTTCTGCTCGTCCTGACGTTAAATCGGGATAACGTGGCAGAATGCTCCATGATTGGGAAAAATTGACAGAAAATGTAGCATCTTGATCTTTCAATCCTTTTTTCGTGGTAACAATAATTACTCCGTTTGCTGCACGTGAACCATAAATTGCCGCAGAGGAAGCATCTTTTAATACTTGAATTGATTCGATCATATCCGGGTTTAAATCAGCCAATAAGTTTGCTCCCGTGATAGGTGAAGTAAAAGAGTTTAACGGCATCCCGTCCACCACCCATAAAGGATTGGAAAAACGACGTTTTTGTTCGACATCTAATGAGTTGTAACCTCGGATTGTGACTGCAATATCGCCTCCTCCCGGTGCTCCGGAGATATTGGTTATATCCATACCGGCTACCCGTCCTTGTAATAGGTTAGCAATACTTGATGTCGGAATTCCTTTTATTTCATCAGCCTTTATCGTTGACACTGCGCCTGTCATTTTTCTTTTCGTGGTATTTCCATAGGCAACAACGACAGTTTCGTCCAACATTTGTATGTCTTCCTCTAGGGTGATGCGGAGGGTATCTGTTTTTTCCGTGAAGTTGATGACTTGTGTTTTGAAACCCACGAAAGAAAATTCTAAAGAGCCTTTGGTTGTTGGAAGTTGTAAAGAAAACCAACCTTTATTGTTTGTTGCTGTTCCAATGCTCGTGTTAGCTAGTTTTATAGTTACTCCCGGCATCGGTTCTTTTTTCTTGTCATAAACCCAACCTTTTAACGTGATAGATTTTTTTTCGTCCTGTGTATTGGCTTTGAGTTTGATAACAATAGCGTTATTTAGAACGACGTATTCCAAGTTCGTGTTCTCCAAGCATTTTTGTAGAATCTTTTCTATGTCTACATCGGTTTCATTAAGCGTGATGCCTTTCACGGGTGCAATGTCCGTATCATTGTACATGAAGGTGAAGTGGCTTTGTTGCTTTAACTCCCAGATTACCTCTTCCAAGGTGGCATTTTTCTTCTTGATCGTGACGGTTTGCGCGTTCGCCCCGGCAAAGGTTTGTATCACGAAACACGTGAGTAATAGTAATGTCAATTTCATACATCTAATCATTTTTCGCGTATTTCCCCCGGAGGGAAAAACGCTTTTCCATCTTTTTTTCATAACTTTGTTCAGTTAATTAATGACTAATTAATTCCTAGGATCGGGAAATGTTGGAGCAGGCCCCGATCCTTTTCTTATTATCGGGTTTGAACGGTAATCGTGTTTGCCTTCCGGACGGCAAGCACTTTCCCGCTCTCGTTGATAATTTCCAGTAAGTTGTCGATTTCTTCGTATTTATCCAGATTTGCCGAAATTTTTATCTCTTTCGCTTCCGGGTTGGTGTAGAAGATTGTCATCCCGTACCAACGAGCCACCTCGTTCATCACGTCTTCCAAACGTTGGTTGCGGAAGACAAACATCCCTTTCACCCATCCCGTGTATAAGTCCGTGTCCACTTTTTGGACGGAAGTTTCTCCGGTTATCCTATCCAGACGGAATTGCTCCGAGGGTTTCAACAACACTTTCGATTTGTCGGTGTAAGCCCAAACGGAACCTTCCACCAGCGTGGTATGCACGATGTCTTCGGTGGGATAAGATTTTACATTGAAACACGTTCCCGTCACTTGTACTTTCATGCCCTTCGTGTTTACTATGAAAGGCCATCCTTCGGCATGCACGACTTGGAAGAATCCTTCTCCTTCGAGAAACACCTCTCGCGGTTTCCCTTCCTCGAATTGTTCGGGAAAGCGTAATTTCGATTCGCAGTTCAACCATATTCGCGTCCCGTCGGTAAGTGTCACTCCATAGTCTGTTCCTGCCGGGATTTGTATCGTGTGGTAGGAAGGAAGTATTATCTGTGAATCCCGAACCTGTTGATGTTGTGAACCTGCCGGGCTATTGGTTTGATAGGCAAGTAAATTCGAGGTGTCGTTCACGATCTGTGTACCTTGAGGTGTTTCCAAGTGAATCTCCGTTTGAGTCAGATCGTAGACTTGTCCCGATGCGGTTGTCAATATGGCACCTTGTTTGCCCTTGTGTACTTCTTTTGCCACTTGAATCGTTTTCTGTTTTGTAAAATGCTGTTTTAGCATCAATCCTCCCGCCACGCTCAGCAACACGCCCGTGCATGCAACCACGGATAGCCACGCTCTCCTTCCAACCCGGTGTTGCCGTATCGTTCGACTCCTTTGTGAAGTCATATTCTTTTCTTGTACCTTTTGCCGGAACTTCTTCCACTCCTCGCTCACCACGATCTGCCGCCCGTACTCCTCGCGTAAAAACGCCTCTCGATTCAAGATTACCTCCTCGAACAATTCTTTGTTCTCTTTGATAAGTAGCCACTCTATAAACTTTTCGTCCAACAACTTCTCCGGCTCCCTCAAATGAGAAAGAATAAATTCTATTCTATCGTATTTTTCGTCCATTTTTAGCTTTTTTCTTCTTGTTTTCTTATATCACAGATTCATCTCGAAAATGGGTGAGAAAAAAATGAACTTTTTTTAATTTTTTTTCGTCGAACTTATCCCCGGGAATTTGAAACATGACCTAATACTTTTATTTACACCAATCTAACGCAATAAAAAAAGAGGGCGTATTTCCCGTTTGCTTTCCCGTTCGCCCTCTTAACAAATTCGAATTGTCGCACAAATGTAATAAATTATTTCAATATTAGAATAAAATGCGTGATTTTGAAATGTTTTTTTGGTGGGAATATGATTTTGAATTGAAATTTCGGGATGTGAATTTTTCTGATAGTTGTAGACTCGTTAATGGATTAGGAAGATTTGGCTATTTCCTTTATTATTCGATTAAAATCATTTTTCGTGGAAAAATGTGGTGTTTATATTTTTTTGTATATATTTGTAAAACAGTGATGATGTATTAAGGTATGTTTATTTTATTTCAAAAGTAGCATGAATAGAGAGGATTATTTATCTCAGATGAAGGCACTTGAGGATATTATTATTGATGCTCGTTCGCAACAAGATACTTTGAGGCAGCAGTATATAGATGCCAATAAGAAGTTTGATGTAAATGAGAGGATCAGGATAATTACTCCCGGTTTTAGAAGAGTTACTCCGGATGAACAAGGAAGAACGCGTATTCCCGAAGATGTGAGGTATGCTTATGTGGAAGGATACACGATAGACAGTCAGGGGAAAATAACGTATTTACTGGCGAAGGAGACAACGACTCATCGGAAAGCGGTAGCAAAGACTTCTTACACGGAGTTTGATATTCTTGAAAAGATAGATCCGGAAGCACTTCCGGTTTTGTAAAAGAGGGGAATATCCCGGTGCATAAAAAAAAGAGCGATAAGTGAAAAACTTACCGCTCTCGGTATGTTATGCGGTTAATGTCCGCTTCGTTGGCGTTTCTTTTCCATCGCGATACTGATTATGAATGGGATGGAGAAGAATACCACGGTTCCTATGACGACAAGTCCGGTATACATTGCCGGGCTGCCGACAGGTAGTTGGGATGGTGGGAAGAAGGTGACAGCGAAGGAGAATAGTACTGCAAGAAAGCCTATGCCCGCTATAAGCCACATTCCCAGATTTCCTCCCGGTACCCGGTAACTACGGGGAAGGTCGGGTTGCGTGTACCTCAGCTTAATGCCGGAGGCGTACATCATCATGTACATAAGTAAGTACAATCCGATCGTGAGGGCGCTCAACAGGAAGAATGCAACGCTGACGTCGTCCATGATCATGTAAAGTGAAGATAGAACGGAAACGATACATCCTTGTATGATAAGGATGTTAATTTGTATCCCGTTTTTATTGGTTTTCTTCAGTAAATCGGGAAGTTGTCCGTCTTTTGCTGTCCAGAGTAGACCGCGGCTGGGGCCGGATATCCATGACATAACTCCGGCGAGAGCCCCGAAAGCGACAAGGAGTCCCATCACGTTGGATAGCCAGCCGACATGGTAATGGTCGAACAATTGTTGGAAGGTGGTAAATAATCCCGATTGAAGGTTTATCTGGTCATAAGGGGTGACGATTGCCACTGCCAAAGCTCCTAGGGTAAACAACGCGAAAGAGATCAACGCCGCGAGGAACATGGCGGCCGGGAATTGTTTTTGAGGGTTTTGTAATTCTTGGGCGTGTACGGCGTGTACTTCAACTCCGGCAAAAAGAAGTAATATTCCTGCAAGGAAAGCGATATCGCTCATTCCTGTGATGTGAGGGAACAGACGGGGATGCACGTGATGTGCGGCGTCTATATTTACAACTTCCGAAACGGTGGCCGGCACGTGTTCCAGAGCTATCGGGTTTTTATCAACCACCCAGATGATAGCCATAACGATGACGACGATTCCGGGTAATACCGTTCCGATCAAGAAGCCTTGGCTGGTGAGCTTGGATACGGTGGAAGTCCCCTTGAGGGTTACCCACGTGGCAAACCAGTACATGATGATAGAGAATAATCCGACAAACATTCCGTTCTGTGCCAGATCGGGTTTGCCTATCATGTACGCGATGGATGCGGCGGCAAAACCGAGGACGGTAGGATACCAAACCACGTTCTGTATCCATTGCAGGAAGATAGCGGCAAATCCCATCCGTTGGTTGAAAGCTTCTTTTACCCACGTGTAGACGCCTCCTCCTTTGGAGGCGAAAGCACTACCTAATTCCGCTCCAACAAGGGCGGCGGGAATAAGAAACAGGAAGGTGGCAAAGAATATATAGAAGAACATGGTAAGTTCTTCTTGTGCCATCATTGGTAAACCTCGCAGGCTGATTACCGCAGCGGCGGTCATTAGCGCGAGTTGAGTTGTAGTGATGTTCTTAGTTGGTTTAGTCATAACGAAAAATTTAAAATGAGATATGTTTTCCTCCGTTTTTATTTAATATTTTTCGTTGTAACGTGGAGAGAAGAAGATTTGTTATGTAAATTTCTAATAATTTGATTATCGTTGATAGCCCTCCGGTGTGCTATCGTTGCGCAAAGAGTCTTCGTGAACGAGAAGAAGTAATAGCAGAGAAGAGGGAAACTCATCACGTAATATATTTAATCCGGTGGTTACGTGTGTTTTAACGGTGTTGACCGAGATGTTAAGTTCTTCCGCTATTTCTTTATATTTTTTGCATTCTATAAAGCATAATTTCATCACCCGCGAGCAACGTTCCGGAAGTTGGTCTATTCGTTTTATGATACGGTTGATGAGTTCATCCCGATCGGAAGGCTCGGATAGGGTATATACCGGTTCCTCGACAAGTGCCTGTTGTGCGTGAGCGTCCTCTACTTTCCGGTGTGCCAAGTAATTGATTGCCCTGTTGCGGGTAAGGCTGAACAGGTAAGGCAGGATAGGACGGGAAAAGTCTATTTCTTCCCGGTGACTCCACAAGCTGAGAAATACGTCATGAACGATATCTTTCGAGGCGTCCGGATCGTTCACGAAAGTAGTAGCGTGGGTACATAGAGTTGCAAAGTGCTGTTTGAAGATATCTTCAAACCCGGTACACATCGATTCTTTGTTTTTCACGCGTTCCATAATCCAACTTTGATTGTTGCAAAGGTAGGAAAATTTATTAATTTTGGCATTCAAATTTCAATATATGGAATGGTTGAATAGTTTATTTGTAGAACACTCTGTTATTCAGGCGGTAATCGTGATATCGCTGGTTTCGGCAGTGGGATTGGCTTTAGGGAAAATCAGTATCTGGGGAGTATCGTTAGGGGTGACGTTCGTGTTCTTTGCCGGTATTATGGCAGGCCATTTCGGTCTTACGATTGATCCGCAGATGTTGAATTACGCCGAGAGTTTCGGGTTGATTATTTTCGTGTACGCTCTCGGTTTGCAGGTGGGACCCGGTTTTTTCTCGTCATTGGGAAAGGGCGGTTTGAAGTTGAATATACTGGCGATGGTCGTGGTGGCTCTCGGGGTAATGCTGACTTTGGGTTTTCATTGGACGACGGGGGTATCTTTGCCGGACATGGTAGGTATTCTCAGCGGTGCGGTGACAAATACCCCGGCGTTGGGTGCGGCGCAACAGACGTTGAAGCAGATGGGAGATCCGACGATGACTCCTTCCGATATAGCGTTGGGATGTGCGGTGGCTTATCCGTTGGGGGTAGTCGGGGTGATTCTTGCAGTGATTTTCGTGCGTAAACTTTTTGCCTCGAATATCTTTTTCAAGAAATCGAATGATGATAAGCATAAGAAGACGATTGTTGTGGGGTTGAACGTGAGCAATCCCGGCGTGGAGGGCAAGACAATTAAAGATATAGCGCGAATGGCGTCGAAGAGATTCGTGATTTCCCGTTTGTGGCGTGACGGGAAGGTAGTCATTCCGGCTTCCGACACGGTAGTGCAGCTTGGCGATCGTTTGCTGGTTATTATCACGGAAAGTGATGTTGACGCTTTGTCGGGAATGATTGGTGAGCGGGACACGACGGATTGGAATCAGGAGGATATCGACTGGAATGCCGTGGATAACCAACTCGTGTCGCATCGTATCGTGATTACACGTCCCGATATTAACGGGAAGCGGTTGGGGACATTGCGCCTACGGAACGAGTTCGGGATTAACGTGACTCGTATTTACCGAGCGGGAATCGTGCTTTTGCCGACACCTGATCTTGTCTTGCAGTTGGGCGACCGTTTGAATGTGGTTGGTGAGGAGGCTGCTATTGCCCGGGTGGGGGAAGCTGTGGGTGATGCCGTGAAAGACCTTGACGAACCTAATCTTGTGGCGGTGTTTATCGGTATGGTATTCGGTTTGTTGCTCGGTTCAATACCTTTGGCTATTCCCGGTATCAGTTTTCCGGTGAAGTTGGGATTGGCGGGAGGTCCGATTATAATGGGTATTCTGGTCGGTGCTTTCGGTCCTCGGATACATATGATTACTTACACGACGATTAGCGCGAACTTGATGTTGCGGGCTTTGGGACTTTCGATGTATCTCGCTTGTCTTGGGCTGGATGCCGGTACGCATTTCTTCGAAACGGTTTTTCGTCCGGAAGGAGCGTTGTGGGTGGCTCTCGGTTTTGCTATCACGGTGGTTCCTGTCGTGCTTGTGGCGGCTGTGGCAATCAAGTGGATGAAGATTGATTTCGGTTCGGTGGCGGGAATGTTGTGCGGGAGTATGTCTAATCCGATGGCGTTGAATTATGTCAACACGACCGTGGATAATGATTCTCCTTCCGTGGCATACGCGACAGTTTACCCGTTGACGATGTTCGTACGGGTAATTCTGGCGCAGGTGATTTTGATGTTGTTTCTTTGAGTGTAGGCTTGTGAACTTTTATTTTCAGAGGCAGAAGTCGCTTTTTTCCCATTCAATGGAGCATCCTGTGATTGGGACGGCGCCTTTGTCTGTGATATCGAGCAATTCATCTTCCATTTCATAGTAGGCGAAGCCGGCTCCTATGACTAGCTTTTTGTAGATTTCGTTTATGTCGATAGCTTTCGGCACGAGTTTTCCTTGCCTTATGGATACAGGGGTGAGTTTTTGTCCTTTTACCCCGATTTTTATTCTTCCGCCGATAAACAGGATATGCCAACCGTCCACCACGGGCAGGTCTTGCGTGGGATATAGCACGTGTTCTCCTTTTGTGCTGGTAAAGGTGATTTTTGCCGGACGTATTTCACGATTTTTCCCGAATATTTTACTGGCGAGAGTACCCTGTCTGGTCATTTCGTCTATGGTATATTTGAATTCATCAATGAGGTCGGGCATGAGCATGTAAAGTTCTTTCTGCGGGTCTTCGTCCCATTCATCGAGTTTCATTTCCAATATTAGAGCAAGAGCCATGAGAGCCTCTGGTGCCACGTGGAGGGTAATATCTTTTCTTTTCATAGCTGTATGTTTTATATTTTCCTTCTTGATCATTTGTATTTATAGCCGGGAAGTAAGTTACGCGAATATTTTATAAAAAACAACGAATTGTTTCATTTTTCTCCTTGCGGACGGTAGGTAGACACGGGAACAGGCAAAGATTTTATGGAGATCCTATAATAATGTCAAAAAAAAGTTTACCCTTGGTATGGAATTTGGTGATCTAATACTTTATATGCCTGTCATTTGAAACATAGAAGCACTTGTATTCGTAAACATATAAATGATAATTTGCAATGTCAGGTAATGATAGTCATATCTTGTAAACTTTATAAACAGATTAGACATGGAAAAGAAATTTCGATTCAAGACAAACCTAAAATGTAATGGTTGCGTATCAAAAGTTACCCCGTACTTGAATAGCACGAGGGACGTTACGGATTGGACTGTTGATTTGAAACATCCCGATAAAGTACTGACAGTGACGTTGCAAACGGGCGATACCCGTTCCGTGCGCAAGGCATTCGAGGGTGCGGGGTATAAAATTGAAGAAATACATTAGAAGTTATGTTGATTATTTTATCACCGGCAAAGGCCATGGATATGTCCGCGGTAGAGAAAGATGTTCCGGGTTCTATACCCGAGTACGCGACCGAGGCGGAGTATCTCGCGGAACAGATGCGTCGTTTTTCGGCATCCGATTTAGAGAAAATGTTGAAGATCAGTGATAAGTTGGCTCAGGAGAATTACGAACGTTATCAAAAGTTCGGTAGTTTGTCGAATCCTCGCAAACAGGCGTTGCTGGCATATAACGGGAGTGTGTTCAAAGCTATTGCTCCTGCTTCATTTGCGGTAGACGATCTGAGATATGCCCAGAATCATCTCCGTATTATTTCAACGCTCTACGGGTTGGTACGACCGCTTGATCTGATACAGGCGTACCGTATCGCTTTCGCGGTAAAATTGAATGGAACAAACGGGGGTGATCTTTACGATTATTGGACGCCCAAGTTGACAATCCCGTTGCTGGATGCCGTACGTTCTGCCGGTGGTATTATGGTAAACCTCGCCAGTCTTGATATACAAGGGGCGTTACAAATGGACGTGATCCGGGAAAAGGTGGAGGTGATCACACCGGAGTTTCAAGAGTGGCGTGACGGGAAATACGAGACAATTCGTACTTATGCCAAGGTAGCACGAGGTATTATGACCCGTCACATTCTGCTCAACCGTATCGAGAACCCCGAGGAGTTGAAGTCTTTTCGTTGGGACGGTTTCACGTTTAACCCGGAACTATCGAATGAAGAACATTATTTTTTCACGCGGGTGAAGAAATAATGTGGTGATTTCTTGAAACAAAACCTTATTTTTTTACGATATATCTATCATGTTATAAATCTTATAAGTCATGAAAGAGCGTAAAATAGAACCGGGGACACCCCTGAACGATCATAAGTATTCTATCGTGGTGGATCGCAAAGGACCTTATATGGTCTACGGGCGTCCACCCATGAAACAACAGTTTATCGTGCAAAATGAGGAAGGTACTTCGTGGTCGTATCGCGACGGTATCGAGTTCGATTTGGAAGATGACCCCGTGGCGCTTTGTCGTTGCGGTGCATCAAAGAATCACCCCTTTTGTGACGGTAGCCATTTGACCACCAATTGGGATCCCTCGCTGACTGCCGATAATATACCTTTACTCGATAACGCCGACGTGTTCGACGGTCCGGAATTGGAATTGACGGATAACGAGAAATATTGTGCTTTTGCCCGTTTTTGTGATGCTTACGGTAAGGTGTGGAATCTTGTCGAGGAATCCGACGATAAGGAAGCACGTGAACTTACCGTGCGCGAGGCGAATTATTGTCCTGCCGGAAGACTGAAGGCGTGGGACAAGGAGAAAGGTGAGTTTATCGAGAACAGGCTGACTCCCTCGCTCGTGTTACTTGAAGATCCTCAGGAACGTTGCAGTGGTCCGCTGTTCGTGAGAGGGGGGATTCCTATTGACGACACGGAGGGGGTAAAATACGAACTTCGCAATCGGGTTACTCTTTGTCGTTGCGGTGCCTCGTCCAACAAGCCATTCTGCGACGGTACGCATGCCAGTATCCGTTTCCGTGACGGATTGCCGGGACCGCACGGGGAAGCTAAACGATAAATAGGTTCATAAAGTTCATAAGGTTTGTAAAGTTCATAAAGTAACGGGTGCTTCTCGGACTGTGTCTATTACTTTATAAACCTTATGAACTTTATAAACTTTATAAACTTTTTATTAGTTTTGCCGGAAACTAATAAAAGGTTATTGTATGGATACATTTCATATATTTTTATTCGTGATGACCGGAATTGCGGTTATCGTTTTCGTGGCACTTTATTTCGTGAAGGCGGGATATGGTATGTTTTTTGATGCGAAGTGGGGACGTCCGCTGAATAATCGGTTGGGGTGGGTGCTCATGGAGAGTCCCGTTTTCGTGGCGATGTTGCTTTACTGGTATTTTTCCGATCGTCGTTTTGATATTGTTCCGTTTTTATTCTTTCTTTTTTTCGAGATACATTATTTCCAGCGTTCGTTCATTTTCCCGTTTCTGCTGAAGGGTAAGGGACGTATGCCGTTGGGTATCGTGCTTATGGGAATCACGTTCAACGTGCTTAATGCATGTATGCAAGGGGGATGGATATTTTATTTCTCTCCTGCGGATATGTACACGACGGCGTGGCTGACCACCCCGCAATTTATCATCGGTACGGTCGTGTTTTTCGGGGGGATGTTTATCAATCTTCATTCCGATTATATTATCCGGCATTTGCGTCGTCCCGGTGACACGGCTCATTATCTGCCTCGAGGCGGTATGTTCCGTTACGTGACTTCCGCGAATTATTTCGGTGAAATTGTGGAGTGGACAGGTTTTGCCATACTCACGTGGTCTCTTTCCGGCACGGTATTTGTCGTTTGGACATTTGCGAACCTTGTGCCGCGAGCGAACACTATTTATCATCGTTATCTTGACGAATTCGGTGATGAGGTGCGCGCGATGCGTTTGAAGCGGGTGATACCGTTTATATATTAGTTCTCAAAGATAAAAAGGTTAACATGAAAGAAGACACCACTAACAGCAACAACTTGCAACTCGCTAACGGCGGATGTAACCCGCAACCTGCGACTGCCGAAGGCAGCAAACTGTTCACGCCTTATAATATCGGTCCTTTGACATTGCGCAACCGGACGATTCGGGCGGCTGCTTTCGAGGGAATGTGCCCGGGGAATGCCCCGTCGGATATGTTGCATGATTATCACGTGGCGGTAGCCCGCGGGGGAATCGGTATGACCACCTTGGCATATGCGGCAGTGACGAGGAGCGGATTGTCGTTTCCTCACCAGCTATGGTTGCGGCGGGAGATCATTCCCGATTTGCGGCGTATAACCGATGATATCCACGCCGAGGGAGCCGCGGCATCTATTCAAGTGGGGCATTGCGGGAATATGTCCCATCGCTCGATATGTGGTTGTATGCCTCTCTCCGCGTCCAGCGGTTTCAATATTTATTCGCCCACGCTCGTGCGGGGAATGAAACGGGACGAGATCGTCGATATGGCACGGGAGTATGGCAACTCCGTGCGTCTTGCCCGAGAGGCGGGATTCGATGCCGTGGAGATTCATGCCGGGCATGGTTATTTGATTAGTCAGTTTCTTTCGCCTTATACCAATCATCGTCGCGACGAGTATGGTGGTTCGCTCCAGAACAGGATGCGTTTTATGCGTATCGTGATGGACGAGGTGATGGAGGCGGCGGGCGATGATATGGCTATCCTCGTGAAAGTGAATACACGCGATGGTTTTCGCGGTGGCATGGAAGTACCGGAGTGTATCGAGGTCGCGAAAGCTTTGGAAAAATCAGGAGCACACGCTCTTATTCTTAGTGGCGGGTTTGTCAGTCGGGCTCCGATGTACGTGATGCGCGGGGCTATGCCGATACGTTCTATGACACATTATATGCATCAGGCGTGGTTACGCTGGGGGGTACGTTTGGCAGGACGTTTTATGATTCCGACGGAACCTTTCAAAGAAGCTTATTTTTATGATGACGCGATAAAATTTCGTGAGGCGTTGCATTTGCCTCTCGTCTTTGTCGGTGGTCTGATAGCCCGTGACACGATAGATCGGGTGCTGGATTCGGGATTCGAGTTTGTTTCTATGGCAAGAGCCTTACTTAACGAACCGGATTTCGTGAACCGTATGGCACGAGAAGAGAACGCCCGAAATACTTGTGAGCACGTCAATTATTGTATTGCCCGAATGTACTCGCGTGAGATGGCGTGCCATCATCACTTGAAGGATTTGCCGAAATCGCTGGTAAAGGAAATGGAACGATTAAATGATTTATGATTGCCGATTGAGTGATTAAGTGATTAGAGATTTAGTGATTAAGTGATTATCGGAATGAAAAGTAACTTGCAACTCGCCGAAGGCGAATGTAACTTGCAACCTGCAACTTGCCGAAGGCAAACAAATGGCGAATGTGACTTGCAACCTGCAACGTGTAACTCGCCGAAGGCGAACCTCACGGCTGTTGTAACCGGAGCGAGTTCCGGTATCGGACGGGAATATGCCCGGCAGTTGTGCGAGAAGGGATACGAGGTGGTGATGGTGAGCAACGAGGATATCCCGCTACGGAAAGCGGCGGAAGAGTTCGCTGCGAAATACGGAACCCGGACTTATCCCGTGTGCATGAATCTGGCTGTACCCGATGCGGCGGTGCGGTTGCACGAATTTTGTCGAGAACGGGGATTCACGGTTGATATACTGGTGAATAACGCGGGTGTATTCTATTTCGAGCAGGTTGTGGATGTTCCCGTTGATCGGGTGGAGTTGATGCTGACGCTTCACGTGACTACACCGACAATGCTATGCCGTCTTTTCGGTGAAGATATGAAATCCCGCCGTCGCGGGTATATCTTGAATATGTCATCCGCCTCGGCGTGGTTACCTTACCCATCAATTTCGCTTTATGCGTCCACGAAAGTTTTTCTTAGAAATTTCTCCCGTGCGTTCCGGTTGGAAATGCTTGACCACGGGGTAAGTGTCACCGCGGTGTGTCCGGGTGCGGTAGCGACAGACTTGTACAATTTACCGCGACATTTGCAAAGACTCGCCTTGCGCCTTGGGGTGATGATGACTCCCCGTTCGTTGGCTCGCCGCGGGTTACGGGCTATGTTCCGTCGTCGGGCAAGAGTAATTCCGGGGATATTCAATTATTTCATGATCGGGACATTGAAACTCGTGCCATTAGGGGTGATCAGGTGGGCGATTCGAGAGGTAGATAGAAGGATAAAAGGAAAGAAAAATGAAACAAGGTTGGGTAATAGTCACGGGTGCTAACGGCGGCATGGGACGGGCAATTGCGATGGCGGTAGCCCGGGCGGGAATGCCCGTGGTGATGGCTTGTCGCGATATAGCGAAAGCGATACCGGTGCGCGAGGATATTGTACGGGAGAGTGGTAATTCAAACGTGGAATTATATCGTCTTGATCTCGCTTCGTTCGCGTCCATTCAAATGTTTTCCGAGGAAATGACAAGAAAGGATATTGCCGTGCTGGTGAATAACGCGGGAACGATGCCCGGCGAATTTTCTCTGACGGAAGACGGGCTGGAAATGACCGTCGGTGTGAATTACGCGGGGACGTGGTTGCTGACCAATTCGTTACTCCCGTTCATGGGACACGGCATCGAATCGCGTGTTATCAACACGACCTCGATCACCACTTGCATGGGACACGTGGGAGAGCGTTTCCTTGTTCCCGACCCGGAACGTTTCCGGCGTTTTCGGGCATATCCGGATTCTAAACTTGCCGTGCTCATGTTCACGGCGGAACTTGCCCGGCGGTTACGCGGGCGCACGATTACTGCCAACGCGGTCGATCCCGGTGTAGTCGATACGGGCATGATCACGATGGGACGTTGGTATGACCCGTTGACCGATCTTCTGTTCCGTCCCTTTATCAAATCTCCTGCGCGGGGAGCATCCTCTGCCATTATGCTCGCTACTACCGACCGCTACGCCCACGTGACGGGTAGTCTTTTCCGTGGCGGTCATCCCGTCAAACTACCTGCCGAGGCTCGTGACCTTCCGGCTTGTCGGGCTTTGTGGGAAGAAACACTTCACTTCGTGCAGGGAAAGTTGCGTCGCCCGTGGGATGAATTTAGTTGATCGTGTGATTACAGAATCGACTTCGGGGCGTGTATTTTGAAAAATAACTTGTAACTTGCGGACTTGAAACTTGTAATTATATATAAGGTATGGAATTGAAAGAAAGATATGACCGCGTGTTGGCATGGTTCCGGGAAGAGATGCCCGTTGCCGACACGGAGTTGCGTTATAATAACCCTTTCCAGTTGCTGGTTGCGGTCATCCTGTCGGCACAGTGTACTGACAAGCGGGTAAATATGGTGACTCCGGCATTATTCGAGCGATTCCCGACAGCCGAGGCGATGGCGGGCGCCACGATAGAAGAGATTTTCGAGTTGATACGGTCGATATCGTACCCGAATAATAAGTCCAAACATTTGTCGGCAATGGCGAAGAAATTGATGAACGAGTTCAACGGGGAAGTGCCGTCTGATTTCGAGTTACTGCAAACCTTGCCCGGTGTGGGACGAAAGACCGCGAACGTTATGGAAGCGGTGGCTTTCGGGCGTCCGGCAATGCCTGTGGACACGCACGTGTTTCGTGTGGCCGATCGTATCGGGTTGGTGACAGGGGCACGTACTCCACTGGAAACAGAGAAACAACTCGTGGCCAATATCCCGGCGGAATGGTTGTCGAGAGCACACCATTGGTTGATTTTGCATGGACGGTACGTGTGTACGGCACGAAGCCCGAAATGCGGGGAATGCGGGATAAAGAACTGGTGTAGAAAGCAAAATGGAGAATAACACTCCATTTTAAATTACAAGAACAGTCTGCACCATTCGTCAAAGCGGGCGGCGGAATCCGCCCCGTGAAACAACATTTCGGCACGGATTTTACTGATTTTCTTTTCGCGGGTGAGGTTGCTTTTCGAGTAGAACTTGTCGGCGAAAGCGATGAGTTTCTCTTCCAGCGTGACGGGTTGCATGTCGCGAAGGGGAAGCGGGAGATGTTTTTCCTGTATCATTTCGATCGTGAGCCCTGTGCCCGTGTGACGTTCGCACACGAGGGCGTGGCGAGGCAGTCCTTCTTTCCGGAGTAAATCGGCACCGAGATAGCCGTGGCAAATGTAAGGATATTCGCCGAAACACCCGATGTCGGGAGCGTTGGTGAGGAATATCCCGATATCGTGCAACATGGCGGCTTCTTTGATAAAGGAGATATCGAGATCCATTTCCGCGTGGCGCATAGCGATGGCGAGTGCTTTGTCCCGCACGAGTTGGCTGTGTATCAATAGACTTTGTCCCGCGAGGGAGTCAAGCGTGTAGTATTTGCGTATAATATCTAACGGTTGTATCATTTGTTCGTTTTTTAAGCCCACAAATATAAGGTTTAGTTTATAAAGTAGCGATACCCGCAAGTATGCTTTGAAATCATTTACGAATAAAAGTTCTTTTAGGTTATGAAATAGTCATTGAACTTTTATAAATTTGTATGATTTTAAGCGGGGAGAAAGGTAGTGGGGTGTGGAATGTCGAATTTCTAAGTGAACAGGATATGATCAGAATAAATGTTACTTTATCGGTCGGCGCCGGGGTACGCGCCGAAGTTGCGGCTTTGTTGAGCGAAATGGCAGACCTCTCGCGAGGAGAGCGGGGATGTATCGGTTACGAGATACTGGAAAATTGTCGGCTGGAAGATACGATGATGATCATAGAAACGTGGGAGAACGAGGCGGTGCTGGCGACACATAAGGAAAGCGGACATTTCACGCGCATTATTCCCCGTGTACGGGAATTGGCGACGGAGATGAAAAGCCAGAAATTCACGACGATGGCTTCCGCGGACGAGGCGATTACAGGTCGCCGCACGGTGCGGGAATACACGGGGGAGAAGATTTGCACGGGAGTGATCGAGCGTGTGGTGCGTGCCGGAATGTACGCACCCTCGGTGAAAGATCGTCGCCCGTGGGAGTTCTTCGTGATGGAGGATGCGAAACATCTGCACGAGTTGGCGGAGATTTTGCCGGGGAGCGAGGCGTTGCGGACAGCCCCGATGGCTATACTCGTGTGTTGTAATACCCGGCTGGCAGGTCTGGAGGGTGGTAATTGGCCGCAGGAATTGGGAGCCTGCGTGCAGAATATGTTGCTACAAGCCTATGCCGAAGGATTGGGAACGGCATGGATCGGGGTGTACCCGAAAATGCATTTCGTGCACGAGGTGAAAAAAGCATTGCACTTGTCGTCGGAATTCGTGCCGTTCGCCGTGGTCGCGATCGGGAAAACGGCGAGGGAAACGGATACTGTGACGGAACGGTATGACCCGTTGAAAGTGCATTTTATAAGTCGTTAAAATTAGTCTTGAAAAATAAAGAAAAAGGCAAACTTTTTGCAGTTCTATTCGTTGAAGTAAATATATAAATTAAAAATTAGACGAATATGAAAAACGAAACTTCAAATTTACTGCTGGGTCTGGGTATAGGCGCGGTAGTTGGAGTAGCTGTCGGGTATTTAATGGTTGCCGACAACCGCAAGAAATTAGCCGAAGAGTTTGATCACGCTGTTGCCAAAGTAAAGGACGAGGTGAAAGGCGTATACGCTAAAGCAAAATCAAAAGCCGAGGAAGCACGCGAACATGTTTCCGAGAATGTACATGATGTAGCGGAAAAAGTAGCGGGAAAGACTGAACACGAGGGGAGAGCGGCTGCTGAAACCAAGTAACGGCTTATGGAGAATTTCGCCGAAAAGACTTTCTCCGGGTTGAAAAATGACATTTCAACCTACGTGGAGACGAGACTTGAGCTAATGAAATTGAACACGTACGAGAGGGTAGCCAAGACTATGGCGGTCTTCTCGTACGGTATTGTTTTGGTATTGCTCGCCTTTTTCGCTATTCTTTTCCTGTTTCTCGCCCTTGGTTTTTTCCTCGGCGAGATATTGAACAGCGTGGCACTGGGGTTTTTGTTGGTAGTGGGGATGTACCTGTTGTTGTTCGGGCTGATTCTGTTGTTCCGGGAGAAGATTAGCGCGAGGGTGACAAACGAGATTATAACCGCGATGATGAGTAAAGATGAAAAAGAGGACGAAGAAACCACCGACCCCGCTGGAGATATTACGGGCGGAACAGAAACGGGTGCGTGAGAGTTGCCGTTTGCAGGAGGAAAAACTGAACGAGGATTTCCGTTTTATCCATCGCCATTCCGGGAAATTGTTGTTTTCCGGTATCTCGTCGTTGTTTTTTTCCGGCAGGAGGGACGATACCCCGAAGGAAGAAAAGGAGGTGCGTGATACCCCGATGCTGGGTGCCATGTTAAAAGATTTTTCGCCTGTTTTGATAGAGGCGGCTATACCCATTGTATTACGCTGGGGTGTGGGGCGGATCGGCAGACTATTCAAGGGAAAAAAATAAGGGTTTGTAAGGTTCATAGAGTTTATAAGGTTTATAAAGTAATAGATATCTGCGGGATGCTTTATATGCGGCGTCTCCTTGGGAATCCTCTACTTTATAAACCTTTAGGACAAATGCGTCAAAATTGAATAGAGAGAAAAATTATCCCCTTTTTCTCTCTTGTTTAGTGTGAGATAAGTTAAATAGTAATTATATATGATATATATACTTTATAGTTTCTTTATAACAACTCCCATTCAACTCCTATTCATCTTCTATTATAAAGGTAGAATAATAGAAAATAAATTGAAATTGAATAAAATTTGATAATACGAAAATACATGGTATAATTATTATTCATTATAGAAAAATAACTGAATACACCAGAATCTTATCTTGAAAAAGGAAGGAAAATAGTAAAAATTATTTTGATGCGGTTGCCCTAGATAAACCTTATAAACTTTATAAACTATTTGCTATCTTCGCGCTCTCTGTTCTTATCTGATGGTGATCGAGGGGGAGTGAACGAGGCTGTAATACTAAAGAAAGGAGGATCATTTTATGTCTGCTGCGGACGCATCGCATTTATTGGAAACAAAACCCGTCGGGAAGTTATTGCTTCAGTACTCGATACCCGCTATCATCGGGATGACGGTTACATCGTTGTATAATATTATTGATAGTGTTTTTATCGGTCATGGCGTGGGACCGCTTGCCATTTCGGGATTGGCGATTACTTTCCCGTTGATGAACCTGATTATTGCTTTTTGTACACTGATTGGTGTCGGGGGAGCCACGATCAGTTCCATATACATGGGACAGAGAGATATGGAAAAGACCTCGTCGGTGTTGGGGAACGTGTTTTTGCTGTGCGTTATTCTCGGATTCTGTTTCGGGGGGATTGCCACGTTATTACTGGAGCCCACGTTGCGGTTCTTCGGGGCAAGCGAGGCCACGATGCCTTACGCCAGAGATTTTATGGAGGTGATACTATTGGGAAATCCTATCGCTTTCACTTTTATCGGGTTGAACAACCTGATGCGCGCGACGGGATACCCGAAGAAAGCCATGTTGTCATCGCTGTTGACGGTTTTCGTGAATATTATATTAGCCCCGATATTTATTTTCCATTTCGGGTGGGGAATCCGGGGGGCAGCGTTCGCTACCGTGATCGCGCAGACGAGCGGGTTGGTGTGGATTCTGGCACATTTTATAAACAAGAATAGTTCGGTACATTTCAAGGCCGGAATATTCCGGTTAAAAGGCCGGATAATCAAAAGTATTCTTTCTATAGGGATGTCGCCTTTCTTGATGAACGTGTGCGCCAGTACGGTGGTGATTATCTTGAATAATAGTTTCATGCGCTACGGTGGAGATTTGGCAATCGGGGCTTATGGCATCGTGAACCGGGTGTTGACGTTGTTTATCATGATCGAGATCGGGCTCACGCAGGGAATGCAGCCGGTAGTCGGGTATAATTACGGGGCGTTATTGTTTGACCGGGTACGACGTGTGTTGCGTTATGCCATGATCACGGGAATCTCGATCACGACGTTCGGGTTTATCACGAGCCAATTATTCCCGGACTTTATCGTGGGTATGTTCACGGATAATCATGAGTTGACGGAGCTTGCAAAGTTCGGGTTACGGATAACTTGTTTGTTATTTCCACTGGTCGGGTGTCAGATTATTATTACCAATTTTTTCCAGTCTATCGGGAAAGCGAAAGTTTCTATATTCCTGTCGTTGTCGCGCCAGTTGATATTCTTGATACCGTTCCTGCTGATTTTACCCCGTTTCTGGGGTATCACGGGCGTGTGGGCCAGTTTGCCCATGGCGGATTTTATTTCTTTCGTGATGGCAGTCGTTACCTTATTTTATTTTAATAAAAAGGGACTCCTTTTCAAGATGAACAAACAGATATGAGGAAAAGTGTGGTAAATACTTTTTATACATGTGGAAATATTTCCCATGAAATAAGAAACGGGCTCAATTTCTTGAACCCGTTTTTTACTTAAAGAATGTCTAATCTTCCAGCGTGACTGCTCCCGAGAGAGCTACCGCTTCTTTATTACGGAAAATCATAATAGGTGAAACTGCTTCGTAAGCAGACATTATATACTCGAATAGTTGAGCTGTGGCTAATTTCCCGCGCTCAGCCAGTGAGAGTTTCAATTTCATACCCGTGTTCGCGTCCTCGCTTTTCTGTAACTCAGACAGACCGAGGAACTGTTTGGTTTCCAACAAATATTGCACCCGGTGCAATTCTTCCGGCTCGAAAAATAATTCGTAATTTTTCTCTTCCCGATTTCTACTGAATAAAGTTGTTTTCATTTTTGTGTGTATTGTGTGTGTATATATATAACGCTTTACGCGTTGCTCCGTTTTATAACTTGGGTAACACTTAGCAAATGTATCCTATGTATTCACGATACAAGATACGTGCCAAATATGTACTGGTTTTTCAAATGATTAGAAGGCAGAGCTCATGGAAATATCGCTTGGGTTGCGATATGAACACGTCACGTGTTCCCTTGTTGTCTGTCTTCGGGTTGAGAATTGGATATTCGTATTCGTCAGCGGTGATTCCGTCAAGCATGACTCGAACCCGACAAGGCAATTCCGATCTCCTCATGCTGACGAGCGTGTTCTGGAGTACCGGCATATCGTTGGGGTTCATGATATCAAAGGCTTCCGCCTTGGTGATAGAGTCATGTATTTCTGATATCTGACAAACGATGGCACCGCGTTGAGATTCAGTCATAACCAGTCCCATGGCAACATTCGTGAGTTGTGTTACCACCAAGATCAGAAGGCTATGTAATACGAATCTTATCATACTTAGTGTTTTGTTTCAAATATAGCGAATCGATTCAATAAATGCAACGTTTTCCGTGCTTTTTTTCTGCTATATACGTGAAAATAGGTATATTTACCACCTGAAAGTTCGTATTTTTCTTTATTGGGAAAGAAAATTAACATTTTAGTAATATTTCATTGACTTGGAGTAGGGGTTTTATTAAACAAATGATATGAATATGGAGATACGAGACGAGAGAGAACGTTTTTTATTGAGAGAATGGACGCTTGCCGATGTCGATTCTTTGGCTGAAAATATCAGTAATATTAATATATGGAATAACGTACGGGACGGTTTGCCTTATCCTTACACGAGGGAGGATGCCGGGACGTATATCCGTGTAACGATGGATAAACCGTACGTGCAGGATTTCGCTATCGTGGCGGATGGGAAAGCGGTGGGAGGAATCGGTTTCATTCCCCTGTGTGACGTCGAACGATATAGCGCGGAACTGGGGTATTGGTTGAGTGAAGATTATTGGAATAAAGGAATCATGAGCGAGGCAATACGCCGGGTGGTGGATTATGTATTCCGGGAAACGGATATCATTCGTTTGTTTGCCACCGTTTACGAGTATAATCCGGCGTCCATGAAAGTACTGGAAAAGGCCGGGTTCACGAAACAGGCAATACTGCGCAAAGCTGCCGTGAAGAACGGTAAAGTGATTGATATGCATTATTTTGATTTGGTGAAAGACTAAGGGATGGGTAAAAGAATCTTGATCACGGGTGCGGCGGGTAATTTGGGTAGTTTGCTTGCTTGTCGTTTGAAAGAAGAGGACGTATGCCTGCATCTTCTGACACATCGTAAAGATGTACCTTCCGTGTTGAAAGAAAAAGAAAACATTACCGTATTCAAGGCTGATTTAGGAGAGCCGGGTACGTTGACCGAGGCTTTGCAGGGAGTGGATGTGGTAGTACATTTCGCGGGAGTGCTTTTCAGGCATAACCCGGAGAAGTTTTTGTCAACCACGAATACCCGTTATTTCAATAATTTGTTGGATGTTGCGGTGGTACAAGGTGTGAAGCGGGTAATCTTAATCAGCTTTCCACACGTGGAGGGTGAAACGACTCCCGAACATCCGGCCGCGGGACGATTGGACGGGACTCCCGTGTCGGTTCACGCTATCACGAGGCTGGAAGAAGAAAAGTTACTGTTCGATTACGGTCGGAAGAATGGGATTGAGGCTGTTTCTTTACGCGTGGGCATGGTATACGGTCGGGGTATTCTGATGGTGGACGCCGCCCGTTGGTTTTCCCGGTACGCGTTACTGGGGGTATGGCAAAAGCCCACGTGGATACATCTGATTTCTACCGAAGATTTTCTTGAAGCAACACGGGCAGCTTGCATGAAGGAGGGTATTGAAGGAATATATCATATCGGTGACGATGGGGTACAGACTTTACAGGAGTTTTTGGATGAAGCCGCGAAACATTGGCACACGGTAAAACCGTGGCGAATGCCTTTATGGATGATAAACACGGCAGCCCGCTTTTTTGAACTTTGTTCCCGTCTGTTCGGGGTTAGAAGTCCGTTGACGGTTGATTTTATCAGAATAGGGCAGGTATCCTATTACGGGGATACCTCCCGGATGAAAGAGGAGTTGTTACCCCGGTTGAAGTATCGGGATTTTAGAGAAGGTATAGGGACATTGTAATATAATAAGGTAGTATGAGGAATCGGATAGTTTTATTTGTTTTTGTTGGTATGATATTGGGGGCGTGCGCTACACCCCATTATATACACTTGTACGAGTCGCCGAAGTCATTGGACTTCAGCGAGGGGAAATGGTTGGTCACGAATTTGGACTCGAAGATACCGTACATGTACAGGGAGAGTTTGAATCGGGATTTATTGGCGTGTTTACAGAAATTAGGCGGAGATTCCGTGTATAGTATCGAGAATGTGAGATTCAAGTACATAAACCCGAGCAAGCTGACGTTCGAGTTGAATCCTCAAGTGCTGAAGATATTCAAGGAATCGACGGATTTCGATTACGTGGTGACGGCTACGGCACGAAAGGTTCGGGACGAGGTTCCTGATCTGGTGTATCCCGGGAACCCGGTCTATTACCAGAAAAGCGAATCGGAGGTAAGCATCGCCGTGTATGATGTCGCTGACGGGGCTAGAATCTATTATCAACAGGTAATTGCTTCCGTTACCTTGGATCAAGGGGATGAAGAGGTCGTGTTTGCCCGTTCCGCCGGAACGTTGTTGCGTAATGCCATGAAAAAGGCTTTAAAGGATCTGAAAAAGAATGCACTGGTTATCCGTAAAAAAAACAATCACGCGACTCGTTGAGAATCGCGTGACTGTTTTTATACGGGTACGATGATTACCAAGCAAACATAGGTTTGTCGTTCATCATCGCGTTTACTTCTTTCTTCACTTGAGCGATAACAGCGGCATCGTCGATGTTACTCAATACTCTGTCGATCATATCCACTACGATAGGCATATGCTCCTCTTTCAAACCGCGGGTAGTGATAGCCGGGGTACCCACGCGTAAACCTGACGTGGAGAACGGGGTACGGGTATCGAACGGAACCATGTTCTTGTTGATCGTGATGTCTGCCAATACCAACGTATTTTCAGCTTTCTTACCGGTTAATTCCGGGAATTTGGTTCTCAAGTCAATCAACATAGAGTGATTGTCAGTTCCGCCGGAAACAACTTTATAACCTTTTTCCACGAATGCTTTCGCCATAGCCTTGGCGTTAGCCAGCATTTGTTTAGCGTATTCGGTATAGCTGTCAGATAATGCCTCCCCGAAAGCAACGGCTTTGGCAGCGATCACGTGTTCAAGCGGTCCGCCCTGTTGTCCCGGGAACACGGCAAAGTTGATCACTTGTGACATCATTTTGATTTCTCCCTTCGGAGTCTTCAATCCCCAAGGATTCGGGAAGTCTTTCGGGAGAAGAATCATACCACCGCGCGGTCCGCGAAGCGTTTTGTGAGTGGTAGTTGTCACGATATGGCAATATTCCATCGGGTTGTTCAATAAACCTTTGGCAATCAATCCGGCAGGGTGTGACATATCGCACATTAACAAAGCACCTACTTTGTCAGCGATTTCACGCATACGTTTGTAATCCCAGTCACGAGAATAAGCAGATGCCCCGGATACGATCATTTTGGGTTTGTGCTCGATAGCCAATTTCTCCATTTCGTCGTAATCTACCATTCCAGTTTCTTCTTTCACGTGGTAAGCTACCGGGTGGTAGTTGATACCGGAAAGATTAACGGGTGATCCGTGTGAAAGGTGTCCGCCATGAGCCAAGTCAAGTCCCAAGAAGGTATCGCCCGGTTTCATGCAAGCGAAGAACACGGCAGCATTAGCTTGTGCCCCGGAGTGCGGTTGCACGTTAGCGAATTCGGCACCGAATAATTTGCAGGCACGATCGATAGCCAATTGTTCCGTTTGGTCAACGATTTGGCAACCGCCATAGTAACGAGCTCCGGGATATCCCTCTGCATACTTGTTCGTCAAGCAAGAACCCATGGCTTGCATAACTTGTTCACTCACGAAGTTCTCGGAAGCGATCAATTCCAGTCCTTCTTTCTGGCGATGGCATTCCTTGTCAATCAGGTCGAAAATTTGAGTATCTCTTTCCATTATTTAGATTTTTAATAATATAGACGTTTATAAAATCTTGCCCAAAATTATACTAATTCGTTCGTCTAAGCAAAGTATTTCCCGACTTTTTTTCGTCCTCCCGCTTTTTAATTTTCAAAATTTTATTTATGTTTGTTGTTGTATAAAAAAATGACTTGCTATGGAAAATCCTTTTGAAACAGAAAAACCGGTAAGACCGACCTTTCTGACAGTACTTTGTATTTTAACTTTTATCGGTAGTGGTTGGGGAACGGTATCCAACTTATTCAGTTTGGTTGCGTTTTCTCCCGAAGCGATAGTGGCGCAGATCCAACAGATAACAACAATGACAGGTACAGAAGGAGCTCCTTCGTGGATGTCTTCTTTCATGGGATCTTCCATTGAAATGTTGCAGACCACGATTAAACACGCGATTCCGATTTATTCATTATTGACCTTGTTCGCTTTAATGAGTTTGAGCGGGGCTATTTTGATGTTTAACTTGAAAAGAACCGGATTCTATTTGTATACTTTCGCTCAAATAGCGCAATTGTTTGTATTGCCTATGTATTCCGGCTGGAATATGGTAGTTATGGCTTCAATGATCGTATCCGGCTTTTTCGCTTTATTATTTATAATCCTGTACGGGGTGAATTTGAGCAAAATGAGAAATTAGTGATTGTTTATAGTCGCCTTCGGCGAATTGCAGGTTGCTTTTCTTGCGTTTAAGACTGTATTTTAACTCCTCCTCTGTTTATAGAGGAGGTGGCTGCGAAGCAGACGGAGGAGTTTCTTTAGAAATGGAGTTTTGGCACACGTGGTCTTTCTTTCTTTTTCCCGTGTTTGTCGGCTCTTATCTTCTGACTACCTAGTGACTAAGTCCTGACCAAGTCCTGTATAGACAGGAGTTAGTCAGGACTTACTCAGAACCTAGTCAGGACTTGGTCGCCATGATATACGGAGAAGAGCGGGAGATAAGCGTGGGAGAGGGGAAAAGAAAAACAGACCGGAATGTAAAGAGTCCGGTCTGTTTTTCTTTTTATGATTGAAGGAATTTGGTTTATCCTCCGAAGTTGTCGTACATCACGTTTTCATCGGGTACACCCAAATCGTACAACATTTTGGTTACGGCCGCGATCATCATCGGGGGACCGCAGAGATAATACTCGATGTCTTCCGGGTTCTCGTGGTTTTTCAAGTAGGTTTCATAGATTACCTGATGCACGAATCCCGGTGTGTAAGCTACTCCGGCTGCATCAGCCACGGGGTCCGGTTTATCCAGAGCCAGCGTCCAATGGAAGTTCGGGTTCTCTGCTTGAATCTTGTTGAATTCATCCACGTAGGGAGCCTCTTGCAGGGCACGGGCACCGTAGAAGAAACTTACTTTACGATCCGTGTGCATCGTGTGGAACAAGTTGAAGATATGCGAACGCATCGGAGCCATACCGGCACCACCACCGATGAACATCATCTCGTTGTTGGTATCTCTCAGGAAGAATTCCCCGTAAGGACCGGAAATGTTTACTTTATCTCCCGGTTTACGCGTGAAGATAAAAGAAGAACAGATACCGGGGTTCACGTTGGCAAATCCACCTATAGCTTTATCAAACGGGGGAGTCGCGATACGGATATTCAACATGATAATGTTGCCTTCTGCCGGAGAGTTAGCCATGGAATACGCGCGGTAAGTCGGTTCCGGGTTATGCATTTTCAGATCGAACATCTTCATACGTTCCCAGTCAGCCTTGTATTTCTCGTCAATATCCATGTCTTTGAAATCCACGTCAAGGGCGGGTACGTCAATTTGTATATATCCACCCGATTTGAATTTCAAGTTTTCGCCTTCCGGTAATTTTACCACAAATTCTTTCAAGAATGTGGAAATATTTCTATTGGAAACCACTTCACATTCCCATTTCTTGATACCGAGTACTTCTTCCGGAACGCTCATCTCGATGTTTTCCTTCACTTTTACCTGACAAGCCAGACGCCAGTTATCGTGCTGTTGTTTGTACGAGAAGAACCCTGTTTCGGTCGGGAGTATAGACCCCGCGCCTGATTCTACCTGACAACGGCACATACCGCAAGAACCTTTTCCACCACAAGCGGAGGGAAGGAATATCTTGTTGTTCCCGAGTGTGGCAAGAAGCGTGGAGCCGGGCTCGGTAACTAATTCTTTTTCGCCTTGGTTGATGCTGACTTTCACTTCTCCCTTGGGGGTAAGTTTAGCTTTCGCGAACAAAAGCATACCCACGAGAAGCAGTGTCACGATGAGAAACACCACGATCCCCGACAGGACAATTGTTGTATTTATTGCTAATAAAATCATCTTACTAATTTAGATTTATTGATTTTAAATTTTAAATTGTAAGTCTTGAAATTTACAATTTAAAATTTACAATTTAAAATTACTACAGGTTAATACCCAAGAAACTCATGAATGAAATAGCCATCAATCCGGTCACGATAAAGGTAATACCGATACCTCTAAGCGGGGCGGGGATGTTGGAATATTTCAGTTTCTCGCGTATGGCGGCGATACCCACGATAGCGAGCAACCAACCGATACCTGAACCTAAACCGAATGCCGTGGCCTCACCGATATTCGCGTATCCTCTCTCTTGCATGAACAAGGAAGCACCCATGATGGCACAGTTCACCGCGATCAACGGGAGGAAGATACCCAATTGGTTGTAAAGCGCGGGAGTGAATTTCTCCACGACCATTTCAACCAATTGCACGATAGCGGCGATGACCGCGATAAACATGATGAAACTCAAGAAGCTCAAGTCTATGTTAGCGGCAGCTTGTTCTCCCAATAACCACGCTAAAGCTCCTTTTTGTAACACGAAATTATCGAGCAGGTAATTTACCGGAACGGTAATCAATAGCACGAATACAACGGCAATACCCAATCCGAACGATGTTTTCACGGTCTTCGATACGGCAAGGTATGAACACATACCCAAGAAGTAGGCGAAGATCATGTTATCGATAAATACAGACCGGACAAATATATTTAATAGATTTTCCATATTCTATTTTTCTTTTTAGTTCACTATTTCTGTTCTATCAACTCTTTGTTCCTTGAGCGTTGAACCCAAATGATCAATCCTACGAGCATCAAAGCCATCGGGGGGAGGATCATCAACCCGTTGTTCTGGTATCCCCAATCGTAGAATATCTGGGGGATAACTTTAAAACCGAACAGAGTTCCGGAACCCAGTAATTCACGGAAGAAGCCCACGATCACAAGTACCAGACCGTATCCCAAACCGTTGCCGATACCGTCAAGCAGAGAGGGCCACGGTTTGTTTGCTAACGCGAAAGCCTCGATACGTCCCATGATAATACAGTTCGTGATGATCAAGCCGACGAATACGGATAGTTGTTTACTAACCTCGTAAGCGAACGCTTTTAAAACTTGGTCTACCATAATTACCAAAGCGGCAACTACCACCAATTGCACGATAATACGAATACGTGTCGGTATGGTGTTCCGTAGCAACGAAAGGATCACGTTAGCGAATGCCGTTACTGCCGTTACCGAAAGAGCCATCACGATGGCGGGTTCCAGTTTTGCCGTCACGGCGAGAGCAGAACATATACCCAACACTTGCACGAGTACCGGGTTATCCTTGTTCAACGGACCGAGTAATAATCCCCGGTTCTTGGCTGAAAATAATGTTTCTTTATCGCTCATTACTGTATTTGTTTTAAGAATTGTTCGTAACATTTTAGATAATCGGCAATCATCGTTTCAACGGCTTTCGACGTGATTGTTCCTCCCGAAATACCGTCTACTTCGTGGGCACCGGTAGCGTTTCCGCCTTTTTTCACTGTAATTGCTTTTAGGGTTGAGTTGTCGAAGATCGTCTTGCTCTTGAATTGCTCTTTAAAGAACGGTTGGGTGATTTCGGCTCCTAACCCGGGAGTTTCTCCCTTGTGGTCGAACAGCACGCCGTAAACCGTGTTCTTGTCCTCGTTCAAGGAGAGATATCCCCATACCGGACCCCAAAGTCCTGCCCCGTAAACCGGAAGTATGTATTTGATTGCTCCGTCAACGTCCGCGACAAATACCGGGAATTTGATATCCGCCAATGCTTTATCGTCTTTTATTACTTCGGTAATCATGCGTCCGTCTTTCAACGCTTTTTGCAGTTCCGGACTATTCTTGATGGCTTTCTGAAGTTTTTTTCCTTCCACGGGAATGTCAACTTCAAAAGCATTTCCCTCGATGGCCTCTCCCTTGTAATTCAGAATGAATTGTCTTTTGATAATTTTATCGAACAACTCTTTTGACGTTTCCGGGGTTGAACTGATATTCACCGAGCTCAGTATATTCTGTCTTTTCTCGTTCTCTATATTCTCATCTTGCAGTGGTTTTAGTGAAAGAGATACCACGGCCAGTATAGCCGCCACCACGACAACCAAAACGATGGAATAGATAAAGGTATATGTATTTCCTTGTTTGTTCATCTCTTTAAAGATTTAGTGATTTACGATTTATGATTTATGAATGTTTTGTAATCTGAAATCATGAAATCTTAAATCTGAAATTGTTTGGCTCTTTTAAGTCTGCGTTTGATGTTTCCTTGAACCACGAACCAGTCGATAAGCGGGGCAAAGGTGTTCATCAACAGGATAGCGAGCATCATACCTTCCGGGTAACCGGGGTTCAGCGTACGAATCAGGATGGCCATCACACCGAGGATAAATCCGTATATCCATTTTCCTTTTTCCGTTTGAGCGGAAGTCACGGGGTCGGTTGCCATGAACACGGCTCCGAACGCGAATCCACCCATGATGAGGTGCGCGATCGGGGTGATTGCGGCGTACGGGTTCGTTTCCGGTAACGTGTAGTTTAATAACAACGCCATGCAGTATCCCCCGATAAAGGTGGAAAGCATAATCTTCCAGCTGCCGATACCTGTCGCGATCAATAAGATTGCTCCCAGTAAAATACAGAATGTGGAGGTTTCACCGATAGAACCGGGAATCAATCCCCAGAACATGGATGCCATGTCATAGGTCGCCGGTAAGCCTTGAGAGGCTTCGGCCAGCGGGGTAGCTTGTGAGAATCCGTCGGGCATTCCGGCGATCCAAACCTTGTCTCCCGAAATCATGGAAGGGTAGGAGAAGAAGAAGAATGCACGGGCTAATAAAGCGGGATTCCAGATGTTCATACCGGTACCACCGAAAATCTCTTTACCGATAATCACGGCGAAGGCGGTAGATACTCCCACCATCCAGAGGGGTGCGTTGACCGGCATCACCATCGGGATTAATAATCCCGACACGAGGAATCCCTCGTTGATCTCGTGTCCTCTGATTTGCGCGGCGGTAAATTCTATCGCCAGTCCTACCACGTAGGAAACGATGATCATGGGCAATACTTTCCATAACCCGTAGAAGAACATTTCGAAAAGTCCGGATTCTACTCCCAAGGCTTTGAAGTGTTGGTACCCCACGTTGTAAATACCGAACAACAAGGCGGGAACCAGTGCCAGTACCACGATGATCATGGTTCTTTTCAAATCAATACCGTCCCTGATGTTACACCCTGAACTTGTCGTGCGATTAGGCACGAAAAGGAAAGACTCGAAACCGGTGAAAACGGAATGAAGCTTTTCCAGCTTGCCTCCCTTTTCGAATTTTGGTTTCTGCTTGTCTAAATATTTGCGTAAGAAATTCATCTTTAATATTTTAAATTTTAGATTTTAGATTTTAAATTTTCGAATCGTAAGCGTTTTAGAATTTACAATTTAAAATTTACAATTTAAAATCAGTTCAGTTCTCTAATCATTAACTCTATACCTTTTTCCAGAATCTCTTGAACGGGAGTCTTGGAGGTACAAACGAATTCACACAAAGCCATGTCTTCCGGTGCAATCTCGTACATGCCGAGTTGTTCCATCTTATCAAGGTCTTCGGCCAAAACTGCTTTCAGCAAGTACACGGGCAGAATGTCCATGGGAAGGACTTTCTCGTATTGTCCGGTAACCACGAAAGCCCGTTCTTCCCCGTTATAGTTCGCGTTCAGCGAATACTTCTTGTTCGGGCACAAGAATGACGGGAAGGTTTTGGAGAGCGAGAATTTGTTGAAGCCCGGCATAGCCCAGCCCAAAAATTCATAATTATCGCCTTCCGGGATAACCGTTACCATATTATTATAGTACCCGAGATAATTGTCCTCGTCGGTTTTATAACCCGTGAGCACGTTTCCGGATATAATACGTTGGTGTACTTGATTTTTCAAATTGCCTTTCACGAGACACTTAATTTGGGCTCCCATGATCGTCTTGTAGTAAGCGGGTTTCTCCACCTCTGAACCGGCAATGGCGATCACTTTGCGGGCATCGAATTTACCGGTAGTGAATACCCGTCCGATGATGGCAAGATCCATGGCGTTTACCACCCACACGATATCCCCTTTGTTGATCGGGTTCAAATGGTGAATTTGTATCCCTACATTACCTGCCGGGTGCGGTCCGGAGAAATAATTCACGTCCACGTTTTTCAGTTTCGTGAAAATAGAGGTGGAAGGAGTCCCTTCTCTCAAATTGAGATTCACGTTTTTCTCGCACAATTTCTTTAAGCAATCGATTCCGGCTTGAAGCGCGGGAAGCTCATCCGCGAGGGTTACGTCATAATCCGGTGCAAGCGGCGCGGAATCAAATCCCGATACGAATATCGCTTTCGGCATATCTTCCGGGTTAGCGATGATGTCGTACGGGCGTTGTTTGATCATAGGCCAAACACCACTGTCGAGCAACTTTTCGATGATTTCTTTTCTGGAAAGTTGGTTCGCGTCGGCACTCCCGAAATCCCGGTATTGGATTTGATCATCCGCTTTGACGACAACTTCCAGTAGTTTTCTTCTTTCACCTCTGTTGACGGCTTCGATAGTACCGCTGACGGGTGCCGTGAATTTGACTTCGGGTCGGTATTTATTAATAAACAATACATCGCCCGCCTTCACTTGGTCGCCTACCTTTACTGCAAGTTTAGGGGTAAGTAACCGGAAATCTGTTGGTTTTACTGCATAGAGATTGCATTTCTCCACGTTTTTTACCACGTTTTCCGCTTCTCCTTTCAACTTGATATCAAGGCCTTTTTTCAGTTTTATCACCTTGGACATTGTTTTATTATATTTTTGATATGTAGATAATTATTTCTCTTCCACGCATAAAAATGGTGTTTTAAAAATACGTGCAAATATATAATCAATTATTGAATTTATTCAGTAATTCAAAGGTTAATTCTTGCAATAGAATGCTTTTTTTAGCTTTGAGTATCGGATTAGTATATTCCTATTTGGCATAGTATTTGTTGAGATTAGTGTGAAAATGATTAATATGATATTATCCAAAATAGTGATCGAGTTATGAAAGGTATGATAGTTTGTTGCTTTATAACAGTTCTGGTGATTTCGTGTAAATCCGCTAAGGAAAGCGTTTCTCTGACGGGAGTGAAGTGGGTGGCGGAAAGCTTGAACGGAAAAGAAATTAAATTCAAGGAGGCGCAGAGCGAGGTATTCTTTACTCTTGACGCCACCGATAAAAAGGTTTCCGGGAAAGCGGGTTGCAATCGTTTTTTCGGGACTTACGATTTGAACGAGTCGGAATTGGCGTTTAGCGGGATGGGGGCGACGAAGATGGCCTGTCTGGATATGGATATCGAGGCTTCGTTCTTCAAGGTGTTGGAAGATACAAAGAGTTTCGTGATCAAAAACGACAAGCTGACTCTGAAAGATGACAACAACGTGATAGCGGTATTTAAGGCCTTGGATGAAAAGGCAGACAAGAAGAAAAAATAGTTTATAGTTTGATTTTTCGTGATAGAAAAGGGGCTTGTCGGCAACGATAAGTCCCTTGTTGTTTATTTAACTTGTGGCTTATGCGCTTTTCCGATAAAATAGTTATCTTTACCTCGAAATTATAAGTATCCACATTTTGAGAACAATTCTTAGATTTATACTGGTTTAATATTTAGCCCTGTAAACCGCGGGCTAATAATTCTTTCGTTCGAGTAATTCTACTTGAAAAGATTTTCTATTTCATTTTTATTCATGGCATTGCTCTTTTGAAGGGCATGGGACGCGTGTTGTAGCGCGATGTCGTGAATCATAACAAGACTTTCAAAGAATATTAGGTACGGTATAGATCATGAGAACAGAGTATACATGGGAAATAAAGATTAAAAACACTCCCGCTTTAGAAAGAAAATGTAACCGATGTAATTGTAATAAATTTTATTGCAGCAACAAATTCAGGATGAATGCGCAAAAAAGGAACATTGATGTATGGCTGATTTACAGGTGTATGGAATGTGACAGTACATATAATTTAACGATATTGTCACGTACAAAACCCGAACTGATAAGAAAAGATTTGTTCACCAAGTTTTCGGACAATGATGAAGATATAGCTTGGGAATATGCTTTCTCGCTCGAAACGGCACGGAAAAATAATGTCAAATTTGATTACAATAGTGTTGAATACGAGATAGAGCATGATAATATTTCGATAAATGATATACTGAACGCGGGAGATGAATCGGTAGTATTCAAGATTCAAACCGGTTTTGAATTTGAACTTAAATTATCCTCCGTTATTCGCCATTGTTTAGGTGTATCTGCAAGTCAATTAAATCAAATGATTGAAGTTGATGCTGTTTTTACCCCCGAAGGCTATCCGATAAAGAAGCATAAAGTCAAGAATGGAGATATTGTATTGATAAACAAAGAGAAGTTACAAGGTATCAAATCTTTGGGTAGCGTTTGATTTTTAGGAATTTCTATTTCGAGATTACCGGAAAAGTCCTTCTTGAACGGGGCGAAAAATCTCTTGTCCGCGGTAGCTTGCACGAGGTTCTTCGCTTTGTTCGAGAGGGGCTTTTCCGGTGATGTCAGACAACTTCAGCTACCACGAATGTACTTCCCCCGATATAGATCATGTCATCGGGAGTGGCGGCGGCTTTTGCTTCCGCGTATGCTTCCGCGACGGTCGGGTACGTTTTACCGTGTAAATGGTGGGCTGCCGCTTTTTCCGCCAATACATGCTCATCCATTGCCCGGGGGATAGACGCTTTACAGAAATAGTAGATCGCGTCTTTCGGTAAGATATGCAATACGCTATCCACGTCTTTGTCGTTCACCATGCCCATGACGAAATGGAGTCGTTCGTACTTGCACGTTTCCAGTTGAGCCGCGATCTCCGTCAACCCGTCAATATTGTGTCCCGTGTCACAAACCGTGTAAGGGGCACGGGATAATTCCTGCCAGCGTCCGAGTAATCCCGTGTAGCGAATCGTGTTCGCTATACCGTCATGTATATGTTGATCCGAAATGTTTATCCCTTGCGCCCGTAGACTCAATACCGTTTCCAAAACCGCGGGGATGTTTTTGCGTTGGTACAATCCTTTCAGATCCGGATGCAGGTTGTCGAACGTGATGCCTTGCTTGTTTTTTAGATTGTAAGTGTTACCCGGGGTGCGCTCCGCGTTCCAGTTGTCGGAAGCAAATTCAAGCGTCGTACCGCACTCTTTGGCTCTCCCGATAAACACGAAATCGGTATCGGCATCCCTCGTGCCGACGATTGCCGGAACGTTTGGCTTGATGATTCCCGCTTTCTCGCGGGCGATCTTTTCCAGCGTATCTCCCAGAAGTGCCATGTGGTCGAATGAAATATTCGTGATCACGGAAGCCAGAGGCGTGATGATATTCGTGGAATCGAGCCGTCCGCCCAACCCGACCTCTATCACGGCGATGTCCACTTGTTGATCGGCGAAATACTTGAATGCCATGGCTACCGTCATTTCGAAAAATGAAGGTTTTATACCCGTGAAAAGAGTTTTGTTCTCTTCCACGAAGTCAATCACGTATTGCTCGGGCATCATTTTCCCGTTAATCTTGATTCGTTCGCGGAAGTCCTTCAAGTGAGGGGAGGTGTATAACCCGGTCTTGTATCCCGCTGTTTGTAAAATAGAAGCGAGCATGTGTGACACGGAACCTTTCCCGTTGGTTCCGCCCACGTGTATCGTTTTGAACCGGTGATGCGGCGCGCCGAAATGCTCGTCCAGTTTTAACGTGTTATCCAGATTGGCTTTGTACGCGGCTTTTCCCTCGCGTTGATACATGGGAAGTTGGGCGAACAGCCATTCTAAAGTTTCATTGTAATTCATATATCCTCTGTATTAAAACAAGTTCTCGTTATTGAACGGGCAAAAGTAGTAAAAATATGATGAGGGTATCATCTTGCAAAACGATTTGTTGTTTCTTGTCTAATTGGTGGACATCGTGCGGGTATCACTCTTTTTAGATGTTTCTTGGTAAATATGTGTTGTTTTATAATATTTGTTTTTAAATAGTTACATGGTTTGGTTGAAGTATTTTGATTTATTTTTACTAACTTTCAGTCCTGAAAATATCGTGTTGATAGTAGTATGATTTATTAAGAGAAAGAATATATGGGAAAAGAAGTACAGACCATCTTGAATCTTTTGAGTGAAGGTATCGTTGTGGAAGGTGATATCCGGACGACGAAAGATATACGGATTGACGGCACGCTCGTTGGTACGGTGCAGACCAATGGTCGTTTGGTTTTGGGACCTGCCTCCAAAGTGACCGGAGGGGTAAATTCCCCGAGTATAGATATTTACGGGCAAGTTGAAGGGGACATCGTTTCGACAGGCTCTATCGTGTTGAGAAAAGACTCGAAAATCAAGGGAACGATAACCACACGCACGATGATTGTTGAGGCGGGAGCGACTTTTAACGGGGAGAGCAAAATGGTTATCGACAAGGGGAAGAGTGAGTTGCCAAGTGGGGGTGAAAAATAAATAATGCAGATTATTTACATCGTTTTCGATGAAAAGATATAAATTTGCAGCGAAATTATTGACGATATATGGCTAACGATAGTAAAATAGTTCCGGTTCCGGTACTCAGGCGGATGCCTGCTTATCTTTCATTCGTGAAAACCTTGCAGAAGCAGGGAGAGAAGTACGTGTCATCGACAAGAATAGCCGAATACATGGAAATTGATGCCACGCAAGTGACGAAAGATCTATCACATACCGGGATATCCGGCAAGACTCGGGTGGGGTACGAGGTGGACAATTTCGTGGAAATCCTTGATGATTTTCTCGGGTTCAATAAGATGAATAACGCTTTTCTCGTGGGAGCCGGTTCGTTAGGAGGAGCCTTGTTGCAAGATAAGGGATTGAGAAACTTCGGTCTGAATATCCAAAAGGCTTTCGACGTGGATAAATCGAAAATCGGCACGAAAATCAATGACGTGGAGATATTTCATATCGATCAGTTCCGCGGTATGCCCACCGAATGTAACGTGGCCATCGGAATCATCACGGTTCCGGCAGATTGCGCGCAAGCGGTAGCCGATTTAATGGTGGCATGGGGAATCAAAGCCATTTGGAATTTTACCCCCGCGCGCATTAAAGTGCCCGCGCATATAGCTGTCCAGAATAGTACTATTTACACGAATCTGGCGATCCTATTTAATAAATTGCACGGGCAGGAATAGGTTCAATCTTTTTTGGTTAGGTGTGTCACAAGGGTTTTGCCGGGGATAATCTCTACCGGTGGATGTTGTTTGCTGTTCGTTTGGGGGGTAAAAGAATGGGAAGACATGTTTTTCAAGTGTGTTAAATAAGCGTATTTTTTGCAAAAACGTGGGCTAAGAGTGGGCGATAAGTAGGCGATGCCGCCTAACAGTCAGGCAACAGTCGCCTAATAGCCGTCCTATGGTATAGGTTTACGGGCTGTCGTGGGTTGTTTAAATATTGGAACGTGCAGAACGGGCTAACTCGTCAAGTGTTTGATAAAATTTCGGATTCACGCCTGAACCGATGTAAATGATTTTTTTGTCCGGGGAGATTATGACTTGGGACGGGTAGGCGAGAATCCCGTAATCTCGTGTGATTGTCATTTCTGGGGAACAAAATAGATTTTTCCATGGTAAATCGTTTTTCTTGATGGCTTGTAGCCATTGTTCTCTCGTGTCGTTGCAGCATACTCCCACGAATTCAAATAAAGTGTGATATTTCCTGTAATAATTCTTTAAATGTGGAAATTCGGCGATGCAATAACCGCACCAACTTCCCCAAAAATCAAGTATAATGTATTTGTCCTTGAAGGAAGATATCGAGATTTGATTCCCGTTTGTATCGGGGAGAAGGAAATCCGGGGCGATGCTCCCTGTCGTAAGTTCTTTATGTCGTTGTTGGGTCTGTATTTGCTGTGTCGAGAATGACACGATATGGTTAAATCGATTTTTTAATTTTCCGTTGCGGATTTTCGGGTTCAAGCTGTTGTATAAAGGTGGTACACTATCCGTGTCCATGCTGCTAAGGTAAATGGCGGAAGCCTCCCTGTCGGGGTGTTGTTTTATGTAGTTATATTTAAGTGCTTGTATTCGTGTTTTCAACAAGCAGGTGAATGTATGTTTTTTTGTACTCGGCTAATTGTGAATTTAGTTCTGAACCGGATATGGAATAAGATAAATAATCGGGGAAAAATTCACCTGAAATATTTATTTGTTCGTTCGGTGTGATATAGAGATCTATTGTTTTGGATGAAGCCCAATAGGTGTTGCCATCCGGGTAAAGAACTTGTCCCTTGCCGGGAATAAGCTGAATCATCTGTAAGTCGTTAAGGGGTAAGTCGATCGTGAATTTCCCGTTTTTGGCAACAGTCTTAAAACTTGGTAATTCGGTATCTCCCCGGTAACGATTGATCGAATCCGGGTGCAGGCTCGTGTGTATTCCGTAAATCGTATCATTACCGATTCCCTTGATATACCCGGTAATGGTATGTTTTTGTTCGCATGATATCATTGAAATACATAGAAATGCCGCGAGTATGGTGTAGATTGTTTTCATTCTTCTTGATTTTTTGTAACAGGTTAAAAGTATGCTTTTTTGTTGGGTTTTTCAATAAAATGTGAATTCTTGTACCCTGTTTTTTCGCATTGTTCGTTTATTTATTAATATTTATTAAATAACAAGAGAGGAGGTGATAAAAATACGTATCAAGTGAAACTTATTCATGAAAACCTTTTCATAGAAAGTAAAATTGGAGGCTATTACACGATGTTCCTCAATTACTTCAATTTGCATTTAGTGATGAATGGAGGAATTAACATCGATTAGAATGATGATTTTTTATAGTTTATTTTATACATCACTTTAAATCATTTTATGTTATGAAGTTTTTTTTGTTTTTAGGTATCGTTTTTTGTTTGTTTGTTTTTTGCACAAAAAGGTGTGAGTCAAAGTCGGACGATTGGGAGTGTGTTGGACACATTGTCAAGGGATAGTGCAATTGTGAAATTAGTGAACGAATCTTACCGGGTGATGGAGGGGCGAGATTGTTTGATGAATGTTAAAAATAAGTTCGATTTTGCTGGTGTGATGGATTGTAGGAAAGGGAAAAGGATAACCTTTATGGAAAGAGGGACGATTGATGAAAAAGTTTTCAAGAAAGTTTTTTCAAAAGAGCGTATGGCTGAGTTGAGGGGACAGAGTTTCACGATAGCTTGTATTATTGATTCGATGGGATGCGTGCACGAGATTATTCGTTTTCTGTTGGCTTCTGCCCCGGGATTGACTTTCGAGGAGATAGAACAAGTGGAAAAAGAGATGCAAGGGTTCAAGATTAAGCTATTGGGCGTGGGAACCCCGCGTGTGCCACCTTACGATTTGTTCGGGTATCGTTGTGATTTCAAGAGGCTTTATGAGAACTACGAGGTTAATCAGGCAAGAGAGTTGAAGGATCCTGTTGAGTTGTGGGAAGAGATAAATAGGATAAACGAGCAGAAAAATCTAGAAAAGTCACGAAGGGATAGGCGAGGAAGTGTTGGGTTGTAAACCTGATAATATCTGCTTCGAAAAGATGTTGGCAAGTGCTTGCCTGTTGTGTTCTTGCTCTCCACGTGATTCGGTCACGTGGAGAGGTGTACTTTTTTTTATTCGAATACGAAATATAGATATGATTCTTGTAAGTTTGTATTATCTTTGTTTGAGTAATAAACAATATAAAGCCCATGGGAAGCGAAGGTTTACAAGAACGGTATATCAATCCTTACACGGATTTCGGGTTCAAAAAATTGTTCGGTACGGACATGAACAAAGATTTGTTGATCAGTTTCCTGAATGCTTTGTTGCACGGGGAACAGATGGTGAAGGATGTTACTTATCTGAATACGGAACACCTCGGTACTCAAGAGATTGACCGGCGTGCCGTGTTCGACGTGTATTGCGAGAATGAACAGGGCGAGAAATTTCTCGTGGAAATGCAAAAGGGAGAGCAGCAGTTTTTCAAAGATAGAAGTTTGTTTTATTCAACTTTTCCCATTCGGGAACAGGCGGTAAAAGGGAAAAACTGGGATTACGAGTTAAAAGCGGTTTACACCATTGGAATCCTTAATTTTACTTTCGACGAGAAGGACGGTTATTACCATCATGAAGTAAAATTACTGGATACCCGCACGAAAGAAGTATTCTATGACAAGCTTACTTTCATTTACTTGGAAATGCCCAAGTTCAACAAGACCGAGTCGGAGCTGGAAACGATGTTTGACAAGTGGATGTTTGTTTTGCGGAATCTTTCCGGACTCATGGAGCGTCCGGCGGCATTGCAGGAATGTGTTTTCGAACGTCTTTTCAAAGCGGCGGAAATTGCCGGGTTTTCCCAACAGGAATTATTTGAATACGAGGATAGTTTAAAAGTTTTTAGGGACTGGTATAGCGTGATGAAAACGGCTGTAAAAAAGGGTAGGGCAGAAGGAATAGAAGAGAGTAAAATGGAAATAGCCCGAAACCTGAAAGCCTTGGGAGTTCCGATTGAGGTTATCGTTAAAAGTACGAACTTGTCGATGGAAGAGATTGAGAAGTTGTAAGAGTTTTGTATTTTTCTTAAATGTAGTCGATTAAATCTGATCGAATCTATTACTCGTGTGTTGTTTTTCCGATGTTTTTTCGTACTTTTGCAACTTGTAAATTACAATTAGTAATAACTAAAAGAAAGCAGAATGGTAAAGATTAAATTTCCCGATGGGAATGTAAAAGAGTTCGAGTCCGGGGTTACCGGCATGGACATAGCTAAGTCAATTAGCCATAAGCTGGCTAAGGAAGTGTTGTCGATATCCGTCAATGGAGTCACGTGGGACTTGACGCGGGGGATAACGACAGACGCCGAGATTAAGCTGTATACATGGGACGACGAAGAGGGACGCCATGCTTTCTGGCACTCGTCTGCACACCTTATGGCAGAAGCTTTGCAGGCTCTTTACCCGAATATCAAGTTCGGTATAGGACCGGCTATCGAGAATGGTTTCTACTATGACGTGGATCCCGGAGAAGGTGTTGCCATCCAAGAGAAAGATTTAGTGGAGATTGAAAAGAAAATGTTGGAGTTGGCAAGGAAAAACGAGGAGTATTGCAGGATAGACGTTAGCAAGCAAGAGGCGTTGAATCATTTTTCATCCCTCGACGAAACATATAAAGTTGAGTTAATCAATGATTTGGAAGACGGTACGATCACGTATTACCGTCAGGGTGATTTCACGGACTTGTGTCGCGGACCGCACTTGCCCGATACATCCTATATCAAAGCGATCAAGTTGACATCCGTTGCCGGGGCATACTGGAGAGGGGACGAGCACAAGAAGATGCTGACCCGTATTTACGGTATCACTTTCCCGAAGCAGAAGATGTTGGACGAGTGGATCGTGTTGATGGAGGAGGCGAAGAAGCGTGACCACCGCAAGATAGGCAAGGAGATGGAATTGTTCATGTTCTCGCAAGCCGTGGGTTCGGGATTACCCATGTGGTTGCCGAAAGGCGCCATGTTGCGCGACCGTTTGGAGGCTTTCTTGAGAAAGGTACAGAAGAAATACGGTTACGAGCAGGTAATTACCCCGCATATCGGTAACGTGAACTTGTACAAGACTTCCGGGCACTTCCAGAAGTACGGGAAGGATAGTTTCCAAGTGATCACCACGCCGCAAGAAGGCGAGGAGTTCATGTTGAAACCGATGAACTGCCCGCATCATTGCGAGATATACAAGTTTAAGCCCCGCTCGTACAAGGATCTTCCGGTGCGTTTTGCCGAGTTCGGTACGGTGTATCGTTACGAGCAGAGTGGTGAATTGCACGGGTTGACAAGGGTACGCGGTTTTACTCAAGATGACGCTCACTTGTTCTGTACGCCCGATCAATTGAAGGAGGAGTTCAAGAAAGTGATTGATATTATATTCACGATCTTCAAAGCGTTGGATTTCGAGAACTTCACGGCGCAGGTATCGTTGAGAGACCCGAATAACAAGGAGAAATATATCGGTTCGGACGAGAACTGGGAGAAGGCGGAAACTGCCATCATCGAGGCTGCTGCCGAGAAAGGTCTGACAACTACCGTGGAATTGGGTGAAGCCGCATTCTACGGTCCGAAGTTGGACTTCATGGTGAAAGACGCTATCGGTCGGAAATGGCAATTGGGTACGATTCAAGTGGATTACAACCTGCCGGAACGTTTCGATTTGGAATACACGGGTGCCGATAACCAGAAGCATCGTCCGGTGATGATCCACCGCGCGCCGTTCGGAAGTATGGAGCGTTTCGTGGCGGTTTTGATCGAGCACACGGGTGGTAAATTCCCCTTGTGGTTGACCCCGGATCAGGTTGTAGTGCTTCCGATTAGCGAAAAATATAACGATTACGCGGAAAAAGTTGTAAATTTCTTAAATAATTCCGACATTCGCACCGTTTTAGACGACCGTAACGAGAAGATAGGTCGGAAGATACGTGATAACGAGTTGAAAAAGATTCCTTACATGTTGATTGTCGGGGAGCAGGAAATGAACGAAAATAAAGTTTCCGTGCGCCGTCAGGGTGAAGGTGACAAGGGATCGATGTCGACGGAAGAGTTTGCAGAGATGATAAATAAAGAGGTAGAGATGCAGTTGAACGCTATCTACAATGAAAATAAATAATAAAAGGAGGATTAATTATAGCAAGGACAATGGAATTTAGGGGCAGAGGTCAAAGTGACAAGCCACAGCACAGAATTAACGAGCAGATAAGAGCCGCTTCTGTGAGAGTCGTTGGTGAAAACGTGGAACCGGGGGTTTATCCCGTGAAAGAGGCTTTAGCGATGGCTGAAGCTGCCGGAGCGGATCTGGTAGAAATATCTCCCAATGCCGATCCACCCGTGTGCAGGATTATTGATTATAGTAAGTTTCTGTACCAGTTGAAGAAAAAGCAGAAAGAGATTAAAGCCAAGAGCGTGAAAGTGGTCGTGAAGGAGATTCGTTTCGGACCCCAGACAGATGACCATGATTTCAATTTCAAGTTGAAACACGCGATTGAGTTCTTGAAAGAGGGTGCTAAGGTGAAAGCCTACGTTTTTTTCAAGGGACGCTCTATTTTGTTTAAGGATCAAGGGGCTACATTGTTGGAACGCTTTGTCGATGCTTTGGAAGATTACGGTAAATTGGAATCCGCTCCCATGCTGGAGGGGAAGAAGATGATTGTGATGATTACTCCTAAAAAATAGTTTAGAATTTGGGTTTTAGAATTTAGAATGAAATCTAAAATTTAAAATCTAAAATTTGAATTGAAAGGATTTTTTATAATTACATATTCTGAAACACAATTAAATTTAGAACAAATGCCAAAGATGAAGAGTGTAAGTAGCGCGAAGAAAAGATTCGTTCTGACCGCTACCGGGAAGATTAAAAGAAAACATGCTTTCAAAAGTCATATTTTGACGAAAAAAGCAACGAAGAGAAAAAGAAATTTGACTCATAGCACGATCGTTGATCCTAGCAATGTGGCTGGTGTGAGAAAGATGCTTTGTATCTAAGAAATTTAAAAGTAATTAACCGGAATGTTATGCCTGACAAGTTTCTGAAAAGAACGCTAACATTCAAAAAAAACAAGAATTATGCCAAGAGCTAAAAATGCCGTTGCTTCGAGAGCACGTAGAAAAAAGGTTTTAAAACAGACCAGAGGTAACTTTGGTGCAAGAAAAAATGTCTGGACGGTTGCTAAAAACACGTATGAAAAAGGTTTGACGTACGCGTACCGTGACAGAAAGAAGAAAAAATCAGAATTTAGAGCACTGTGGATTCAGAGAATTAATGCCGCGGTTAGAATGGAAGGTTTAACTTACTCCAAATTTATGGGCTTGGTTCATAAGGCTGAAGTAAACATGAACCGTAAAGTTCTTGCTGATCTGGCTATGAATCAACCGGAAGCTTTCAAAGCTGTTGTGGCGAAAGTGAAAGAGTTAGCTTAGTAATTATAAAATATCGGAAAAAGGCTGCCCTCGGGTAGCCTTTTTTTTTAATTAAAATGTTACCTTTGCGTGTCAGTGGTATATTTTATTTATTTAGAATAATGAAGATTGCATTACTAGGATACGGGAGAATGGGAAAAGCTATCGAACGATTGGCTCGGGAGCGTGGGCACGAGATTGTTTTAATCGTGGATGAAACAAATCGGGCTTCGTGCACGGATGAGCAGTTGAAGCAAGCGGACGTGGCGATAGAGTTTACAACCCCGGCTGTTGCCGTGGATGATTACGGCTGGTGTTTTCGCAACGGGGTTCCCGTGGTATCCGGTACAACCGGGTGGCTGGAGAGATGGAGCGAAGTGACGGAATTATGCAACGAGACGGGGGGTGCGTTCTTTTACGCGTCGAATTACAGTATAGGGGTGAATATATTTTTTCACTTGAACCGATGGTTGGCTAAGACCATGGCGGGGTTTGATAATTATAAGGTATTCGTGGAGGAAACGCACCATGTGCATAAACTGGATGCACCCAGTGGTACGGCAATTACTTTGGCTGAAGGAATTTTAGAGGAACACCCGAAATATTCTTCTTGGAAACTGGATGAAGGAGAGGTGAAAGCCGGCGAGTTGCCGATCAAGGCAAAGCGTGAAGGAGAAGTGCCCGGTATTCATGCCGTGACGTATAAATCGGAAGTGGACGAGATTCAGATATATCATTCCGCCTTTTCCCGTGACGGCTTCGCTCAAGGTGCCGTGATGGCTGCCGAATTTCTTGCCGGGAAGAAGGGGGTTTACGGGATGGATGATCTTTTGGAGTTGAAAGTTAAAAACTAAAAGTTTAGAATTAAGAACGAAGATATGAGAAATGTATTGACAAATAAATGGTTTAAGTTCGGGATAGTTCTTTTTATATACTTGTTGTGGACGTTGTGGGTACAGAGTTGGTGGTTGCTGATCGGGGTACCTGTATTGTTTGATATCTATATCTCGAAGAAAGTACATTGGGCATTCTGGAAGAAAAAGAACGTGGAGAAGCAAACGAAAGCCGTCGAGTGGATTGATGCTTTGATATTTGCCGTTATTGCCGCCACGCTGATCAGAATGTTTTTTTTCGAGGCGTACACGATCCCGACGTCTTCCATGGAGAAAACCATGCTAGTGGGGGATTATTTGTTCGTGAGTAAGGTCGCTTACGGACCGAAGTTGCCGAACACCCCTTTATCAGTACCTTTTACACATCATACCTTACCTTTCACGCAATCCACGAAAGCGTATTCCGAGGCAATACAGTGGCCTTACAAGCGCATCGGCGGGTTGGGCAAGGTGAAACGGAATGATATTGTTGTGTTTAATTTCCCAGCGGGGGATACGGTTGTCGTGGGGAACGAGAATCCGGACTATTATTCACAGATACGTAGCCATGCGAACTACATGGAGCAGGTTGCTAAAGAAAAAAATATGGATTTGACACCGGAAGAAGCATGGACGTTTGCCCGGAATCAAATATGGAAAGAGAAGGACATCATCGCCCGCCCGGTGGATAAACGGGAAAACTATATCAAGAGATGCGTGGGGATGCCGGGAGATGTGTTGGAGATGAAAGATGCCGTGTTATACGTGAACGGGCAAAAGGAAGAGAATTACGCTACCATGCAGTTGAATTATCATATTAAGGTGACTTCCCCGTTTAATCAATTGAAGTTGCAGGAGATGGGGATTGCTTTGGATGACATTCAATATTACAATAATAATTATAAGTTGCCTTTAACACCGGAGATGTTGGAGAAGATCAAGGCGATGCCTAACGTGGTTTCTGTCACTCGAGAGACGGAGCGGGGAGAGGTGTTCCCGTATAGTGAGGCTTACCCGTGGACGAGAGATGATTTCGGTCCGCTGCCGATTCCGAAGAAGGGGGAAACGATTGATCTGACTATCGAGAATTTACCTTTGTACGAGCGTATTATCGGGGCTTACGAGGAGAATAAGCTGGAAGTGAAGGATTCCGTTATCTATATAAACGGGAATCCGGCGGATAAATATACCTTCAAAATGGATTACTATTGGATGATGGGTGATAATCGTCATAATTCGGCGGACTCCCGTTACTGGGGATTCGTGCCCGAAGATCATATCGTGGGTAAGGCTTATTTCATCTGGCTTTCCTTGGATAAGGATAAATCTTTCTTGGGTAAGATACGATGGAACAGGATGTTTCGGTTTATACATTAAAAAAAAGCGGCTTAGCCGCTTTTTTTGTTAATTAATTTATTAACTTGTCAGTGTTTTGAAATACTACAATTATGGCAAAGAGTAAAACTAAAAAGACATTTGTATTAGATACGAACGTTATCCTTCATGATTATAGATCGATTTACAATTTCGAGGATAATGATATCGTTATCCCGATAACGGTTCTCGAGGAGTTGGATAAATTCAAACGGGGAAATGACCAGATTAATTACCACGCGCGGGAGTTTGCGCGGGAATTGGATCAGATTTCGGGGGAGGATTTCTTTGTTAAAGGAGCTTCTTTGGGTAAAGGCAAAGGAAATCTTTTTATCCAGACGGGAGTGCCGTTTAACGAGAAGATAAACGAGTCGTTCAGTGAGGATATTCCGGATCACAGGATATTGGCTATTGCCGCTTATATTACAGAGAAGAGGAAGGGTGAAAAGGTTGTTTTGGTGTCGAAAGATATGAATTTGAGGATGAAAGCGAGGTCTCTGGATATTTTGGCAGAGGACTATAAGACGGATCAAGTGAAGAATTTGGAAGTGTCGTTGAGCAAGTGCGTGATCACGAAAGAGGATTTCTCGCAAGACTTGATCGCCAAACTTTACGAGAGCGGGGAAGCCGGGGTTCCGGTGGAAACGTTCTTCCCGAAAGAGGATATTAAAGGAAATAATTATTACATATTAAAGAACGGCAGTAATTCCGTTCTGGCCTGTTATGATCCTACGCGGAGAGTTGTGCGGAAAGTGGAGAAATTGAATACTTTCGGAATCTACCCGAAGAACTCGGAGCAGGCATTCGCGTTGGATGCATTGATGAACCCGAATATATCCCTTGTTGCCTTGAGTGGTAAGGCGGGAACGGGTAAGACATTGTTGGCGTTAGCGGCGGCATTGCAACAAAATAAGGCTTTCGAGCAGATTTATCTGGCTCGTCCTATCGTGGCATTATCCAATAGGGATTTAGGGTATTTACCGGGTGACGTGAACGAGAAAGTAGGTCCTTATATGCAGCCTCTATTCGATAATCTGGCGGTTATCAAGCATCGTTATAATATGCATAGTCAGGAGAACCGCTTGATTGATGATATGTTGAAAGACGAACGTTTGGTTATTTCCGCGTTGGCATACATCCGCGGACGGAGCTTGTCAAACGTGTTCTTTATCGTTGACGAAGCCCAGAACCTTACCCCGCATGAGGTGAAGACGATTATCACACGTGCCGGAGAAGGGGTGAAGATGGTGTTCACGGGAGATATTGATCAGATCGATTCTCCTTATCTGGATCGTCAGTCTAACGGTTTGTCACATCTGTTCGACCGGATGCAGGGACAAGAGATTTTCGCCCACGTGCATCTGGAGAAAGGGGAACGGAGTTACCTTGCAGAGGTGGCTAGTAACTTGTTGTAATAGTCGAATTAGTAGTTTATAAGGTTTATAAAGTTCATAAAGTTTATAAGGTTCATAGCCCCCTGCGGGGCGCTTTGTCCACGACAGCTTTAGCTGTCGATAAATATAGTCCGAAGGACACCCGTCACTTTATAAACCTTATAAACTTTATGAACTTTATAGACTCATTTTATGAATATATTGGGATTTCTGGGTGCGGCAATTCTGTTGACATTGATGCCGGGACCCGATATTTTGTTCGTGATAACACAAAGTATTATCCGGGGAAAAAAGGCGGGAATCATTTTTGCTTGTGGGTTGTGTACCGGGTTGATCGTTCACACGGCGGCAGTCAGTTTGGGACTTTCCTTGATTCTGTACAAATCTCCGGTGGCCTTTGCCGTGCTGAAGTATCTGGGGGCGGGGTATTTAATCTATCTGGGTATCAAGTCTTTTATTCATCGTAACGAGAACTCGATGGAGTTGCCTGCTTCCGGGGGAGCGGAATACAAGCTATACCGCAAGGGTATTCTGATGAATGTCTTGAACCCCAAGGTTCTCGTGTTTTTTATAGCGTTTTTTCCCGGATTCGTCAATCCGGCAACGGAGAATCCGGCAGGTGAATTTCTGTTGCTGGGCGTGCTTTTTATGGCACAGGCTATCGTTATATTCTCGCTGGTAGCTTTGTTGGCAGACCGGTTATCCCGTCGTTTGATGCAAAACAACCGTTTCTCGTTGATTATGCATATCATCGAGTCGTTGGTGTATTTCGCTATCGGTATCAGTTTGATCTTTGTGACCGTGGGATCAGAACTTCCTCAAGCGTAATATGCGGGGGATATATGTTGAAATATGACGCGCTTTTTTCGTATCGTAGACGTCGGCTATTTTAATTAAAATAGCTGTTTCTTCCACACCGCCGAATCCCGGGTTTATCGCCGTACCGAATGATTTCATCGAGGGCGACAGGCTCATGTAGGCGTTCACGAGAGGAGGTATGTTTTCCCCTTGTTCACGCACGTAACGGGAAAGTATCCTGTAATCTTCCTCGTAACTGTTCCCGCAGAGGATGCTGCCGAGTTTTCTATCGTCGATATGTATTTCCAAAGGAACGATAGGTTCAACCAATCCTTCGTTGTCTTTAAAATACTTGCGCATGAAGAAAAGTATCATGTCGCGGGCTTTTATGTTGAAGCTGGTGTACATGGTGACTTTACCGAAGAAGTATTCCATCTCCGGGTTCTCCACGGTAAGGGCTCCCAATCCGTCCCATAGATTATCCAAGGCAAAAAGGGATTTCCGTCCCATTTTGGTGGATTGATACAAAGGTTGAACGAAAGAGCGTCCGAGTTCTATCATCTTGGTGAGGTACTCCTTTTTGAAGCGCTCTGAAAAACGGAATAACTCCGTGGTCGCGAGATTGGGCTCTCCCTCCGCGTTCAGAGAGAGGTTGTCGCAAAGGATATAACGGTAGCCACCCAGTATTTCCTGCTCTTTCGGGTCCCACACGATAAGTTGCTGATAGGGTACCTGTTCATCCACGTCGAACGGGTCTATATCTACTTCTTTTCCTGTTCCGCCCCCCGCTGTCCTGAAAGTCAATTCACGTAACCGTCCGACCTCTCTCATGAGGTTGGGACTGTTGAAGGCATTGAACGAGTATATTTCATTATTGCCTTTATTGGTTTTCCGGATAAATCTTTCTTCCGTTAATTCAGCTAGCAATTTTGCTTTATCGACAGGATAAATAACTGGTTGCATAATTTTGAATCTATAAACTATATACGTTTTTTTTCACTTCTGCTGCCCACTCTTTGGGAGTCTTACTTTTATCGAACGTTTCCCACGGGATGGGTTTACCTATACTTAATGTGAATGTAGAACCTTTTTTATTGAATGTTTCCTTGGGGAGGCACATCATTTCGAGGTTTACTTTCAAGCCTATTTTTTTTCTGAAGTTAGCGAGGTTGTAGAAGAACTTGGAGTTCTCGCCTTTCACGTGTATCGGAACAATATCACGTTGGTATTTCACGGCTTTCACGATAAAGCTCTTTTGCCACTCGGGATCAATGATTACCCCCTTGGTCTTACGACTGACCATCCCTGCCGGGAAGGTGATTATTTGCGCGTTGGAAGCGAAAGCGTTTTCGAGATCGGCAGCGGCTTCTTTTGCCAGAGCCCCGTGCTTGTTGACGGGCAGGAAGATGTTGTTCAAGTTCTTCAAGTTCATCAACAAGTCGTTTACCGGGAATTTTAACGGACTGTATTTTCTACCCAAATAGGAGATTAGTATAATTCCGTCCGGACCGCCGAGAACGTGGTTGGCGGCGAATATATATCGTCCGTTGGGATCGGGAAGGTTTTCTTCTCCCTCGATTTTAAAAGATAAGTCAAGATATTCCATGACTCCGTCAGCGAAATCGAGTCCCTTGCGGTCCCCGTATTTCGAGATAAAATCGTTGATTTGGTCCTGGCAAATTAATCTTTTTAAGAATGAATAAACGAATTTAGGAATCCAGCGTGCTAATTTTGGATTTTTGCTCTTAAAAAGTTGTTCAATGTATATCGGTTTAACAGTTTCTTCCATAATTATTGTGAATTGCTCTCTCTTACTTCAAAAGTTTTGACAAAGATAAAAAACCTTATTCAATAAAATTCGTTATAGAGGATATGAATTGAAAAATATGAACATTTTTAATGAATGGAATAAGTTGAACGCAAAAAAAGAGAACTATGAAAAAATTATCTTTGATAAGTAGTGGAGTTATTTTGATGCTTTCTTTCTTGATGGTGGGGTGTAATACCATGAAGAAGTTAGAGAGAGAAGCCATCGAAACGGCAGTAGTGGGGAAGGTCTCACCTCAGCAGTTGACAGCGGTGGATGGAACGGTGAATTTTAATTATAATATTGCTTTCGCTCCCAAGCAGTTTTATAAGAAGTTAATTTTGAAAGTGACTCCCAAGATGCAATATCCCGGTGGAGAAGAGGCTATGGCACCACTTTATTTCCAAGGAGAGAAAGTGAAAGGAACGGATTATCCCGTGGTAGAGTACAAGGGTAATACAATGGCAACTTATAATTTGTCTTTCCCGTACCGTGACGGTATGCAGAAAGGCGTGCTAATCGCGGATATCGAGGCAATCATGAAGAACAAGAGCGTTACTTTGACTCCTGCTATATTGAACACGAACGGGGTGAAAGAGTGGAAAACTTACGCTTATTCCTTACCTAATAATCCTAACGCGATACCGTTGTTTACCGAAACATTCGTGAAAGATGTTCCCGCTACGGGCGTAGGTGTGGTCAGCGGTTATGTATTGTTCCCGTTATCTCAATCCGTGATCACGGACGCGCAAAAGAAATCAACCGTGATGACGCAGGCCGCTAAGGTTATGAAAGAAGTGTTGGCTAATAAGGATGCCAAGATCACGAAGATGGTAATGTATGTTTCCAGTTCTCCTGAAGGACCGGAGAGATTGAACAAGAATCTAACGACGAACCGTTTCAAGGCTGCCAAGTCTTTCTTCGAGAAAGACCTTGCTCTGGCAAATACTCCGGTGGCAAAGGATTCCAAACTTATCGTGTCTAATTTGGTAGACGAGAATTGGGATGGTTTGTATCTGTTGTTGGATGACTCTAATATACGTAATAAAGCCGCGATCGTGAAAGATTTGAAGGCTGCCCCGAGTTTGGCAAAACGTGAAGCTGTTCTTGATTCATATATCAAGTCGGTTCCGGAGTTGAAAGATGTTGTTCTTCCTGTTCTTCGTCGTGCTGACTTCTTTATATTCTACACGATGCCTGCTGTTATACAGGTAGAGAATCAGGCAACTGCTTATTATGTACCTCAATTACAGGAAAATTCAGTGTTGTCTGCACAGACTGACGTGAGTTTATTGAATGATTTGGCCGCTATGGCTATCCGGAATAAGGATTACCGGAAAGCCAAGAAGTTGTTGGAGTCGGCTGCCGTGATGAAAGAGCAACCGGAAGTGTTCAATAATCTGGGTATCGTGTACCAAAACGAGGGAAATAATACGCAAGCCCAAAATATGTATTCCAAAGCATCTATCAAGAAAGAGGCCAAGTACAATTTAGGTATGTTGCTATTGCAGCAAGGCGAGTATAACAAGGCTATTCCTTACTTGAAAGCAATGCCCGATGTAAACCTTGCTTATGCGCAATTGATGGCTAATGACAATCGTGCCGCTTTACAGACCTTCAAGAGTTTGAACTTGACGACAGGATATGAATATTACTTGATGGCTGTAGCTGCTGCCAGATTGAAAGATACGCAGACCATGGCTGACGCTTTGCAGAAAGCGATACAGCTTGATCCGCAAATGAAAGAAAAAGCTCAGATGGATAGAGAATTTTATCCTTACGCGCAAGAAACGATTTATTTGAATATTGTTGATTAAAATTGTTTGACTTTGCATTGTTGAATAGGGTTATAGCGGAGGCTATGACCCTATTTGCTATTGTATAAAAGCCAACCTGCAACTTGCAGAGCCGTAGGCTCAACTTGTAACTTGCAACTTTGTAAAGCAATTTATCGCTTTACAAAACCTTATCCGGATTCTGTTTGATGAAATCTCCCCAGTCTTTGCATTTGGAACCGCCTGTTGTCGGAAGGTTGCCCTGTATATGGTGGCAATAAGCGATGGCGATAGCGTCCGTTTCGTCCAGTGTCGAAATGGTGTCGGGCATAACCATAAACTTGCCTAACAGAATGGCAATCTGTTCTTTTGATGCCTCTCCTGTACCCGTGATGCTCATCTTGATTTTTTTTGGAGCGTACTCGAAGATAGGGATGTTACGTTGCAGTGCGGCAGCTATGGCCACGCCTTGCGCACGTCCCAACTTGAGCATGGATTGGATGTTTTTCCCGTAAAACTGTGATTCAATGGCTAATTCGTCCGGGTGATAGGAGTCAATGACTTGCAGGGTTCTCTGGAATACCCGTTGTAACTTCAGATATGGATCATCCAGTTTCTTCATGTCCACGACTCCGGACACGACAAGTTCGGGTCTGCTGTTCTTTCCGGTAGTGCGGAGAATTGCGTATCCCATGAAATTAGTTCCGGGATCGATGCCCATGATTAGTTTTTCCATATCCTTTAGATTTCTATACTTCTTCCAGCGTGGTGCTGAAATGAAGCATTTTTTCTCCGAACATTTCTGTCAATACACCCAGTAATTTTTCTTTGTATAGTTCCATGAAAACAGCGTAATCGTTTGCAACGGAGAAAACGAGTTGCAGGGAGAACGATTTTCCATCCTCTTCATTTACCAGTATTCTGGTGAACAGAACGTCACAGCATACTCCTTTGGTTTTGACGAAAGGAATATAAAATTCGTGGATGGCTTTTCTGAATGCCCCCTCTATTTCTTCTTCGACGTGGAATGTTGTGTTGTAAATAAAACGCATAGGTGTCGAGATGAAATTTAGGACGTGACCGCTGACGGTCATGTCCTAAATTGATTATTATCTGATATAGTCCGTACCCATGAATCCGCGTAAAACGTCGGGTACACGGATGCCTTCCGGTGTTTGGTTATTTTCCAGCAAGGAAGCCACGATTCTCGGCAGAGCTAGCGCACTACCGTTAAGCGTGTGAGCCATGATGGTTTTCTTCTCTCCTTTGTCCCGGAAACGCAGTTTCAAGCGATTCGCTTGGTATTCCTCGAAATTGGAGACGGAACTGACTTCCAACCAACGATTCTGGGCTTTGGAATATACCTCGAAATCGTAAGTAAGGGCAGACGTGAAACTCAGGTCACCACCGCACAACCGAACGATACGGTAAGGTAGTTCCAGTTTTTGCAACAAGCCTTCCACGTGTTTTACCATACCGTCCAGAGCCTCGTAAGACGCTTCCGGGCGAGTGATTTGCACGATTTCCACTTTATCGAACTGGTGCAGACGATTCAATCCGCGCACGTCCTTACCGTATGAACCCGCTTCCCGGCGGAAACAAGCCGAATAGGCAGTGTTTTTTACCGGCAACTGGTCCGCGTCAAGAATAACATCCCGGTAAAGGTTCGTTACCGGAACTTCTGCTGTCGGGATAAGGTAAAGTTTATCCTCGTTCACGTAATACATTTGTCCGTCCTTGTCGGGCAATTGTCCGGTTCCGAAGCCGGAATCTTCATTCACCACAAGGGGCGGTTGTACTTCCTCGAACCCGGCTTTGATGTTTTCTTCCAGAAAGAAATAGATCAAGGCTCTTTGCAAACGGGCTCCCAATCCTTTGTACACGGGGAATCCTGCTCCGGTGATTTTTACACCTACCTCGAAATCGATTAATTGATATTTCTTTGCCAGATCCCAGTGGGGGAGTTGTCCTTCCTCGTGGGCGGGCACGTTGTCGCATACTTTCACGATCACGTTGTCGGCATCGCTTTTGCCGGGAGGTACGGAGTCGTGGGGAAGGTTCGGCAGGCGCACGATGAGCGTGTTCAACTCGTTCAGCGTTTCGTTGTGCTTGGTTGTCAACGCGGCGATTTCCTCTTTCAAACGGGTGGTGTTTGCACGGGCAGTTTCCGCTTCCTCTTTTTTTCCTTCTTTCATCAACGAGCCGATTTGTTTCGAGATGCTATTCATTTCGGCTTGTTTATCGTCTGATTCTTTTTGAAGGTTCTTTCTCTCGTTGTCAAGAGAGATGATTTTTTCTACTAATTCCTTGGCATCAAAGTTTTTCACGGCTAATTTACGAATCACCGTTTCTTTGTTTTCCTGAATAAATTTAAGGTTTAGCATCCCGTCTTAATTTTAGGTTTTAGATTTTAGATTACGGGAACAAAAGGCTTTTGAGGATACCGTTGTTCCGGGGTGTAAAAATAAAAAAACTCCTGTACTTTACCAAGGACAGGAGTTCGAAATATGTTCATTTTTCTGTTTACTCGGCAATAGCTTCAACAGAAACGTACGATTTGTTGTCTTGTTTCTTTTTGAAAACAACTTTTCCGTCGATCAACGCGAACAAGGTATGATCTCTACCTAATCCCACGTTCAATCCGGGGTTGTGTACAGTTCCTCTTTGACGAACAATAATACTACCAGCCTTGGCGAATTGTCCGCCGAAAATCTTTACTCCTAATCGTTTGCTTTCTGATTCACGACCGTTCTTAGAGCTACCGACTCCTTTCTTGTGTGCCATATCGTCTTATAATTTTAGAAGTTACAAAATAAATTAAGCGTTGATCGTTTCGATCTGAATTTGAGTCATACATTGACGATGACCGTTCTTTTTGCAGTATCCTTTTCTTCTCTTTTTCTTGAAGATGATTACTTTGTCAGCTTTCAAGTGAGATAATACTTTTGCCGTAACTTTGGCTCCTTCTACAATTGGAGTACCGATTTTGATATCTCCTTCATTGTCCACTAAAAACACTTTGTCAAATTCTACTTGAGAACCTTCTTCTGCAGCCAGTCTGTGAACATAGACTTTACGGTCTTTCTCAACTTTGAATTGTTGTCCTGCGATTTCTACAATTGCGTACATTGTTCTAATTCATTTTTAAGTTAATACCATGGGGTGGGCATTTCTCCGCTTGGTGTACCCCTGAGGTTAAATTTTCGCTCGGCAAAAGTAGTAATTGTTTTTGAAACGGCAAAGATTTCACTGAATAAAACGGTGTTGTTTTTAATAGAAATTCTTTGGATTCGTATTTTTGAGTGGATATTGAATAATTAAAGGTAAAATGTCGTGAATGGTAGTGAGATATTATTGCTAATATCATGAAGCGGGTCGAAATCAAGAATGGTAATTCAAGAAAATAATGATATTATGATTAGTTTTGTGTGTTTGCTTGAATTTTATCAAAATACGAAGAAGTATTTAGTATATTGCCGATATATGGAAAATTATTCTTATTAAATTTGATGATTTTCAAAATAGCTAAAAATATACTATATTGCCTAATGAACTATTTTTTTTAATCTTTTTAAAAATAGGGTAAATTCTTTGATATATGAATTTATTTTAATATTTTTGTAATACTAATTATTTACTAATTTAAAATACAAATAACATGAAAAAGAGGATCGTTTTTATCATCGCGTTATTTTTAGGGTTGACAGGATTCAATGGGGAAAGTAGAATTATAGAGCAAAATAGTGTGAATTTCCAAGAGAGGGTTGCACTTGTAGGTTATGCACCCCAAATAGTCAGACCGCTCAAGGATCTTATAGCTCCAGAAGGAAGTTCTATTACCTTTGTTGCCACTGTTTCGTTATCTGATTGTTTGGCGGTATGGTACAAGAATGGAGAAATATTACCAGTTGGGGGAAGGTTCCAATTTTATATGAAAAAAAATACTGCAAAATTGACAATAGTAGATGTATTTCCAGAAGATGCTGGAGTGTATGTGGTGAAATTTCAAAACAGATATGGAGAGGCTATATCGACGGCGCGACTATTTGTTGAATTGTCGAGATAAAAATAATTCTATTCGGTTTGTCGGCAAGAATTACTTCAAGATATATTGGAAATATTCTTGAAGTAATTCTTAACTATGAACTTTCTTTTATCAAAATGATACTTTTGAGCAGGTGTTATACAATCAAAATTGAGCGTTATGAGCGGTAATCATGTCTTTATTGAAACTTTATATGGGTTCAAACGTGCCCGACGGAATGTCATCTTTTGGATGTTTGTAATTCTTGGAATCGTGGGAATCGTCCTTTACGTGTTCACGCCGTTGTCTGCTTTGCCTCATGTCAAAAGTATCGATCAACTTTTAAGGCAACCTCCGATGGAATGGGTATCCCGGGCATTACCTTCATCCATTCCCTTCACGTGTGCTTACTTGTTCAACATCTTGCAACTTTTCTTCGTGACGGTACTCGTTATCAACGACACGAGATTAGTCCGTGTGGATAGTAGGGATGCCTTGAACGTTCACCCGCAAGGGAACTCGGAGAGTGCGGCAGGGAGCATAGTGGGAAAACTCGTTGCTATCTCCATAATCAACGTGTTAATCCTCGGTTTTTGCGGATTGCTGAACCTTCTTTTTTATCCCAAGGTGTTTAACATCGGGTATTACCTATTTTATTGGTTGACGCTAAACCTTCCAACCCTTATCTTTTGCTTGGGGGTATCTACTCTTGTGTCAAGGCTAACGAGGAATCAAGGCTTGAGTGTGATTTTTTTGGCGTTAATTCTTGGATTGATGCCCCTTCCCGGTTCGGTTTGGCTAAACGGGTTATTTGACCCTCTGGCGGCAAGGATTCCCAATATGTTTTCCGATTTCACAGGCCACGTGCCCCCCGGTAGTTACTTGCTGCAACGGGTATTTATCTTGTTCCTCGGGATAGGGCTGGCTGTTCTTGCCGTGATCCCTTACCCTAGGATTCATAATAATGTGCGGGCGGCATTCCGATTGGCACGTGTGACACTGCTTCCCTTGCTTCTTGCCGGAGGTTTTGCGGTCGCTTACGGTTTCCAATCCGTGTCTAATGAACGGGAAGCATTCCGGGAAACTTATTCAAAGTACACCCCCAGAAAGGTTTTAAAAATTGCCGACAATCAACTCCATTTGAAAGAAACGGAAAACGGGGGTATCTTCGTGACCAGTCGAATGACTGTAGCAAACAAGGATAACGAGGAACTTCCTTTGATTCTTTATTTGAATCCCGGACTTGTGATCTCCTCGGTTACCGTAGACGGGGCAAATGTCAAGTACCAGCGTGAACTGCAAGTGCTTCTTGCGGACTGTAAGGTTTCTCCCGGCGAGACAAAAGAAGTGATCGTGAAATACGAGGGGAAAATCGACAATAGTTTTTGTTTTCTCGATACCCCGGAAGAGAAGTATGCTTCCCCGGCAGTGAACACAATTGATATTTACCATTTCGGTTATAGTCCCGCATTTTGCGAGAAAGGGTACAAATTACTCACGCCGGAATGTGCTTGGTACCCGGTCAGTGTGCCTCCCTACGATGCATCCGGTTTCAGGCGAGCCATGTTTACCCGCTACAAATTGGAAGTGGAACATGATCCGAATTTGGTGGCAATATGCCAGGGAGAGGCGAATCGGGAAACGCATGGGAAGACAATGTTCACCTTCGAGCATGACATGAAAGGAATTAGTCTTTGTGTAGGTAATTACAAAAAACGGGAAATCATAGTCGGTAGTGATGAGAAAAGATGGGAATGGGATCAATCAATTCCTGACTCTAAAATATCGAAGTTTGCAAAGGATGAATATCCGACGCGGGTAGAGTTTTTCTACTTGCCCGAACATGAGTTTATGCTCGATATTTATGATAAAATCCCTAAAGAGGAGTGGAAGAACATAATCGAAAGTGCTAAAGTTTCAATAGGATTTTATGGTAATAATAACAATTATGCCGTAAAACGCATGATGAATAAAATTGCCGTTGATCCCACGCTACAATATCCTTACAGTTGGATCACCATAGTGGAAGTGCCGTGTGCTTTTCATGTGTTCACGGGGAAGGCCTTGCAGGAGGGAGAAAGGGTACAAGGGGGAATGATATTTCTCCCGGAAAAGAAATACTCGGTGGACATGTCTTTCTTTTCTGACAACAAGAGATTGAAAACTCAATTACGATCGTACGAAGAACCAGAAACTCAATTATGGTTTGATAATGAATTTCAACTGTTTGAGCGAGGAAGTTATGGTCTGGAATCAAGCGGTATGGGTAACACGAGTTTCGTTTACTCTGACGAGTGTCCTTTGATTAATGATGTCTTGTCTTTGGCTTTTAATCCCAACTTAAGTTGGGAGCATGGGACGGATATAGAGTACTATGTCCTCGATTACATGAAAGAGCATAGTCTGGAAGAGGCTTTGAGTGATCCCTTATTGTCCCCGGATCTGCTTGATAAGATTATCCGCAAAAAATGTATGGAGTTAAACGCTCTGTTGGCGATCAGAATCGGGAAAAAAGAATTTAACGATGCTTATCATGATTTCCTCAAGCGACACCTTTTCGAGGAAACGACTCTAGAGGAATTTTCTCGAGAAGTCTTCGCCCATTTTAATGTTAGGTTGGACTCCATTGTTATGAATTGGTTTAGAAGTAACGAGTTACCTCTTTTCGAGATAGACGGTCACGTCATTTATGTGGTGGATGAGAGGTATCGTATGCACAATACGTACGATATCAAGGTGTTTAACCGGGGAAAAGTGCCGGGTATTGTCCAGACGAGTGGTTACCGACCGGAAATGTGGATTATTCCTCCGGGAGAAGGACGGGCTATAAGAGCGCATGTATCTGCTGATAATACTAACATATATACCATTATGGCTTTAAATATCCCGGGATATGTTGAATTATCAAGCGAGAAAAGGGATGTCTATACCGACACCACCACGTGGTATTTACCCCTCGATTCGACCTCGTTCTCAACTGTGAACGAGAACGAGATTATCGTGGATGACGCTGATCCGGGATTCACTATCCTTGAAACCAGAAAGTTTAATATAGCTTCTTTGTTCGGACAAGTCGAGACTCGTGCCAAGTATTACAAGTTTCCCCCTGAAGAGCACTGGGGTTTTACGGTCAAAGAGGCTGGTGGTTATGGTTTTCCCGTGAAAGGAGCGTATTTTAAACAAGCCGGCAAGGGTAACCAAAAAGTGCAGTGGGAAGCCGATTTGCCGGAAGTAACATACGAGGTGTTTTGTTATCAACCTTTTGAAAGAAACAGAATCAGTGATTTCTTAAGGGAGTACTATTATACTGTATTTGACGGGAAGGAAGAACACGAGGTTGTGCTTTCTATGAGTAAGGATGATGGGGGATGGTTGTCCTTGGGTGTTTTTGATTTCCACGGGAAGGGAAGGGTGACATTGAGTGACAGGGATCGTAAACGTAATTCCGCTGACAAAGATAGTGACCCGCAAGTTGTCGTTGCTGATGCCATAAAGTGGGTTAAAGTTCAGAAATAATAGTCTGTATTATCGTTGGAAAAGTTTATATTATACTTCGCTTCACGTTATTCAAGTGAAGCGAAGTGTTGTTAATTAATTATTCGAGACTGAAAATACGGCACGAGTGTATAGGATAGAGAATCGTGTTCTTGTTCGATATTATTTGTAATAAAAAACATTGTGTCCTATTTTAGTTAGGTGTTATTCCCGGAAAAGTACTAACTTTGGCAAGATTTTAGGAAATAGTAAAAGCTATGAAATATATCGCACGTCTGATACTGAAAATGTTCGGTTGGAAACTCAAGGGAAGTTTGCCCGTGGATAAAAAAGCGGTGGTGATTTCCGTGCCGCATACTTCTATTATGGATTTTATATGGGGAAAGCTCACGTTCATGAGTTATGGGATTCCTACTTATATATTAATGAAGAAGGAATTTTTCTTTTTTCCCTTGGGGGCTATCTTGAGAGCCTTGAACGTGATTCCCGTTGACCGGGGAAATAAAGAAAATCATCTTGTAGAGCGGATGGTGGAGGAATTTAATAAACGGGACGTGATGTACCTGACGATTACCCCGGAAGGAAGTCGCAAAAAGCGAAAGAAATGGAAGAAAGGATTTCTGGTAATCGCGAGAGAGGCGGGTGTTCCCGTGTATCTGGGCAGAATCGATTATAAAGATAAATATTGCACGTGGGGACCTCGGTTTGTTCCCTCGGATGATCCGGATGCCGATTTGAAATACATCATGTCGACTTACAAGGACGCTAATCCCCGTCATCCGGAAAACTTTTCGGCAGGAGATTAAACTAAAATAAAAGGATTATGAAGGTAGCAATCGTACAGGCACGTTTGGAATGGGAAAATGTTCCCTTGAATTTGAAACTCTTCAACAAACGTATGAGTGACATAAACGGGGTGGATATTATCGTGCTGCCGGAGATGTTTTCTTCCGGTTTCACGATGACGGGTAAAGATCAGGTGGCTCCTTTCCACGAGGCGGTATACCGGTGTATGCAGGATTGGGCGGACGAGAAAGACGCTTTGGTCATGGGCTCGACCATTTATTTTGAAGACGGACATTATTTCAATCGTTTGCTGACGGCATTCCCGGGAGGGAAAGTGTTGCATTACGATAAAAGGCACCGTTTCACGATGGGGCATGAAGACGAGCATTTCACCGCCGGGCACGAGTTGCTGGTGTTTGAATACAAGGGCATGAAGATCGCGCCTTTCATTTGTTACGACCTGCGATTCCCCGTGTGGAGCCGTAATACTTCCGGGTATGACTTGGCTGTTTATGTGGCTAACTGGCCGGAGGCAAGGAGGGAGCCTTGGCAGATATTGTTGAAGGCGAGGGCCGTCGAGAACCAGTGCTACGTGGTGGGCGTGAATTGCGTGGGGGAGGACGGAAACGGTCTGCAATATTCCGGCGATTCTATGGTGATATCTCCCCGGGGAGAGGTGCTGGTGGCTTGTGAGCCTTATGCCGACGAAGTACAGGTGGCGGATGTCGATTTGGGTGCTTTGGAAGGGTTCCGTGAAAAATTTCCCGTTTTGGAAGATAGAGATGAATTTACAATTGATGAATAAATAATAACAGCAGAAGAAAGGATGAAAAAAACATTGTTGACGATAATCGGATTAAGTATGATGTTCGGTTTGAATGCACAGGAGAAGATTTTGACCATGGAAGAGGCTGTCGTGGGGTACCATTTGTATCCGCGGGCAAAGTATATCCAATGGCAGGGGGATAAGAATCAGTTTACTTATCTCGACCGTGAAGGACTCACGGGTGAGTCGGCGGATAAAGGTGAGAAAACCGTTTTGTTGACCGTGCCGGAGTTAAACAAAATTATCGGGGCTGATTTGAAAGGCTTCCCTAATTTTTCTTGGTTGGACGGAAACACGCTGGTAGTTGCCCGTCAAGGGAAAATTTACCATATCGACGTGGAGAAAAAACAGTTGAAACAAACTTTTTCTTTCCCGAAAGGGGCGGCTAATCAGACCTACTCGAAGGCAGGTAACATGTATGCTTACACGGTAGACAACAATTTGTATTACATGGATGAACGGGGAAACAGTTACGCCGTGACTTCCGATGAGAACAAGAATATCGTGAACGGTCAGGTGGTTAGTCGCAACGAGTTCGGTATCACGGGCGGTATATTTTGGTCGCCTGACGGTAAGAAACTTGGGTTTTACCGTAAGGACGAGAGCGAAGTGACGAATTTTCCCTTGTTGGACATCAATAGCCGTACCGGAGATCTGAAAGAAATCAAATACCCGATGGCGGGAATGAAGTCCGAGTTGGTGACGATGGGGGTTTATGACATCGCTTCCGGTACTACTGTCTTTCTGGACGTGAATGATTTCGGGCGGGAACAGTATCTCACGGGCGTGACGTGGGCGCCGGAATCCGACATCGTGTATATTCAGGTGTTGAACCGGGGACAGGATCACATGCGTTTGAACAAATACGATGCTTCTACCGGGAAACAGATTGCCACGTTGTTCGAGGAAAAATCCGATACTTACGTGGAGCCTCAAAACGGGCTGGTTTTCATGAAGAATAACCCGAAACAGTTCCTTTACGAGACGAATAACCGGGACGGTTATTTCAATCTTTACTTGTATGACGTGAACGGCAAGCTGATCAAACGTCTGACGGATGTCGATGCCGACGTGGCTTACGCGGGTATGGATCGTGCCGGGAAGTACGTGTATTACCTTTCTTCGGAAGTGTCCCCGGTGGAAAAACAACTTTTCCGGGTAGACGTGAAGAGTGGCAAGAAAACCCGTCTGACTCCCGAGGAAGGTTGGCACACGATCACGATGAGCGGGGATTGCAGTTATTTTATCGATAGTTACAGTAGTGTAAAGACCCCTCGCAACGTTGATTTGGCTACCAATAGCGGTAAAGTGGTACGCCGTGTTCAAGAGGTGGAGAACCCGAACAAGGATTACAACTGGGGTGAAGTTACTTTGGGCTCTATAAAGGCTGACGACGGTAGTGATTTATACTATCGGTTGATTAAGCCTATGAATTTCGACCCGAACAAGAAATACCCGGTAATTCATTACGTGTATGGCGGACCGCATGCGCAAATGGTGACCAATATCTGGAATGCCAATATCCGCATGTGGGAAATGTATATGGCTCAACACGGTTACGTGGTATTTATTATTGATAATCACGGTACCCCGAACCGGGGAAAGGCTTTCGAAGAGGTGATTCATCGTCAATGCGGTCAGGTGGAAATGAAAGATCAGGTGAAAGGTATCGAGTGGCTGAAGTCATTCCCTTGGGTGGATGCAGAGCGTATTGGTGTTCACGGTTGGAGTTACGGCGGGTTTATGACGATTTCGTTGATTACCAATTACCCCGATATTTATAAAGTGGGTGTTGCCGGAGGTCCCGTGATTGACTGGAAATGGTACGAGGCCATGTATGGAGAGCGTTACATGGACTCCCCGCAGGAGAATCCCGAGGGGTACGCCAAAGTGAGTTTGATCGCCAAAGCCAAAGACTTGAAAGGCAAATTATTGATTTGTCAAGGTGCTGTCGATCCTGTTGTGGTATGGCAACATAGCTTGAGTTTTATCCGGGAATGTATCAAAAATAACGTGCAAGTGGATTACTTCCCTTATCCTTGTGCCGAGCACAATGTTATGGGACGTGACCGTATTCATCTGATGCAGAAAGTGACGGATTATTTTGAAGATTACTTGAAATAATTGAACAATAAAATAAATCAGCCAACTAATTCTAGTTGGCTGATTTATTTTATGTCGAAAGTTTTTATAACTTTTCAATCTCTTCTCGCGATAAGCGGGTTCCTTTAATTATAACCTCTGTTGGAACTTCCAAGGCTTTTAAGTTTTTGGCTATTTGTTTTTTCTTTTCACCTTCCTCAAATCCTTTAATATGCCCTTTCTTTTCTGCCGTTTTAACCACACTGTACCAATCCCGGAAAACTTTCAGGCTATCCTCGTATTCAAATAGTTCTTACTTGGAGAACCCGGCAATTTCTGCCGCTTTGAAAAAACGTTCGAAAACTCGTTCCTGTATCATGTCTGTGCCGAACAACTTCTTGAAACCGAAGTCGGTGTAAGGATTGATATATCGTTCTTGTAAACCTTCGCTTCCTATGTTTTTTTGTTTATTGTTATAACAAAGATAATATAAACTTACAAGAAATCAAAGTTCAACTGGAATCAAGTATGTGAAGTTGGAGGCTGTTCCTTTTAAGCGTTGAATTTACGATACGATTCCTGTTACAGTATCTTTTCGTATAACTGGAATTTGTGCAGTCCGTACTCTCCAAGTCCCAGATCGACTGTAGCCACGTGTTTGAATCCAAATTTCTCGTACAGTTTGATGGCGGGAATATTGTTCACGTAAACGTCCAGACGAATCGCAGTCATACCTTGCTCTTTTCCTGATTCACACGCGAAGGAGATTAATTTTTTCCCGATGCCGGCTTTCAGAAAGTCCGGGTGAACGACAAGCGTGTGAATCACGAATATTTTACTGTAATCCGAATCAATACCCCACGGTGCAATTTTGTACGCTTCTTCCGGGTGATGATTCAGTATTATGGAACCGATAATCTGCCCGTCGCATCTTGCCACGTACAGGTTACCTTCTTTGACACCCTTTTCCGCGTTTTCCCGGACGGGGTACACTCCTTTGATCCATCCCGGGTGGTTAATATCGGATGCAAGGAAATCATTCAAGTCATTATATAATTGTTCCAGCTCGTTGATGTCTGCTGCCGTCCCTTTTTCTATAATCATTTTGTCATATTCATGAATCCGGTAACAAATATAATGGCTTTTTTGTTTCTTCCCAAAGTTGTTTTTTATTCTTGATTTATTATATTTGTAAAATAATTCTCAAATTTATAGACGTATGAAACGACTATTTGTGATATTAGTGTTATTTTCCACTATTCCGAGAGTTCATGCAACAGCACAAGCCGGGGATGTTTTAATATGGGGTAAAGATACTTCTTGGTTGTTTAGTAATCCCTTGGAATTAAGACGTGATATAGATTCAATACGTGAGAGATTGGAAGAAATGGGTGCGATGTGGACATCCACAGCTTGTTGGAGAGGGTATATTGCGACATGGGAGATTATTGATAATGAATTGTATCTGGTAAATATAGAGTCTGATTTAAGTGATACAATTGAAATAAACTTGGAAAAATTGCTGCCGGGAGAAGTCATTAATGGTAGAGTGAGAGCTTCGTGGATAACAGACACTTTAATCGTTCCCCGGGGGGAGTGCATTTTCTACGTTCATTCCGGTTATCAGTCCGTGTACGAGAAGGAATCTGAAATTATAGTTCAGGAAGGAAATGTGGTTAAGCGGGTAGATTGGAATAATTATTGGGCTTGTAGGCCGGGATATTGGGAGAATCCGGAATTGCTTAAAGATTTCATATATGGACATATAGATTGGGGTAAAGTTGCAGCAAATACACCGGAAAGAGCACGAGTGGTATTCTGTATTATTCCGTCTGAAGAGATAAAGCCGGTGGTGAAAATAATTCGTTCATCCGGTTCAACTATTTTTGACGAGGAGGCGATGAAAGCAGTGCAGATGCTTGAGGAATGGGAAACTTTATATCAACGGGGTAAACTGTTTAGACAGTCGTGGGTAGTTCCTGTTATTTTCAAAAGATAAATTTATATCTTTGTGCGGTATTGGGATTTGCCGTCAGATTTACATCGGCATTTTCAACTTTCAATTTTCAACTTTCAATTTTCAACTTTCAATTTTCAACTTTCAATTGTTATGCGCATTGATATATTAAGTGTTGTACCAGAGTTACTGGAGAGTCCTTTGAATCATTCGATTATCAAACGGGCGAAAGAAAAAGGGATCGTGGAGATTTATATCCATAATATACGGGATTGGTCGAAGGATAAGCACCGGAAGGTGGATGACTATTCTTTCGGCGGGGATGCCGGACTGGTGATGGCGGTACAGCCGATTTTTGATTGTATCAATGAATTGACTTCTCGGCGACATTACGACGAGATTATCTACACCGCCCCGGATGCCCCTACATTCAACCAGAAGATGGCGAATGAATTGTCGTTGAAGGAGAATATCATGATTCTTTGTGGGCATTATAAAGGGATTGACCACCGGATCCGGGAGCATTTGATTACCCGGGAGATTTCCGTGGGCGATTACGTGCTGACGGGAGGGGAGTTACCCGCCTGTATCATGACGGACGCCGTTGTGCGTTTGTTGCCGGGAGCCATGGGGGATGAGACTTCCGCTTTGACCGATTCGTTTCAGGACAACCTGCTTGCCCCGCCCGTGTACACGCGTCCCGCGGAGTTCAACGGTTGGCGGGTGCCGGATGTGCTATTGTCGGGCAATCACGCCTTGATTGACGAGTGGCAGGAACAACAAGCCTTGGAACGCACGAGGCGATTGCGCCCGGATTTGTTGGGGGAATAGCTTATGTCTTGGGTAGAATTATAGTGGGTTTTTATAGGTTACGTGTTATTTTTCAGTGCATTTTGTTTGTCAGGGTTAATATTTATTTGTATTTTTGCGCCCGTATTAGAAAAATATAATGTCTAATTTATTAGAGGACAAGCATTTATTATTATGACTGAAGAACAAAAAGAAATGCAAGTGGAACTTGCACAAGAAGAAACCAAGAAAGCTGCTCCGGTAGCAACTACAAGTGCCGAGGCTGATGACAATTTCGATTGGGAAGCCTACGCGAATGATGATGTAATCCCCGCATCTGAAAAAGAAGAATTAGTAAACAGGTATGCTGAAACTCTTTCATCAGTAGTTGAGAAAGAAGTTGTTGAAGGTACTGTTATCTCGATGAACAAGAGAGAAGTCGTTGTAAACATCGGTTACAAGTCAGACGGTATCATTTCATTGAATGAATTCCGTTACGATCCGGAATTGAAAGTGGGAGATAAAGTAGAAGTTTACGTTGAGACTCAAGAAGACAAAAAAGGTCAGTTGACTCTTTCTCACAAGAAAGCAAGAGCTTTACGTAGCTGGGATCGTGTTAATGCTGCGTTGGAAAACGACGAGATTATCAAAGGATTTGTTAAATGTCGCACGAAGGGCGGTATGATCGTTGACGTATTCGGTATCGAGGCATTCTTACCGGGTTCTCAGATTGATGTTAAGCCGATTCGTGACTATGATATTTATGTTGGGAAGACGATGGAATTCAAGGTGGTTAAAATCAACCAAGAATTCAAAAACGTTGTTGTATCTCACAAGGCTCTTATCGAGGCAGAGTTGGAACAACAGAAGAAAGACATCATCTCCAAACTTGAAAAAGGACAGGTACTTGAAGGTACCGTTAAGAATATCACTTCTTACGGGGTATTCATCGACTTGGGTGGCGTAGACGGATTGATCCACATTACCGACCTTTCTTGGGGCCGCGTAAATCACCCGAACGAGATCGTGGAATTAGACCAGAAGTTGAATGTTGTTATTCTTGACTTCGATGACGAGAAGAAACGTATCGCTCTTGGTTTGAAACAATTGACTCCGCACCCGTGGGATGCTTTGAGCGCAGACTTGAAGGTAGGTGACCGCGTGAAAGGTAAAGTAGTTGTTATGGCTGATTACGGTGCCTTCGTTGAGATTGCCCCGGGCGTTGAAGGTTTGATTCACGTTTCAGAGATGTCATGGTCACAACATTTGCGTTCCGCTCAAGATTTCATGAAAGTAGGAGATGAGGTAGAGGCTGTAGTTCTTACCTTGGATCGAGACGAGAGAAAGATGTCTTTGGGTATCAAACAATTGAAAAACGACCCGTGGCAAAATATCGAAGAGAAGTATGCTGTTGGCACGAAACATAAAGCTATCGTGCGTAACTTCACGAACTTCGGAGTATTCGTTGAGATCGAGGAAGGTGTTGACGGTTTGATCCACATCTCTGATTTGTCTTGGACGAAGAAAGTGAAACACCCGGCTGAGTTTACCCAGATTGGAGCCGATATTGATGTAGTTGTTCTTGAAATTGATAAGGATAACAGAAGATTGAGTTTAGGTCACAAGCAATTGGAAGAGAATCCTTGGGATGTATTCGAAACCATCTTCACGGTTGATTCTATCCACGAAGGTACGATTACCGAAATCTTCGATAAGGGTGCCGTTATCGCGTTGCCTTATGGCGTAGAAGGATTCGCAACTCCTCGCCACTTGGTAAAAGAAGACGGTTCTCAGGCTAAGGTTGACGAGAAATTGCCGTTCAAGGTGATCGAATTCAACAAGGGTGCCAAGAGAATCATTCTTTCTCACTCTCGTATTTTCGAAGACGAGCAGAAAGCTACCGATAACGCGAAGAAGAAAGATGAGGCTAGCGCAACTAAAAAAGCAGTGAAGAAAGTGAAAGAGAAACTGGAGAAAACCACTTTGGGTGACATCACCGAGTTGGCTGCTTTGAAAGACCAAATGGAAGCTAGAGAAGAAGAAGAAAAGAATAATAACTAGTGAAGTTTGAGATAACTATATTAGGGTGCGGTTCTGCCGTACCCACGCTTCAACGAAATGCTGCCGCTCAAGTGCTTAATGTACTTGAGCGGTACTTTCTTATTGACTGCGGGGAGGGAACCCAGCAGCAATTGCGGCGTTTCAAGGTGCCGTATAACAAGATCAATCATATTTTTATTTCCCATTTGCACGGGGATCATTTTTTCGGTTTGATCGGTTTGTTGTCCAGTCTTTCTTTGCAGGACAGGAAAGCCGAATTGCACGTTTACTCGGACAAGCGTTTGCAAGAGATTATCGAGTTTCAGTTGAAAGTGATGAATACCCGTTTGAATTTTCCCTTGATTTTTCATCATTTGGAACGGGAACCCGCTTTGATTTATGAAGACAAAGCGTTGACCGTGCGTACTTTTCCTTTGAAACATCGTTATGATGCTCCCGTGACAGGTTTTTTATTTACCGAGAAAGAACGGGAAAGAACGATTCGCCGGGATATGACGGATGCTTTCCAAGTGCCGGTGGCTTTCATGCACCGGCTGAAAAAGGGCGAGGATTTCGTGACTCCCGATGGAGAGGTGATCGCTAATTGCCGCTTGACGATGGCTCCGCCTGCCGTCCGATCCTACGCTTACATGACCGACACGTTGTTCCGGGAGTGTTTTGCCGAACACGTGAAAGGTGTGGATTTACTTTATCATGAATCCACTTACGGGAACGAGTTTGAAGATTTAGCTAAAGAAACATTCCACAGTACCGCGGGGCAAGCGGCGCGAATGGCTCTACTTGCCGAAGCAAAACACCTCCTGCTGGGACATTTTTCATCCCGTTATCCCGATCCTACCCCTTTGTTGAAACAAGCCCGGGAGATTTTCCCGAACACGGATTTGTGTTATGACGGGGCTGTATTCGAGTTACCCGTGGCGAAACGAGGGTAAGGCTGGAAATGTTTTTCATGATAATTGATTTGTTCGGTTTGGATTTTGATGTTATTTCGTATATTTGTCCTAATGGTGTGAAATTTGGGCAGCATGATAGATGAAGAGTTGATTTTATCCGGAGTGAATCGTAAAAATGAAAAGGCTTGGGCAAGTCTTTATGAGCATTTTTATGCGGCATTGTGTGTGTACGTGAACCGGATATTGAAGGGATCGGAGAGTACGGAAGATTTAGTACAAGAAGTTTTTATCGCCATTTGGAGTTCGGATAAGAAATTCGAATCTTTGCAGGATTTGACCCGTTATTTGTACAGGGCATGTTATAATAACGCATTGGTGTTTGTACGGAATAATCAGATTCATGATACGATTTTGAATTCGATAGGAGCAACGGAAGAGTCGACCGTTGATGATGTATATGCTTTGACTGTTCGGGAAGAGGTTACAAGGCAATTATATATGTATATCGAACAGTTGCCGCCGGAACAGAAAAAAGTGCTCCTAATGAGTATCGAGGGATATTCATGGGATGAGATCGCGGAAAAATTAGGGATAAGTGTAAATACCGTGAAAACGCATAAAAGTCGTGGTTTCAAGTCGTTGCGTTCAAAACTTCAAGATTCTGTCTGTCTTTTTTTAATTTAATTGGAAAAAAATGGCTGGTCATGTCATCTGAAATCGAGAGTTATGTATTATAGAAATACATAACGAGATGATAACAGATGATGATGAAGAAAAATATATATGATGATGCTTCTTTGATTAGAAAATCTTTGCTGGAAGATTTGGAAGAAGGAGAGCAAAAGGAGTTGGGACAATTGCTGGATAATCCGGAAATACAAGAAGTGTACGGGCAATTAAGTGATCCCGTGTATCTGAAAAAGCAGTTTATCGAATACGAGAATTATTCCGGTAAGAAAGGGTATACTGTTTTTAAAGAGAAGATAAATCGAGCCAGAAGAGTCAGAATGATCCGTTGGGGAGCGGCTGTCGCTGCCGTGTGGGTGATTGCTTTAGGTATCATGTTGTGGATGACATCGGGTGAGAAGAATGGTGACGAGAAAGGATTGCCTGTTGCTTCGAATATTATCCCGGCCGGAGAGAAACGGGCTAGATTGACGTTGGCAGACGGGAGTACCGTAATGATAGCGGAAACAAGTACACGGGTGTTGAAAGAAAAAGGAGCCCGTATTGAATACAAGAACGGGGAGATTTTTTATAATACAGAAATAAAAACCACGGAGATCGTTTATAACGAGTTAGAGGTTCCAAGGGGCGGAGAGTGTATTATTACGTTGGATGACGGAACAAAGGTATGGGTTAACGCGGAAACCAAGCTTAAATATCCGGTGTCTTTTGCTGGCGAACAACGGGAGGTTATCTTGGAAGGGGAAGCTTTTTTTGAAGTAGTGAAAGACAAGAAACCTTTTATCGTGAAGACTTCTTTTGGGGACGTGAGGGTTTTAGGTACCGCATTCGGGATAAATGCCTATGTCGACCAGCCGGAAGGTTATACCACGTTGGTAAGAGGAAAGGTAAGTGTGACGGCAGGAGCAGGTGAACCGTTGGTTATTCAGCCCGGGGAGCAGGTGGTATCGTCTAAGGACGGGAAAACGCGGAAACAGGAGGTGAACGTGGACGAATTCGTAGGGTGGAAAGACGGGATATACGTGTTCCGGGATAAAAAACTGGTTGATATTATGAATACCTTGGAGAGATGGTATAATATATCCGTTCTTTTTGAAGATGAAAGTCTGAAAAGCCTGTTATTTACAGGTAATTTGAAACGTTATGATGATATTAATGTATTTTTCGATGCTTTATCCCGCACGGGGGATTTGAAGTATCGGGTGGAAAGAAATCACGTGATTTTATATAAATAAACTAAAACGAGATAACGGACGACAAATTTCTCAGGTTCGCAGCCCATTATCTCATCTTAACAAGTAATTTACAAATATATGAAAAAAAATCAATGTTTGAAGTGGAAATGGCTTTTTAAATGGAGAAGCTTTTTTCACGTGCTGGGTTTAACAATGGTACTGTCATTGGGAAGTTTCTCGGGATATGGGGCGAGAAACGTACAAGACACTATTTCCTTGGATTTGAAAAAGGTAAAATTGGAGAAATTCGTGGAGGTGATGAAAGAGAAGACCGGGTTGAATTTCTTGTATAATTCCTCTCTGTTTAAGGGTATGGAGCCGATTTCTGTCGTTGCTAAAGGAGAACCGTGGGAAACGGTGTTGTGGGGGGTGTTAGATAAAGTCGGTTTCATGTATGACGTGAAAGATGAAATTGTTGTTATCAAGCGAGTGCCAACGGAGGATAAAAATGGACAAGAGAAACGTTCCAGAATGATCAAAGGAAGGGTTACTGATACAAATAAAGAGCCGCTCCCGGGTGTAACGGTGTTATTCAAGGGAACAACGGTCGGGACAGCAACAAACACGAATGGGGAATTTTCGTTGAATGTTGTAGAGGGAATTGATACGTTAGTAGTTACTTTCGTGGGGATGAAAACTCAGTATCTGCGTTTAGTGGAGGGAAAAACGGAATACCGAATTCAAATGCAGGAAGACGTCGAGACATTGGAAGATGTTGTGGTAACGGGATATGGTAACGTGTCAAAGGGGAATTACACGGGGGCGTCTACCAACGTGAAAGTTGCCGAGGTGATGATGGCCGGAGTTTCTTCTATTGACCAGATGTTGCAAGGTGTTGTACCCGGAATGTTGGTAAGGAATACAAGCGGACAGGTCGGGGCGACGTCTAAAATCCGAGTACGGGGTACTTCCACGTTGTTGGGGAGCCAAGAACCGGTCTGGGTGGTCGACGGGGTAGTACAACGGGATCCTCAGCCTTTCAATTCGGATGATAACACGAAGTTCACGATGGATGCCGATGACATCAGGCAATTGGCGGGGAACGCAATTTCTTGGTTGAATCCGTATGATATAGAGACGATCACGGTGCTGAAGGATGCTTCCGCTACTGCAATTTACGGTTCAAAGGCGGCGAATGGCGTGATAGTGATCACGACAAAGAAAGCGAAGCAAGGGCAACTTGCCGTGAATTATAACGGTAGTTTTTCTATCGGGCAACGTCCTCGTTACGGGTTGTATGACCGGATGAATTCAGCCGAGCATATGCAATTTTCGAAAGATATATATGGTGAACATCGTAAGTATACTTCCCGAATTTTGCCTATCGGTTACGCCGGGTTGGTACAGAAATTGACAAATAAGGAAATTACGGTGGAGGAGATGGATAAGGAATACCAGAAAATGGCACGCCAAAATACGGATTGGTTTAAGTTGTTATTCCGGAATTCATTTAATCATTCTCATGCAATCAGTATTAGCGGAGGATCTGAAAAATTGATGAATAGGACTTCTTTTAGTTTCACGGAAGAAAAAGGAGAGGCAAAAGGGAATGAGGTTACTTCGTTTACCGCCACTTCAAACACGACGGCTGTTTTCGGGGAGAGTCTGATTGCTAATTTGTTGTTGAAAGGAACGATCCGGGAGGTCGACGGTTTTGCTTACGGGGTAGATCCTTTTAATTATGCCTACAATACGACCCGGGTTATTCCGGCATACAACGAGGATGGTTCATTGTATTATCACGGAAAAAGAGGGACCGTTAGTTATGCAATGCCGAATAAAGATGTATATGATTATAATATTCTGAATGAGTTGGATAACACGGGGAGTTCAAACAGCACGAGAACTTGGGGAACAACGATCGATTTGAAGTGGAAACTTTTGCCCGGGTTGGAATATCAAGGATTGTTTTCCTATACTTCATCTTCTGCTAATTCAAAGAAGTATGCCAGTGAGCGTTCGTTTTATATCACACAGATGCGCGGCTACGAATTCGGGACAGTTCAAGCGAATAGCACGGAAATGAAATCGTCTCCACTGCCTTTTGGCGGGTTGCTGGAAATGGATTTGGTAAACACGACGACGATTACCGTTCGGAATAGTTTGGTGTATGACCGTTTATTTCAGGATAAACATCGGTTGACCTTACAACTTGGGATAGAAACGAATTCTGTAAAAACAAAAGGTGAAACAACGAAACGTTATGGTTATTTGCCGGAACGGGGAGAGACTTTTGCCGTGCCTCCCGCCACTTATTTAAACGGAAACCGCACAATGGATAACATGACGATTGCAACAGGAAGTGCTTCTGTAATCAATCGGCTCGAGAACGAGTTGAGCGAGTATGCTTCAGCTATTTACACGTATGATAATCGTTACGTGGTGAATCTGAATGCCCGTTTGGATGCATCGAACCGATTTTCCCAAGATAAAAATAAACGGGTGGAACCTACATGGTCTGCTGGGGTGAAATGGCGAGTGAAACAAGAGGTGTTTGCGGGTGATTGGTGGTGGTTGAATAATTTGGATTTATACGGTTCATTCGGTTATCAAGGTAACGCGGTACCTTCGGTATCTCCTTATTTGATTGCCTCGACCGGGACACTGAATCATTTGTATCAATCGTATATTATGGAAGTGAAATCGTTGCCCTATCCGGAGCTTGGATGGGAAAAGACGAAAACGTACAATTTCGGAGTGGATGCTTCCTTGTTGAAAGGACGATTGAATTTCACGTTCAATTATTTTGATAAAAAGAGTTATGTACTCGCTTCGCGTAATGTTCCTTACGAGAATGGAATGGGAAATAGCGTGGTGTCCGGTTCTAATATGAAGAATTACGGGTATGATTTCGTGATTGAGGTTGTTCCCGTGCAAACGAAGGATTTTAGTTGGCATCTTTCATTGAATACTTCGGTTACCCGTAATAAAGTGGAAAAGAATCAGCGAGTGAATCAATTGAGTGATTATCTCAACGGGACAAGTATAGTGAACGGTAGACCGTTTTCGACGTTTTATTCTTATGAATTTGATAAATTGGATTCCGAGGATGGTCGACCGCTGTTCAAAAATATGGATATCGAGGGTGCTGACAGTGCTTTGGATTTTTTAGTCGAATCCGGGAAGTTTACGCCGGACTTTTCCGGTGGACTGAATACCATGTTCAAGTACAAAAGTTGGTCACTGTACGCTTTGTTCGCGGTACAATGGGGAGGGCATGGACGTTTGCCCGAGTTATATCCGGGAGCCTCTGTTCAGGTGAATGGTCTTCCGATGCCGGAACAGAATGTTTCCCGGAAATTGATAAATCGTTGGAAAACACAAGGAGACGAGGCACGGACGAGTATACCTTCCTTGCCGGGGCTTGGAAATGAGAAAATAGATATACCTGTAACTACAGAGTCAACGAGTACCTTGGAGAATCTTTATCATTTGTATAATTTATCGGATCAACTGGTGGCGAACACGGATTTTATCCGTTGTCGTTCGCTCTCATTGGCCTACGAGTTGAATCCCCAGTGGTTGAAACGGTTATATATCCAACGTATGCAGGTAAAAGCGAGTATGACGAATCCGTTTATATGGGTTTTCGACAAGAAATGGGACGGGTTGGACCCGGAAACAGGGAATTGGCCGGCTCGTCGGATTACCTCTTTGTCTATACAAATAGCATTTTAGTAGTTGGAAATTTAAAATGATAGGACATGAAGATATTTAGAATATTACAGATAATGAGTTTAATCGGGGTGTTGATCCCGATGGGGTGTTCCGATTTTTTGGAAAAGAAATCTCAAGACGAGGTGATCGTGACAACGGTATCGGATTTTGATGAATTTCTATTGGGCTCCGGGTATGTTACTTATGTACAGTATGCAAATCTTTATTTTTTGGATGATGATATTGAATATTATGAATCAGAGTATTATGATGAGTTGTCCGATGTGATGGCTTCTTATGGTTTTCAATCTTGGCAACCGGATATGTGGGAGAGTGAAGAAGTTATTCGGACTAATTGGGAAACTTACACTAGTACATATTCTCGTATCATGGGTGTTAATGCTGTTTTGGATGGAATTGACAAAGCAAGAGGGGAGATCGAGGCTCGTGATCAGGTGAAAGCGGAGGCTTTGGCTTTGCGGGGGTACTATTATTTTATGTTGGTGAATACCTTTGGTGAACCTTATAATTATAATAAAAAAGCATTGGGAGTTCCTCTTAAGCTTTCCGCTGATATAGAGGAGAATGGGATGCCCCGAAATACAGTAGAAGAGGTTTACATGCAGATCGTAGAAGATTTAAGAGAATCGTCAGCTTTGTTTGAAAAATACCCGAAACGAAGGGGAAATTACCGTATTAATTTACCGACGGTTAATATCTTGTTATCCCGGGTATATTTACATATGGAACGATGGGATAGCGTGATCGTGGCAGCGAATAAAGCTATTCAATATTCCGAAGGCTTGACCGACTACACGAAATTTAGCGGGAGTAACTTTTTCATGTGTTCTTACGATCATTCGGAAGTAGAATGGATTTATGGTGTCGGAGTGAATATCCAGTTTTTTGGTCCCTCGGCTGATCTTCTTTCAAGGTATGATAAAAATGATTGTCGACCCGGGATGTGGTTTGATATGGGCGAATATTCGACCAATCGTTTATTAAAAAAGGATTATGATTGGATGAGTGGATCCGCTACTCCCGTGAATACGGTTCGGATTTCCGAAGCTTATTTGAATCGTGCGGAAGCTTACGTGCAAAAGGGGATGACGGGTGAGGCTTTGGCGGATTTGAACGAGGTGCGCTGTAACCGGATTACGGGATACACGAATATAGAGAATGTCCCGGCAAATTTGTTGGAGGAAGTACGTTTGGAACGACGTTTGGAATTGTGTTTTGACGAGCAACGGTGGTTTGATTTACGTCGTTATGGGATGCCTTCTATTACCCATAGATATCGTTATCGAAAAAGCGATCCGTGGGTAATATACACGTTGCGTGAGAAAGACCCGTTGTACACGCTTCCTCTACCCAATGAGGCAATACGAAATAACGTTAGACTGGAGCAAAATGCTTCGGCTTACGAACCCAAGAGATCGGGGGTTGAAGAATGACAAGATTAAAAAAATGATGTAGTATGAAAAAGATATATTGGTTGATGTTTGTGGCACTGGGAATGTTGGCTTGTGCCGAGGATAGCAAGTTGGGGGAAATACCTTCGTTGACACAGGAATATACTTTACCGCAAGGAAATTCTCCCGCGGATGACCGTATCGTGGATTTGCATGATAAATACGGGACGTTTGTTTTGTACGAGTATATAGAAGCGGATTTGAAATGGTTGCAGGTGGACGTGAATAATACTTGGGGCGATTACGAGTATACTCAGCCGAATCCGCTATATGCGGGAAATGTTTTGGATCTATTGGGAGAATGTTGGTTTAGATTTTATCCGGCAGAATTTCATGAGAAATTTATGCCTTACAAGATATTTCTGACCTCAACCTTGAAATATGTGTCTTTCACGGGAGCTGAAACGATGATGAATAGCCGTGTTGTTCAGACTCAAATGGTCGTCAGTCATTGTTCGGAGGAGGTGAAGAATATGACTCAAGCGGATAAGGTTGCTTTTAAAAATGATTTACAATCCAAACTTTGGGGAAGTTGGCTTTCAAAATTTGATATTCCCGGGGAGTTTTATGGTGTAAGTAATTATTACGGTAAGGCTAGTTCTGATCCAACGAATTGGAATTATGCCCGAGAGAGAGGTTTTGTTGCTGATAGCAAAGGTACGGAATGGAGTACGCAAGACCCATGGCCTTCTTCAACTCTAAGTGAAAGTGCCGATCTGGATGCTTTTTTAAGTGGAATGCGCAACCGGACTTCGGAGGAGTGGGCTGAAGATTTGACGTATCCTCTGGTAAAAAAGAAATATGATATTCTGAGGAATTATTTTTTAGAGAAGTTCAATTTTGATATACAAAGGATAGGGGATGCAAATGCGGTAACCGAATAGTAATGTGTTTCTATGATATATTGGAAATAAATCATTGTATGTTTAAATCTTAAATTTTAGGAAATGAGAAAATTTTATGTGCTATTGCTAATACTAGCAATAATGGCTCCTTGTATGCTTACATTTGGGGCAGATAGAAAGAGGAAAAAAGACAAAACAGAACAAAAAAGTGAAGAGGTAGTTAAAAAGAAAAGTAAGTATGATGAGTTGTTAAAAAAGCCTAATGTGGTGACTGCTAAAGGCGATTTTGTAACCGTACATAAGATTGGAGGTAAGATTTATTTCGAATATCCGTTAAAATACATGGGACGGGATGTATTGTTGGGAGGTACAGTATCGGCAACTTCCGAACCGATGTTCGTGAATTTGGGATTCAAGTATCAGAACCCGATGTTGCTGGAAGTCGTGATACAGGACTCTACTGTTTTCTTTAATAAGAAGAATGTTGCTTATTCACGAGGCACGGATGAGGCTTGGGCTCGTAAAGCTGTGGAAAGAAATTTCATCCCGCGTTTATACAAGCGTTTCCCTGTTGCGGCTTATAATATCGATAGCACGGCGGTGGTAATTGACGTGACGGAACTTTTAAATAATAACCCGGAACTTTCTCCTGAAGGATATACCGGTATGTTTAAAAATACCCTTATGAAAGAATCCTCGTTCTTCGGGAAAGTAAAAGCTTTCGAGGATAATGTTTCCGTGGAAATAAACCAAGAGGTGCAGATCGGTATGGAGTTCGCTATTTTTAAAGCGTCTTTGGGAAAAGTTTCAACCCGTTCGGTTATCTCAATGCTTTTATTACCGGAAAAGAAAATGAATCCTCGTGTTCAAGATTCTCGTGTAGGAATATTTCCGACTTATAACGGTAGTCACGAAAACGGGACTCTTCCCTTTCGAGAAATTTCGCAGACAGAGGATGGATTACGTTTATATAATCTAGCTAATCGTTGGCGTTTAGAACCGAAAGACATCAAGGCGTGGGAGCGTGGTGAGTTGGTGGAACCCGTGAAGCCGATTGTGTGGTACGTGGATGACGCTTTTCCCGATGAGTGGAGAGAACCGATCAAAGCGGGTGTTTTGATCTGGAATCAAGCTTTCGAGAAGATCGGTTTCAAGAATGCGATTCAAGTTCGTGATTTCCCCGTGAATGACCCGAGTTTTGATCCGGATAACCTGAAATATTCTTGCTTGCGTTATTTGCCTACTCCGGACGCTAATGCTATGGGGCCTTCTTGGGTGGATCCGACAACCGGAGAGATTGTTAACGCTTCGGTTATCGTCTATAATAATATTATACAGTTGATTAATAATTGGCGTTTCGTGCAGACCGCACAGGTAGATTCCAGAGTTCGGGCGAAAAAGATGCCGAAGGATGTTATGGACGAATCGATAGCTTACGTGATCGCCCACGAGATCGGGCACACGTTAGGATTGATGCACAATATGGCAGGGTCGGCAGCTATACCGGTGGATTCTTTACGTTCGGCAAGTTTCACTCGTGAATACGGGACGACGGCTTCCATTATGGACTACGCTCGTTTTAATTACGTGGCGCAACCCGGTGACAAAGGGGTGAAATTGACACCCCCGGGGCTGGGCGTGTATGACGAGTATGTTATCAAGTGGTTGTATAGTCCGATTCCTCAAGCCAAGGATATGTGGGAAGAAGCCGCTATCGCTGAAAAATGGATTGACGAGAAAGCGGGAGATCCTTACTATCGTTATGGACGGCAACAGATAAGTAATCGTTACGACCCCAGTGCTTTTGAGGAGGATTTGGGTGACGATCCCGTAAAGGCAGGAACGTACGGTATCAAGAATTTAAAGTATATTCTTGAAAATATGAATGAATGGATCAAGGACGACGAGGATTTGAGATATCGTTCCGGGATTTATTTGCAGATTCAGCAACAATATTTCCGTTATTTGATGAACGTATTGTATCAGGTAGGAGGTATATACCTGACACAAGTGAAAGACGGGACGGACGGGGAGCCGGTAAGGGCATTGGATCGCAAAAAACAAAAAGAATCATTAGCTTGGGTAATAAACGAGTTACTTCACAGTGAATGGATTAATGCCCCGCAATTATCCGATAAATTTGATTTGGATATAAGTGCATCAGCTAATATAATTAATCGGGTTTCATATTCCTTTTTGTCGACATTGGCAACGAATGTAACCCTCTCTTCGCACGTTTCAAAAGAAAAAGTGCCTTACTCGGTTCGGGAATATTACGATGATTTATACTTGAAGATATTTGCCCCTACAATACAAGGGCGGAAATTAACAACAACCGAAAAAGCTTTACAGAATGCATTTCTGCTTTCCGGATTTAGTGCTGGTGGTGGAGGGAGTATGGCTGCTTTGACGAACGATTCGCGTTTCGTCCCGTCGGAAATGTCGCCATTACCTTCTTTGGATGAGATACGAGCTTATGGTTTGGATGAATCCGGAGTATCAAAAATATGGTATGAACAGTTGCAGCAAATTGAAGCACGTTACGGGAAAGGTTCCGTGGCACGTGCCTTGTTTGATAATAATTTTGGACGTTATGTATCACCGTTTCAAAATACGGTTTTCGTGGACGCTATCAGTGAACTCGGGTACTATAATATCGTGATGCTACGAAAAGTGCGTGATTTGGTAAAAGGAAAAGTTGCCACGGCTCACCGTGATGATAAGGCGTATTACGAGGGATTATTGATTAAATTGAATAAGTTTTTCAAATAGATATAAAATGTTTTTGTGTTTGAAAGGTCGTGTCTGTCTGGCACGACCTTTGTCTATCGACTATATGGTAACGAGGGGTGTTGTATTGTGAAAATGAATTCAGATTTGAGATAAATAAATTGCTCCCGGTTTTGATTTAATACTGATATTGATAATACCATTTTTGTTTTCGGGTATTCTATACGTGTGGAAAAAGTGTGATAATTTTTTACTCAAAACAATATTGTATGGAAAAATCAATCGTAAAAGTAGAACATCTGTCTCATCGATACAGTGTTCAATGGGCTATCCGGGATATTAATTTCGAGATAACGGAAAATGGAATTTATGGTTTGCTCGGTTCTAACGGGGCGGGGAAATCAACCACGATGAATATCATGTGCGGGGTGTTGAAGCAGACAGAGGGGGACGTTTACATCAAGGGCGTGAGCATGCGTGATAATCCGGTAGAAGCAAAAAAGCATATCGGTTTCCTGCCGCAGAAGCCCCCGTTGTATGGTGATTTGACGGTGGAGGAGTTTCTGGCGTTCACGGCGAATATCCGTCGTATTCCGGAAGACGAAGTCGCGGGAGCGGTGAAAAGTGTTATGGAACGTTGTGGGGTAGGCCATTTCCGGAAGCGGTTGATTCGTAACTTGTCGGGCGGTTACCAGCAGCGGGTGGGTATCGCGCAGGCGATTATTCACAATCCGGCATTCGTGGTGCTGGACGAGCCGACGAACGGTTTGGACCCGAATCAGATCATAGAGATACGCCACTTGATAAAAGAGATCGGTGAGGATAGAACGGTGATTCTATCGACGCATATTCTGTCGGAGGTACAGGCGACGTGTGATTATATACGGATGATCGAGGAAGGACAGGTAGTTTTTTCCGGCACGGTGGAGGAGTTTGACAATTATATTGTTCCCAGCACGATATTCGTGACTTTGGCGTCAATGCCTTCGGCGGAGGAACTAAAGGTATTGCCCGGGGTGGTGGATGCCGAGAACACGGGTGGCATGAATTACCGGGTAAATTTCTCGGACTCCCGCGAGGCGATCACCAAGATCGTGGAAACAAGCGTGGCTCGCAACTGGCAATTGCTGGAGATTCGTGCCGAGAAGAGTTCTATGGATAACGTGTTCGCCGAGTTGTCCGCCAAGAGTAAGAAACATTAAAATCGAGAATTTATGAAGATGGCATTTAAAATAGCAAAGATGGAATTGCAATCTTTGTTCTTCTCGCCCGTGGCGTGGTTGTTGCTGGTCGTGTTCTCTTATCAGGTCGGAATGACTATTTCTGATTCGTTGGAGGGAATCGTGGTACGCCAAGCGATGGGATACGAGATGTGGAGAGTGACGGGCAGCGTGTTCGCGGGATTAATGGAGTCGATACAAGGCTCTCTTTATTTGTATATTCCCTTGTTGACGATGAATATGATCAGTCGCGACTTGAACGGGGGGACAATAAAGTTGTTGCAGTCGGCGCCTTTACGCAATATTCAGGTGGTAGCCGGTAAATACATGGCTTTGATGGTATTCGGGCTGGCGATGATGGGCGTGATATTGTTTTACGTGATATTCGGTTTGTTCACGATCGAGAATATAGATATTCCTTACGTGTTGACGGGTATTCTGGGACTTTACCTTTTGTTGTGCGCTTATGCCGCTATCGGGTTGTTTGTTTCCAGTCTGACTTCTTATCAAGTGGTGGCGGTGTTCGGTACTTTGATGATTCTCATCCTGTTCAATTACGTGGGCGACGTGGGGCAGAACTACGAGTTCGTGCGGGATATCACTTATTGGCTTTCAATCCGGGGCAGGGTGTTCGAGTTTATTCACGGGTTAATATGCAGCGAAGACGTGCTTTATTTCCTGATCGTGATCGCTATATTCTTGACATGGACAACGCTCCGGTTGATTAACCGGGTGCAGAAGCGGGGATGGACAGTCCGCTGGGGTGCCTACCTTGGTGTATTCGTGTTGGCGATGGGATTGGGGTATCTGAGTTCCCGCCCGATGCTGATGTCGTATTACGATGCCACGAGAACGAAGGGAAATACGCTGAGCGAGGGAAGCCAGAATATCGTGAAGTTGCTTGACGGAAAGGTGAAGATCACGACTTACACGAATGTGCTTGACAAGGAGTTTTGGAGCACGCTGCCCGATCATATTAATCATGACATGGGCAATTTCCGTGATTACGTGCGTTTTAAACCGGATATGAAGTTGCGTTACGTTTATTTCTATGACAACGCGGGTAACGAGGAACTGGACGAGCAATATCCCGATTTGAACGACAGAGAACGGGCAGAACGGATATGTGATAATTACGGGATTCCTTTCTCTATTTTCCTGTCGCCGGAGGAGATGAAGAAAATAGAGGATTTGAGCGCGGAGGGCAACAAGACAATACGCGTAATCGAACGGGAGAACGGGCAAAAGTCTTATTTACGTTTCTATTATCACGGGGGATGGAAAGAGTCCCCGATGGAAGGCGAGATTTCCGCCGCATTCAAACGTCTGGTGATGGACGTACCGACGATAGGCTTCCTTACCGGGCATGGTGAACGCGATATCAACCGGGAAGCCGACCGGGAATATAAGCGTATTTCCAGTGACAGGAATATTCGAAGCTCTATGGTGAATCAGGGGTTCGATATAGAGGAAGTGCGAGCGGATCAGGCTATCCCGGACAGTATCAATATACTGGTGATTTCCGAGTTAAGGTCGCCTTTGAGCGAGCGAGAGAAAGTGCATCTGGACGCCTTCGTTGACCGGGGCGGCAATCTCTTTATACTCGGCGGACCGGGAAGACAGGAACTGATGAACCCGCTTGTCGAGCGGTTCGGTGTCCGCTTTATGCCGGGGCAGCTGGTGCAACCGACAAAAGATCTTCAAGCTGACCTGATACAGGCTTTACCGACGAAAGAAGGAATAAAATTATGGCCGGGGTTGGATATAATTCGGATATACGAGGGCTGCGTTGCTATGCCGGGCTGCGTCGGTTTGGAATACACTCCCGTCGAGGGGGTGACGATCACGCCGTTGTTTACCACCGACACGACGGGATGCTGGAATAGGACACGGGGCGCGGACTTCACGCGTGATTCGATTGTTTATGAACCGGAAGCGAGTGACCGTGCCGGAGTTTTCGCCACGGTAATAGCTTTGAGCCGCGACGTGAACGGCAAGCAACAACGTGTAGTTATCTCCGGCAACACGGATTGCTTGAGTAACGGGGAATTTGCCACGGGCAGGCGGGAAGTTCGCAATTTTAATTACGAGTTGGCTCGTTCCGGTTTCTACTGGTTGTCACACGAGGAATTGCCCGTGAATACTTCCCGCGCGGAGCCGATAGACAGGAAATTGAATATTAGCGAGTCTGCCATGGAGGTATGGAAGATCGTGTTCATGGTAGTTATTCCCGTTATACTCGCGTTTGCCGGAATCTTGATATGGCTTCGGCGCCGGGGACGTTGATACTTAAAATTTAGATTATGAGAATGATATATAAAATAGCGAAAACCGAGTTACAGATGTTGTTTTACTCGCCTATAGCTTGGTTAGTGTTGATCATATTTACTTTTCAATGTGGTTTGATTTTCACGGGTTCCGTCACGATGATCGAGAAACAGCAAGCGATGGGGTACGATCCCATGTTTATCAGTTCCAGTATTTTCGGTCGCCTTTTCTACGAGGTGCAGAACTATCTTTTCTTGTACATCCCTTTACTGACGATGGGATTGGTAAGCAAAGATCTTGCCGGGGGAACGATGAAACTTTTGTACTCGTCGCCGATGACGAACGCGCAGATTATCTTGGGTAAATACTTGTCCATGGTGATTTTCGCGCTCGTGTTGGTATCTATTTTTATCGTGTACGTGATATTCAGTCTGTTCGCGGTAGAGAACTTTGATGTATTGCAGATTCTTACCGGGATACTCGGTCTTTTCCTTTTGATATGTACTTATGCAGCCGTCGGGTTGTTTTTCTCGACGCTGACTTCTTACCAGATTATCGCGGCAGTGGCGACTTTAGTATTCTTGACTTTCTTGAACTTCATAGACCGTATCTGGCAGGATATTGATTTCGTTCGCGACGTCACTTTTTGGTTGTCACTTCCGCGGCATGCCGGAACGTTTATAGGCGGGATGATTTGCAGCGAGGAGATCGCTTATTTCATCATGTTCCCCGCCATGTGCGTGTGGTTCTCTATCGTGCGCCTGTCTTCCCGCGTGCAGAAGAGTTCATGGGTGCGGAATTTCGCGAAATACGCGGGTGTTTTCCTTATCATGGCGATGGTGGCTTACGTGAGTTCCCGTCCCGCCTTGATGGGGTATATCGACACGACACGGGAGAATAGTTTAACGTTGACGCCTAACAGTCAGGAAATTGTGAAGAAGCTGAAGGGCGGACTCACGATCACCACGTACAGTAATTTGCTGGATGAGGACTTCATGAAGGCACTCCCTCGTTACCAGAATAATGACGCGTACCAATTTCGTGAATACCTGCGGTTCAAGCCGGAGATCAAGATGAAATACGTGTATTATTACGATTCGGTTCAGAACACGAAACAGAGAGGTTTTTTGTCTGAATTGCCGATGGAGAGAAGGGCAAAACAGATTGCCGCGTCGTTCAAGATCAAGTTGTCGAGATACTTGACCCCGGAGCAGATCAAGCAGGTGATTGACCTGTCGCCGGAGGACAACCGGTTCGTGCGGCAGGTGGAACGGGAAAGCGGGGAGAAGATGTTCCTGCGGCAGTTCGACGATATGATGAGAGATCCGTCGGAGGCGGAGATTTCCGCCGCGTTCAAACGTATGGTGATGGAGTTGCCTACCGTGGGTTTTCTCACCGGACACGGCGAGAGAAGTATCAGCCGCTACCGGGATCGGGATTATGCCAGCTTTGCTCAAAACAAGCGTTTCCGCTATGCCTTGCTGAATCAAGGTTTTGATGTTCAAGAAGTAACATTGGACGGGAATATTCCCGAGCGGATCAATATTCTGGTGATAGCCGACATGCAACAACCTTTGAGCGAGCCGGAAATGGAACGTCTACAACAATATATCGACCGGGGAGGCAATTTGTTTATCGCGGGAGAGGCGGGCGGACAAGCACGGATGAATCCTCTGGTGCGGCAGTTTGGTGTGGAGTTCACGGATGGAGTACTCGTGAAACCGACAGAGGATTATCAGCCCGATCTAGTGCTGGCATGGCCGACAGAGGAGGCACGGGAATTATCGTATTTCTTCGGGACGATGATCGAGTGGCGCATGTGTGCCATGATGCCGGGTGCTACCGGGTTGAGATACACGGTAGATAAGGGGTTTAAAGTTACGCCGATGTTATTGACGGATTCCACGGGAGTGTGGAATGAACTGGAAACCGTGAATTTCATTGATGATACGGTGCGTTATAATCCGGCGGCAGGGGAGAAGGAACAACAATACACGACGCTTTTGGGATTATCCCGTCCGCTGGGAGAGCGCGAACAGAAGATCGTGATTCTCGGTGACGCCGATTGTATCGGCAACGCGGAATTATTCAAGCCCCGCGAGGGAATGGAGAACGGCAATTTCTATATCATTCTCGGTTCCTTCCAGTGGCTGTCCGACGGTGAAGCCCCAGTAGACGTGCGTCGCCCGAAAGCGATAGATAATAAACTGTTCCTCGGTAAAACCGGGGTGAAAGTGACGGAGATCGCGTTCAAGTGGATTGTACCTGCCGGGTTATTGCTATTGGCTATTTTCGTGTGGATCAGGAGGAGAGGGAGGTGATTTCATCTTCCAATAATAGAACGATTAGACTATTCCACGGGCTCGTCAGGGGAACCCTTGTATTGTTAACGAGTGTTTAACGTGTCGTGAACCGGTGGTGTACCGGTATATACCGTTTACCACCGGTACACCACCGGAACACCACCAGTACACGATACTGGAACACCCCTTGTGTTCCTCTGTTAATATGTTGATGTACAGTGGTTTAGTTGTGTTTATTAATTAATATTTATTAACAACTACAAGGTCGCTTACCCGTGTTCCGCCCCTTTTCCACTCCTTTGATGCCTGATGGTGTAGCTATTTTTAACGCTATATGTTGTAATAATTGTGATATTATGTGATATAATTATAAAAGCATTTATAAATCATACATCCCCGGGTCGGGTTCATTTTTCTTTTGAATGGTGAACGTGAGATACGTGTTGTTCATGATATCGATGGCGAGTAGTTTGCCGGAAAGGACACCGGGTTTTTCCAGAATGACTTTTATTACTTCGTTGGCTTGGAGAGAACCGATGATGCCGGGAAGGGCGCCGATCACCCCTAGGGGTTGCGAGAAGTCCTTCACGGCATCATGGTACTCGAACAGATCCCGGTAAGTCGGACCGTCGTGATAATTAAAAACAGAGAGTTGTCCCTCGAACTCGCGAATGCTACCGTAAACGAACGGTTTATGCAGTTGCACGCAGGCGTCGTTTATGACGTAGCGGGCGTAAAGATTATCGGTGGCATCGACCACGACATCGTAACCGGTGATGATTTCGAGCGCGTTATCGGGAGTTAATCGGGTGATATATGGTGTAATCCTGCAAAAAGGATTTAATTGAATTAATTTAGCGGCTGCAACGGTTGCCTTGGCTGTCCCCACGTGTGTCGTGTCGTATAATATCTGTCGTTGCAGGTTGGATTCCGATACCGTATCGTCGTCCATGATTCCGATGTGCCCGATGCCGGCGGCGGCAAGGTAGTATAACACGGGAGAACCGAGTCCCCCGGCACCGACTACCAGTACACGGGAATCTTTAATTTTTTCTTGTCCTTGAATTCCAATGTCTTGAAGAATTATATGTCGGTTATAACGTTCCGTTTCTCTAGAGGTTAATGACATATTCTATCGCTTTAATTCTAAATTTGTTCTATTTGTCTTTTAATTATTTCTCTCGTTAATGTGTTGCTTCACGAAACGATTGACGGTACAGATGGAGACCTTGTATTTTTTGGCTATTTTCTTGTAAGGGACGCTGTTATCCATGAGTTCAATGATTTTATCCTTGTTCTGGATTAACACGTTTAACTGCGGGCAACTCCCGTACGGGCGTCCCAGTTTAACGCCTTCCGCTTTCCTGACTGCCAAAGCTTCTCTCGTGCGGATGGAGATCAGATTACGCTCGATTTCAGCCACAAGCCCAAAGGCAAACCCCAAGATTTTGCTATTCAAGTTATTCTCGAAAGTGTATCCCTCTTTCGTGCTGTGAAGAACAATTTTGCGCTGGATGCAGGTATTGATGATATTCATGATATCGATCAATGTCCTGCTCAAGCGCGATACTTCCGTGACGATAAGGCAATCACCCTCTTGCAAAGATTCAAGAAGATCACCGAGTTTCCGGTCACTACTGCTAACTTTACCACTGACTACGTCGTGGTACCATTTATCAATATCAAGACCTCGGCTGGATGCAAATTTCTTAATCTCCTCCTCCTGATTTTCCAGGTGTTGTTTGTTAGTACTGACTCGTAAATACGCAACTACCATAATTGATTTAGTTTTTGACGTTTAAAAAGACAAACGTAACAAAAGGAGGAGAATAAACGTGATACTATAAATGTTAAAATTAGTTATGAAATTCAAGAGAGTGTCCCGCTCTCGACTACATCCATGCATCCCAATCTTTCCACACCGGTTCATAGCCTTGTGCCTTAATGGCTTCCACCATTTCTTGCGGGCTACGGTCATCGTTAATGGCAAATTGCTCCAGTTCCTTGTGGGGAACGACATACCCGCCGGGTTCCGTGCTTGATCCCGCGCTCATCGAGGTTGCCCCCAAGTGCATCACGTGATCTCTGAATTTCCGGCTTTCCCGCGTGGAGATGGAGATTTCTGCCTGTTGATCTAGCAAGCGGTACGCGCAGATCAGTTGCACCATTTGGCGATCGTTGATCGGGTCTTTCGGCATAAAAGCTCCCGCGTGCGGGCGCAAACGGGGCAGGGAGATCGAGAACTTGGATTTCCAGTAGTTCTTTTCCAAGTATTTTAGATGCAAGGCGGTGAAGAAGGCATCCGTGCGCCAGTCTTCCAACCCGAGTAACGCCCCGATTCCCATTTTTTGTACACCTGCCGAGCAAGCTCGATCGGGAGTTTCCAAACGGTAACGATAGTTTGCTTTTCTTCCTTTCGGGTGGTAAAGCGGGTATTGTTTCTCGTTATACGTTTCTTGATACACGCAGACAAAGCTAAGTCCGGCTTCATGCAGGCGGGCGTAGTCTGCCGTGTCGAGAGGTTGTACTTCTATGGCTATTTGTGAGAATTTGTCGCGTACGGTACGGATTACTTCCTCGTAATAATCCACGGTCGTAACGGCGGGTGCTTCTCCCGATACGAGTAATAAATGCTTGAAACCCCAATCGGCGATAACGTCTATTTCAGCCTTAACCTCGTCCAAGGTAAGCATTTTGCGATGAATTTCGTTATCATGGTTAAATCCGCAATACACGCAAAAGTTCGTGCAATAATTGGAAACGTAAAGGGGAATGTATAATTGGATGGTATTCCCGAATCTTTCCAGAGTAAGGCGTTGCGCTTCGATTGCCATATCTTCCAATAAAGGAGTGGCGGAGGGTGCAATGAGTGCCATAAAATCGTCTAACGTGCGACGCGGGTTGTTTATGGCGGCGATCGCATCGTTTTTCGACTTATCCATGATGCTTTGTTTTACACCATCCCAGTCGTAAGTTTTAATTGTATCGTAAAATGTATTCATAATTAAGTCTATAAAGTCTATAAAGTCTATAAAGTCTATAAAGTCTATAAAGTCTATAAGGTCTGTAAAGTCCATAAAGTCCATAAAGTCCATAAAGTCACGGGTGTCTGTAGGAGTTCATGGACCTTATGAACCTTACGGACTTTATGGACTTTTGACAGGACTAAGCGATTTCGCTTAGTCCAAGAATGCCGTTAGTGGAGAACTGGCTTGCGCGTGGCGGTATTGCTTGGCTAATTTTGCCTCGAATGCCATGCGTCCGGCTTCAACAGCCAGTTTGAAAGCTCGTCCCATTTCTACCGGGTTGGGGGATACGGCAATAGCGGTGTTCACCAACACGGCAGAGGCTCCCATTTCCATGGCAGCGGCAGCATGTGAAGGTGCCCCGATTCCCGCATCCACGATAACGGGTATCTGGCTTTGCTCGATAATGATTTCAAGCAGATCACGGGTAACCAAACCTTTGTTTGTCCCGATAGGAGCGCCCAAGGGCATTACCGTTGCGGCTCCGGCGTTCTCCAAATGCTTGCATAACACGGGATCGGCTTGAATGTAGGGTAGAACGATGAATCCTAATTTAGCCAATTCTTCCGTGGCTTTCAGGGTTTCAATCGGGTCGGGGAGAAGGTATTTCGGATCGGGATGTATTTCCAGTTTCAACCAATTGGTACCGAGAGCTTCTCTTGCCAGCTGTGCGGCGAACACGGCCTCTTTGGCGGTGCGCACACCGGATGTGTTGGGCAACAACGTGATATGGGGTGCTTTAAGGTGGGCGAGTATATCGTCTTCTTTGCTTTCCATGTCTACTCGTTTCAGTGCGACTGTCACGAGTTGCGATTCGGACGCCAGTATGGCATCTTCCATGATCTGATTTGACGCGAATTTACCGGTTCCGGTGAACAGGCGTGAAGTGAATACCTTGTCTGCAATCTTTAATGGTTCCATATTAATTTTAGATTTCTTGATTTTATGATTTAAGATTTATGATTTCAACTGCACTTGTCGCCATTTTTTTTATCGTAAATCGTAATTCATAAATCGTCAATTAATTCGTTTTCAATTGTAACAAAACTTCTTTTGTCTTTTCCGTGATATCGTCGTTGTCTTTCAGTAAAGAGGAGAGGGCGATACCTGTTACTCCCGTGTCTAAAATCGGGCGGATATCTGTTTCCCGGATGCCGCCGATAGCGTGTATCGGGAGATGAATACCTGCTTCCCGGCATTTATCCGTGATTTGTTGATAACCTTCCAATCCTAGTATCGGGCTTAGACGCTTTTTCGTGGAAGTAAACCGGAACGGTCCCAGACCGATATAGTCTACTTGTTGACGATAGCGCTCCGCCACGTCGTCAAACGTGTTGCATGTTCCCCCGATAATCTTTGAATAACCTAGTATTTTACGGGCTTCCAGTGGGTTCATATCTTCCTTACCGAGGTGTACCCCGTCCGCATCCAGTTCGATGGCGATATCCACGTGATCATTGATCAGGAATAAAGCATTGTAACGTCGGCAAATTTCTTTCACGGCGTTCCCGGTTCGGATAAATTCCTCTCTCGACACTTCTTTCATCCGCAATTGTATCCAACGGCAACCGCCTTTGCACACGGCTTCCACTTGTTCGGGAATAGGCGTTCCCTCCTTGTGATCCGTGATGTACTGCAACGGAATTTCGTGCAGGTTCGCTGTAGCAGTTGCGTGTATCCGGCTGTGTATACCCAAATTCGTGTCATTTCCCCGAATAAAATCGGATACATAGCGTTGTCCCAGACGACAGGCTTCAGGTAAAGAATACCCGAGAGTCAAGTAGGAGGTAACGGCGGAGGAAAGGACACAACCCGTGCCGTGTTTGCCGTGCTTTCCCCGTGCGACGGAGAAAGTATATATCTCTTCTCCCGTGATCAGACGATCGGACGCCAACGCTTCCGTGTTGTGTCCGCCTTTCCAGAGAATATTGGTATGCAATTGTTTGGCAATTCTTTGCAATCCTTCTGCTTCCAAGTTATTGCCGAAAAGAATCTCCAGTTCGTTTCTATTCGGGGTAAGTAAATATATCTTGCCGAGGATATTTTGTATCGTTTCCATGTTTTCCCCGTTATGAAATTGGAATCCGGCACTTGCTTTTAGAATCGGGTCCCAGATGATTTTCACTTTTGGCAAAGTGGTCGTGAGGTAATCCACTACTTGTGCCAAAGAATCAAAGTTTTCGATCAACCCGATTTTGACGTATGCCGGGGTAAATTCTCGGCACAATACTTCACACTGGCGGATAATCTCCCCTGGGGACATCCATTTTGTCCCAAGGTACTCGTTCTGATTTTGGAACGTGATCGCACTTGCAACTCCTAATCCATATACCCGGCAACATTCAAAGGTCTTGATGTCGGCAGTTACTCCTGCGCCGGAACTCTGGTCGAATCCGGCGATGCTTAACGTTTCGTCGGGAAAGATTTTCAGAAAGCGGGAGAGAGCTTCCGAAGGGGTATCCCAAAGGTATCCCAACAGAGCGACTCCCCGGAATCCTAATTTCCGGCAAGCGGTTACATTATCCGCGCTAATTCCTCCCAAGGCAATCACGGGGGTAGAGGTCTTTTTTAATCCTTCCTTCAGCATGTCAGGTGTAAACATGGATTTGTACCCCTGTTTGGAAATACTGTCAAACACGGGGCTTAAAAACACGTAATCGGGAGTGAATGGCAATGTCGCGATCTCTTTAAAGGAGTGGCACGATACGCTGACATGCGCGTACCATTTCCTGTCCCCGAAATGCTCCGCTTGCTTTGACTTGAGATGAATCCCTCTCAGTCCGTATGCTTCTACCAGATCAAAATGATCGTGTACAATGATGCGTTCCCGGAAACAAGGTTCTATCTTCTGGATAAATCGCTCGTAAACAACCCGTTCTGCATCCGGCTTTCGTAAATGCAACAGGTGCAAACCGTTCTTGAAGAGGCTATTCACGATAACTTCTTCATCCGGAATCCGGTAAGGGGGGGTAATGACGACTATCATGTAGTTAGTTCATAAAGTTCATAAAGTTTATAAGGTTCATAAAGTTTATAAGGTTTTGGATGTCCTTCGGACAAAGTTTTCCGACTGTTTAATAAGTCTTAGAGTATTCCCCGTGAAGGGGATAACTTTATGAACTTTACAAACCTTATAAACTTTATAAACTCATTTATTCTTTCATTTTCTTTCTCAATTTCTCGCTTGCACGCATGGAGCAGAAGTGTTCACCGCACATGGAACAGAAATGTGCTTCCTTGTGTCCTTCGGCGGGTAAGGTTTCGTCGTGGAAACGGAGAGCTTTTTCAGAATCCAGTGCAAGGTGGAACTGGTCTTTCCAGCGGAATTCGAAGCGGGCTTTACTCATGGCGTAATCACGATAATAGGCAGCCGGATGTCCCTTTGCCAGATCGGCGGCATGGGCGGCGAGTTTAAAGGTGATCACTCCTTCTTTCACGTCGTCCCGGTTGGGGAGTCCTAAATGTTCTTTCTGCGTGACATAGCATAACATAGAGGTACCGTACCAGCCGATCATGGCTCCGCCAATGGCAGAGGTGATATGGTCGTAGCCGGGAGCGATATCCGTAACAAGCGGTCCGAGCGTGTAGAACGGCGCTTCATTACAATATTCAAGTTCGAGATCCATGTTTTCCCTGATTTTCTGCATCGGCACGTGACCGGGACCCTCGATAATAACCTGCACGTCGTGTTTCCATGCAATCTGAGCGAGTTCGCCCAAGGTTTTCAATTCGGATATCTGTGCCTCGTCGTTCGAATCAGCGATACATCCCGGGCGTAACCCGTCACCGATAGATACCCCGACATCGTATTTTGCCAGTATTTCGCAAATATCTTCAAAGTGATCGTACAAGAAACTCTCCTGCTTGTGCGTGGTACACCAGTGTGCCATGATAGCCCCTCCGCGGGACACGATACCCGTGAGGCGTTTCAGCGTCAAGGGTACATGATGCCAGCGCAATCCGGCATGAATGGTAAAATAGTCAACGCCCTGTTCTGCCTGCTCGATTAGCGTGTCGCGGTAGATTTCCCATGTCAGGTCTTCTACTTTGCCCCGTACTTTTTCCAATGCTTGGTACAAAGGTACTGTTCCCACGGGCACAGGGGAATTGCGGATGATCCATTCCCGCGTTTCGTGAATATTCTTTCCGGTAGAAAGATCCATGATCGTATCGGCACCCCAGCGGAAAGCCCACGCGGCTTTTTCCACTTCTTCCGATATGGAAGAGGTAATCGGGGAATTACCGATATTGGCATTGATCTTCACGAGGAAATTACGTCCGATGATCATAGGTTCGCTCTCCGGGTGATTGATGTTTGCCGGGATAATGGCACGTCCGGCAGCCACTTCTTGGCGCACGAATTCGGGCGTGATATATTCCGGGAAGTTAGCACCTAAAGGTTCCCCCTTTTCCTTTTTATAGTTTTCCCTAATTTTATCGACCAGTTGATTCTCGCGGATAGCAATAAACTCCATTTCCGGGGTGATGATACCCTGTCTAGCGTAATACATTTGTGATACGCGATGCCCCGGTTTTGCCACTCTGGGAGTCGTGTTCACGTGCTCGAAACGAAGAGCGTCCAGCGATTTGTCATTCTGGCGCATCCGTCCGTACTCGGAACTTAAACCGTCTAATTTTATGGTATCATTCCGGTCGGCAATCCATTGTTCCCTGATTTTGGGCAATCCCTTGTGCAGATCCACTTTATGGTCCGGATCGGTATAGGGACCCGATGTGTCGTAAACAACAACGGGTTCGTTTTCAACTTTTTTCCCGTCGATATCAATCGTCGGGGAGAGGGCGATACGACGCATCGGTACTTTGATATCGAACATCTCGCCTTTCACGTAAATTTTCTCTGAACCCGGTAGCGGGCCGCTTGAGATTTTAAATTGTTCCATGTTTATATTTTTGATTTATGATTTTAGATCTATGATTTCAGATTTATAATTTACGATTTAATGATATTTGGAATCTAAAATCGTAAATCATAAATCTAAAATCAAATCATCCTCCCTGTACCGCCTTAATGATAATGATTTTGTTTCCGTCCTGTAAAACGGTTTTATTCCAATCCGGGCGGGGAATAACGGAGAAATCCACGGCAACGGCGATGTTATCCGTTTTGATGTCGTTGGCTTCCAATACTTCAGGAAGTGTTGCCCCGGCGGGGCATTCAAATACTTTGTCGTTTATAAATACCTGCATCGTTTTAATTTTTAAATTTAGAATGAAAGAATTGAATTAAACTTTAATTCCCGAAATGGGTTGTCATTTTCAATTTTTCATTTTCAATTTTCAATTTCTTCAAGGGATTCTATAAAACGGCATTCAACTTGTATTATAACTCTTTCCCTACGCCGGCATTACCCGGATCAGGTTCATGGGTATAATCTCAGCCCGTTGTTTTCATCTGCTAATGGTCTTAGTCAGACAGAAGTGTCGGGAAATTTCCCTTGCTTCTTAGGCACCCCTTCAGAATATTTCACGACAAAGCTACAATAATATTTTAATATGCGGAATATTTTGGAAAGAAAATAAACGTTTCTTTACAGGATGGCTAGTTGAAGACCGTTGAAATCAATCAATTGTACCTGTTTACCCTCCATGGCAATCATTCCCTCCTTGATCATTTTGTTGATTTCTTTAGAGAGGGCGGGACGAGTGACGCACAGGTATTCGGCGAGTTGCATGATATTATGTTCGATCAGGACTTTATTATTATCATCTTTGGCGTGTTCAAAGAGATAGGTGATAAAACGTCCCCGCACGCTTTTCTGGGAGAGAGCCCGAAGACGGGAAACGGTACAACGGTTGCAATTACCCGTTATCTGGAGAAATTTCTTCAAGATGCTCGGTTCTTTGCTGATTAATTCAAACAGCGAGGCTTTGGTAACCGTGAAATAAATACCTTCTTCCACGACCGTGAAGGTGGCGGGCAACAGGCTGTCGGCACTGAATAAATGTGGTGTGGCAAACGCACGGGGAGCAATGATATTCTCGATCATTACTTCATTACCCAAAGCGTCGAATATGTCTACCCGCAAACGCCCTTTCAGCAGTACCATAAGGTTCTTGCAGATCGTGTTCTGTTTGGCAATCTGTTCGTTTTTGCTGATATTGTAAACGGAATAATCCAATTGTTCCAGTAATGAATCTTTTATGTGAGAAGGCAAATCCCGGAAGAGAGGGATTTGGAATAATAATTCTTCGTGTTCCTTTGTGAAAGTGATTAAATTCATTGCCATTGAATTACTGGTTTACCGTGCAAATATAAATAAAAGTTTGTCTTCGGCAAGTTACAAGTTGCCGAAGGCAAACTCCCCGTGAGTGAACTAATCCAAATTGTACGTGTGAACGCTCACCCCTTGTGCGGATGGAAGGTAATTGATGCCGTACCAGCACATTTGCAAAAGAACGAACGAAACGAGTAATATACTCAATGCCATTCTGTGTTTCCGGTTCCGGTGGAGTCTGAAGTGGATATATACCAGATAGGACACCCATGTCGTGGCTGCCCATGTTTCTTTCGGGTCCCAGCTCCAGTAGTGTCCCCATGCTTCTTTTGCCCACACCGCCCCGAATAACATTCCCAAGGTCATAAAAGAAAGTCCCACGTAAACCAAATTGTCACAGAGATCCATTTCCTGTTGTGTGGCTTTTTTCTCTTTCTTGAACCATAACAAGTAAATTGCCATGATCGCGGCAGCACCCAGCATGGCATAGGCGAACATATAAACGATCACGTGAGGGGCAAACCACGGGCTCTGCAAGGCGGGCATTAACGTCTTGTTATGTATTTCCGGTTTGAATATATTGATACAGATGAACACGATGGACAGGACGGTACTGAAAGTGAGTATCCATTTATATTTCCAACGGGCATACGTGATGATTCCCGCCAAGGGCAAAAAGAACGAATACCACAGGCGGGTTTCCCCCATGGTACGCATGGGCGGACGTTCCAGTGAAATCCACATGCTTACGATAAAAGCGAAGAACACCAGCAATCCCGTGATTGTACACCCGAATGTCAATCCCGGGTGCCTGCCTTTCCATGCACTTATCGCTCCCGCTCCCCAGAAGCATAAAGCTATAACGGCAAATATTGGAAATTGATCCCACGTCATACGTTTTCCTCCTTTCTTTTTCCGGCTATCGTGAACATGCACACGGCTCCCGCTATCATCATCCATATACCCGTGTAAACCAAGGGTAACCACGGGTCTTTGACTATTTCCAAAATACTGATTTCACTCCATTTGCCCTTACTCTCGTCGTAGCTTAGCTGGTATATCTTCCAACCTTCTATTTGATAGGGCTTGTTTACCTCGATCGTTGCCGAGTCTTTACGTCCGCTCCGCGTGTACACGGTCACTCGCGAAGCGAAACGACGGGGTTCCCGGTCGGGCATCACCAGACTCATTTTTTCGTTCAGGCGTATGGCTTTGTAAGGGAACAGGAAGCTGCCGCAACTCACCCAACCTTCCTGCCGTTCTCCGGTTTGCCGATTCTCTGCTTTCGCGTACAAGGCGTAGGCGGCTCCCATGGAATGAAATTCCACGTACTTTACTGTGTCTTCCGTGGCGACTCTTGCCGCCGAGGGCAAACGTTGTTCAATGGTTATATGCCAATCCTCTAAATCTCCCGATAAAACAGAATCTTCCACGAGTATATTTTCGGCTTTTCCTTCGGGGATCACCTTACCCGTTTCATTATCGATGAGCATCAGTTTCGGGGGATACTCGTCAATCGTGAAATCGTGAAGTTCTATGGCAAGTGGTAATTCCATCAGTTTCTGGTCTTCATCAAAAGCCCGCCATTCGGCTTTGCCGATGCTGGTTTGCATTTTCAACCGCTGCATATCGGCACTTCCAAGGATGGCTCCCGTGAGAGCTAGAAAGAGTCCCATATGATTAAGTATAAACGGAATATCTCTTGGCTTGAAATGCCGGATACGACGCAATGTTACCATACCCAACAGCGTGATGAACCATACCAGCAACAAGGAAAATGACCACGCCGACAGCATTTGATGAAAACCGAGCCAACCGGCAATTCCCGTGACGTGTACTTTCTCGTTGACCTGCAACGTGAGCCCCATGATAACAGTGATGATCACGGCGGCTATCATGGAAGTCACTGCCGCCTGATAACCGCTCATCCACCGGAAAAGATATACTTTCCGGGACAAAAGAGAAGCCGCGATAATTAAAACGAGATAGACCAATCCAAGAATTAAATTCACCGGATAGGCTAAAAGATCCAAATGTACTTTACCTAAAACAATTTGCAGGAGAGTTCCCACGAGGAACAATCCCCCGCAAATCGCGAATCCTTCTTTATATCCCCAAGGTTTCTGCCACATACATATTTTACATGCTTACTCTCCAGTTTTCCTTCGCTTTCGCGAGCCACTGGGGGACAATCGTGTTCATGAACTTTTCTTTCGCTTCTTTTTCTTTCTTGATATCTAACCCGATATATGCCTGTGCTTTTTCTTTTGTAGAGATATCCGGCATGGGAACATTTTCCAAATGACCGTTCTTGGCCAATACTTTAGAGATAGCCAACCGGGCTTGCATCGCTTTGTCAACTCCATTACCCAGTATACGTTGTATTTCTTGCGGCGCATGGAACGAACCGCCATGAGAGGCTACACCGAAATCCCATCTCCATTGAGCCTGACGCAATAATTTCAGACTTTCTTTCATTTGTTCATCGGTAGCGCCGTTGTCCCAAGCGTATTTTGCCTCGATGTGTGCTTTTGCCAGTTCCTGTTCCAGACGGTTACGGGTTTCATTGGCTTTGCGTTGGCGTTCGTACACGTTATTACGCAGGGTTTCCTCGCTTTCGCGGTGACAAACCTGACACGTGCGGTCTATCATTGCCAATGGGCTTTGGATATGGTGGTCGCTGAATTTCATGCCGCCTTCACTCTTGTACGGCATATGGCAATCGGCGCAAGATACTCCCCGTTGCCCGTGAATACCCATTTGGGCGATCTCGTAATCCGGGTGCTGTGCTTTCAGGATCGGGGTTTTACTGAGCGCGTGTATGTAATCATAGAATTCCGCTTCGTCATAGTAAGTTTCCATGTCTTCTACCGTGAAACCTTTATCCCACGGGAAAGTCAGGTATTTGCCGTCGCCTTTGAAATAATATTCCACGTGGCATTGTGCGCATACCAGAGAACGCATTTCCTGTGGGGTGGCTTTATCAATATCTTTGCCTTGGCGGGCAAATGCTTCCCGCAGAGCCGGACGACTGATATGCAGGTTCATGTTTTCCGGTTCGTGGCAATCGGCACACCCGATCGGGTTCACGATCTCGCTTCCCATGGCAGCCCATTTATTGCTGTAAAAGTTTTCAACCCCGATAGCCTCCATCATGCGGGGCACGTCCGGGCTCTTGCATGTCCAGCAGGTAGCGGGTTGCGGTCCTTCCTCGGCAGTCATGGGGCTGCCCACGCGGAGGGTATGACGCATATCGTCGATAGCGTGCATGTGTCCCCGGGGAGTGGAATAATCTTTGGAGAACGCGTATCCCGCCCAGAGTATCACCATTTCGGGACGTTGTTCCAATACATCCACTGCCTCGTTCCCGTTAAATTCGCTCTTGAAATCCGTCTTGATTGTTTCCGTCCACGTGTTGTATTCACGGGGATAGTTTTCCCCGAAAATCTCGTTACGTGCTTCAATACCTTTTATCTCGACTTTCTTGTTATTGAAAACGCTCACGATTTCAGCCTGACGATCCATAAGTGCTGAAACGAGCAATCCCAATACGAAAACGACAACCATTGTTCCCCCGAACAACAGCCATCCTTGCCATGATTTTAGTTTCTTTTCCATATATAATTAGTTTGTTATTGTTTCATTAATTTCTTTAGCCAAGCCGGGGCAGGGGATTCCGGGTAAGGAACCAGAGCCGCCGGGGTAGAGGAAAGACTGTTTTTCCCGCCGTGAGGAACATCCCGGTGACAGTCCCAGCACGCTTTGCCTTCACCGACTTGTGCCATCATGTAGTCAACGCGCCCTGTCTTCACGAACTCCGTGTTTAATTGCGTGTGACAACGGATGCAATTGTTCATGATCACTTTTGAACTCTCCGGAATGGCTTGCAATACTTGCGGTTCACCTTTCGCCAGATAGACCGCCACGTGGCGCATCCCGTCCATTCCTTTGAATACCCATTTCTTCACGAAGTTGTCATGTGGTACGTGACAATCGTTACAGGTAGCGTCGCGGCTGTGCGAACTATGGAACCACGTGGCGTAATAGGGTGCCATGATATGACAATTCACGCAGGCTGACGGATCGTCACCCAGATAGGTGTGTGCCCGCAGCACGTAAAGGAATAGCATACCGCTTCCGCTGATCACTCCCAGTAAAACGATAGATACTATCTTCCACCTGCGGGAAGGTAATACTCGATTAATTATGGCTTTCAGTTTCATCTGCTATATGGTATAATTTTAGACAAAAATACGGAATTAATTAATACGTGTGTGTAATCAAAATTACACTTTGATAAATTTCTTGTGAAGAGTCGCCTTCGGCGAGTTGCAAGTTGCTTCACTAGCGTTTATGACAGTATTCCAACTCCTCCTCTGTTTATAGAGGAGGTGGCTGCGAAGCAGACGGAGGAGTTTGTTGATTAGGAGATTCAATGATTTTAGATTGAATGATTCCAGCCGCACTAGCAACGCTTCGTAAATCACGGAATCGACAATCATTGAATCACTGAATCAAAAAACTCCCTCCCCCCTTCGGGGTACTCCCTCTATAAACAGAGGGAGAGCTAAGATACAGTCTTGCACGCTAGAGAAGCAACCTGTAACTTGCCGAAGGCAAATGCAACCTGTAACCTGCAACTCGCCGAAGGCGAACAATGTTCACTCCAGTAACAGCTCCGTGTTCCATCGGTGTTTCTTCATGTCCACGCACCCGTTTTTCTTGAAGGTTACTCCTTCTTCAATCAACAATTCCTTTTGTTCCGGCCAGTTCGGGGCTATTCCCCCTTTGTGATTTACAACCCGGTGGCAGGGAAGATGCAGGTCAGCCGGGGCGTTGAACATGGCTTGCCCGACCATTCGGGAGTATTGAGGTCTGCCCGCTAAACGGGCGACACCGCCGTAGGTAAGCACTTTTCCAAAAGGGATTTGTTTCACGATTTCGTAAACTTCCGGGAAGAATTCTTCGCGTGTACTCTTGTCAGGCATATTATTCAATTCATGTTCACGGGGTGAAGATAGTAAATATATTCAATACTAGCCAATTAATGGGGCTTCTCGAATATTATTTAACGAACGTTTATTGATACTGCAAATATAAGATTTCTATTTAAAAAAACAAACAGTCATCAAAAGTATTTAATTACTTCATTTCCAAAACATAGAATGATACATGCGGAATCAAAGTACTGTCCGGTTATCATGGATAAAAGCTATCGCATAAAACCTTCTTTTTTTAGTATTTATTTGAATTGGTGTTTTACTGGCGAGAGGGAGTAAGATGGATGTATTTGCACTATAAATAAGCGTGTTATTTTAAATGAAATGTGTATGATTATATTAAAAGTGTTTAGATCAAAGAATAAGCTGGTTTACTTCAGTTTGGCCAAGAAGTACAATACCACCCCGTGGTACGTGTATAAATTGGCACATGGTAAACGAGTTCGAATTACCGGAGTTACGCATGAAATATTAAACGAGCTGAGAGACCTGAATATTATCGAGAATATCCGGGTATGAGAGCTGGTTGCACGGGGCTGGCTATATTCTCATTAAGCCAGCCCTTTTTTACTGTCTCATCAATTTACGGGTAAGTACCTCCGGATCATGGATGTATTCGGGCAGGTACTCTACTTTGTTCGCCCTCGACGGGCAAATATCTATACCGCCCCGGCGGGTGTAAATACACGTTATCGAGAGTATTTCCGGGTTGAATTTATCCCATAAGCGTTTGTACGTCATTTCGCAGATTTCCTCGTGGAAATGGTTCTCGTTCCGCAGGGAAACGATGTATTTTAGCAGGGAAGCGTTGTTCGGCAGGCGGGAACCTTTCATTCGAATATAGATGCTTCCCCAATCCGGTTGCTTCGTGATCTTGCAATTACTGCGCAATAAATGGCTGCAAACCTTTATTTCACCTTCACCGGGCGTGTTTTCTTCCAGAAGAGCCGGGGTTTCGTCGTATTCCGTGAATGACAGGTCTTCCGCGTTTTTATCGTTTTCCAGCAGGGCATAGCCGTTGAAATCGAAAAACAATTCTTCCGGTTCCTGTTGGAAGAAAGAAATATCTACCCGTGTATCCAGAATTTGCTCCAAGTCGGATTTCACGATTCGGGTAAACAAGTCAATCCCTTCCGCCATGTTTTCCCCGAGGCGGGTCATGTTGAGCGAATTGAGGTAAAGTTTTAAGGACTTGCTCTCCACTATATTCGGGCTGCCCGCCGAATACACGATCTTTAGCACCCCGCACACGGGAAGTCCTTTTTGGGTTAAGAATCCTGCCTCGTAAGCATGCCATGTGTCATATCCCCGGAAAAGTTCTTCCGGGAGATGAATATCGTATATCACCCGGTTCAGACTACGGGGAACCGGAACGAGAATCAACGGGCAATAATCCGTGGGGTAGGCAACTTGCTGCCCGAGTACCTTGGCTTCTATTCCCATGACTAAAAGTTTTGCATGTTATACAATTTCGTGTATATACCGTTCTGTGCCAATAATTCCTCGTGGCGTCCCTGCTCGACGATTTCTCCTTCGTGGAACACGCAGATCAGGTCTGCATTCCGGATCGTCGACAGGCGGTGGGCCACGACAATGGATGTACGATTCTTCATCAGGTTATCCAATGCTTCCTGCACGAGTTTTTCCGATTCGGTATCCAGAGCCGAGGTTGCCTCGTCAAGAATCATGATCGGGGGATTCTTCAGTACGGCACGCGCGATGCTTAAACGCTGCCGTTGTCCGCCGCTTAATTTCCCGCCGCGGTCACCGATATTAGTCTGGTAACCTTTTTCCGTCTGCATGATGAAGTCGTGGGCGTTGGCAATCTTGGCGGCTCTTTCCACTTCTTCCGGAGTGGCGGTTTCCACGCCGAACGCGATGTTGTTGAATATCGTGTCGTTGAACAGGATCGGGTCTTGGTTCACGTTCCCCATCAATGCCCGCAGGTTTTGAGTAGAGGTATCTTTGATATTTATACCGTCAATCGTTATTTCTCCTTTCACGACATCGTAGAAGCGGGGGAGAAGATCGACAAACGTGCTCTTGCCCGAACCGGATTGCCCCACGAGTGCGATAGTCTTGCCTTTCGGGATGGTTAAGGTCACGTCTTTCAGTACCAGATGATCCTGACGGTAAGCAAAGTTCACGTGTTTGTATTCAATCTGCCGGTTAAAATCTTTCAGCGGCTTCGGGTTCTCCGGCTCTTTTATCGTGGATTCGGCGTTAAGTATTTGGTCGATACGATCCATGGCTGCCTGTCCTTTCTGTATACTGTACAATGCCGTGGAGAATTGTTTTGCCGGGTTGATGATAGAGTAGAATAGCGCAATGTACGCGATAAAATCCTGAGCCTCCATGATCGGGGAATCTCTCAAGATAAGGTACCCCCCGAACCAAACCACGATAACCACGACGATCGTTCCGAGAAATTCACTCATCGGGTGAGCGAGTGAACGCCGACGCATCAATTTGTTCATGATCCGGCGGTAGTCCTCGTTCAAGTTAGAGAACGACCGATCTACCTTTTTCTCCGCGTTAAAAGCCTTGATAATACGTAAACCGGAGAGTGTTTCCTCGATATTGGACAGGATTTCTCCCATTTTATCCTGTCCCTCTTTCGACCTCTTCTTCAGTGATTTACCTACTTTCCCGATCAGGAGTCCCATGACAGGCAACAGTACCAGTACGAATAAGGTCAATTGCCAACTCATGAAAATCATCGTGCTCAAGTAAATCAATATCAATATAGGGTTCTGGAAAAACATTTCCAGCGAGTTCATGATCGAGTTTTCCACTTCCTGCACGTCACCCGTCATGCGCGAAATGATATCCCCTTTGCGTTCTTCCGAGAAGAAGGGGAGCGGGAGCGATAAAATCTTCCGGTAAATCATGCGGCGAATATCCCGGACAACCCCGTTCCTGATAAAGATAATCTCGTAAGAAGCCATGTAAGAAAACCCGGTTTTGAAGAGAGCCGCCAACGCGAAGAAGCCTCCCGCGACCAGTAACGTGGTGACTGGTCCGATCGTATCCCGTCCTAACGTGACATAGTAGTACAGGATATTTTTCAGCGTGGTCATATTCATCGCGAATTCAGGCAATTCCTTCACGTCGGATTCCGTCCGGAAAAGGATGCCCAAAACGGGTATCAATATCACGAATGACATCGAACCGAATATGGCGTGCAATATATTATATAGTATATTCTTGGTTAACCTTGCCTTGTAAGGAGGAATAAATCTTTTCAGTATCTGGATAAAATCGCGCATGTATTCCGTTTATAATCTCCCCGTGTAGTTGGAGGGAGTGATTTGTTTTAATGCTTTCTTCAACTCGGGGGACACGTCCAATGTATCGATAAATTCGGCAATGGATTGTTGTGTCACTTTACTGTTGGTGCGGGTGAGTGCTTTCAACGCCTCGTACGGGTTCGGGTAAGCCTCTCGCCGCAGGATGGTCTGGATGGCTTCCGCCACGACAGCCCAGTTTTCCTCCAAGTCTGCCTCTATCGCCGGTTTGTTGATAATCAATTTATTCAATCCTTTCAGTGTTGATTTGAACGCGATTACCGTGTGAGCCAAAGGCACCCCGATATTACGCAACACGGTAGAGTCCGTCAAATCTCTTTGCAGGCGGGATATCGGCAATTTATTGCTCAGGTGATCCAGTATAGCGTTTGCCATACCGAGATTGCCTTCCGAGTTCTCGAAATCGATCGGGTTCACCTTGTGGGGCATGGCGGACGAACCGACTTCCCCCGCTTTGATTTTCTGTTTGAAATAAGTCATGGAGATATACGTCCAGAAATCACGATCCAAATCAACCACTATCGTGTTGATACGGCGCAGGTTGTCGAACACGGCGGCAAAGTTGTCGTAGTTCGAGATTTGCGTGGTGTATTGTTCCCGCTCTATTTTCAGCTTTCGCGTCAGGAAGTTATTGGCAAACTCCGTCCAGTCGATCTCCGGGTAAGCCACGGTATGGGCGTTAAAGTTTCCGGTAGCCCCGCCGAATTTTCCGGAGCAGGCTACTTTCTTCAACAATTCCAGTTGTTTGCTCAGGCGATACACGAATACCTTTATCTCTTTCCCCAAGCGGGTGGGTGATGCCGGTTGCCCGTGAGTCTTTGCCAGCATGGGCACGTCTTTCCATTCTTCGGCAAGTTCTTCCAGTTTCGCTATCAGTTCGTCGATGAGCGGGTAATACACGTCATGGATAGCATCCCGGAAAGAGCAGGGCACAGAGGTATTGTTTATATCCTGTGAGGTCAGTCCGAAATGGATAAATTCTTTGTACTCGTGCAGGTTCAATTGATCGAATTTCTCTTTGATGAAGTATTCCACGGCTTTCACGTCGTGGTTCGTGACTTGCTCGATGTCCTTCACCTTTTGTGCGTCTTCCACGGAGAAATCGAGGTAAATATCTTTCAAGCTATCGAACAGCGCGTGATCGAATCCTTTTAATTGCGGCAATGGAAGCTCGCAGAGAGCGATAAAATATTCAACTTCAACCATCACCCTGTAACGAATCAAGGCACTCTCGGAAAAGTAGTTCGCCAACCCTTCGACTTTATCTCTGTATCGTCCGTCGATAGGGGAAATTGCTGTTAATGCTTGCATAATATACTTTAATTTTTAATTGTTTCTCTCGCGAAAGTACAAAAAAGTTCGTAAAGTTTATGAGGTTCGTAAAGTTTATAAAGGAGGGTGGCAAAAGTCATCTTGAACTCCCTCCCCCCTCCGGGGTATTGAGCCCGGAAACCGGTCTCGAACTGTCTCTCGCTCGGTAACAAAGAAGCAAGCTTCTCCGTTACCCTCGCTTACTCGCCAGTTTCCCTCTATAAACAGAGGGAGAGCTGAATTACTCACCGTCTTCGGTAAATGTCACCAGCTCCTCCTCTGTTTATAGAGGAGGTGGACGCGAAGCGGACGGAGGAGTTCAATCTAAAATCTAAAATGAATACCCCCTCCCTCTTCCACCCTTAGGAAAAATCAAAAAAATCCCTTAAATTTACACGAATTTTAAAGGTAATCGGAACATGAACTTCTTCCAAGGATTTTCTAAAGGAATAAAGGCGTACGGTGAAGCCGTGAAACTATTGTTTTCCGGGCGTTTCTGTTATTTCCTTTTATTTCCGGTCGTGATAATTATCGTGCTGTTCGCGGCGGGGAATTACGCTGTTTCCTGTATCGGGGGCGGACTTTCCGAGACGGTGGAACAGCAGGTTATGGATTGGGTTTCCGGCATTTCGTGGTTGAGTTGGGTTTCCGGTACGGTAGGTTTTATCGTGCGGTTGCTCGTGCGTGCCGTGTACTACATCCTGTTTATTTCTTTCGGGGGATACGTGGTGATGGTCGTGATGTCGCCCGTCTACTCGTGGCTTTCCGAGCGCACGGAAGCGCGTCTTTCCGGGCGGGAATACCCGTTCAATTTCGGGCAGTTGGTGTGGGAAATCGGGCGGGGCATCGTGATCTCCTTGCGTTGTATGATATTTCAATTTATATTGACCGTTCTCTTGTTTTTCCTCTCTTTTATCCCGCTGGTCGGGTTGGTCACCCCGGTGCTGACGTTCGGGGTAAGTGCCTACTTCTACGGTTTCGCCTTCATGGATTACGCCGTGGAGAGGAAGCGTTTCCGGGTGCGGGAGAGTGTCCGCTATATGCGGCGCAATTCGGGAATGGTTGTCGCGATAGGGGCGGTATTTACCTTATCGTTGATGCTCCCGTTTATACGGGTAGTGGCGTGTAGTTTTGTATCTTTATTATCGGTAATCGCCGGGACGGTTGTCGTGAATGAAACATTAAATAAAAAGGTCGAGAAATGAAAAGATTGTTGCTTTGCATCGGTTTGTTGTTTTGTCTTCTCTCTGCGAGCGCGACGGGGAATAAGGCTATCGTGTACAAGGTGGATATAAAAGACGAAATCGGTCCGGGCATCTGGCGGCTGGTCAAGAAATCGTTCGACCGTGCCACGGAGGAGCGTGCCGATTACGTGTTGATTCACATGAATACCTACGGGGGAATGGTGGTATACGCCGATTCCCTGCGCAGCCTGATCCTGAATTACCCGAAACCCGTGTGGGTATTTATTGATAATAACGCGGCTTCTGCCGGGGCTTTGATTTCCATCGCCTGTGACAAGATATACATGCGGGAGGGGGCGAATATCGGTGCGGCTACTGTGGTCAACCAGACGGGAGAGGCTATGCCGGACAAGTACCAGTCGTACATGCGTTCCATGATCCGCGCCACGGCACAGGCGCACGGCAAAGATACGGTGACGGAGAACGGCAAGACGGTTGTCCGCTGGCATCGCGACCCGCGCATTGCCGAGGCGATGGTGGACGAGCGTGTGGCGGTGGAAGGTGTTTCGGACAGCGGCAAGATATTGACTTTCACGCCACACGAGGCGATGCAGCACGGGTATTGTGAAGGAGTCGCCGAGAGCGTGCCGGAAGTGATACGGGAAGCGGGCGTCACGGATTACGAGTTGCGGGAATATCGCCCCACGACGATGGATCGGTTGATCGGTTTCCTGATCAGCCCGATTATACAGGGACTCCTGATCATGGTTATCATCGGCGGCATTTACTTTGAATTGCAGACTCCCGGGGTAGGTTTCCCGCTGGTTGCCGCCGTCACGGCATGTTTGCTTTACTTCGCGCCGTTGTACTTGGAAGGGTTTGCCAATTACGTGGAAATCATCTTGTTCGTCGTGGGACTTGTCTTGCTCTTGCTGGAAATATTTGTCATACCGGGATTCGGCGTGGCGGGAATACTCGGCATTCTTTGCATCGTGGGTTCCTTGGCGTTATCCGGCATTGACAACTTTACCTTTGAATTTCTGCCCGATTTCGCGGGGGCAATCATCCGTTCACTGTTCTTCGTTATCAGTTGTTCTCTGATTTCCGTCGTCGGCAGTATTTGGTTAAGCCGCAAGTTATTCGGTTCCCGTCGGTTGAACTTTGCCCTTCACGCGGAACAGCGGGTAGAGGAGGGATTCGTGGGCGTGGATATGACCGTGAAGGAAGAAGTCGGGAAAGAGGGCGTAACATTCACGGACTTGCGCCCGGTGGGTAAGGTGGAAATCGGTAACGACATTTATGATGCCGTTTCCAACACGGGAGTGTTTATACAAAAAGGGGAGAAAGTAAAGATCATAAAGTATCAGGCGGGACAGGTTTACGTGGAAAAGCTCGTGCCATGAATCCAATCAGATGCTTGAAGAAAGTCGTTTACGTCGTTCTGGCGTTTATGATAGGGTGGTACGCGTATCCCTTGTTCAAGGATGCCGGTGCGGCAAAAACTTTTAATCGAGCCGCACGCTATTACAATAAAGGGAAATATGCCGATGCTGAGAAGTATTTCCTGATCGCGGCGAAGGACAGCATTCCGGAGGCGTATGTCAACTTGGGCATGATGTACTTCCGCGGCACGGGAGTGGAAAAGGATTACAAGAAAGCGGAATCTTGGTTGCGTTTGGCTGCCGAACACGGGTTTGCCGAAGCCCAATTCTGTTTGGGCGTGATATATCTCAAAGACGAAAGCAAATGTAGCATGCCGAAAGCCTTGCGTTGGTTTCTCGCCGCGGCGGTAAAGGGTGTACGGGAAGCCTCTAACAATCTGGGGGTGATGTACGAATACGGTTTGGGCGTACAGCGTGATACCGTGCTTGCCCGGATGTGGTACGACGTGTCGAACGAGTAATTCAATGATTTCTTGATTTATGATTGTTTTGGGAATCACTCAATCATAAATCAAGAAATCGTAAATCATAAATCAAATAAATTCCAACAACACCGCGCCGCACGAGTACCCGCCGCCGAAAACGGTCAGTCCCACGAGGTCGCCTCGCTCCACCCGGTCGAGGTTTTGCGAGAGGGCGATGCCGCAACTGGGACAACCCGTGTTGCCCACTTCCCCGATGTTCGACAGGATACGATCTTCCGGGAAGTCGATTTGCCGGGCGATCGTTGCCATGATTCGTTTGTTTGCCTGATGGGGGGCGATATATTTCAGGTCTGCCAATGTCTTGCCGTTGCTTTCCGTCACTACTTGCAAACCCTCGATCATGTAGTGGCAGGCATTGATAAACACGTCGCGTCCCTCCGGCATGCCGATGCCCCCGTGGCGCGGGCGCAGGTACACGGCGGTGTCCGCCTTGCCGATATGTCCCAGTCCCCGCGTGAAGATATCTAGTATCTTCGCCGCTTTTTCACCTTCCGGCGAAGTGGATATAGCGATGGCGATAGCACCGTCACCCCACAGGTGACCGCTCTGGGGACAACTCTCGTTGCAGTATTCCGTGTTATGCTCGGAGGCGACCACGATAGCTTTCGTCGCCTTGCCCATGGCGAAATACCCTTGCACGATCTCGATGGCGTTGATGAATGACGAACAAGCCGAGGAAACACTCAGGCATTTTGCCGCCCGCGTCGTGTACGCCCGCTGGATGGCGTGAGCCGCCGTGGCAACGGTGTCATGCGGGGAATACGTGGCAGCCACCACCAGATCGGTGTCCTCGATGGCGAAAGGCAGCTTGTCTTTCAGCCTTGCCACGGCTTCGAGAGCCATGGTATTCGTGTTTTCGCCTTCTCCCGCTTTGCTTCTGGTTTTGATTCCCGTTCTGCTGAATATCCATTCATCGTCCAGACCGTTCACGTCCTTGAAATAGGAATTGGGAACTCTCGCTTCCGGTATGTAATGTGCTATGGCGTTGATATATAGATCCATTTTTATAATGTGTTGTGATTACTTTTTGATAATCCCGTGAAATAATATATTAATATACTCGTTGATAATTTGAGGGTTTGGTCGATGATCATATTCCCGGATAAAACCAAATTCAAGGCTTTTAAAAACGGATTGCAGCGAGTTTGCCAGACGTCTGGGTTGTTTGATCGAGAATATCCCTTTATCCGCCCCGTCCTTTAAGATGGCGTACAAAAGTTCAATCTCCTGTTTGTCTATATTCTTTCTCAAGATATCGATTTTACTGTTGTTGTGTAAAAAAGTTTCCTTGATCGGCAGGCTTCCACCCATGAGTTCCGCGATTAAATTGAACCGTTCCTTTATATATAACTTCAACCGTTTGTCGGCGGGCAAGGCCGTGCGTACTGCCTGTTCCAGTTTTTGGTTTATCAATACTATTCTTTGATCCACGATGTGGTTAAAAATCTCTTCCTTGCTGTTAAAATGCGTGTACAAGGTACGCCTGCTAATCTTGGCGGCGTTGGCGATATCTTTCATCGTGGTCCCGTAGAAACTCATCTCGATAAACAATTTTTGTGCCACGTTGAGTATTTTATCTTTCGTTATTCGTAGGCTTGTTCTCATTTTAATTTCACAAATTGGAAAAAGTGTGCAATTATAATCAATAATTCGGGATATGCAAAATTAAGGGAAAACAAGTTTTCCCGGTTTATAAGGTTCATAAGGTTTATAAAGTTCATAAAGTGACGGGTGTCCTTTGAACAAGATTAAAACGGCAGCTCATGCTGCCGTTAGTATAGTACCCCGCAGGGGGCAATAACTTTATAAACCTTATAAACTTTATGAACTTTATAACTTCTGAAGTGTTAAATTATATTTTTACCCGAAGATATGACAAATGTCATGTTTTCATCCCCCGCCGGGGGGTATATTCGCGCCCGAAATTAAAATCAAAATCAATGGTAAATATATTATTAAAAGAAAAGCCGTTTACCCGCGAGTGGTTCAAGACATACGCCTTGTTGGTCGGCGGGGCTTTCGTGTTAGCGCTGGGGTATAGTTGTTTCATGGCACCGTACAAGATTGTTCCGGGAGGAATATACGGTATCACGATAGTGTTGCAGCACATGTGGGGATTCCCGATAGGTATGGCAGCGCTCTGCTTCAATTTACCGTTGAGTTTAATCGGTTTACGGGTATTGGGTTCCGGTTTCGGGGTGAAGACATTTATTTGCTTCATTCTGGTTGCCGTGTTCTCCGACAGTCTTCCCGCCCTGTTGTTGACTTTGATGGGTGAACCTATCCCGGTGAGCGGCACGTTGGACCCGTTCAAATTGGGTGATGAAGTGTTGCTCGCCTGTATCTTCGGTGGGGTGGTCATGGGTATCGGCGTGGGCATGATACTGAAAACCCGCGCGTCCAGCGGCGGTACCGACGTGCTGTCGAATATCCTGCACAAGTGGACGCATCGCCCGCTAGGGCAGTTGCAGATGTCCGTCGATTCCTGCATCGTGGTTTTTGGTTTCCTCATGTTTCAGGATTGGAAAGTGCCGATGTATTCTTGGTTGTCCATATTCCTGATGGGAAAGACGATCGATATGATTCTGCAAGGCTTTGACAACGAGAAGAGTTTCTTTATAATCTCCGATAAAGTGGAGGAAATCCGCACCTATATATTGAACGACCTGCACCGCGGTGGTTCAATCGTGCCGCTTCAAGGGATGTACAATCGTGCCGAGAAGGAGATGATCATGACCATGATAAACCGTCGTCAGATGGCTGTTTTACAACAAGCTATCTATAAGATTGACCCGAATGCTTTCGTGACAATCTTTGATGCACATCAGATACTGGGTGAGGGGTTCAAGAGGTTGGATTCATAGAACTATACCTTGTCAGTTGATCAATCTTTTCGCTATAATTGGTACCTCCATTCCCGCTATCATGAACGTATCATGAACCAATCATGAACGTAAATTTGCGTTTATGATACGTTCATGAAATGTAAATGCTTGATACGTGTGAGTGGGTAACGGGGAGGTGATGGTTGTTCAATGGCTTGCAAGAAGTTGATATCGCTTTTTTAATCTTGTAACTTATAAATTGCTATAGGAAAATATTTTTATTAACTTGCGGCGTTTTTAACATGAACGTGAAAGATGATGAATAAACGTGACGTCGGTTACCGGGCTAAATTACGCTTTTCCCGTTGGAACAGGAAAGGGTATGCCATTTTCGCCTCGCTGGGGCGGGAGGTGTGCATCGGGCGGTTGGCGATACATATTTGTGAAATGGCGTTGCGGAAATCATCGAGAAAAGGCGTGATCGTGAATCTCGCGGAGGCGTTCGAACGAATGGTGACGACATTCGAGGAATATGCGGAAAAGGTGACGCGGGCGTGTTGCCCGGTGGTTCCCGCGCGTGTCGATGCTATTAATACCGGGAGTTACGGGAATTATGATACGAGAATGAAGGTACGTCCGGCTGTAAAGGTGGACGTACCTTTTTTATTGAAAACAAATTAATTTATGATTTATGAATTACGATTCGCGATTAGAAAAGCGTTAGCAGACGGGAGGGAATCATAAATCATAAATCCAAAATCTTAAATAGATCGGATGATAGAGAAATTGAAACAGAAGGTCTTCGAGGGAGGACAGATCACGAGGGAGGAAGCGCTGGCACTGGCTGCCGCGGGGGATAAGGCGGCGTTGTATGCTGCCGCGGGGGAGATACGCGATCGGTTTGCCGGGCGTTATTTCGACACTTGTTCCATCGTGAACGCGCGGTCGGGACGGTGCTCGGAAAATTGCAAGTGGTGCGCGCAGTCGGCAGTTTTCAAAACACACGTGCAGGAGTACGAGCTGATTGACGAGGAGAGTTGCGTGGAGTTGGCTCGATTGAACGCGAAATACAAGGTGAACAAGTTTTCGTTTGTCACGAGCGGGCGTGCGCTGTCGGACAAGAATATCGACCGCCTGTGCGGGTACGCCGAGAGGATAAAACGAGAGATGAATATCAACCTGTGTGCCTCGATGGGGTTGTTGAGCAAGGAACAGTTACGCCGACTGAAAGAGTCCGGTATAACCCGCTACCATTGTAATCTGGAATCGTCGCCGAGGTTTTTCGCCACGTTGTGCTCGTCACACACGCTAGAGGAGAAGATACAAACGATTCGTGCCGCGCAGGAGGTGGGGATGGAGGTTTGTTCGGGCGGGATTATCGGCATGGGCGAAACGATGGAAGATCGCGTGGAACTTGCCTTGACGGTGCGAGAATTGGGCGTGAAGTCAATACCGATGAACGTGTTGAATCCCATACCGGGTACCCCGCTGGAGGGTATGCCGCCGCTCGCGGACGACGAGGTACTGACCACCGTTGCGGTGTTCCGCTTTATCAACCCGGACGCTTTCCTGCGCTTCGCGGGGGGACGCGTGCTGATCGCCCATATCGAGGAAAAAGCCATAAAAGCGGGTATCAACTCCGCCATTCTCGGCGATATGTTGACCACCGTAGGCTCGAAGGTGATGGAGGACATGGAGAAGGTGCAAAGACTAGGGTTTACAATTGAAAATGAATGAATGCAAGAGTTTATAAGGTTCATAAGGTTTATAAAGTTATAGACCGTCGTGGGGCGCTTTGTTCACGGCAGCTTGAGTTGCCGATAAGCCTTGTCCGAAGGACACCCGTCACTTTATGAACCTTATGAACTTTATAAACCTTATAAACTTTTAGTTATAATGAATACGGCAGAATTATTGAAGTTTGACAGGGAGCACGTGTGGCACCCGTACACGTCGACGATAGATCCGCTCCCGGTGTACCCGGTGAAAAGGGCGGAGGGTGTTTATATCGAACTGGAGGACGGTACGCGGCTGATTGACGGTATGTCGTCATGGTGGTGTGCGGTGCACGGGTACAATCACCCGGCGTTGAATGCGGCGGTCGAGGAACAGTTGAAGAACACGTCACACGTCATGTTCGGCGGGTTGACGCACCGTCCGGCGGTGGAACTGGCGGAAAAGTTGCTGGAAATGGCCCCGCGGGGGATGGATAAGGTGTTTTACAGCGATTCCGGTTCGGTTGCCGTGGAGGTTGCCATGAAAATGGCTCTGCAATACTGGTACGCTGCCGGGAGAGAGGAAAAACGCTATTTCCTGACGATCACGAAAGGGTATCACGGCGACACGTGGAACGCCATGTCGGTATGCGATCCCGTGACGGGGATGCACAGTATTTTCCGGGGGACGCTGCCGATGCAGTATTTCGTGCATCGACCGGAAGTGCGTTACGGGGAAGTGTGCCTGCCGGAACATATCGAGGAATTGAAGCAATGCCTGCGCAATAATCACAACCGTATCGCTGCCGTGATACTGGAGCCGATCGTGCAAGGTGCCGGGGGGATGTGGTTCTACTCGGCGGACTACCTGCGGCAGGTGCGGGAGTTGTGTGACGATTACGGCGTGTTGCTCGTGTGCGACGAGATCGCTACCGGGTTCGGTCGCACGGGGAAGATGTGGGGGGTGGATCACGCAGGAATCGTGCCGGACATCATGTGTGTCGGCAAGGCACTCACGGGCGGTTACATGAGTTTTGCCGCCACGATGGCAACGGAGAAGGTGGCAACGTGGATATGCACGGGAAACCCGGGTGTCTTCATGCATGGTCCCACGTTCATGGGTAACCCGATGGCGTGTGCCGTGGCGAATGCTTCGCTGGACTTGATACGGGGGTATGACCTTCCCGAAATGATCGGGCGGATAGAGAGCCAGTTGCGCGTGGATTTGCTGCCCGCACTCGAGTATCCAAACGTGGCGGACGTGCGCGTGCTGGGGGCTATCGGCGTGGTGGAGATGAAAGACGCTGTGAACATGGGTGTCCTGCAAGCGGCTTTCGTCAGAGAGGGGGTATGGATTCGTCCTTTCGGGCGGCTCGTGTACGTTATGCCGCCGTATATTATTCGGGCGGAGGAACTGAGGCGGTTGACGTCGGCGTTGTTGCGGGTGATCAAGTATTTCAGGTGAGGCGGCAGTTTAATTCGCCTTCGGCGAGTTGAAGAGAATTACCGGTGTTCGAGTTGAATGATGAAAGAATATAATAAGGTGAAGTTATTGGAAGCGGAAGCAACTTGCAACCTGCAACTTGCCGAAGGCAAATTTAACCTGTAACTTCGCCGAAGGCGAAAAACAATGAATAAGGAAAGGTATATTAATAAACTGGAGAAAATCAAGGAATTCGGGAATTACCGGATGTTGCGGGACGTGCAGCACAACGGTTTTCTGATTCATTATAACGGGCGGGAGATGCTGAATCTCTCGTCGAACGATTATCTGGGATTGTCTTCCAACCCGGTTTTATACGAGGATTTCAGGAAAGAAACCGACGTGAAACTGTTGAGTTTCAGTGCCGTGTCGTCCAGACTACTGTCCGGGAACCACGAGTATTACGGGTTGCTGGAGGACGATTTACGGGATTTGTACGGCAAGGAGGCGGCTTTGGTGCTGAACTCCGGGTATCACGCGAATATCGGTATTTTGCCGTCATTGGCGGGGAAGCGGGATTTGATCGTGGCGGACAAGCTGGTGCACGCGAGTATCATCGACGGTCTGCGGTTGAGTGACGCGCAGATGTTGCGTTACCGTCATCTGGATTACGACCACCTGCGGGAACTTCTGTTCAATCACCGGGAGGAGTACGAGAACGTGTTTATCGTGACGGAATCGATATTCAGCATGGACGGTGACACGGCGGATTTGCAGGAGTTGTGTGACTTGAAGAAGGAGTATGACGCATTCCTGTACGTTGACGAGGCGCATGCCGTGGGGGTGCGGGGTACGAACGGGTTGGGATGTAGCGAAGAGCAGGGATGTATTGACGATATCGACTTTATCGTGGGCACTTTCGGCAAGGCGTTTGCCTCGTACGGGGCTTTCGTGGTGTGTGACGAGTTGTTCAAGGATTACCTTGTCAACACGCAGCGGAGTCTGATTTTCACGACGGCGTTGCCCCCGGTGGTGGTGGCGTGGACGCGGTTCGTGCTGAACCGGATGCCGGACTTTTTCCCGTATCGGCTGAAACTGACGGAGATTGCCGAACAATTGCGGACAACATTGTCCGAACGGGGATTCGAGACACGGGGCGATTCGCATATCGTGCCTTTCCTATGCGGGAGCAACGAGAATAGCGTTTACATGTCCGAACTGTTTCAAGATAACGGCTTTTTCGTGTTGCCCGTGAGGTACCCGACCGTGCCGAAAAACGAGGCTCGTATCCGCTTCTCGCTGAATGCGGCGATACCGGAGGAGGATTACGAGTGTTTGAGGGAGTTCGTGGAAGTAAGTTTATGAAGTTTGTAAAGTTCATAAAGTTTATAAAGTTCATAAGGTTTATAGACCCCTGCGGGGCTCTTTGTCCACGGCAGCTTGAGCTGCCGATAAACGCTGTCCGAAGGACACCCGGCACTTTATGAACTTTATAAACCTTATAAACTTTATGAACTAAAAAAAAGTGCGAAGCTCGGTGGGTGGGAAAACAACTTGTAACTTGTAACCTGCCAACCTGTAACTTCGCCGAAGGCGAAAAACTATGCGAAGACAGTGGATAACCAAAAAAGGGGGGCGGTGCTTGACTTTGTTCTTTTGCGGATGGGGGATGGACGAACGTGCCGTGCAACATCTGACGGGAACGGGGGACGTGCTCGCGTTCTATGATTACCGGGATATAGCGGGGGAAGAAGCTCCCGTGACGGACGGGTACGATGAGATTCGTGCGGTGGCGTGGTCTATGGGCGTGTGGGCGGCGGCGGTGTTGCTGGAGCGGTGGAAGTTGCCCGTGACAAGACGGGTAGCGATCAACGGCACGGAGCGTCCCGTGGACGAGCGTTACGGGATTCTCCCGAAGGTTTACCTGTTGACGGAGCGGAGCATGGACGAGCGGGGACGGGACAAGTTCTTTGCCCGGATGCTGGCGGGACGGGAAGAGATGGCGAGATTCGGGGCAAATAAGCCTCTCCGGGAGTTGCACGAGCAGGTGGAGGAGTTGCGGGCTATCCGGGAGCAAGCGATGCTGATACGGCCGGAAACGCGGTGGGACAAGGCGTACGTGTCTGCGGGCGACGTGATCTTTCCGCCGGAAAGCCAGCGGAACTGGTGGGACGGACGATGCGAAACGGTGAGCATAGAGGGAGGACATTACCCGTTTTACGTGTTGGATAATTGGGATGAGATATGATGGAAAGGGGGTTAAAAGTTTATAAGGTTCATAAAGTGACGGGTGTCCTTCGGACAATGTTTATCGGCAGCTCAAGCTGCCGTGGACAAAGCGCCCCGCAGGGGTCTATAAACCTTATGAACTTTATAAACTTTATAAACTTTATGAATTTCATGAAATTTGAACATGATGGAAATAAATAAAGAAAAAGTGCGGAAACATTTCCGGCGCAGCATGGGGAGTTATGACGAGAACGCGTGGGTACAGCGGGCAGTGGTCGGACGGCTGTGTCCTATGGCTGTGGCAGCGGTGGAACGGATGCCTCGGAAGATACTGGAAGTGGGATGCGGGACGGGATTGTTGACCGTTTTGTTGAGGCAGGCTTTTCCGGGGAGCGAGTTGCACGTGAACGATCTCGTGGAGGATTTGTGCTGCGGGACGGCTGTCGCTAACGGGATTCCGGAGGGATGTTGCATACCGGGTGATATCGAGCGGGCGGAACTACCCGGCGGGTATGACCTTATTGTTTCGGCTTCCACGTTCCAGTGGTTCACCGACCCGGAGGCTACTTTTCGCATGTTGGCGGAGAATCTGAATGATGGCGGTTGCATGGTATTCAGTTCATTCGGTAAGCATAACTTGCGCGAGATACGGCAAACCACGGGTGGCGGCTTGGCATACCGCACGAAGGAGGAGTTGCGGGATTTGTTGAGTCCCTGTTTCACGGTGGAACGGATGGAGGAAGAGTTTCATGTTCTTGAATTTGATAATCCCCTGTCGGTTTTGCAGCATCTGAAACGAACGGGCGTGAACGTTTCTTCCGACCGTTCCGTGTGGACGAAAGGACGGGTGAACGCCTTTATCGACGAGTATAATACCCGTTTCACGGTGGAAGGAAAGGTGATATTGACTTATCACCCGCTTTACTTCGTGTGCAGGAGGAAACAATTGAAAATTGAAAATGAACTCCTCCGTCTGCTTCGCGGTCAAGTGAGCCCGGAAGCCGGGAGGGAGTTCAATCTAAAATCATAAATCTAAAATCATAAATGGGAACAGTTTATTTTATCAGTGGAATAGATACGGATGCCGGGAAGTCGGTGGTGACCGGGTTGTTGGCTCGTTCTTTGAGAAGGAAAGGGGTAAACGTGATTACCCAGAAGTTTATTCAGACGGGATGCCGGGGAATATCGGAAGATATTCTGAAACATCGCGAGATTATGGGGATGGAGCCGCAACCTGCGGACGAGGACGGTACGACCTGTCCCTACGTGATGACCTATCCCGCTTCGCCGCATTTGGCAGCCGAGATTGATCGGGTGACGCTCGACATGGGGCGCATTGCCGGGGCAACCGGGAAGTTGCGGGCTATGTACGACACGATATTGCTGGAAGGAGCCGGGGGACTGTACGTGCCGGTGACGAGGGAGTATTTCACGATAGACTACGTGTGTGAACAAAAGCTTCCGTTGATTTTAGTAACATCCTCTAAACTAGGAAGTATTAACCACACGTTGATGAGCCTTGAGTTGTGCCGTGCGCGGGGAATTGAGTTGGCTTGTCTGGTGTATAACCGTTTCCCGAACGCCAGCGAGTGGATCACGAATGATTCGATCACGATATTCCGGCAATACTTGAAAGAACATTTCCCGACGACGGCATTGATCGAGGTGCCCGTGGTACACGGGACGGATTATCCGGACGTGGATGTTAGCGCCTTGGAGGGACGGAAATGAGGAAACTGGAGTTGTTATCCCCGGCAAAGAATGTCGAGGTGGCGATAGCCGCTATCAACAACGGGGCGGATGCAGTGTACATCGGCGGACCCGCTTTCGGGGCGCGTCAGGCGGTAGGCAACACGGTGGAAGAGATTGCGCGGGTGGCGGAGTACGCTCACCGCTTTTATTGCAGGGTGTTCGTGACTTTGAACACGATACTTTATGATGACGAACTGGCGGAGGTGGAACGGTTGATTCACGCGCTGTATCGGGTTGGCGCGGATGCTATTATCGTGCAAGACCCGGCTATATTGAAACTGGATATACCGCCTATTGCCCTGCATTCCAGTACGCAGATGCATAATTACGATCTGGAACGCGTGAAGTTTCTCGATCGGTTGGGATTTCAGCGTATCGTGTTGGCGAGGGAATTATCCCTAGAGCAATTGCGGGCAATCCGGCGGGAGGTGAAAGCGGAGTTGGAGTATTTCGTGCATGGGGCTTTGTGTGTCAGTTTAAGCGGGCAGTGTTATATCTCTCATTATCTGACGGGAAGGTCTGCCAACAGGGGCGAGTGCGCGCAGGCTTGCCGGATGCGGTGGACGGTGGCGGACAGTGACGGGCAGGTGCTGGTGAAGGACAAACACGTGCTTTCACTTAAAGATTTAAATTTATCCGCTTACTTGCGTGATTTGGTGGATATTGGAATTGATTCGTTCAAGATAGAGGGGCGGTTGAAAGAAGCGGATTACGTGGCGAACGTCACGAGGTATTATTCTGCCCGGTTGGACGGGATTATCGCTGGAAGCGAGGGATTGTCCCGCGTGGGAAACGGGCACGTGAATGCGGGATTCGATGCCGAGCCGGAACGAAGTTTCAACCGGGGGTACACGGATTATTTTGTTGCCGGGCGGAAACGGGGTATCGTGAACATGGATACCCCGAAGTCCACGGGGAAGAAAGTGGCGGTGGTGAAACAGGCGAAAGGAAATTTGTTGGTCGTGGAGGCGCTGGAAACGATACATAATGCCGACGGCTTGTGCTATTTTGACGGGCAAGAGTTGCGGGGGATCAAGGTGAACACGGCGGAAGGCAATCGACTGACGTGCAACGAGCGGGTGACCGTGATGCCGGGGACGGTGTTGTACAGGAATTACGATCACGAGTTTGTAAGTCGTTTGTCCAAAGCGGTTTCAGTGCGTAAGATTCAAGTAAGAGTTGACGTGTACACGGAGGAGGATCATCTCGTGCTGGTTGCCGAGGACGAGGCAGGCGTGGCGGTGACACTGCGTAGTGACGAGGTGTTCGAGAGGGCGACAAACGCGGCTCAGGCGGAACGAATTGTCGGGCAGTTGGGCAAAAGCGGTAATACGCGCTATGATTGTTGCCCGGTAGAGTATCATGGTGATACGGTACTTTTTATCCCGTCGGCGGTGGTGAACGGTTACCGGGGGCGGTTGCTGGACTTGTTGACCGAGGAACGGGAGAAGCAACGGGAACGTTGGGTACAGGCGCCGTTGAACCGGGACGCGGTGTACGCGGGAGAGGCGGATTGGCGGTTGAACGTGGTGAACAGGTTGTCGGGGACATTCTACCGCGAACACGGGACGGCAGAGCCGGAAGCGGGTTTCGAGGTCGCCCGGAACCGTTCGGGACGTGCCGTGATGACCACACGCTATTGCCTGTTGTTTGAACTGGGAATGTGCCGCAAGTCGGGCAAGGATAAGGCGTTGAAGTATCCCCTTTACCTTTCCAATAACTTGGGCAGATTCAGGCTTGAGTTCGATTGCGAACGTTGCTTTATGAAGGTGGTTTCGCCGTGAGGGGTTAGTGGACTAATTTCAGTCCCACGACACCCGCCAGTATGAGCGTGACGAATAATAGGCGAAGGACGCTTGCCGAGTCGTGAAAGAATAATATCCCCAGCAAGACGGTTCCCACGGCACCGATACCCGTCCATACCACGTACGCGGTGCCTATCGGGATGCTTTTTTGGGCGAGGTACAGGAGATAGCCGCTGCATCCCATGGAAACGATGGAAAGTGCGATGAAAAGGTAAAAGTGTTTCTCGTGAACACCCGCTAATTTGAACCCGAGAGGCCAGCCTATTTCCAGTAGTCCGGCACAAACCAATAAAATCCAAGGCATAGTTGTTTTCGTTAATGTTACAGGGCAAAGGTAGGGCATCGACGCGGGGAATTACTTGATATTTATCAATTAATCGACACGGGCTTGCGATTCAATTGTAAAAGTATATTTTTGTGGAAAACTTGAAACAGATATGAGCGGGATGGCAGGAATGGAGAATTTACTCCCGGGGAACGTGGGGAAACGGTTGGCATCTCTCGTGACGGAGGTGCGTTACCCGAGGGGACACGTGTTGTTCAGTCGGGATAAGCCGGAGAGGAATATCTATATCATCGGGCAAGGGATCGCTCGGGCGTACACGGAGGGCGACGGGAAGGACGTGACTATCTGGTTCGGGCTGGAAGGGGACGTTATTATCTCTGCCCGCGGGTATGTGTACGGGGAAAAGGGATACGAAACGATGGAGTTGTTGGAGGATGCAGTTTTGTACCGGATTGAATGGCAGGGACTTTTCGAACTTTATCATCACGATATAGAGGTGTGCAACTGGGCACGGCAGTTGCTGGAACGGGAGTTCGTGAAGACGGAACAACGGCTGATATCGCATTTGTCCGAAACGGCTTCGGAACGATACCTGCGCTTGACACGGGAGAAACCGGGGATTGTCCGACGGGTGCAGTTGCAGTATATCGCTTCTTATCTTGGGATTACTTCCGAGCATTTGAGTCGAATTAGGGGGAAGAAAAAGTGACGGGCGGGTTAAAAGTTATTTTAAACTCCCTCGCGGCTTCGCCGTATTGAGCTATCGCTCGAACTGGCTCTCGCTCGGTAACGTGGAAACAAGTTTCCCCGCTACTCTCGCTTACTCGCCAGTTTCCCTCTATAAACAGAGGGAGAGCTGAGTTACTCACTGTCTTTGGTAAGATTCACTAGCTCCTCCTCTGTTTATAGAGGAGGTGGCTGCGAAGCAGACGGAAGAGTTTTAGAAGAAAAAGACTTTCGACACGCCCTCATTATTTGCATTATTAATAGATTTTGATTATCTTGCAGAGTTTTATATAGGGTATAATTTGTTATGAGATTAAAGAGTCGATATTTTATTCAATATATTTTGTGTGTCGCTTTCTTTTTCATGGTGTCTTGCGAGAAGGATGAGAATGAACCGGAGAAGGTGAGGACGTTGATGGTGTATCTTGTTGGAGAGGGTGATGTCACTATTTCCAACCACTTGAAAAATAATATCAAGGATATGGCGGGAGCATGGAAGAAGGGCTATAAGGGAGATATTGTTATTTACTATGATGCTAATGGGGCTGCGCCTCAATTACTGACTTTCAAGATAAAGAATGGTGTTGCGGAACAAGAAATACTTAGGACGTATGATGATGATTTGAATTCTGCTGACCCTGCAACGTTGCAAAAAGTAATAGGGGATATGCAGTCTTTGTACCCGTCTGATTCTTATGGAATAATTTTCGGTGGTCATGCTTCCGGGTGGTTATTGTTATCGGCGGAGGCACGTTCAATACAATCAGATTCTTTTTGGGATAACCCGATTTCTCGGAGTTTTGCAGATAAGAAATTTGGCAAAGGTATGGATATACGTGAAATGGCTAAAATTATACCAGCTGAAGGAGTGGATTTTATCTTGTTCGATGCTTGTATGATGTCTTCTGTTGAAGCTTTGTACGAGTTTCGCTACAAAACAAAGTATATTATTGCTTGTCCGACAGAAACACAAATCCAAGGATTCCCTTACAGTGATGTTATGTCTTATTTCTGGGGTAAAGGAGCAGATTTAGAACGAGATTTGAAAAATGTATGTGAAACTTATTATGAATATTATAATACGTATAATGATAAATTGCATTTCGGTTCAATCGCTTTAATTAATACTGCTGAATTAGATAATTTGTATAATTTGACTCGGCAATTATTGTGTGGACGAGCTTCAGAAGCGGCTAAAATAGGAAGTTCTGAAGTAATTTGTATACCATGGACGGTTAATCGATATGACATGTTTTTTGATTTAAGGGATTATGTGAGGTATATGTCGTCCGATCAATCTTTTAGAAATATTTACGATAAGCAATTAGCGAAAGTTGTATTATACCACGCTTTTACGGAAAGTTTTTATAATAATCCGATATCGGCTGATAAGTACTGTGGTATTACGACATATATCCCTTTGGAACGTTATGATTGGCGAGAGAGAACTGCTGCTTACTGGAAGTTCCCGTGGGCGGGAGTTTACGGTAAGGATGCCACGGAATAGAATACCCGGGCTCCGGTTTCGATGAGTTCGTCCGGGAAGTCGTAGTGCGGGGAGTGAAGCGGGGGACAGTTTTCGCCGGCTCCAAAACCGAACATGGCTCCTTTGTACCGTTGAGTGAATAGCCCGAAGTCTTCGCCCCAGCTAAAGGGGTTTTCCACTTCCACGTAATTGAAACCTTCGCGAAGGGCGGCACTTTTGATTGTTGCCACTGCCTGCTTGTCGTTTTCGTTGGCGGAGAAAGGTTCAAGCCACGTGATTTCGTGTTGCAAACCGGGAGTGTTTTCACAGTCGGCAATAACCAAATGTTTTAGTTTTTCCGTGTATTCGTTTAACCGACGGTCGGTTTTGGCACGGAGTGTAGCCCGGATAACGCTGTTCCCGGCGGATACGCCGTATGCTTCTTCACCGACATGTATTTCCACGATCGTGGCGAGGAAATAGTCGTCGGATTGTATGTTCGTGTTATTCCAGTGTTGCAGTTCCTCGACGATGTGGAGGGTGGCGGGAATCGGGCTGATGCCATTTTGGGGTTCGGCGGCGTGGGAGGTCTTTCCGGTGAGAGCAATGGAAACACTGACGACGGCGCAGGTGAAACTGCCTTCTTTGCAGAGTACGGCAGAGGTCGGTGCTCCCGGTATGTTGTGGAGGGCGAATACCCGGTCGATGGCATAGTAATCAAGTATTTTCGTGTCGAGTACGGCCTTGGAACCGCTGCCGTTTTCTTCGGCGGGTTGGAAGAGCAGTAGTATGCGGCCTTGTTGCAGGGGATGGTCGTGCAACATTTGCGCAAAACGCAAGAGGATTGTCGTGTGTCCGTCGTGTCCGCATTTGTGGGCTACGCCGAGGTTCTGGGAATGGTACGGGAGTTCGTCAGGTTCCTGTACAGCCACGGCGTCCATGTCCGCACGGAAAAGGAGCGTCTGACCGTTTTCGGAGAAGAAATATTCTGCCAGTAGCCCGTGTCCGCCAACGTGGCGGATGATCTTGGTCGGGGCGAAAGGTTGTAGTTGTTCCTCGATGAAACGGGCGGTGTTGCTCTCCCGTCCGGACAGTTCCGGGTGTTGGTGGAGATGGTGGCGTATGTTGTAAAACGTGTTTTCCTGCATGACTTGTTTTTTTTGATTGGACAAAGGTAAGGGTTAAAGTTTAAATTTGAACCCCGAACAGTTACCAATTGAGTTCTTTTAGAGAGGTTGTTTTGATGAATTATCGTTTTGTATTTGTTCTGTAACCGTTTCGAAACGGTTGAACAACGGTTAAACACTGAATGAACAACGAGGCGACGGGATGACTTGGATAGAAATCTGCCTGAAACGCGGTTGGTATCGAAAAATTATTACCTTTACGACGAATTATAAAACAGAATAGCGATGAAGTTGAATAAAACTCAGGGTGATTTTCTGCGGGGAGTGATAGAGCGTTGGGAAGCGGAAGGAACAATCACGACAGATACTGCTAATCGGTTAAAAACAAGTTACACGGTGCGTCCGTTCGAGTGGAAAGAGTTGGCAAAGTACTCGTTTTGGATAGCGGTTGTATGTGGCGTTATTGCCGTGGGATCGGTGCTTGCCGATCATTTTATCATGAATTTTCTGGAAAAGCTGTTCCTTTCTTCTTACGGGTTGGCGAGCGGGGTGTTTGCCGTGCTTGCGGCGTTGACGTATTACTGGGGGTGGAAGAGGCGGCAGCGGTTGCCATACAAGATATTCAGCAATGAAACGATTCTTTTTATTGGCGTGGTGTTTACAGCCGTGTCGATAGGGTATTTGGGAGCCGCTGTTGATAACGGGAGCGGGCATTTTTCGTTGTTATTGTTGCTTGCGGCATTGGTCTACGGGTTTCTGGGACTCCGGTTCTCGTCTTCCATGGTATGGGTGTTTGCCTTGCTTTCACTGGGAGGCTGGTTTGGTGCCGAAACTGGTTACCTGACGGATTGGGGACATTACTTTTTGGGGATGAATTATCCTACCCGTTTTGCGGCTTTCGGGGCGGCAATCCTGTTGTGCCGTTTCGCGGTGCGGGGGAAACGCTGGTTTACCGATGTAGACCACGCGACTTACGTGGTAGGGATGCTTTACTTGTTTATTTCCCTGTGGTTGCTGTCCATATTCGGGGATACGCGTAGTTTTGCCCGTTGGTATAGCATGCGGCAGATTGAGCTTTGGTACTGGAACGGTTTGACGTTGGCAGCTTCGGCGATTGCGGCGTATATCGGTCTTAGACGGGACGATGCGGTGGCACGGGGATTCGGGATATCTTTCTTTCTTCTGGGGATATACACGTTGTATTTCACGTTGTTGTGGGACGTGATGCACGTGGCATTATTCTTTTTTGTTCTGGCAGTATCTTTCTGGCTGTTGGGACGTAAAGCCGAGAAAATATGGAGTCTTGAGTTTTTCGCCCGGGATGCCCGTAAAGTAAAAGAAGACATGAATTGAAAGAAGTATGGATACACTCGTAAGCTTGGGATACTGGGGACTTTTTATCGGCTCGTTTCTTGCCTCGACGGTTATACCTATGAGCGCGGACGTGTTGCTGGTAGGCGTGTTGGCGTTGGGAGGAAACGTGTGGTGGTGTCTGGCGATTGCCACGGCAGGCAATTGGTTGGGCGGGCTTACCTCGTACTGGATCGGCTGGCTGGGGCGTTGGGATTGGATGGAACGGTGGTTCAAGGTGAAGCGCGAGCAGTTGGAAAAGCAAAAAGGATATATAGACCGCTACGGCGTGTGGCTGGCGTTGTTCACGTGGTTGCCTCTGGTGGGAGATTTGTTTGCTATTGCTTTGGGGTTTTATCGTATCCGTCCGAAAATGTCCGCTTTCTATATGCTGGTGGGACGGTTTGCCCGGTTCGTGGTGTGGGTGCTTCTTTACTTGAAATACGCTGATCGCTTTGTCGAGTGGATTAGTAATAATTAGCACAAGGCAACAGGAAGTTAAGTTTTTTGGGTGGAATATGTCTTACTTTTTTAAAGGATTGTCTTATTATTTTATGTGATTTGTCTTACTTTGTTCGAAAATAATCTGTTTTCAAAAAAGATATATCAAGTATATTTGATTCTTCCGGTGTATTTGTTTACTAGTATATAGCTAGTTGTTATGTGTTGTTTTGATTATTTTGTCCGAATAATTTTATTCGGACAAAAACGAGCGCAATCCGCTTTTCTGTGAAATTGTATTCCCGTAATTTTACAAATGTGAATAAACAACATAACAAATCTAAAATTGAAGTACTATGAAAAATCAAATGAAAAAAGTTATTTTATTATTAGTAATGATGGTGTCTGTTTTATGTGTGAACGCGCAAAAAAAAGGCGATATGGCGGCAGGTGCGCATTTCGTTTACGGAACCAGCAGTGATATAAGTAATTTCGGGCTGGGGTTGAAATTCCAGTGGAATGTCACGGATGTTATCCGGTTGGAACCCAGTTTTAATTATTTCTTCCCGAAAGACGAAGGTTTGGGTTTTAAGTATAACATGACCGATTTCAACGCGAACGTGCATTATCTTTTCCCGTTGAAGAACGAGAAGTTTCTGTTTTATCCTTTGGCAGGGTTGAGTTACATGAACGTGAGCGTGAAAGTACTCGGAGTGAAGGCGTCGGATGGTAAATTCGGTTTTAACATTGGTGGTGGCGGCGAGTACCGCTTGTCGGATGTACTTTCTTTGAATTTGGAAATCAAGTACCAGATTATCGCGGACTTTAACCGCCCGGTATTCGGGTTGGGTGTGAAGTATAGATTCTAATGACTACTAACAGAATGATTATGAAATGCGTACTTTTTTGTTTACTGGCGATTTTTGTCATGGGCTCCTTCGGGAGTCTCATGACAGGATGTAGCGATGATGATGAGAAACCGGGGATACTGGAAGAAAAGTATTTCATGGTACTCGATGCTACTTATGTATGGGGTGGTTTCCCGGCGGCAACGTCGGAACTTTCCGTGGGACAGGTGAATATCAACAAGAATGTTTTGGCAGGCGGTTCTTCCGTGGTAACGATCAATTCGGAAGAGGAGGTTTCGGAAATTTACGTGGCGGTGTCCGGCGAGACAGAGGGGTATTATCGTTTTGATCCGACGATATCTCGCGCAGGGACTAACATGTATAACGTGATTCTGCTTGTGAGCCAGAATCTGGAGGGTGATTTTACGATACGGATTGCCACAAAAACAGTAAATGGGGAGATCACGAAGGAGTTCACGACAAACGTGAAATATATAGCCGCGGGGACGGGAGCGTTGCAGGTGAGTCTTTCTTTTGACAACGAGAAGGATGTTGATTTGTATTTGGTAAAACCGGATGGCGCGGTGATTTATTACGGTAACCGTGATAATTACCGGGAGAGTGACGATGAAACCGAAGGGACAGAAGAGGTGATTTACGGGTTAGACGTGGATTCGAATGCCGGATGTGGTATTGACGGGATTAATAACGAGAATATTTTTTACCCGGACGGATACGTGCAATCGGGTAAATACGAGGTGTGGGTGAATATGTACCAGAATTGCGACAAGTTGATAGCCACGAATTGGGTGGTGACGGCTATTTATAAGGGAGCATTGCTGTCGCCGACATGGGGACAAAATCCTGTCACGGGTGTATTCCCTGTGAATACGCCGAGCAATAGTATCGGTTCTGACTTGAACGATTTGGCTGTAAAGGTTATGGAATTTTCGATTTCCGATGGTTCGCGGGCTGTAATGAGTTTGAACGGAAAGAAACTGAAACCGTTACCCGAATCGGCGAAGTTGAAATTGCAGCAAGCTAAACAAAGATAACAAAGGAGGGCGTCATGAAAAGACTATTTATACTAATCCTATTCGCGCTTCTTTTCTTTGGATTCGTTTCATGTGGGGGAAGCGCCACGAACAAGTCTTTGAAAGCGATTGACGAGATAACGACGAAGGCGGAAAAAGAGAAAGACAAGTTGACCGACGAGGATTGGAAGAAGTTGGGGAAGGAGATGGAAACTCATCTTGAAACGTTGAACAAGGCGATTGATGATGACGAGTTGGGCATGATGGATAGGTTGAAGTGCGTGGGGATCGTGGCACGGTGGACGAAAATCGCGGTGGAGAAGGGATTGGAGAAGGTGGAGAAAGAAACAGGTATGTCTGCCGAGGAGTTGGGAAAAGAATTGGAAAAAGCCGCTTCCGAACTGGAGAAGGCAACAGGGGAGATGAATGACTAATATTTAAAATTTGAAATTATGAATCTGATAGACAGGGCTAAGAATATCTTGTTTTCCCCGAAGACGGAATGGGAGAAGATTCAAGGAGAAACGATACCTCATGTTAAAATGTTGACTACTTATTTGTTGTGGTTGGCGCTGATACCTGCGGTTGCCGCTTTTATCGGCTGGGGGGTGATCGGGCATAAGGTGTTGTTCGTGCGGGTGGCAGGTTTCGGGTTGGGCATCCGCTATGCCTTGATGCAGTTTGTTTCGGTGATCGGGGGGGCATACCTGACGGCGTTGGCGTTCTATCTGGTGGCTCCTCATTTCGGTGCGAAGAAGGATTTTGATAAGGCTTTCCAGCTGGCTGCATATTGTTACACGGCGGTTTGCGCGGGTGGTGTTTTCTATATAATGTGGAGTTTGAGTTTTCTCGCGGGGATTGCCGGGCTTTACGGTTTGTATATCCTTTGGTTGGGTGTGAAACCTATGCTGGAGGTGCCCGAAGAAAAAGTGACGAACTATTTTATAGTGGCTCTTTTGTGTATGGTGGTGATCTCCATTGTACTGGGGGCTATATTGGGTGCGGTGACAGGTGTTGGAACGACGCTAGTGTAACTGGTTAAGAAAAGAAGATGTGTCACGGTTTCGCGACACGTGGCACAGGCTTCTTTCATGAGGTATCTAGTAAAAATATGAACGATGAAGAATTATTCTGAACAAGAGGAGTATTCCGGGGTACCTAAAGGTTGTTGGGGACGTGTATTACGTTACTTGATGATTCCGTTTAAGGTTTTTAGAAAAAGGAGGGATGTTACGGGACAGGGAGAGAAGCAATCCTGTCGGGGGGAGGCGGATAAGTGTGTAAATACTCGTTCATCTTTAAGCCGGACGGATATGGAAGGGTATTGCGAGAAAGTGGTGGCTTATTTGCAAGAGAGTGAGATATACAAGGAACCGGATATTTCGGTGGCATACGTGGCGAAGGCTACCGGTATTTCAAGTATAATCATATCTCAATCGATAAACACACTTTTAGGGAAGAATTTTTTTAATTTGATAAACGGATGTTGCTGGACGGGTGTCAGAATAAATATTCCATCGAACAGATAGCCCGCATGTGCGGTTTCCGTTCCCGATCTTCTTTCTATCTTGCTTTTAATAAGATAGAGGGGGTGACACCCACGGAATGGTTGAAGAAAAACAAAAAATAAATCTAAATGAAGTGATGAGAAAGATATGGATATTCCTCACGTGTTTTATGTTGGCGGTGAATCTCGCTTACGGTCAGTCGTGGGGTGAAAAGATAATAAAAAAGGCTGGTAAGCGGGCAGAAGAGAGAGCGAAGCAGAAAGTGGAGGACAAGGTGAACAAGAAAGTGGACAAGACCGTGGATGACGCTTTTGATGAGGCGGGGAATGCCGTGAAAGGAAATAAAGATAAAAAAGACAAAACGGAGAAGAAGGAAGAGGTGAAGGTAAAACCCGTCGCAACAAAAGCGGAGAGTGGTCAGCGAATGAAGCAAGGTCCGCGGGGACCGGTAAAAAGGACGGAGGTAGGTAAAATATTGCCATCCGAAAGTATCGACGTTGCGGAAAGTAGTGGTGGTGTCTTATCGGGGGGAGGGGAAATTTCGATTGCCGTGTATAACGTTGCCGATAGGTCGTTCTATATTTATAAGGACGGTAAGCGAACGGGGCCTTACACGAAGTCCGAGATGAAGGCTCAATTGCCTGCCGATAGAGTCAAGTACGTGAATGCCAACGTGACGAGGAAGGTTCGGGCTTTCCAAAAGCCGTTGCAGGACGGTTATATTGTCGAGGAAGGCAAGAAATACGGCCCGCTCGAGGGAGAGCTCTATTATCTTTACGAGAACGAGGATAAAAGTGCTTTTATCGCTGTGGTGTATAACATGAATGCCCCGTTGGCGTTTGTTACCCCGTTAGCCGGGGTGGTGAAGACCGACAAGTATATGCAATATGACTTGGAAGTGCTCACGAACGAGAGTGGCAAAGTCCTTTTATTGAGTATACCGCTTACAAGCACGAATCCGCAAAAACAGATGGAGAAGCAGATGGAATATAATCAAATACAGATGGAGAAGATGAAACCTATCATTGATTTGACGAAGAAGATGCAGGGCGCCAGCAAGGAAGAACAGATGAAAGTGCTTGCGGATATAAAACGAAAGAAAGAAGAACTCGAAAAGGAACTCAAGGAGATCGCTCCCGAACAGCTTGTTTTCGAGAAATATATCTATACTCTTGATGGTAAAGGGTACGGACCTTACGCGAAGGATGCCATGATATGTTTTTCCCGCTCCGGGGGAGAGCATTGGGCAGCGATGTTTAACGGCACGTTGCGAATAGACGGGGTGGAGATGCAAGTGCCGGGAGGAATTTACCCGACGAGTGATATACTTTGGATTTCCCCGGACGGGCAGCGGTTTGCCTTGAAAGAATATGACAAGATCGCCTTTTCCGACGGGAAGGAGTATCCCTACCCGATGCACGTGACGTACGAGAACGGTGAATTGATCTGGTTATGCATGGAAAACAAGGAAAGTATAGTAAGGTATTCTTTGGACTTTTAACGGGATACGGAGTCGCTATCCTGCTATCTTTCGCGTGTGATTGCCGAAGTCGAAGGGAAGGGAATGAAGAACGCTACGATGAGCTGTTTCGGGCGGAGTATTCGGACGCATTGACTTTTCTTGACTGTAACCTTTGGATAGCGGACTCCGCCACCCGTTGGGGTGTCGATCCGGATGTGGTTCGTGCCACGGTGTTTCCCGAATTGTTGCGTTACTCTGCGCTTCAAGACCAGATAGAGATCTCTTGTCTGAAAACGCTTTACGTGCAGTTCGGGGAGAAGTATGCTAATTTCTCGATCGGGCGTTTCCAGATAAAGCCTTCTTTCGCCGAGAAGCTGGAACGATTGTGGATGCATGACACCGTGAAACGCAGTCCGGATGTTCGTTTTGACACGACGACTTCTGCGCGTGCCCGCAAGGAACGTATCAACCGGTTGGAAACCTTGGAAGGTCAGGTTAGGTACATCTGTTTGTTCATGCGCTTGTTGCCTGAACTGCATCCGGGGATAGACCGTTTGGACGCCGAGGCACGATTACGGTTTTATGCTACGGCATACAACTATTCTTTCACGGCAGAATATGATGCCATACAGGTGGAAGCGTATAGAAAGCGTTTCTTTATATCTATGTTTGCTTATCCCGGAATGAAGTATTATAATTATTCGGATATTGTTCTTTTTTATTATTCGAATTTGAATAACCATGTTCCATAGGAATTTTTGAAAAAAATTGTATATTAGCAAAATTAGTGTATGGATTGGATGACAAATGAAGATTTATTGATTATAATTGTGAATTCCGGCTGTATCACCTTGTTGGTGGTTATGGCTATCGTGTTGGGCGCCGCTACTCGAATGAAAAGCGGCGGGGGGGTCGCGGTGCTGATCGTGGCGACGACAGTTCCGGTCTATATTTATAATTTGTCCCGTTCCGTGGAGTTTTACGGTGTAGCGGAGATAGCCGTTTATCCCGCTTGTTTCATGAATGTCTTGTTGTTGCCCGTGTTGTGGTTGTTCGTCCGGGGGCAATTGGATAAGACATTCAAGTTTACCGCCGGATATTGGTGGCATTTTATTCCGGCTTGTATTTCTTTATTGGCTATGTTGAGCTATTACCTGCCGATGTCGAGAGAGGAATTTATCGAGGATATGCTCGAACAGGCTAACGGTGTGGAGAATTTCGTGGCTCTAGTGAATGACTTTATCGTATTATTTCAGCTTGTGTTTTATTTCATTCTTATTTTCCGATTCCTGCGTCGGATAAAGCAGGCGTTGCAGGATAATTATTCCGATAGTGATTACTTGACGATCGGGTGGCTTCCCCGTACGGTAACTTTATTCGGGATTTTGTTCGTTATCGTGTTCGTTACTTATCTGATTTCGCCTCGGACTGATGTATGGCTGATCCCGATACTGAATGTCATAGCGATGAGTTATTTGACGTATAATTATATCGTTTATCCGGTTGCGGGGTATATCTGTCGTCTGGATTCTTCTGTTTCGGAGGTGAAAAGGGCTTCTAAAACATTGTGGCAAACCGTTGATTTGGATATCGGTCAAATGAAATTGAATTGCGCTCGGGTAATTGATATATTGAATTCTACCCATATTTACAGGAATCCCGATCTCTCGCTGGATATGTTGTCGAGAGAGACGGGGATAGGGAAAGGTGCTATTTCCCGTTCGATAAACGGTTATTTGCAGAAGAACTTCTTTGAATTGATTAACGAGATGCGGGTACGAGAGGCAAAGCGAATGCTATTGCTATTGAAGTCGAACAATTACACGATAGACAGTATCTACCGGGAATGCGGTTTTCATTCCCGGTCTACCTTTTTCCTCGCGTTCAAGAAAGTGGAGGGTACATCTCCAGCCCGTTGGTTGAATGAAAAAGAAAAATATTGAGTTGGTTTTACCAGCTACCACTGGAACCGCCGCCACCGAATGAACCACCGCCAAATCCCCCGAACGAGCCGCCGCCACTGCTAAAGCCGCCGAAGCCACCACTGCTGCTGCCACCGCCAAAACCGCCCATGGGGAAGATAAAGAAGCCACCGCCGGAGGAACGTCCCGGCGAATATCCGCCGCCACCCCGCCGCCGGAAAATGAAGGACAGTAATACCGCTAAAATGATAAAACCGATGACGAAGTCAATCCACCCGCCACTCTCGCTTTTCTTCCGGTATTCGTTCGCCGTGTATTCTCCTTTCGAGAGATCCATGATCACGTCGAGAGCCTTGTTTACACCCCTGTAATATTCTCCTTGCTGAAAAGAGGGGATGATTTCGTTACGTATGATACGGGATGCGATGACGTCAGGAATGACTCCTTCTAACCCGTAACCGACGGAGATGGCTACTTCGCCTCGTTCTCTGCCGCTCTTGGGTTTTATCAGGAGCACGATACCGTTGTCCTTGCCTTTTTGTCCCACGCCCCATTGCTCACCCAAGCGGGCGGCGTAATCGTTGATATCATAACCGTTTAGCGTGGGAACGGTGACTACCGCTATCTGCGTGGATGTGCTGTCGTTGAAATTCCTTAGCTTTCTTTCCAGTGTATTTTGTTCCTGTTTGCTGAATAGTCCGGTGAAATCGTTCACGATACGCCGGGGTTTCATGGGGTCGGGAATGTTCTGTGCTCCGGTGATATAGCTTATGCCTGCGATAAGGGTAAGTAATATGAATAGTCTTTTTATCATTGTTGTTCTAGTTACTGAATGAAATATCATCGGGAAGTTCGTTCACGTCATCCTCTTGGTAGGGGAAATACGCTTTTAATTGTTCCCCGGCAGTAATCACGGCTTCGCAAATACCTTCGGTGATCGCTCCCTGTTTGAATTTCTCGACCATGTTTGTTTTGATCGAGTCCCAGAATCCGGTGGGTACTTTGGAATTAATCCCGGCATCGCCGAGAATGGCCAATTTGTGGTCGAGTAGAGCAACGTAAATCAATACCCCGTTGCGAAGTGCCGTTTTGTGCATCTTCAATTCGGCGAACACGTCCGCCGCCCGGTCGAGTACTTCTATCTTGCTGCGATTCTCGATATGGACCCGGATTTCTCCGGAAGTATCTTTCTCCGCCTTTTGTATGGCAGCTACCATGGCTTCTTTTTGTTCTTTGGTGAATGCTTTCTCGGGAGACATGAGTTGATTTTAAATTTTAAATTTTAGATTTTAGATTTTGGATTCCAACTGCACGGGATTTCGCTTTTTTAGAATTTTACTTCCGGTGCTTTTTCCGCCCCGGCGGTGGCCTCGAAGTAAGGTTTCACGGTGAAGCCGAACATGTTGGCGAGGATGTTTTTCGGGAATGAACGGATGTAAGCGTTATAGCTTTTCACGTCCTCGTTGAATTTCCGTCTTTCCACGGCAATACGGTTCTCGGTACCTTCCAGTTGAGCTTGCAAATCCCGGAAGTTTTCGTTTGCCTTGAGGTTGGGGTATTGTTCCGATATAGCCATCAAGCGGGAGAGGGCAGAGGAGAGTTCGCCCTGCATGCTGTTGAATTGTTGGATGGTCTTCTCGTCAAGTTGATCAAAATTAATTCTCATTTGGGTTGCTTTCGCGCGGGCTTCCACAACTTGAGTCAGCGTGTTTTGCTCGTGTTTGGCGTATCCTTTCACCGTGTTCACGAGGTTAGGGATTAAGTCCAAACGGCGTTGGTATTGGTTTTCCACGTTCGACCATTGTGATGATACTCCTTCGCTACGAGTTACCATTTGATTGTAACTTCCTTTAAACCACATGAAAATACCAATCAGGATAATGACAATTATTCCGATTACAATATAACTCTTCTTCATTTTTTTGCTTTTATTTTAGTGATACAATTAATGTGACAAATATAATATTTTTCAATTTCTTCTATCAGAAACCATGCCGTTTTAGCAGGGCTTCAAGTTCTTTTCCGGTAATATTTTCCTTTTCGGCTTTGTCGTAGATATAGAGAAGATTGATAACTCCTTCCTCGACGTTTAGAATAATAGTATAGGTAATTACCCGTGCCCCGTGGCTTTTTCCTTTTCCTTTCGAACGAATAGCCATACGAACTTTGCGCAGACCTTTTCCTAAATCTATGCCGGAGTCCGGGTGCTCAAGTAATTCTTGCTGTAAGGCAATAAGATCGTTTCTTAAAGAATGGTATCGTTTACTTAATCGTTTGAACTCTTTTGCGAATCCGATTAAAATGTTAATCTTGTAATTCATCAAGGAATTCATTTATATCTTTTGCTTTCTTTTTGCCTGCCCTAATTAATTCCAATTCTATTAAGCTTGCTTCTATTCCCGCTAAAATCTCTTCTTTACCGATAGTTTCTTTCTCGACCGCTTTCTTTTGGCGGCGGATATATTTCACCAAACGTTTGAGTGCTATCATATCGTTAAGTTGTTTGATATCATCTATTAACTCCTGTTTCAAGATATTCATTTCCCCGTAAGCGATAGCGGGTTCGCTGACTTCATTTTCCGCCGGAGGGGGCATTTTGTATATTTTCTTTTTTGCCATAGTAATGATCCTCGTGGTCTTAATAATCACAAAGATACGAAATATATCCGAAAAGTGTTATGCTTTTTCCCGTATTACCCGGTCATAGATGTAAAGTAACACGGTTGTGCCTAATCCTATGGTTAGAATTACCATCCAAATATTAGAGGGAGAGTATTGTTGCCAAAGGAGATCGGTCAATTCCTTGTGTCCCATGTGGAGTTGTTGCGCCACGTTGTCAAAATAGGCGTTACTGGATAACCCTTCGGGGATAGCCAAGCCTTTGGCTTCGGCGAATTGGCGGGTGATAACCACTTTGTCGGACATATTCTGGTACACCATACCGGAGATAATCCCCGCGAAAACACTACCGATAAACACGGGAATAAAGGAGTATCCCATGTAAAGGGCTTTCTTGTCATGCGGGGCGATACGTCCGATGTATTCCGTGATCTTGGGTGAGCCTGCCATTTCTCCCAGCGAGAAGACGAGTATCGCCACGAGCGTGAAGAGTACGTTTTGGGAAAATAATGTTAATGCCATACCTATGGAACACACGAGAAAGCCTGACATCATTGATTTCAACGGTTTCATGCGCATCACGATGCTTGATACCGCGATTTGGAAAATGATGATATACAAGGCATCGAAGTTTGTCACGAATTCGGCGTCCAATACTCCCGGTGCGGGACTGTAATTATTACTGATAAATGGAATATACTCGTGGAAAAAGTTGTAAAGCACGCTGGTATCCACCCACTGAGAGATAAACACGGGCAGCGTGAAGAATAACTGGTAATACATAGTCCAAAAACCTGCCACGATAAGCAGGAACACGAGAAATTTGACATCCCGTACGATGCTGAACATATTACGGAATATATCCCCGAAAGTCTTTGCCAGAGAGGTTTGTTCCACTTTTCCACGGTGAGGTTCCTTGTAAAAGAGCAGCAGAATGAAATTCAACGCGATCATCCCTGCTGAAACGTAGAACACGAGATGCGATGATCCTTTAAATAGTAATGTTACCATAGGACCGAAGAAAGCACCGATGTTCACCATCATGTAGTAAACGCCGAATCCTATTGATGCCGTTTCATCAGTGGTTGTCTTGGCTATGGTTGCCGATATTACCGGTTTGAATAACGCGGCACCCACGGCAAGATAAAGATACATGAGAAATACTCCCGTAAATGTTGAGAACAAGGGTAAGAGGATAAATGCCGAGGTGTAAATCACGAAAGCGAGTGCCAGTATTTTTTTGTACCCGTAGCGGTCAGCAATTGCCCCGGTCAACACGGGCAGGAAGTAGAGTATTCCAGTGCCCACGCCCATGAGGATACCTTTCTGGCTCTGCGTGAATTCCAGACCTCCTGCGTCGGAAGAACTGGTGAGGTAATTGGCAAATAGCATGAAAAATCCATACCATGCCCAACGTTCGAATAACTCAATAGTGTTTGCCACCCAGAAGGTGCGGGGAAATTTACTGAAAAAACTCATGGTTTCAGGTTTTGCCTTCGGCAAGTTACAAGTTGCATTGCCTTCGGCAATTACAGGTTACAAGTTCGAAGAGATTGTCTAAACCTGTAACTGCGAAAGCAATGTAACTCGCCGTAGGCGAATTATTTAACCAAATTCATCGTATCTGTCGCGATAACCAATTCTTCATCGGTAGTGATGCTCATCACGATCACTTTAGAGTCAGACATGGATAACATTTTGTCTTTTCCGCGAGTGCCTTTGTTGGCAGCCGTGTCGAAATGAATACCCATGTATTCCATGTTACGGCATACTTGTTCGCGTACCTCATCGTCGTTCTCTCCGATGCCACCCGTGAATACGATCAAGTCTACGCCGTTCAGTACGGCTGCGTAACTACCCACGTATTTTTTCACGTCGTAAGAAAGGATGTCAAGAGCCAAACGGGCTTTCTCGTTACCTTCGCTTGCGGCAGTTTGCAGGTCACGACAGTCTGAAGATACCTCGGACACTCCTTGTAATCCGGATTTTTTGTTTACCAAGTCGTTTGCTTGAGCTGTGGTTAGTCCTTCTTTGTCGCAGATATACAACAATGCACCGAGGTCGAGATCACCCGTACGGGTACCCATGAGCACCCCCGCGTTGGGAGTGAAGCCCATAGAGGTGTCGACGGATTTACCTTTGTTGATAGCGGTAATGGATGAGCCGTTACCGAGGTGGCAGGTGATAATCTTTTTCTCTTCGATGTTCCAGCCTAGAATGTTGCATGCCTTTTGAGCCACGAATTTGTGAGATGTCCCGTGGAAGCCGTAACGACGTACCCGGTATTGCTCGTAATATTTGTAGGGCAGACCGTAAATGAATGCCTCTTTCGGTAGTGTCTGGTGGAACGAGGTATCGAATACGGCTACTTGCGGAACGCCCGGCAGTAGTTTTTCCATTGTCTCGATTCCGGCCAGGTTTGCCGGGTTATGCAACGGAGCCAACTCGCAGCAAGCGGCGATTTTATCTTTAGCATCTTTGTCCACGATAACGCTTTTGGCAAAGAATTCCCCCCCGTGTGCCACGCGGTGTCCCACGGCATTAATATCGGTCAGAGCCTTGATCACCCCGTGTTTCGGGTCAACAAGTGCTTTCAGAATCAAGTCAATACCGACGGTGTGATCCTTGATTGGTTCTTCCACCACGTATTTATCTTTTCCTTCCGGTTTGTGTGTGAAGCTTCCTACCGGTAGACCGATTTTTTCTACCAATCCTTTTGCCAGTAACGTTGGCTCTCCTTCCATGTCTAACAACTGGTATTTTATGGAGGAACTACCGCAGTTTAATACTAATATGTTCATTATATTTGAATTTATAAAGTTTTTAAAGTCCGTGAAATATTTAGTTCGTAAAGTTTATAAGGTTTATAAAGTTCATAAAGTAAACTTGCTTTATGAACCTTATGAACTTTATAATTTTATAAACTGATTTATTTTGCTGCAGCTTGATTTACCGTGATAGCCACTAGGTTTACGATATCACTAACCGAACAACCTCTTGACAGGTCGTTGATTGGGGCTGCCATACCTTGTAGCACGGGTCCAACAGCTTCGATGCCCGCGATGCGTTGCACGAGTTTATAGCTGATGTTACCTACTTCGAGGCTGGGGAAGATAAGCACGTTGGCTTTTCCGGCCACGGGACTGCCCGGGGCTTTGCTTGCACCCACGGAAGCTACCAGTGCGGCGTCTGCCTGCATTTCGCCGTCGATCATTACGTCGGGAGCCATTGCTTTTGCCAGTTCGGTTGCTTTTACTACTTTATCTACCAGTTCGTTCTTTGCCGATCCTTTGGTGGAGAAGCTCAACATGGCCACTCTCGGCTCGATTTTAGCGATAGCTCTTGCGGTTCCGGCAGTAGCCACGGCTATTTGAGCCAATTCTTCAGCGGTGGGGTTAGGCAACACGGCACAGTCGGCGCACACGATTAACCCGTTTTCCCCGTATTCCGGTTTGTTGGTCAACAGGAGGAAAGCCCCTGATACGACAGATATTCCCGGTAGCGTCTTCACGATTTGTAACGCCGGGCGCAATACGTCTCCGGTAGCGTTCTTCGCTCCGGCGACTTCACCGTCCGCATCACCGCTTTTGATCATCAAAGTTGCCAGATAAAGCGGATCAACAACAAGTTTCAATGCTTGTTCCTTTGTCATCCCTTTACTCTTGCGGAGTTCAACCAACAAGTCGGCATAAGTCTCTTTTTTTTCGTGGTTCTCGGGATCGATGATTGTTGCTTTACCGATATTTTTTAACTCGAATTTCTCCGCCAAAGCCTTGATTTCCTCCGGTTTCCCGATTAGGATAATTTGCGCGATACCTTCACCCAAAAGAATATCGGCAGCTTGTAACGTACGTTCTTCGGTTCCTTCCGGAAGTACAATTCTTTTATTGCACTTCTTGGCGTTTTCTTTGATTTGTTCAAGGAGATTCATTGTCTTTATCTGTTTTGTAATTGTTATTCGCAATCGTTGCCGCAAAAGTATGAATAATTCATCAAATTACACGTGTTTTGCTATTTATTGTTTGCAATTTTCAATGATTTTGCAAGATTGAGATTGCAAAATTCATGAACTCACTTTAAAGCGTACTCGCAATACTCCTTCGTTGAAATCGTGTGATATTATACGGAATGTACCGATTTCCGCTGTGTTCGTCACGTGTTCGCCGATACAGGCACATTGATCGTAATCACCGATACGGATAACGCGTACTGTATCTACGCTTGGGTCGGGCAGGCGTTCGATGCTGATACTTGAAGGTACTTTGTCTTTCGGGTAGAAAATTTCTTCTACGTTGATGTTCTGTTGAATAATGTCGTTCACCGCTTGTTCTACCGTGGCTATATCCTCGGGAGTGGGAGAGGTGGTGAAATAATAGTCACACTTGGACTTCTTTTTCTCGATATGCGCCGAGAAAGCCCGTTCGCAATGGAAGTATTTTACCATTTGCGAGTTTAGTATGTGTTCCGCCGTGTGCATGGCAGGCGAGGAGTATACCTTGTTCGGTTCGTTGATGTTCATGCTTTTAATATTGCAAATTTTGTAGTTTGTGATGTTCCATCGCGAATATAATTAAATAATTTGCGATACGCGAATTATTTGATTACAAGTTAATAGGTCACAAGTCGGTAAAAAAATAACTGTTTCTTTTGGATATATCAAAAAGATACTTACCTTTACAGCGAGAATCAAATGTTACAACCGTTCACGGTAAAAATACATAATGAATACCGGGGATAAGTGCGAGACACACTTAGGAAGTTTTACTTTCATAACATGATCGAATCGATACGCCTTAGACCTTATATCGGCCCTTGATATACTTCCAAACCCTCCACTCGCCATTCCCCGGTTTCTTTTTTTTAGTCTAAATCACATGTTATAATAGAATTTATTGCCTATCTTTGCACCTTGAGCGGGTAAAAATACCCGTGGGGAAGAATCGCCTTTTGGGTGTGTCCCCTTTAATTTAGGTTTAAATAAAACTGTAATTATGAAGTTATTAGAAGGAAAAACAGCCATTGTAACCGGGGCATCAAGAGGTATCGGTAAAGCTGTGGCAATGGAGTTTGCCAGACAAGGCGCTAATATTGCTTTTACCGACTTAAGGTATGACGAAATCGCACAAGAGACAGAGAAAGAGATCGCTGCCTTGGGCGTGAAAGCGAAAATGTACGCTTCCAACGCTGCCGATTTTGCTGCTACAAGTGCTACCGTGGACGAGATTGTTAAAGAATTCGGACGAATTGACATACTTGTAAATAATGCCGGAATCACGAAAGATACTTTGTTAATGCGCATGAGCGAAGAACAATGGGATGCCGTGATTAACGTGAACCTCAAATCCGTGTTCAATTTCACGAAAGCCGTTTCTGCCGTCATGTTACGCCAGAAATTGGGTTCTATTATCAGCATGAGTTCCGTGGTGGGAGTAAGCGGTAATGCCGGACAGGCTAACTATGCCGCTTCCAAGGCAGGTATCATCGGCTTCACCAAGAGCGTGGCGAAAGAATTAGGTTCTCGCAACATCCGTGCTAACGCCGTGGCTCCGGGATTTATCATCACGGACATGACCGCTCAATTGTCCGAGGACGTGCGGAAAGAATGGGCTGCTAAAATTCCATTGAAAAGAGGCGGAACGCCGGAAGATATCGCTAAAGTATGCGTGTTCCTCGCTTCCGATTTGTCCTCTTACGTGACAGGACAGACCATCCACGTTTGCGGTGGAATGAATATGTAGACATCGCCGAAGGCGAGTTACAAGTTGCAGGTTATCAGGTTACAAGTTGTACCTGTAACCTGCAACTTTTTTTATGACAGGAATGTATGTGGCAAAATCACCGAATCACTCCACGTACATGTACCAACTACCGGAAAAATCAACTTGATTTTCCCCGGCGAAAAAGATATACACGTGGATTATGTGGTATATTAGAACTCGGACAGAATTTGAAGGTGATTCTATAGTGATACAGTTGTGTGTACTGATTATGTCGGATTCCGTACGGGACATCGGTTACCTGAAGGTGTGTTTATGTCTTAAATAGATGTGTTTGTGAAAACACGTGTGCTCTTTATGAAATATGGTTGGAAAAGGGTAAAGCGGAAAGTATCTTTGTATTGAATAATAAGAAATGGGACGGGAACGTCCCATTTCTCACTTTGTGTGATTATTATTGTGCTTTTTTCATGTGGATGGAGAGGTTCGGGGCGGTTTTGATTTTTACTTTTTTCATACCGGGAGCGGTAACGGTAAGTTTATCGTTTTTCCCGGTGACAAGTAAAAATTTACCGTCCTTGTCTGTATTTGTTTGAACTCCTTGAGTCGAAACAGTTGCTCCTGCAATCGGGTTACCGTCTTGGTCCAGAATTGTACCTGATGCTTCTATTATGGAGGGACTGGTTACAACTTTAACCTCAGACATTCTGAGACGAAAATGAGGACGTTCGTCTTGCTTTGTAACGCTAAAATAACTTTCTCCCTGTAACTGAATCTCTCTTCCGTTTGGTTGAATTTCTTGAGAAACAAGATCCGTTTGTGATGATAGTTTCACCTTTGTTCCGTCTGCAAGAGTAATTATTGAGTCTTGAGCAGATAAAACATATATCGGGGAAAATGTGATAAAATCTTTCACTAACTCGACGTTGACAACTCCGTACCTGCCTTTCTCGCCATAAACGGAAGTGGCAGCTTTATCTTTGAGAATGGTTATTGATTTGACTATTTGGGGAGGAAGCGAGCGGAATGCTTTCTGATCTACTTCTTGTCCCTCTACAATAAATAAATGTGTGTCAAGGGATTCGTCACTGATACGGCTTGATATGATATACGTCCCCCCATCGATAACGGTATCCCTAATTAACACGCGTGAAGAGCGGGAGAGGGTATCCTCGCGAATCGTGAGTGTAACCAAGGAGTCGTTGGAGGAGGTGGTGGTAATGTAAATCACACCATCTTTTGCAGAGGTCTTCACGGTCGTCTTGGTTGTCAGAGAGTCTTGTTCCGGAACGGGATTATTTGCCGCTTTTGTTTCCAGAATTGAAGTAAAATCATTAACTTTGATTGCTGAAATCTCGTTTAGTTCGCCGGAGATTTCGGGACGGGCGAAAGCGGTTAAGGCGATTACCGCCAATGGAAGTACATACAGGTACTTTGCACGAGCCCACGGACTGGATTTTTCTTTTAACATCATAGTGATTCGTTTTTTAAGTTTACTGTGATTAAAGCTGTTGGCCATAGAGTAGAGCCTTGTGCCGACAGCTTTTTTTATTAATAATAATTGATATTGTTTCGCGTTGATGCCTTGGCGGATAACCGAGTCGTCAGCCTCGTATTCGTGAATGGTCTGCAATTCCTGTTTAAGCAGCCAAGAGGCGGGGTTGAACATTGGAAACAGATACAAAGGTCTGAAATCAACAAGTCAACGGAATGGCGGTTACGTATATGCGCCATTTCGTGAGCGAGGATTTCCTTGCTATTCTCTGTCAGATCTTTTTCCGAGATCACGATGTATTTCATCCAGCTGAAGGGGGCGATATCTTTGTCGTGTACAGCCAATATAGTCCCTTTTTCCAACTTTTCTTTCCGTCTGCGGCGTACCAGACAGAGCATGTGTGCGAGCGAGTATGCGGTACGTCCGAAAAAGAAAAGAATCCCGAGAAAGTAAACTAGCAGAGCGAGCGGTATCCACACGGGGATGGATGGTGTTATCGCGGCGGCTGACGTGGTCTGTATGACATCGTCAACCTGCATGATGTATTGCTCGAAGTTTACAAGAGTTTGCTGAATCTCGGTGTTATCGTGAATGGTTATTTCACAGAAGGGGATAACAAGGGATAATACCAGAATGCCGCATAGAGCGATCCGGTTGAAACGGTGAAATGTTTCTTTACTCAGCAGCAACCTGTAAAACAGATAAAATGCTGCCAGGCAAACGGATGCTTTCAGTATGTAGACGAAAAAAGTTCCCATAAGTTATTCGTTTTGGTGTGCTTTTTCTACTTCGGCTATAAGTTGTTTCAGTTCTTCCAGTGAGATATCTTCTTCTTGTACCAGTGAAGAAACGGCATTGAGGTACGAGTTGTTGAAATACTTGTTGATCACGTTCTTTAAAGTACCTTTTCTAAATTCTTCTTCACTGATGACGGCATGGTATTGATAGGTGTTACCAAAAGCCTCGTGTCCGAGAAATCCTTTTTCTTCCAGACCCCGCACGATGGTGGAGAGGGTATTGAAATGCGGTTTGGGATCTTCGTAATAGGCGAGTAACTGTCTCACGAATAGAGAACCTTCCTTCCAGAAAAATCCCATGATTTCTTCTTCTTTTGCTGTTAGTCCTTTCATAGTTTTTATCTTTTACGCAAAGTAACTAAAAGTTTTAGTTATTCAACTAATTCTTGTAGTTAATAATTTGCTAATATTCTATAAAATAATACATATAACTGATAATTAACAAGTAAGTGTGTATACCCGTGTACGAGCATGCGACTTCTTCGGACTTTATGGACTGATTTTATTGGAATGCTTGTAAAAATGTTTATATTTGTCTAGTTGTGCGTGCGTGAGGATATTAAGGAATGTATGTAATGTAATTTAAAATTATTGTCATGGAAGAATGGTGGAATGCTTTAGGTTTATTTATGCAGTCGGTGTGGTGTATCACGTTGTTTGCCAGTTTGGTATTTGTTATACAGACCATAATGACTTTCGTGGGAATGGATGCCGACGGGGGGATGGATGTTGATTTGGATGTCGATTCGTCGGGTGACGGGGACGGACCTTTTCAATTATTCACGTTCCGTAATTTTATTAATTTCCTGTTGGGATTCGGTTGGTCGATCATCTCTTTTCAAGGAGCGATAGAGAATCAGTTTTTGTTGATTCTTTTGGCTGCCGTGATCGGGGTATTGCTGGTTATGGCCGTGATGGCAATTTTCCGGTTTATGAGCAAGATGGAGCAGAGTGGAACGATTCAGATGGCAAATGCTGTCGGGTGCAAGGGAAACGTGTATTTAAAGATTCCGGCAGAAAAGCGGGGAGAAGGCAAAGTGCAAATCTCCGTTCAAGGGGCTATCCGGGAATTTGATGCTATTACTCTGGGTGAGGAGTTGGAAACGGGAGCCCCGATTAAAGTGGTGGAGGTGGTGAATGACAGCACCTTGTTGGTGGAGCGTTTTTAAAGAATACTATTTAATTATTTAACAGCTATAATATGGAATCTATGGAAGGTAGTTTGTATTTGATCGTCGCGATAGCGGCGGTCTTGTTCGTGACGTTTGCGGCAATATTGTCCCGTTACAAACGTTGTCCGTCGGACAAGGTATTGGTCGTGTACGGTAAGACCGGGAAAAATGCGGCGGGAGGTGTGAGTTCGGCCCGTTGTATTCATGGTGGTGCGGCATTTATATGGCCGGTGTTCCAGAGTTACGCTTTTCTGGACTTGACGCCTATTTCTATCGAGTGCAATTTGACAAACGCGTTGAGTAAACAAAATATCCGTGTGGATGTACCGTGTCGGTTCACCGTGGGTATTTCTACCGAATCGGACAGTATGACGAACGCTGCCGAACGTTTGCTGGGGCAACGGTTGGAGAATATTCAGGATTTGGCGAAAGATATTCTTTTCGGTCAATTGCGTCTGGTGATTGCCACCATGGATATCGAGGAGATCAATTCCGACCGGGACAAGTTTCTGGCTAACGTGAGTGCCAACGTCGAGGCGGAGTTGCGTAAGATCGGTTTGAAACTGATAAACGTGAACGTGACGGATATTCGCGACGAATCGGGTTATATTGAGGCTCTCGGAAAAGAAGCGGCGGCGAAGGCTATCAATGATGCCAAGAAGAGCGTGGCGGAGCAGAATCGTTTCGGTGAGATCGGTAAAGCCGAGGCAGACCGGGATAAAGATATACGTATCGCGGAAACCGTGCGGGATACCCGTATCCGGACGGCGGAAGCTAACGCCACTGCCGTGGATGGAGAGAATAATGCCAAGATTTTGATAGCGGATTCGGATGCTATCCGCCGGGAACGGGAGGCAGAGGCTGCTCGTAAGGCGATTGCCGCCGAGAAAGTGCAAGCCGCCAGAGCCTTGGAAGAGGCTTACAAGGCTGAGAAGGAAGCCGAGATTGCCCGTGCCGAACGGGAGAAAGCTACGCAAGCCGCCAATATCGTGGTTCCCGCGCAGATTGACAAGGAGAAAGCGATTATCGACGCCGAGGCAGAAGCCGAACGTTTGCGCAGGTTGGCAAAAGGGGAGGCTGACGCCATCTTTGCCAAGATGGACGCCGAGGCACGGGGTATATACGAGGTATTGACCAAGCAAGCCGAGGGATACGCCCGGATCGTGAAAGCCGCTGCCGGCGATCCGGACAAGGCGGTGATGATGTTGATTACCGATAAGTTGCCGGAACTCGTGAAAACGCAAGTGGAAGCGGTTAAGAATATCAAGATTGACAAGGTTACCGTTTGGGACGGGAATAATGCCGGAAACGGTAATACTTCCACCGCTAATTTTATCTCCGGAATGATGAAATCCGTGCCCCCGTTAAACGATTTATTTAACATGGCGGGATTGAATTTACCCACTTATTTGAAAGGGACTCCGACGGGAGACGTGAAAGTTGAAGAGAAGCCACAGGAAGATGTTTCAAGTGAAAGCTAACTTTTAGCTTCGTTTTTCGTTAACTAATATTATCTTTGTGGTATACTTTACAGAAGTATATCACAAAGATAATGTACTTTTAAATAAAATAGATTATGCGTTGGATAATTGACGGCGTGGACGACTTGAAGAGAGTGGCAAAGGAATTTCTGGAATTTACCGGAAAAGACACGATATATGCATTATACGGTCCCATGGGAGTGGGAAAAACGACTTTCGTGAAGGCTGTTGCCGAGCAGCTTGGGATAGAGGATGATGTAAATTCACCCACTTTCGCTATCGTGAACGAGTATCTGACGGCACGGGGGGATTCGGTTTTCCATTTTGACTTCTATCGGGTGAAGAACGTGGAGGAGGCGATGGATTTCGGGTACGAGGAGTATTTTTATAGCGGGAACCGTTGTTTTATCGAGTGGCCGGAGATGATTGAATCGTTATTGCCGGAGAACACGTTAATTTGCCGTTTTACCGAATTGGAAGACGGGCGGAGAGAATTGACGATAGATTAAAATTATAAATACTAAATCAGAATCGCATGGATAATTCGGGTAAAATGTTAGGTGCGCAGATAAACAGGGAATGGTTTTTGTACCAAGAGAAGGAAGTCTTCGGGGAACGCCGTCATAAGCGAATGACTATCGGGTTGCCGGATGAAACGGGGCGTCGGGAGAACCGGATTTGCCTGACACCCGAAGCCGTAGGAGTCTTGGTAGACTTCGGGCATTCTATTCTTATCCAGCGGGGTGCGGGGGAGCAGGCGCATTATCATGACAGGGACTACGCGGATGCCGGGGCGCAAATGGTAGATACCTGCGAGGAGGTTTACACGTCTGATGTTATTTTGAAACCGACACCCGTGATGCAAGAGGATGTGGAGGTGATGCGTGACCGTCAGGTGATTCTGTCCCCGATAGAACTGTTCGAGTTACGGAAAGAAGCTATCGTGGAGATGATGCAGAAGAAAGTTACCGCTATCGGTTTTGATATATTGAAAGGGGAGAACGGGACTTATCCGGTGGTGGAGATGATGAGCGAGATTTCGGGAAACTCGGCGATCATGATTGCCAGCGAGTACCTAAGTAATTCCCGCGAGGGGAAAGGTATCCTGTTGGGAGGGATTACCGGGGTGACGCCTGCCGAGGTGGTTATTCTTGGAGCCGGAACTCTTGGCGAGTACGCTGCTCGGACGGCTTTGGCTCTGGGGGCGGAGGTGAAAGTGTTCGATCATTCTCTGGATAGGTTGCGACGTCTGAATCATTGCTTGGGACAACGGGTGTACACCTCCGTGTTCCATACACCGGTGTTGGAACGGGCATTATTGTCTGCCGACGTGTTGATTGGGGCTTTGCGTTTCTTTGACGATGATTTGGGAATCACGGTTTCCGAGGAACAGGTAAAGTTGATGAAACAGGGGGCAGTGATCGTGGATATGTCCATCGAACATGGCGGATGTATAGAAACTTCCGGTCCCACGACTCACGATAATCCCACGTACATGTACAACGGCGTGATTCATTATTGTGTGCCGAACGTGCCTTCACGGGTTGCTCGGACGGCATCTATCGCTTACAGTAACTTGTTTATCCCGCTATTCGAGAAGATTGCCCGCGGTGGGGGATTCAATCCCGCTATCAAGAGTGATGCCGGGTTACGACACGGGGTATATATATATAACGGTGTACTGACCAAAAAGATTATTGCCGATAAATACGGTTTGGTTTCCAGAGATATAGATCTGTTGCTGGCGGCATTTTAGAGTGATTCTTTTAAAATATGATCGATTACGGGGGTTAAATCACTGTTTTTCTTGATCTTGATACCTCGTATTCCGGCAGCTTCCGCGGCTTCGATATCCCGTCCGCCATCGCCGATCAACAGGGAAGCGGATTTGTCGATATCAAATTCCCGTATGGCTTGCTCGATCATGCCGGGGGCGGGTTTTCGGCAGGAGCAGGGAGCCACGCTGTCATGGTGATGGCAATAGTATATTTTGTCGATACGTGCCCCGTGCTTTTTAAGTTCTGCGCACATGTAGGCGTGTACCGCCTCGACGTCTTCAATGGTATATTCTCCTTTGGCCACGCCGCCTTGGTTGGTTACTACGATAACCAGATAACCCGCTTCGTTCAATCGGCGGATGCCGTCTATGACACCGGGGTTGAAAACGAAATCTTCTTTTTTATAAATGTAATAGTGACCTTCATCGGAGTTTATCGTACCGTCTCGGTCTAGGAATATGGCCCGTGATTTATGTTCGCCTTTGGCGGGTTGCAGGGTTGTAATCTTTTCCATTCTCAATGCATTATTTTGAATATCAATTCTCTTAATAATTGACCGTCGGAGATGTTAGCGTTACCGACACCTTTGGATTTGAGGTCATATTCTCTTAGCCATGATATAATGTTGGCACATTTCATGGCGTTGTATCTTTTGGCGCCTTCCGTGTAATCTTTCATGAAGTAGGGGTTTATTCCCAGAATCTTTGCCATTTCCTGTGGGCTTGGAGTACTCTTCTTCTGGTAATGGTACGTGAGCAGGTTCAGAAAATAGCGGAACAGCATGGTGATCGTGAGAATCAAGGGATTGTTCTTGGGGTTTGCCTCGAAGTAGTTCACGATACGGTTGGCTTTCAGGTGATCCATGGCAACGATAGCTGCGGTGAGTTCGAACGTGTTGAACTCTTTGCTGATACCCGTGTGTTCTTCGACAAGGTTTTCCTTGATCTCTCCGCCGCCGGGAAGTAGCAGCATGAGTTTATCCAGTTCATTCGCTACTTTGCTAAGGTCATTGCCCAGACTATCCGCCAATATATTCGCAGCTTTCGGGGAGATCATGCATTTCTTCTCTTTGCAATATGACACGATCCAGTCGGGAATCTTGTTGTCGTAAAGTTTTGCCGAGTCAAAATAGACACAGTTGGGAGAAGAAGCCAATTTCTTGAACACCCCTTTGCGTTTGTCCGGCTTTTTGTTTTTATATAAAAATACCAGTATCGTGGTCGGTTGGAAATGGTCGACATAAGGAAGCAGATTCTCGAAATCCCGGATATTCTGGGCTTCCTTTACGATAACGACTTGTCTTTGTGCCATCATCGGGAAACGTCGGGCAGTATCGGTCACGGCGGTCATGGATACGTCATTCCCGTATAAAATAGTTTGGTTGAACGCCTTTTCATCTTCCGTGAGCGCACTCTTCTCTATTTTATTCGCTATTTCATCCAAGAAATAGGGCTCTTCGCCTGATAAAAAGTAAATTGGGAAATATTTCCCTTTCTTTATATCCGCAATAATCTCTTCGTATTTCATAAAGGCAAAGATACTATTTTAGTTTATAAAGTTTGTAAGGTTTATAAAGTTTATAAGGTTCATGTACTCTTGCGAGGCACTTTGTCCACGGTAGCATAGCTGCCGATAAATCTTGTCCGAAAGCCTCCCGTGACCTTATAGACTTTACAAACTTTATAAACCTTATGAACTTTATAAACTTTACAAACCCTTTTCTATCTGTCGTACCACCTCCTCTATCTCCTTGTCCCTTCCTTCCGGTTCGTAATCGGCTTTGAGGTTATTGCCGAAGAGGAGGGCAAGAGATTGCCAGAAATAGGCGTTCACGCTTCCCTTGTATTCCTTGATATGATGAAACGAAGAGTTATTTGTTTCCCGGTAGATCAGACGCACGAGTATTTTCCCTTGCGTGACGGTCAGGCTCATGAGAGGTTTTTTGAATGTCTTCATGAGTTGCTTGTATTCTTCTTTGATAATTCGCTCTTTTTCCCGTTTCGAGTGCGCTTGCGCGAGCAGTGCTTCAATCTCGTTAATCTTTGCGGCGGCTATTTTTGCGTAAGGGAGAGCCTTGCGGACGTTGTGTACCAGTCGATGATTGCGTTTTTGCTGGCGGGCGTATTTGCGTGCGTTGATCCTTTTCGCGAACACATTGACCTCATCCAGAGTGACATGAGGCAACGTATCCCTGCCGATAACGATGGAGGGTACGATACTTTGTGCCTTCGCGAAGGTGTTAATAAATAAAGATAGGAGTAATATGATGAATGTTTTGTACATTTTTTTATCTTTGCATTAACGCTTTATTGATACAAATTTAGTGATATATTTGACTTGTAAAAACGAAAACTAGTGGAAAAGGAATTTCAGGATCTGTTTCAGATACGTCATAATAATGACCGTGTTGAAGTTGGAAAGGTATTGATTGCCGAACCTTTTCTGGAGGGGAAGTATTTTAACCGTTCCGTGGTCTATATAGTGGAGCATGATGATTCGGGAAGCGTGGGGTTTGTTTTGAACAAGCCGTTACCTTACACGGCGTCCGAATTGGTGAAGGAATTGGACGGGGTGTATTTCCCGGTGTATATCGGGGGACCGGTAGAACGTAACCAATTGTATTACATTCACCGGAGAAACGATATCCCCGATTCGGTACGGATAGCGGACGGGATATACTGGGGCGGAGATTTTAAGGCAGTGACGGAGATGTTACAAGCCGGAAAGATATTGCAAGAGGAAATTCGTTTCTTTGCCGGTTATAGCGGCTGGACGGAAACGCAATTAGACAATGAACTGAAAGAAAACTCGTGGATGGTGGGTACGATTTCCGCGGACGTGTTGTTTACCGTTCCGAATAGCGGACTATGGGAACAGGTCATGAGTTCTTTGGGTGGCAAGCACAAATTGTGGGCGAATTTCCCGGAAGACCCGATTCTTAACTAATTGAAAATGGAGAATTGAAAATTGAAAATTGAAAATTGAAAATAAAAAAGGTTTGATGGTTAGATTTTTCGAGAGGGAGAGCACGAGCGGGGGAATCATAAATCTAAAATCATAAATCATAAATATAAAAAGGCAGTTCGTTCTATCGCTGTCCCGCGAGGGAGAGAGGAAAGTCCGGGCAACGAAGGGCATCGTGCTTCCTAACGGGAAGGTATTCGAAAGGATACAGTAGTGTAACAGAAAACAACCGTTCCGTTCGCGGAACAAGGGTGAAAAGGTGGGGTAAGAGCCCACCGGTATCCCGGGTGACCGGGATAGCCGTACGCCTCACGAGTTGCAAGACCATGTATACCGGCAATTAAGGTTTGCCCGATCGATGCCGGGGGGTAGGTCGCTAGAGCCGCGAAGTGATTCGCGGAGTAGATAAATGATAGAAACCGAAAGGTACAGAACCCGGCTTATAGAACTGCCTTTTTTTATTTAAAACTTATTAATTTACGATTTATGAATTACGATTTACGATTAAAAGAGCATAGGCATTTCGGTTAAATCATAAGTCATAAATCAAGAAATCATAAATCAAGAAATTAAAATAGAGGACGTGAAATCAATCAGAGAAATATTTAGAATAGGGTATGGACCTTCATCCAGCCATACAATGGGACCGGGACGTGCGGCACTTTTCTTCAAGGAGAGAAATCCCGACGCGGAGCGTTATCGGGTGACTTTATTCGGCAGCTTGGCTCTCACGGGCGTGGGGCATGGTACGGACGTGGCAATTCAGAAAATGATAGATCGTCCCGACGACACGGAAATCGTGTGGGAATCCGATAAGTCCTTGCCGCATCATCCGAACGGGATGCTGTTCGAGGCGTTGAACAACGGGGAGGTTGCGGATCGTTGGGAGGTATATAGTGTCGGGGGCGGAGCCTTATGGGATGAACAGGGGACTTTCAACTCGGACGACATATACCCGGACACGAAGATGACCGATATCTTGGATTGGTGCAAGTCCGAGGGGCGTTCTTTCGTGGAATACGTGGAATTGCACGAGGGACAGGAAATATTCGATTACCTCGAGGAAGTGTGGCGGGTAATGGTGGACAGTATCCACAACGGGTTGGAGAATGAGGGCGTGTTGCCCGGCAATTTGCGGTTAGCCCGCAAGGCTTGCTCGTATCACGTGCGGGCTCAACAATCCGCGGGAACCTTGCGCCACATGGGAATGGTGTTTGCTGCGGCTTTGGCAGTGGCGGAGGAGAACGCTGCCGGGGGCAAGATCGTGACGGCTCCCACTTGCGGTTCCGCGGGAGTGGTTCCGTCCGTGCTGTATTTCTTGAAACATGACCAGAACATAAGTGACAAACGAATCATAAAAGGATTGGCAACAGCCGGGTTGATCGGTAACATCGTGAAGACCAACGGTTCTATTTCCGGTGCGGAAGTAGGGTGTCAAGGCGAACTGGGAACGGCTTGCGCGATGGCGGCAGGTGCCGCCGCCCAGATTCTCGGCGGTTCCCCGATGCAGATAGAGTACGCGGCTGAAATGGGATTCGAGCATAACTTGGGATTGACCTGTGACCCGGTAGGCGGTTACGTGCAAATCCCTTGTATCGAGCGTAACGCGTTCATTTCCCAGAAAGCGCGGGAGTGTGCCATTTACTCGTTGTTCTCCGACGGGCGGCACAAAGTGTCGTTTGACGACGTTGTCGAAACGATGATGCAAACGGGCTGCGACATGCAGGCAAAATACAGGGAAACAAGCCTTGGAGGATTGGCACGTATATACAGGGCGCCGTTGAAGAAGTGATTTCGCGGGGGAAACCATGCCGGGTTTAAACTCGTAGATCAAGAATCTAAAATGATACAGGTTTTATGGATAGAATCAGATTAAAAGTTTTCGGGCTGTCATACCAGAGTATGTCGACCACGGGGGCATACGCGTTAGTACTCGCGGAAGAACACGACGCCTTCCGTATTCCCATTATTATCGGGATAGCAGAGGCGCAGTCGATCGCCATACAGTTGGAACACCTCGATTCGCAACGCCCCCTCACGCATGATCTGGTAAAGAATCTGGCAGATAGTCTGGGAGCTACCTTGGAAGAAGTTTCTATTTATCACTGGGAAGCGGGTATCTTTTATTCGGAATTGCGTTTCCGTCGCGGGGAGGAGATACTGAAGATAGATTCGAGGACTTCGGATGCCGTGGCCCTTGCGTTGCGCTACAATTGCCCGATTTACATCACGAGGGAGGTGATTATCCAAACGGCAATACCTATAGCCGACACGAGTATTATAAAAGAACACTTGGAAAAAGTACAGGCGGAGATAGCAAAAGTGAAAGAATCGGAATTAACAGAGGAAGATTTGCAACGTTTGTTGGAAGAAGCCGTAAAGAATGAAGATTACGAGAATGCGTCCCGGTACAGGGATTTGTTGAAATCTCGAAAAGGCGAATAATAAAATACAGAAACAATGAATCGCGTTAAACTTGACTACTCGAAAGTATTGCCGTTCGTGGGAGAGAAAGAGATCTCCGCGCGAAGGGAAAAAGCATCACAGGCATTGAAAGGCTTGGAAAACGGAACGTGTAAAGGAAGTGAATTTCTTGGATGGTTGGATCTTCCGGCACGGATCACGAGTGAAGAACTGGATCGGATAGAGGCGTGTGCCGCGCGACTGAGGGCAGAAACGGACGTGGTGGTCATTGTCGGCATCGGCGGCTCGTACTTAGGTGCCAAGGCGGTGATCGAGTCGATGGCGGGCAGTTTCGACGCCTTCTCCGGTACAAAGGTCGTTTTTGCCGGGCATAACGTCAGCGAGGATTACTTGTACGAGTTGCAGGAGTTTTTGAAAGACAAGAAATTCGGGATATGCGTCATATCCAAATCGGGAACCACCACCGAGCCGGCAGTTGCTTTCCGTTTGTTGAAAGAACAATTAATCGGGCAGGAAGGGGTGCAGGTTTCCCGTCAGCGTATCGTGGCGATCACGGACGAGCGGAAAGGGGCTTTGCGCGCTCTGGCGGACAAGGAAGGATACCAAACGTTTGTTATCCCGGATAATGTCGGGGGACGTTACTCCGTGCTGACTCCCGTGGGATTACTGCCTGTTGCCATTGCCGGGCATGATATCCGGGCGTTGGTGAAAGGTGCCGCCGACATGAGAACGTACGGCAAAGAGAACGGGGCTGAACTGTCCGCCACCTATGCCGCCGTGCGCAATGCTTTGTACGAGAAAGGGTACACGATTGAGATCACTGTCAACTTCAACCCGAAACTGCATTACGTGGCGGAATGGTGGAAACAGTTGTACGGGGAAAGCGAGGGAAAAGAACACAAAGGCATATTCCCCGCTAGCGTGGATTTCACGACAGACCTGCATTCCATGGGACAATATATTCAAGAAGGACGCCGGGATTTGTTTGAAACGGTGCTCTCTGTCGAGAAGACGAAACACCAGTTGCTGGTGCCTTGTGACGCCCACGATTTGGATAAATTGAACTATCTGGCGGGCAAACGCATCGACGAAGTGAACAAGATGGCGGAACTAGGAACCCAACTGGCTCACGTGGACGGGGGCGTGCCTAATATCCGTGTTGTGATACCCGAATTGACGGAATATTACTTGGGACAACTGTTCTACTTCTACGAGCTGGCTTGCGGCATATCCGGCGGCATCCTCGGCGTGAACACCTTCGACCAGCCGGGCGTGGAAGCGTACAAGAATAATATGTTCATGCTTCTGGGAAAACCGGGGTACGGGAAGTAATCACCTTCGGCGAGTTGAGAAACTACCACCCCTAGCCCCTCCTTACACCGAAGGGGCTAGGGGTGGTAGTTTTTCATTTTCAATTTTCCATTTTCAACTTTCAATTATTTTGTAACTTTTCACTATACTTGTTCGTCATATCGATAAACAAGATTCTGTATGTTGAAAAAGTTACTGATAGCGTGCGTCGTATTTTGTACCGGGGTGGCGGAAACCCGGGCACAGGCGAAGGATTACCGGATTCACGGGGAGATACATACCGTGATGAACACGACGGTAAGCGGTTATATTTACTGGGGAAGGAATTTATACTGGACGGATATATTCTCCGCGTCCAAGCCGGAAAATCCTTATACCCATTACGTGAACGAAGTTGTACCTGTCGCCCATCAGTTTGCCTGTCGCTTCGGGAACATCAAGCGGATTCGCGTGATCGGGGATAACCGGATCGAGTTGGAGATACGCGACGGGCATATCATCGAACTGGAGGATTGGTTGCCATCCGGCAACAGGGGCAGCTTGAGGATAGAGGCGGACAAGGAAACCGCTATCGCGTGGGATCTTATCAGCGAGATCGTTTTTAGCGCGGCCCCCGACACGGCGAGGGAACCCGCCGATACGCCTATCACGGGTACGGTGGAAACACCTCACGGGCGGTACACGGGCATCGTGCAATGGGACAGGGACGAAAATTCGTTGTCCCACGTGTTGGACGGGCGTTCGGGAACGAGCGGTATCACTATCGCTTTCAAGAATATACGAAGCATCGCGTCGTCGGGAAATTCATGTCAGGTGGTGTTGAACAGCGGACGGGAGTTCGTCCTGTGGGGCGAGAATGACGTGGACGAGAGAAACCGGGGAATCGTGGTGAATATGCCGTCCGTGGGGCAGGTCGTCGTGGGATGGGCGGATTTCAAGACGTTCAAAAGCATCCCGTTGAATCAGGTAAACCTGCTGAAGTATAGCGATTTCATGTCGCCCCGGCGGATACGGGGCACGGTGGAGCTGAAACGGGGCGAGGTACTGGAAGGCGTGCTGGCGTACGATCTGGACGAGGCGATGGATTTCGAGCTGTTGGACGGGCGGAACGGTAACGTGGCGTATCGTATTCCTTTCCGGAATATCCGGGTTATAGAGCCGAAGAATCACAAGTACACGTGGCTGCAACTCGGCAACGGCGGCGAGCTGGTGTTGGGTGAAGAGCGCGACGTGACCTTTGACAACGACGGCATACTCGTGTTCGACGCGAAAGGCGCAGCGAGGTACGTCCGTTGGCGCGACGTGAAGCGGGTTTCCTTGCCGGCAAAAGAGGAGGGTAATGAATAGGGTGGAATATAACCGGGCGGTGGATGCGTTCTCCGATGACGTGTATCGTTTTATACACAAGATGTGCAGGTCGAGGGAAATGGCGGAAGACATCGTGCAGGACAGTTACCTGAAACTGTGGGAGGAGGTCGCCCGCGTCGATTACGGGAAAGCCAAGGCTTTCCTCTTCAGCACGTCCTATCACCGGATGATCGATATCCTGCGGCGCGAGAACAAGTTCGGGGACATCGAGTCCGTCGGCGACCGGGTGGAGGACACCTCGCCCGCTTACACGGGATTGCGGGAGGTGCTGGAATCGGCTTTGGCGAAATTGCCGCCGGTACAGAAAACCGTCGTTCTGCTGCGGGATTACGAGGCGTATTCCTATCAAGAGATAGCGGAGATCACGGGACTGAACGAATCGCAAGTGAAAGTGTACATCTTTCGGGCGAGGGCATTTATGAAGGAGTTTATCCGTCGACCGGACGTGGTCGTTTAAGCGGGAGAAGATATGATAACGAGAGAGAATTACGAGATTTATTTCATGGATTACCTCGACGGTGTGCTGCCGGGGGAGTGCCGCGAGGAGTTGCGGGCGTTTCTGCTGGCGAATCCCGATCTGGAGGAGTTGTTGGACGGGATGGACGGCGTGCGCCTGCAACCGGAACGGGATGTGTTCGGGAAAAAGGAAGAATTGAAGCGGCACGCATCCGCGAGGGAACTTGCCTACCATGCCATAGCTGAGGCGGAAGGCGTGATAACCGAGGAAGAGCGGCAATGGGTACGCGATAACGCGGGGGAGGATGAATTCGGGAGGGAAGTGGCGGCGTACCGTGCGACACGGGTGCAACCTGACCGCGGGCAGGTGTTCGGGAGGAAAGACGCGACGCGTCGTTACCCGGCGGTGATCGTCTGGATGAAGCGTTACGCGGGAGTCGCCGCGGTTGCCATTTTTGCAGTGGTACTTGTTTTGTATATCACGAGGGAGCGGGAATTTTCCTCGGACAGCCTGCCGCGGCTTACGGCGCGAACCGAACCGGTTTCCTTGCCGGAACTCCCCGCGCGGGTGACGGAACCGGAGAAGATGGAACCCCGGCAAGAGGATAAGCCGCGAGTTGATATCGTTCCCGTCACGACGCCCACCGTGCCGACGGAACGGGTGGAACCCGTCAACTTGATCGAGAGTGCGAAAAACATCGTCGTTCACGCCGAGATACTGCCGCCGCGACCGAATGAAATGCTGGTTTCCCCCTACGAGGGCGTGCGGGTAAGGCTGGAAGTGAAGGAACAGCGTCCCCGCCCGCTCCGCGTCATCGCTCCCGATCTCGAGAGTTCGGACAATATTCTCAGCTCGATCGTCAACGCGGGAAGAAACGTGGTGAGCCGATTCAGGAACAGGGAGGAAAAAGATGAAGATCGCCTGTAACAATCGGGGGTGTTCAACCGTCATGTGATAAAAGAAAATAATCTAAAGAAAAAGAATATGAAAAAGGTGGTTGTATATGTAATGTTTATGGTGTGCGTGCTGCCCGTGTCGGCACGGAGAGATACTGTCGTTATCCGCGACAACTGGCGCGTGGACACGATCCGGCAGAAAAGCGAAAAGGTCGATACCGTCGTCCGGGAATCGGAAATGATTATCTGGGACAACACGGTGAGAGAGTCGGGGAGAAGACCGAGGCGCTATTCCGAGGTTCCCTTGAAAACGGTAAGGGAGGAGAACCGACGTGCTCTACGGCACCTCTTCCGGGGACACTGGAGCGGTTTCTATCTCGGGTTCGTGAATTTTGCCAACACGGACTATTCCAAGTACGGGGGGGACGATTTCATGGAATTGGACTGGGGAAATTCGTTCGCCATGCAGTTCAATCTCTTCTCCCACGGCATGGGGTTGAACGAGCGGCGGACTCTCGGCGTGGTGACGGGAATCGGGTTCGAGTATCAACGGCTTTGTTTCGACCGGGATATCACGATACGTAAAGACGAACACGGTATGCTGCGCCCTCTTCCCTTGGACGAACTGGGAATCGGCAACACAAAAAGAAGCACTTTCAAGACGCTCTACATGACGATACCGCTTCTCGTGGAATGGCAATTCCCCGCGTCCGTGCGCCGGAGAGCTTACCTGTCTACCGGGGTTGTCGGCGGCGTGCGGCTTCACTCGAAGACGAAAATCGTGTACAAGGACGAGAACGGCGACAAGCACCGGAAGAAAAACTCGGACAGCTACGGCATGATTCCCTTGAAAGCCGATTGGACGGTACATGTCGGGTATCACGGCGTGTGCCTCTGGGGAAACTACACGTTGACCAACATGTTTAAAAAGAGCAAATCCCCTGAATTGCACCCGTACACGATCGGGGTAGGGTTCACGTTTTAATTTATGATTTATGATTTACGATTTATGATTGAAGGATTGCCGAAGCGAAGTAGTACTCCAATCATAAATCAAGAAATCGTAAATCATAAATCGTGAATCACGGGATCACCAGATCGATAACTTCTGCTTTCACGTACCTGCTATCGGAGTACGCGCTCCAGTCGGGCGACGTGAAGAACGGGTAGAGATGCACGGTTTCCGTTTCCGGGTGGGCGGAGTCGGGGAGGGCGATTCGCGCGAAACATTCGCCGCGGGTGAAGGATGTCATGATGAATTGCGGCGAATCGGGGCGCGAGTCATAGAAAAATCCCAGTGCCAGAGAGTCATTCGGGTTCGCCCGCCCGTACTCGCGGGCGGGCGCGTTCCAGTAGAGAAAAAACGTCCACCCCTCGCGGTTCACCCGCGTATCCCTCGGCGGCACGAGATCGCCCTTGCAGAAGTGGAAATCGGGAAAGTAATCCACGCCCTGCAACTTCAAGTCGAGCACGGGATAATTGAGCTTCCTGAAAATATCCAAGTAGGTTAGGCTGAAACACTCCCCGTACATGTTCCACGCGAAGTAGAGCACCGGGGAGAGCCGGAAAAAGTTGACAGGAAACGTTCCCGTTATCTCCATGGCGTCCCTCGCCATTTGTTGTTTCTCCGTGGCGGGTCGCTCCACTTTCTCCCGCTTGGCTGGCATGGCGCATAGTTTATCGTTCCGGTAATAATATCTTATCCCGTTCAGGATAAAACTCTTGCGCGTCGGGTCGGATTGATTTTTTCTTCCCATGGCTATCGAATTAAACGGTTACACTAATCCCCTCTTTATCCCGTACCATGTAAAAATAAACAATTATTTTGAATTAACAAAGTACTTATCAGAAAATGTTATCAACTTGTTAATAAGTTCTGCATGAGTTCTGCATAAGTAAGCCACGCGGGATACGACTGGTTTTAGGCTGTATATTGTTGTACACGTGTTGTTTACATGGTGTTTGATATAGTCGTGTAAAAGAGTGGTATTAAGAATTAAAAAATATTAATATTTAACATCAAATTCCATTGGAAATGAAAATAATAGTTCTAACTTGTGATTGGAAAAGAACATAAATCTTCCCTGTAAATCGCGGAAAGATGCGCGTGCACTTCCTGTCCTGCCGGACGGTTAGTGCCGGACTTTTATTAACTGTTTAAAATTAAAAACTATGAGAAAGAGAATTGTAGGATGCTCAAGCGTGCGAGGCACGTTGCTTGACCAAGTACATTACCCCCACCCGTTTGAACCGGGTGTGACCGTGGTGCGCCTCTTGTCGAACAAGAAAGTGAAGCTGAACGAAACCGTGGCGAAGAACGATGCCGCCTTCGGCGGGTTGGGCAGGGAAGGCGGTTACCTGTTGCCGGGGGCGAAAGTGGGTTTCCCGTACACCGGGCGGGAGGCTTCCGGGCATTCCCGTTTCGTGGGCGTGAACGCCGTGACGGGCGTGTCAACGGCGGTAAAGATAGACCCGGAAACCCCGTACGATCCCGAGCAGAGCGTGTCGAAACAATACACTTACCTGATCGATTACCCGAACCTGATTCTTGCCGCGGGCAAAGTGCCGCCGATTGCCGTGACCGTGACGCTCGACAGGGAAGCGCGCAAAATTTCCTGCGTGCAGGCAGCGGACACGACGTTGGGAACAAACCGTAACCCGGACGACGTGGGGTATTGCGTGTTATACGACCCGACGAGCAAAACGTGCATCGTGCAGCGATTGCGCGCGCGGTCGGAGGAAGGATCGACCTCGACGGCAATTCCCGCGAACGTCAATCTCGACACGCTTTTCGCTTACGTTTTCACCGCTCGCGCCAACGGGAAACCGACGTCCGATTCCGAGTGCAAGCTGCAAGGTGATTCCAACCTCGTGGCAATCAATCGTATCGCTAAAGATATGAAGTTGAAGTTCCCGCTTGCCGGGGCGATTGATAAACTGAATGCCGCCGTCGACATGGAACTGGCAAGACGGGCAACCGAACGCGAGCGACTCCGGGAGGCGGAGGAAGAAAAACGAGAAGAGGAGAAAGCGAGAAGGATAGCGAGCGGGGAGAACGCGGCGGTTGCCGCGGAGGAAAGGGATGCGCTTCTTGATAGTATCCTCGACGACGTGTCCGGTGTCGAGGACGCCCCCGGCGAACACGCCCGGCAATTCGACGAGAGAATGCAGGTACTCGCCGACACGATCTTCACCTTGAAGAAAAAGCACGAGAGCGGTTGAAATGTAACTTTTCAAACGTGATAAAGGTATGCCCCGGCATACCTTTATTTCGTTTGGAAAACCTCCGTTGCCCGGTGGAATATCCCGTGCAGGTAGGCGATGGTCATTCCGTAGTTGCTGACGGGGATGCCGGCTTCGATGGCGGGTTGGAGGCGGTTTTTAAGTTGTTTGCCCGTGATCATGCAACCGCCGCACTGGATGACCATGGCGTAGTCGGTGATGGGGCGGGTGATGGCGTCCAGTCCCGCGATGAAATCGAATTGAAAGTTTTTGCCCGTGTAATCCTGTAACCAACGGGGGATTTTATGCCGCCCGATGTCCTCGCATGACACGTGGTGGGAGCAGGATTCGAGCATGAGCACGCGATCGCCCTCTTGCAGTCGTTCTATCCGGGGAGTACCTTTCATGTAAGCGTCGAAGTTCCCCTTGTGGCGTGCCAGCACGATGCTGAAACTTGTCAGCGGTATTTCGGGCGGAACGAGTGCCGCTACTTTTTTAAATACTTGACTATCCGTGATCGCGAGGCGGGGACGTATCCCGGTATTCGCGAGGAAACAGGTGATCTCTTCCGGTTGCAGGACGATGGCGGTGGCGTGGTTGTCGAGTATGTCGCGGAGCATTTGTACTTGTGGAAGGATCATGCGTCCGGCGGGAGCCTCGGAGTCGATCGGGGTGACGAGCAACACGATGTCACCCGGGGCAATCAAGTCGCCGACGAGCGATCGCGGGCTGTCGTTTTCCGCGTGCCACACGCTTTTCAAGGCATCCAGAACGGGAGTGGTATCCATGTCGCGGGTCGAGAAGTCGATGACCGGACAACTGTATTCCCGCGTGAGGCGTTCCTTCAATGCCGGCGAGAGGGGAGCTTCGTCCTTTTTGTTGTGAATGATAAGGAAGGGGAGTTCCTGTTTCTTGAAACGCCCGGCGAGTTGCCGCTCGTGTTCCTCGAATTGATTGCCCGCGATGACAAGGATGGCGATGTCGGCTAGCGAGATGGCGTCACGTGTTTTCGCTACGCGTGCTTCACCCAGCGCGCCGGAGTCGTCGACGCCTGCCGTGTCGATAAATATGACCGACGCGAAGCCGGGAATCTCGTAGCTTCTTTTCACGAGGTCGGTAGTCGTTCCGGCAACGTCCGAAACGATAGCTATATTCTGGCCTGTCAAGGTGTTGATCAAGGAACTTTTTCCACTGTTGCGGCGACCTAACAGGATGATGTGTAGTTTGTTGTCTTTGCCCATGAGAGGGGAGTTTATAAGGTTTGTAAAGTTTATAAAGTTTGTAAGGTTCATAAAGTTCATAAAGTAACGGGAGTTCTTCGGACAGTGTTTATCGGCAGCTCAAGCTGCCGTGGACAAAACGCCCCGCGGGGGTCTATAAACCTTATAAACTTTATGAACTTTATAAACTTTATGAACTGTTTTATCTGTACATTTTCACGTCTTCCCGGGTGATGGTGTTCCCGCCGAGAATGACCAAGCGTTCCACGACGTTGCGTAGTTCACGAATATTACCCGTCCATTCGCACTCTTTGAGGGCATCAATAGCGTCCGCGGTGATGTTTTTCGGGGCGATGCCCATTTCGGTGCAGATGTCTGTCAGGAAATGGGGAACCAGTATCTCGATATCTTCCAACCGTTGATTTAATGGCGGGACGTCGATGATGATGACGCTTAGGCGGTGGTAGAGGTCTTCCCGGAAATTACCCCGTTTGATTTCTTCTTTCAGGTTTTTGTTCGTGGCCGCGATTACGCGTACGTCAACGTTGATGTCCGCGTCACCGCCCACGCGGGTTATTTTCTGCTCCTGCAAGGCGCGTAACACTTTTGCTTGCGCGCTGAGGCTCATGTCGCCGATCTCGTCCAGAAAGAGGGTGCCGCCGGTGGCTAACTCGAACTTTCCTTTCTTTTGTTTGATGGCGGAGGTGAAAGAACCTTTCTCGTGCCCGAACAATTCGCTCTCGATCAGTTCGGAGGGGATAGCGGCACAGTTTACTTCCACGAAAGTGCTTTCTTTCCGGTGACTGAGCTCGTGCAGCTGGTGGGCTACCAGTTCTTTGCCGCAGCCGTTAGGTCCCGTGACAAGCACGCGGGCATCGGAGGCTGCCACTTTCTCGATTATGGAGCGCACGCGGTTGAGTGCGTCGGATTGACCGATCATCTCGTATCGCTTGCTGACTTTGTTTTTCAGTGTTTTGGTTTCGTGTATCAGCAAGTGTTTGTCTGTCGCATTCTTTATGGTGATCAACAGCCGGTTCAAGTCCAGCGGTTTCTCGATAAAGTCGTAGGCTCCTTTCTTAATGGCCTCGATTGCCGTGTCTATCGTTCCGTGTCCCGATATCATGATAACCGGGGTGTCGGCGGAAAACTCTTTGATACGTTCCAGTACTTCGATGCCCTCCATTTTGGGCATTTTTATATCGCAAAATACAATATCCGGTTTCTCCGATTTCACTGCCACGAGTCCTTCCATGCCGTTCTCGGCAAGCACGATTTCGTGTCCCTCGTACTGGAGAATATCTTTCATGGAATTGCGGATACTCCTCTCGTCGTCAATCACAAGTATTTTTGTCATAGTACATCTTTTTTGTCTCACGGCAAATTTAGTATTTATTTTTGGATATGGGAAGGGGTGAGATAAAAGTTGCAAGTTACATTCGCCTTCGGCGAGTTGCAGGTTACAACTAAAATAAAGTTTTACCCGCGGCGAAACTTTATTTTGATTATTCCCGGGAAATAAGTATTTTTGAGTGATTTTATAACTTGCCTTCGGCAAAACTTAATAAACTATGAAGCGGTCTTTGGTTTTTCTTCTTGTATTGTTTCTTGTATTGGATGTTCAGGCGCAGCGCAAAAAGGTGGGGTTGGTGTTAAGTGGCGGCGGGGCGAAAGGAGTGGCGCATATCGGTGTGTTGAAGGTGCTGGAAGAGGCGGGTATCCCGATAGATTATATCGCGGGCACGAGTATGGGGGCTCTCGTGGGGGCTTTGTACTCGATCGGTTATGACGCGCGCACGATGGATAGTCTGGTGAGGGCGCAGGACTGGATGTTTTTGTTGAGTGATAAAGTGTATCGTTATAACCTGCCTTTCTCGGAGAAAGAGGAAACGGAGAAATATCTTGTTTCCGTGCCGATTAAGAACAATCGCGAGCTGAAGATCCCGTCGGGGTTTATCAGCGGACAGAATATATTCAACCTGTTTTCCGATTTGACGATAGGGTATCACGATTCGCTTGATTTCCACCGGTTGCCGATCCCGTTCGCTTGCGTGGCAAGTAATCTGGTGGACGGCAAGGAGGTGGTGCAGGATCGCGGGACTTTGCCGCTTGCCATGCGTGCGAGTATGGCTATCCCGGGGGTGTTCGCCCCGGTGAGAAGGGACGGGATGGTGCTGGTAGACGGGGGAATATCGAATAATTTCCCGGTGGATATAGCGAAAGAAATGGGTGCTGATATTATCATCGGGGTGGACGTGCAGGCGGAATTGAAAGACGCTTCCGGTCTGGAGTCGGTGACGGGAATTATCGACCAGATGACCTCGTTTCTGGGAATCCAGAAGTACGAGGAAAACAAGAAGATGGTAAACGTGTATATAAAACCGGACGTGTACCCGTACTCTGCCGCCAGTTTCTCTACCCGGGCAGTCGATACGTTGATTATGCGGGGGGAAGAAGTTGCCCGTGCCCAATGGGACGAGTTGATGAAGCTGAAACGCGAGCTGGGAATACCGGAGGGTAAGAATGCCGCGGATACGGAGGATAAAGTGGTGCTTCTGAACGATACGCTCACGATAGATGAAGTACACTTGACGGGGATTGACGCGCGGGACGAGAAATGGTTGAGAAAGAAGATACGGATCAAGAATTATAGCCGCATCACGTTGAATGACCTGCATCACGCGATAGCCGAGTTGTACGGTATCGGGGCTTTCTCCAGCGTGAGCTACAAGTTGAGCGGGGGACCGGTGTATGACTTGGAACTGATTCTGAAACAGAAGCCCATGAGTTCGTTGAATCTCGGGTTCCGTTTCGACTCGGAGGAGATGGCGGCGATATTGTTGAACACGACGATATCGCACAAGGAGTTGCGGGGTTCCCGCCTTTCGCTGACCGGGCGATTGAGCATGAATCCTTACGTGAAGTTGAATTATTCCCTCGGGAATACTTTCCTACGGAGGTTCGAGCTGGGGTACACGTTCAAGTATAATAATCTGGATATTTACCACAAGGGGAAAAAGCAGGATAATATAGAGTACGCTTACCACAAGGTGGAGTTGGGCGGTTCGGATATTTATTTCCGGAATTTCAAGATGCAGATCGGGGCGCGTTACGAGTATTTCAATTACGAGTCGTTCCTGTTCTCGGATCGGGATCATAATATTAGGGTAAAACCGGAAGGGTTTTTCAGCTACTACGGGTTGGCGCATCTGGAAACATTCGACAAGCGTTATTACCCCACGAGAGGGATCTCGTTGAAAGTCGATTATTCGCTTTACACGGATAATTTCCTGACGTACAATGACGGCGCGCCATTTTCGGCGATAGGTTTGGATTTCGAGAGCGTGTTGTCCATTACCCGGCGCGTGAAGTTTATTCCCTCGATATACGGTCGGGTGCTGATCGGGAATAATATCCCCTATCCTTATTTGAATTGCATGGGAGGTGACGTTGCCGGACGGTATGTTGACCAGCAGTTGCCGTTCCTCGGTATCCAGCATCTGGAGATATTCGACAATTCGCTGGTGGTGGCTAAAATCATGTTGCGCTATAATCTCGGGCGGAATCATTATATATCTTTGTCCGGGAATTACGCCAAGCAGGATGCCAATTTCTTTGACGTGTTCGGGGGCGATGATATTATTGGCGGGGGCGTGGGATACTCGTACGATAGTTTCGTGGGACCGATTGACGTCACTTTCTCGCTGTCGGATTGGTCGAAGAAACTAGGGTTCTACTTTAATTTGGGATATTACTTTTAAGGTTTTATGAAGAGATTGGGGATTATTATTTGCATGTTAATAGCATGCGCGGGATGTCAACGGAACATGTACCGGTTTACCGAGGGAACGGTGTACGGTACTACCTATCATATATCTTACAAGAGTGACAAGGATTACGCGGCGGAGATACGCCGGGAGATGGAGCGCGTGAACGAATCGCTTTCCATGTTTAACAAGAAATCGACGATAGCCCGCTTGAACCGGGGGGTGACAGACCGGACGGATTCGCTGTTCGTGAGATTGTTCACGAAGGCGGCAGAGATACACGCGAAGACAGGGGGTGCGTTCGATATCACCGTGGCACCGCTGGTGAACGCATGGGGGTTCGGTTACAAGAACGAGCGGTTGCCGTCGGCGGAGAAAGTGGACTCGTTGCTGCAATACGTGGGGATGGAGAAGTTGAAAATAGAGGACGGCCGGCTTGTCAAGGCGGTCGAGGGAATCCAGATGGATGCCAGTTCGATAGCCAAAGGGTTGGGCGTGGATCTGGTAGCGGAATTTCTCGAGGGGCAGGGTGTACGGGATTACATGGTGGAGATTGGCGGGGAAGTTCGGGTGAAGGGACAAAGTAATAAATCCCGCCCGTGGCATATCGGTATCGACAAACCGATAGATGACGAGGCGGCTTCTCGTAGGGAGTTGCAATTCGTGCTGGAAATGGGAGAGGGTGCGTTGGCGACATCGGGTAATTATCGCAGGTTTTACGTTGTGGACGGGAAAAAATATTCCCACACGATAAACCCTAAGACGGGTTTTCCTGTCCAACAGGATATACTGGGGGCTTCCGTGTACGCTCCCACGTGTATGGAAGCGGATGCTTACGCCACGGCTTTTATGGTGCTGGGTATGGAGAAAGCGAAGGAAATAGTGGAGGCCAATCCTAGCGTGGAGGCTTGTTTTATATATCAAAATGAACAGGGAGAGCGTGAAGTGTGGGTGTCTGAAAAGTTGAAAACATTGATATTGAAAGATTAGTTCTGTCAGGTGAAAGTAATGATTCGTTTATTGATATTGGTTCTAGCATGGGTTTTACTCGTGGAAAGTCGCGCCGGAGCGAGACCTTTATCAGGAAACGCATGCTTGTCGCTATTGCGGGACACTGTGAAACAAAACAGTAAAATCTTCCTGCCCGATAGTCTGATTCAAGACACACTCCGGTACGAGTATTCCAAGATTAAAAAGGTGGCTTACCGTCGTAAATGGACGAAGGAGCTTTACAAGATGATATTCGTTAATCCCCGGAAATATAATATCGATATTGTTGAAACGGAGAATAGTGAAGACCGTTATAAGCCGTACCGGGGAAAAATGATCCGGGAGATTCGTGTCAAAGTGTTGCCTCCTTTCGGGACGAGCGTCAATGACACGATTACTTACGGGCAGGATAGCTTGCAGTGGATTCTTGCCCTCGCCAATTCCATTCACCAGAAGTCCGCCGAGCGGGTGATTAAAAAGCAAATGACGGTGAAGCCGGGGATGTATATCGATCCCTTCGAGTTGGTTCAGAACGAGCAATTGCTGAAGGAAATGTCCAATGTCGATGATGCCTTGATAGGGATCGAGCGAGTGGCGGGCGACACGACGATGGTCGATCTGGTGGTGGTGTGCAAGGACGAGTTCTCGTGGACGGGGGAAGTGTGGAGTAATTTCTTGAATTCCGTGGACATGGGTATCGAAACCAAGAACTTGTTCAAGTTGGGGCATATGGTACATTACGAGGCCAGTTACCGCGGGCGTAAAGACCAGAAGTGGGGAAATCTGATCGAGTACAAGGCGGCGAATGTCGTGGGAACGCACATGGATTTCTACGGGATGTACGAGAATACCTTTAATCAAGAAGTCTTGCGCGTGCAAATGGATAAACGATTCCTGACATACAAGACGAAATGGGCGGGGGGAGCTGCTTTTAGCCGGGTGTACTCGTCCAAAACGTTGGTGGACAGGGATATCACGAAGCCGATAGAGTCGTTTAATTACCAGTTATGGGATTTTTGGGGAGGGACATCTTTTTACTTGAACGAGAAATTCAGCTATAACCGGATATTTTACCTGACGGGACGTTACACGGGTACCAACTTCGTGGATCGTCCGCTGGTGACGAGTGATTCGAATCATTTTTATTACGACCGTAACCGGATCATGGGGGCTTTGACATTCACGAAAATAAAGTATTTTAAAGCGAATTTGATCTATGATTTCGGGCGCACGGAGGATATCCCTTCCGGTTTGTCCGGCACGTTGCTTTTCGGTTACGAGAAAAGTGATTTCACGGAGTACGGTTATCTCGGCACGGAATGGCATTACTCGTGGTTTGACAAATACAAGGATAACTTTTACTCGTGGTACGCGGCATTGGGTTCTTTCTGGAACGGCTACACGGCGGAAAGCGGCGTGTTTAAAGCCGGGGCGCAGTTTATCAGCCCGCTGTACGAGTTGTCCCGGTATCGGTTACGTTTTTACAGTAACATGGATTACGTGCTGGGATTCAAGCGGAATCCCGACGATTATATCTATTTCGAAGATGCGAATATACGGGGTTTCGATACCGACACTATACGGGGTAAACAACGTCTTTCCGGTTCCGTGTCGACAACACTTTTCCTACCGTATATCAAGCGGGGATTCCGGGCATCCGTGACTACTTTCGTGGATTGGGGGGTGCTTGCCAGAGAGGATAAATCGATATTTAAAAGTCAGTCGTACTGGGGGATAGGGTTCAGCCTGAATTTGCGTAATGATAATTTGATTCTAAAGAATTTAAGCATACGTTTCGCTTTTTACCCGAAGGTTCCACCCGACGCCCACTTGATCGAGGTGGATGCCTCGAGCCGACGGAAAACAGGGTTTTATGATTACCGAGTCTATAAACCGGACGCGATTAAATACGAGTAGCTCAACGGTATTTCGATACACTTTTTAACTAGATTCGTTTTAAATAGGCTTCCGAAATTCCCCGAGAAGTTGTATCTTTGCGGTAAATTAATTTGGAGAGGATGAAGAAGGTTTTTTTGTTTTCTATTTTTTTACTTTGCGGCTTATTTTTTTCTCAAATACTCCCGTCTGCCATGGGAGAAATGTACGGGAGTTTTTATAGTGTATGTAAATGGCTGATGTTTATCTGCCTCGCGTTTATCATGATAAATGTCGGACGGGAGTTCGAGTTGGATAAGACGAAATGGAGATCTTATACCACCGATTATTTTATCGCCATGGCGACTGCCGCCGTACCTTGGTTACTGATCGCTTTCTATTATATTTTCTTTTTGGACACGGGGCTTTCGTGGCAGAATAACTTGCTGATCAGCCGGTTTGCCGCCCCGACGTCAGCAGGGATATTGTTCACGATGCTGGCTGCCGCCGGACTGAAACGGGAGTGGATTTACAAGAAAACACAGGTACTTGCCATATTTGACGATTTGGATACGATTCTTTTGATGATTCCCTTGCAGATATTAATGATTGGTTTCAAGTGGCAGTTGTTCGTGATTATACTGGTCGTTTGCGTGCTTCTGATCTTCGGGTGGAAGCGTTTGAGTTCGCTGAATCTGCCACAGTCGTGGAGGGCTATTTTGCTTTATTCCGTGTGTATCGTGGCAGCGTTCGAGAGCGTGTACCTGATCACGAAATCGCTCATGGGACAGGACGGGGCAATTCATATCGAGGTGTTGTTGCCCGCTTTCGTGCTGGGGATGGTGATGAAGACGGTTCACAAGCATTCGCGCGAGGAAGAGAGGGCGTCCAGCTTTATTTCCTACTTGTTTATGTTCCTCGTGGGATTGAGTACGCCGATTTTTATCGGTCTGGAAACCGGAGGCGACAGTATGCCCGGGTGGGGCGTGCTTATCTTTCACGTGATTGTCGTGACGGTGCTTTCTAATCTGGGAAAGATGTTCCCGCTGTTTTTCTATCGTGACCGGAAGATACAGGAACGGTTGGCACTGTCAATCGGTATGTTTACCCGCGGTGAAGTGGGAGCGGGGATTATCGTGATTGCCATGGGTTACCAGTTGGGTGGTCCGGCATTGATTATCTCTATCCTTAGTCTGGTGCTGAATCTCGTGTTGACCGGATTCTTCGTGGTTGCCGTGAAACGTATCTCGCAGAGCGTGTATGGGGTTAAAGAATAGTTTTTGGATTTATGATTTTAGATTTCTTGATTGAAGATTTAGGAATTTAATGATTTGAACGGAAATCAATTAATAACTTATTTGTTATCAATTAGGTTAGAGTGTCAATCGTAAATCAAGAAATCATAAATCAATCAGTTGTTCTTTATTTTCTTGATTAAGGCGTACATTCTCCACCACAAGTAGGCGATAAGTAACACGGATATTGTGTAGATGATTCGGTTGTCGATGTCTATAAACCGTTTGAACATCAACGGTACCGCTCTTACTGTGTTCCACGGGGTTATTCCTTGCCACGAGAAGCGTACTTCGGTTGGGGACGCGATGATGGAAATGATACTGAATGCCGCGACAAGAGCGACGAGCGATATAATTAGAGAGGTTTTGTCTATATTTTTCATTTGCGTTTATTTTTTATCTTTTTTCTTGAACAGGTCGCCGATTTTCTTGAAGAAACCTTTCTTTTTCGGTTGCTCCGTTTCGGGGGCGACTTCTTCGTGGTGTTTCACTTTTTCAAGTTTCCGGTTAGTCAATCTATCCAGTATATTTATATTTTCTTTAAAGGTGGGGACTTCCAATTCTTTTTGAGTACTCATAGGCGGTACGGGGAACGAGAGTTTCGCCCAATAGCTGTACGTGCTGCTCTTCAAGCAATCCTGCATGAACAAACCGAAGATGGGGAGTGCCATGTTCGCACCTTGTCCCAAAGAGGTAGATTTAAAATGGACGCGGGAGTTGTTCGCCCCGACACGGATCCCCACGACGATGCGGGGGGTGTAACCGATAAACCAGCCGTCGGCTTGGTTCTGGGTGGTTCCGGTCTTTCCGGCGATAGCCATATTCAACCCGTAATTATTGATAAGGCGCTTGCCGGTTCCTTCTTGAATGACAGCCGTGAGCATGGATGACATCAAGTGAGCTTCTCCGGAGGGTAAAACCTGTTCTTTGCGGGGAGGTTCCGCCTCGTATATAATCCGTCCTTCCCGGTCTTTGATCGAAACCAAATAGTAAGGTTCCGTGAGAACCCCGTTATTTGCATAACATAAATAGGGGAGAACCATTTCTTTTAACGGAATATTCGCCGCACCCAAGGCTATGGAAGGAACAGCGGGCAGGTCGCTTTGTATTCCCAGACGGCGGGCATGTGCTATCGTGGTATCTATTCCCGTCTGGAGAAGTACTTCCACGGCTATCGTGTTGATAGATTGACTTAATGCCCCTTTCAGCGTGTAGAATCCCTCGTATCGGTTGTTCGAGTTCCGGGGAGTCCAGTTGTCATATTCCGGGTAGCTTTTTTGTTCATCCTTGTAATAGGCATCCACTCGGGCTCCATGCTCAACGGCGGCACTGTAAACGACAGGTTTAAAGACTGAACCCACTTGACGTGGCGCCAGTACTTGATCGTACTGGAAATACTTGAAGTCCAATCCGCCAATCCATACTTTTACTTTTCCGGTATGCGGCTCTATGGCGATCATGCCGGGGTGAAGTATTTTCAAGTAGTGCTTAATGGAGTCGATCGGGGACATTTGCATTTCCACCTCTCCTTGATAGGCGCTGTAAATAGTCATGCATTTCTTCTCGTTTAGAGCGGCAAGAATGGCTTTTTCACCCAATCCCTGTTGTTTCAGTGATTTGTAAGTTGTGCTTTCCCGGATGGCTTTATCGAGGATATCGGGTTCTTTATACCACGGGTCTTGTTTGTCCCAATGCGTGTAGAAAGAGTTTTGCAAAGATTTCATGTGGGTGTGCATGGCGTCTTCTGCGTAACGTTGCATCTCGGCATCAATCGTCGTGGTGAGAATCAGACCGTCCTTGTATAAATTGTAATTCGTGCTGTTTGCCTCGTTGTATTTGGCAATCAGCTTCATGGCATCCTGCCTGATTTGTTCCCGCAGGTAGGGGGCTAATCCCGAATAATGATTCAAGGGTTTGTAACGGAGTTCCAGCTTCTCCTTTTTCAGTTGCTCGGCCTCGGCTTCCGTGAGGTAATCGTATTTCTCCATTTGGGCAATCACCGTGTTGCGCCGCTGTAACATACGGTCGGGATGTACGCGGGGATTGTAGTAGGAGGGACCTTTTAATAAACCTATCAACGTGGCGGCTTCCGGAATTGTGAGTTGTGTTGCCGTCGTGGAGAAGTATTTTTGCGCGGCACTCTCGATGCCGAATGTTCCTTCCCCGAAGGATACGGTGTTCAAATATAAAGTGAGTATCTCGTCTTTCGAGTACAGTTTTTCCAACCGGTGGGCGGTGATGATTTCTTTGATTTTGATGACCGGAAGCATCAGACTGCTCCGGTATTCGCGGGGGAAAAGGTTCTTTGCCAACTGCTGGCTGATTGTGCTGCCGCCACCGGAACTCCTGTCACCGAGTAACAGTGTCTTGAAGAGAACGCGGAGCATGCTGATTTTGTCAAATCCCTTGTGTTCATAGAAGCGGACATCTTCGGTTGCAATCAGGGCATTAACTGCATTGCGGGAAATTTCGCCGAACGGGACATTCGTGCGGTTCTCCACGTAATATTTCCCAAGCAGTTCGCCGTCCGAACTGTACAGGGAGGAAGCCTCGAAATTCCGTATCTCCCTTAAATCCTGATAATCCGGGATTTTACCCCACATGCCGTAATAAACACAATACACGAACAGACCGACCAGAAAAACACATAGCAAAGCGGTTAAAAGCAAGGTTTTGACGACTCGCTTTAAGAAGCTCTTTTTCTGTTTCTTGGGTTTCCTTTTCTGTACTTTTTTTCTTTTTTCCATCACGTGTTTATTTGCGGTGTAAAAGTAGAAATATATTTTTATTTTACGGATGAAAAATTATTTCGATATTTCCTTTTTTCATAGGGATTTAAATATACCTTTGTGGCACAGTTTACAAAAACGAAATAAATAACAAATTAACTACGTAAAAAGAAACAAAAGTATATTGTCATGCTGAATATCGCGTTGTTTGGCCCTCCGGGAGCCGGAAAAGGAACTCAGGCAAAGAAGATTGTCGAGAAGTACAATTTGGCTCATCTGTCCACGGGGGACATGATTCGTAAAGAAATTGCCGAAGGTTCGGATTTTGGTAAAATGGCCGCCGGAATAATTAATAAAGGCGAGTTATTATCCGACGAGTTCGTGGTAGCGTTAATCGTGAATAGTATAGAACATCATAAGGATGTAAACGGATTTTTGTTCGACGGTTTCCCAAGAACTGTCAGACAAGCCGAGATTCTTGACGAAATGCTTGCAAAAACGGGACATCCGTTGAGTGCTTTAATTAGTATTGATGTTCCTCACGATGAGTTAATGCGCCGTATGTTAGAGCGTGCGAAGATAGAGGGACGTTCCGATGATAATGAAGAGGTTATCGAGAATCGTTTTCGGGAATACAAGGCGAAGACTTTGCCGGTTGCCGACCACTACAAGAACCAGAAAAAGCATCATACAGTAAATGGCTTTGCCACGGTAGAAGAGGTTTTCCAATCCATTGCGGGTATTTTGGAAGGGGTAAAGTAAAGCAAGTAAGATAAATAAAAAAGCGATTGAAATAACTGTGTTTCAATCGCTTTTTTATTATATTCCGGGTTCTTGCGGCTTATAATGCCACTGTAAGATAAGGAATAATAGTCCGGGAATAAAAATAATGACAGCCGTGGCTTGCAATGCCACGGAAAGGGAATACAGGTCATGTAGCCATCCCACGAGCGGAGCCATGGCTGCAAACATTAAACGGATAACGAAATTCCGGATAGAGAGAACCGTTGCCCGCATTTCGGAGAACGTGATCTGGTTGATATATCCTTTTAGAATGGGGGTGGCAAATCCTCTCACGATATAAAAAAAGAAAAGGAATACCAATCCCGTGTAAGATATGTTGAACGATACCGCCACGTATCCCCCTATGATAAAGAACAGGATAAACGCATACATCCTGTTGCTTCCCAGTTTTTGGTCCAGTCGGTCGGAGTAGAGTGCCGATATACCCACGGTCAGGTTCAATATCGTCCAGATGATGCCGAACCAAGAGGTCGGAGTATCCAGTTCTATCAGTAAGGGTTGTACAAACCACGCCATGGTCAGCGTGGCAGCCCCGATGACACCGGAAAACATGATATTATAACATAGTTCTTTGTTGGTGAAGAGGGAATATTGGATGATTTTCACGATATTGGCAAACGAGTTTTCTATTCTTGTCTTTGCCGCGTGTTCCGTGAGCATAAAGGCTGCCGGAATACCGATAAAGGCAATCCCGCTTTGCACGTAGAAAGGAAGACGTAGGGAATAGGTCGCCAACAGCCCGCTGAAAATACCGGCAAAGGCTTCCGAGAAATTACCGATCATGGTTACACGTCCCTCGTATTTCAAGTAACTTTCTTCTTTACGGTAATGAATCATCGTGTCGTAAAGCAGTGCCGAATCGGCGCCCGATACCAGACTCTGACCGAAACCGAGCAGGATTTCCGATATGAAGAACGCGACAAACGTGTCCGCGAGGGAGTAGTTGGTAAACCCGAAGAAGCAAAGGATACATCCGGCAATTAAGCAATTCCTTCTTCCCCAGACATCGGCAAGATATCCAGTGGGGATCTCCAAGGATACCATGGCAATGGAATAGACGCTCTTCAAGATGAAAATATCAGCCAAATCAAGCCCGCATTCCTTGTAAAACAAGACAATGATAGGCATCACCAAGGTAAACCATTTGGAAACCTTGATCAGGTAAAGGGCGATGATATTTTTTCTAAACGACACGCTATTTATTTTTTTATTTCAAGAGGCAAAAGTAACGAATTGAAACTTGAAAATGGAGAATTAAAATGAAATTTAATGATATTGACCGGAAACGTTAGCATCAAGCGACTGGTAAATTTAGAAATTAATATCAAAAAGCTGGTTTTTGTTTCTGTTTTATTCAAAAAGCGTTATTTTTGCTTCCAAATTAAAAACATAAATCACTAATTAGTAAAAATAAGTTTGTCATGGCAATACAAAAAATTGATGACATTTACGAGGCATTAAAAGCTAACTCAAAAAAGAAACGTCTGGTTGTGGCGTACGCGAATGACAGCCATTCTATCGAGGCTGTAAATAAGGCGGTTGAATTAGGTATCGTGGAAGCTACATTGTGTGGCGACGAGAATGAAATCAAGAAGGTATGTGCGGAACACGGTTTCGATATTTCTCGTTTCAAGATTGTGCATGAGCCTGTTGATACAAAAGCTGCTGCTAAAGCAGTACAAATGGTACGTGAGAAAGAGGCTGATTTTATCATGAAAGGATTGGTCAGCACGGACAAATATATGCGTGCGATTTTGAATAAAGATTGTGGTTTATTGCCCCCGAAAGCAACGTTGTCACACGTGGTAGTAATGGAATGTCCGAATTATCACAAATTGTTGGTATTCGGTGACGCTGCAATTATTCCCGCTCCCGATTTTTCACAGAAGATGGCTATCGTGAAATACGTTTCTCAAATTGCTAATGCTCTTGGAGTGCAACGTCCGAAAGTAGCTATGATCTCCGCTACGGAACAAGTATTACCTAAAGTGGAATCTACTACTGATGCTGCAATTCTGGCTAAAATGGGAGAAAGAGGTCAATTGGGCAATATTGATATCGACGGTCCGTTGGCATTGGATGTGGCTATCGACAAAGAGGCTGCCGAGATCAAGAAGATTAATTCTCCGGTTGCCGGTGATGCCGACTGTCTGGTATTCCCGAATATCGAGGCCGGTAATGTATTCTACAAGACCAATACCAAGCTGGCAAACGCTCGTCAAGGCGCTATTCTTGTTGGAGCTACAGCTCCGAGTGTATTGTCTTCCAGAGGTGACAGCGTGGATGCCAAGTTAAATTCAATAGCGTTGGCTGCTCTTTTCGCTAAATAATTTAAAACTAAAGAGTTCATAAGGTTTGTAAAGTTCATAAAGTTTATAAAGTATATTGACCCCGCAGGCACTTTGCTCACGGCAGCAATACTGCCGATAAACATTGTCCAAAGGACTCCCGTAACTTTATAAACCTTATGAACTTTATAAACTTATATCATGGAAGAACAAAAACACGTGATTTTTATCAAGAATATGGTTTGTAACCGTTGTATTTTGGTTATAAAACAGATTCTTAAAGATTTGCAGTTTACCCCGCTACAAGTGGATTTGGGCACGGCTGTCGTGAAAGAGGAATTGACATCGGATGATCGGGAAGTGATTAGGAAGGCACTTGAAGAGTATGGATTTGAATTGATAGACGATAAACGGCAACGTATCATCGAGCAGATACGGACTTCTATCATTCAGTTGGTGCATTATGAAGGTAATCTCTCCAAGCTGAAGTTGTCGGAGTATTTGAAGGAGAAATGCCATTATGACTACAGTTTTCTAAGTAAGCTGTTCACCGAAATGAACGGAATCAGCATAGAGAAATATTATATCGCTCAAAAGGTGGAACGGATTAAAGAATTACTGTTTTATGATGAACTCTCGATTAGTGAGATTGCCGATAAACTTCAATATTCGAGCGTGGCACACTTGAGCACTCAATTCCGCAATGTGACCGGAATGTCACCGAGCGAATTTAAACGTTTGAAGGAACACGGACGGGAACCTTTGGATAAAGTGTAAATTATATCCATAATTTTGTAACAATCCGGGGGATGATATGGTTTACCTTTGTATAAAGAAAAAAGGTAAAGCGTATGAAAACTAAAAAAATATTTCCGGTAGTAGGGATGAGTTGTGCATCTTGTGCGGCTCGGGTGGATAAGGTCTTGAACGCACAGCCCGGAGTGTATGAAGCGAATATAAACTACGCGACGGCTAGTGCGCAAGTGGTTTACAATCCCGATGAATGTTCCGTTTCATCTTTGAAAAACGCGGTACAAAATGCGGGATACGATTTGTTGGTATCTGAAAATCAATCTACCGACGAAGAGGTCGGGCAAGCACGCGAGAAAAAGTATCGGCAGTTGAAAATCCAAACGTGGAGTGCCGTGGTCTTGTCCGTTCCTATCATGTTAATCAGTATGTTCTTTATTGATTATCCTTACATGAAATATGTCTTGTGGATACTTTCCACGGTTGCCGTTTTAGGTTTGGGACGTAGGTTCTATATCAACGCGTGGAAGCAATTGCGTCATGGAACTTCAAATATGGATACTCTGGTTGCCATCAGCACGGGGATTGCCTATTTGTTTAGTGTCTTTAATCTGTTGTTTCCCGATTTCTGGCTGTCGAGAGGGGTAACACCTCACCTTTATTTCGAGGCGGCGAGTGTTATCATTGCTTTTATATTATTGGGGCGTTTACTGGAAGAGCGAGCGAAACAGAATACGTCGACGGCCATTAAGAAGTTGATGGGTTTACAACCGAAGACAATAACCATTGTCACGGAATCGGGAGAAAGAACAGTACCGATTGAGGAAGCACGCGTGGGTGATACCATCGCGGTAAAACCCGGTGAACGTATAGCCGTGGACGGGACTGTCCTTAGCGGAGAGTCATTCGTGGATGAAAGTATGCTTAGCGGTGAGCCTGTTCCTGTACGCAAGCGGTCGGGAGAGAAGGTCTATGCCGGAACGATTAACCAGAAAGGTGCTTTTCATTTTACCACGGACAAGACGGGTTCCGATACTATGTTGGCACAAATTATCCGTATGGTGCAGGATGCACAGGGGAGTAAAGCACCCGTGCAGAAAATGGTCGATAAGATAGCGGGTATTTTTGTACCCGTCATTATCGGTATCGCTGTACTGTCATTCGCCGCATGGTGGATATTTGCCCCGGCGGGCGGTTTTACTCACGGCTTATTGGCTATGGTTACCGTACTGATTATTGCTTGTCCGTGCGCCTTGGGATTAGCTACCCCGACGGCACTTATCGTGGGAATAGGCAAGGGGGCGGAGCATGGTATTTTGATAAAGGATGCCACGAGTTTGGAGGTTGCCCGGAAAGTAGACACGATCGTACTGGATAAAACGGGAACGATCACGGAAGGGCATCCTGTCGTTGTGAACGCTCAATGGAAGGAGGGAGCGGAAGACTCTTGCGAAGTATTGTATAGTCTGGAACGATTGTCGGAACACCCGCTAGCGGAAGCGATAGTCAATGAATTGGGGGATGAAATATCTGTTCCGGTCACGGGATTTGAAAGTATTCCGGGTAGAGGAATAAAAGGGCAATGGAATGATGAAACTTATTATGTCGGGACTCCCGAATTACTTCGGGATAACGGTGTGTCTGTCGATAAAGAGTTGGAACAAAAAGCGGAAAGCTGGCTTAAAGATGCTCAAACGGTCATTTGGTTCGGCAATTCAACCGAAGCCCTTGCCGTGATGGGGATAACAGACAAGATAAAAGATACATCATTACAAGCTATTTCCCAATTACATAAGATGGGGTTGACGGTCTATATGTTGACAGGAGATAATGCCGCGACAGCCAAAGAAATAGCACGGAAGACCGGTATCAAGCATTATAAATCGGGTATATTGCCACAAGAGAAAGCTATTTTCGTTAAACAGTTGCAACAAGAAGGTCGGAAAGTCGCTATGGTCGGGGACGGTATCAATGATAGCGCGGCATTGGCACAAGCGGATTTAAGTATTGCCATGGGAAAAGGCAGTGATATTGCCATGGAAACAGCCATGGTCACGATCCTTTCCTCCGATTTGATGAAGATCCCGGAAACCATCCGTTTGTCGCGATTGACCGTGAAGACCATCCGCGAGAACTTGTTTTGGGCGTTTATCTATAACTTGATAGGTGTCCCCATCGCGGCAGGTATTCTCTATCCGATAAACGGTTTCCTGCTTAACCCGATGATCGGGGGAGCGGCAATGGCATTCAGCAGCGTGAGCGTCGTGAGTAACAGTCTGCGTTTGAAACGGAAAAAAATAGGTATAACCGCGAATCGAAATAATAACAATGAATATATAAATGAAGTAGAACACGTAAAAGAAAAAGGTATGGAAAAGAAATTTAAGGTGGAGGGGATGATGTGCAATCATTGTCGTACTCATGTAGAAAATGCCCTTAATAGCATTGACGGAGTGAAAGCCGTTGTAACTCTGGAGCCGCCGGTAGCTACCGTTGAATTTACGAAAGGTGAACTATCGTTGGATGAATTGCAACAAGTTGTTACAAGCAAGGCTGGGGAGTACAAAATGTCTGAAATCTGAAAGGGAGCGTTTCACAACGCTCCCCTTCTCTGAATTATTTAAAAACAACTAAGAACACAGGCTACTCTTCAGTAATCACAATTTTTATGATTTTGTCCCCTTGGCGGATAGCATCAATCACTTCCAAACCTTCGTATACTTGACCGAAGCAAGTATGTCTTCTATCCAGATGGGCGGTATTTCTACGGTTGTGGCAGATAAAGAATTGCGAACCTCCGGTATCCCGCCCCGCATGAGCCATGGATAAAACTCCGCGGTCGTGATATTGATTTTCCCCGGTTAATTCACACTTGATCGTGTATCCCGGACCACCAGTTCCGTCCCCTTTGGGGCAACCTCCCTGTATCACGAAATCCGGAATCACCCGATGAAAGGTCAAGCCGTCGTAAAAACCTTCTTTGGCTAGTTTTACAAAATTGGCAACCGTGTTAGGCGCATCTTTTTCATAAAAAAGGACTTTCATGACACCTTTTTCAGTTTCTATTTCTGCTCTATACATTATGAATTTGCTTTAGAATTTTCATAAGCAAATGTAGGTCATAAAATGAATGGAAGCAAGGCGTCTAATGTTATTTAACGCATTTTATATAGTCGCCTTCGGCGAGTTGCAAGTTACAAGTTGCATTTGCCTTCGGCAAGTTGCAGGTTTACTGGCGTTAAGGATGGAGGAGTTCGTTGATTAGGTGATTGCAGATTTCGTGATTCTCTTGTGCGATGGTAAGCGGGTAAAATTGTTGAATCCGAAAAACGGATTCAACACAGTTCTTGTTTTAATACATCGGGTAATTCAAGGCCTCGTTTTTCGAGGCTGATAAACCAGTCTGACAGTTCTTCCGGCTGAATGGAATACAATACTTCACGGAATTGGTCTATTTGTTCATCGCTGTATCGGTCAGAGGGGATACCCCGGTATTGATCCAGTTCCTCATCATCAAAGTATTCTATTTTTTCATCCACTCTCTTTAGTCCTTTCTCGCAGATAGCGTGAGCGCCGCAACAGTCGGCGGGAGGGACAACAACCGGAGTGTCATCCGGCTTTTGTTTTGATTTGAAAAGGTATGTAAAAAGGGCAACTATTACTAGAAGCCCTACTATGCTGATGATAATATAAATCATTTCAATTACTTGGAAAGTTCTTTCTTCAACAGATTTACTTGATTCGTCAGTTTCTCTACTTCCTGAGTTTTCTTGGCTAATGTACTTTTAGCATCTGCCAATTGTTTTTTCACCCCGGCAATCTCTTTTTCCAATCGGGCAATTTCGCTGTCCTTGAACTTGATATTTGCCTTGAGTGTTTCTACTTCATTTTTTAGTTTCCGGTTATCCCAATCCACATTGGTTTTGTACTCTGCCAATTGTTTTTGAAGTAAGTCTCGTTCTTCAGTCGCTCTTTTCAACTGGAGTTGTAAACCGCTCAATTGTCCTTCATTATCCTTTACTTTTGACTTTACCTGTTCGGAAACGTCTTTCAATTCGGACTTTAAAGCGGACTCTTTACTTTGCAATGTCCGTAATTGGGTGTACAGATCGTCAATCTGTTTATCTTTGGCCGCGTTGTTCGCTGTCAGTTGGTAGCGGACGGCATTAAAATCATCCTTGAGTTTTTGCATTTCGGTTTCCAGAGTCTTCTTGTCGTTAGCAAGTGTTGCCACTTCCCGGTCTACGCTTCTCTTTGCTCTGGCTAATTCCTCGTATTTCTTTTTTGAAACGCAAGAGGAGAAAAGTAACGTGAATATTAAAATACCTGATATATAAAATAATCCTTTTCTCATATTGAAATGTTTAAATTGAACTTTATTCTTGTTGTGTGACAAAAGTAGTAAAATATTTGGGTATAACAAAGAACAATAGGGGCGGCAGAATCTTAATTTAATGTTAATGCTTCAAGACGTGATACGGAATTCGTGTGTCAAATACATATTTATTTATATATTTGCGTTGGAAAATTAATACAGAATATACTATGAATAAGAAAATCCTCTCGTTACTCGTTTTGTTTTTTGGAGTATTATTTGTCGCTCAAGCTCAGAATGACGGAAAGATACGAGTGAAGGGCGTTGTGTTGGATGAAGTTACGCGTCAACCGATTGAATTTGCCAATATCGGGATTCTAGGTACGGTTGCGGGTGTTGCCACGGATATGGACGGTCGGTTCGAATTGGTAGTTTCCGAAAGATTGGCTACTTATATGATGAGAGTTTCCGCGGTGGGGTATGCTTCAGACGAGATGAAGTTGTACGAGGCAAGGGATAAAGGAGAGGTACAGATATTTTTGAAACCGATGACCTACGGGATTCACGAGGTGGATGTAACGGCAGAATCGTTGGTCTTGAAAAGATTGTTACAGAACGTGGTGAATAATATCGGTCGGAATTATATTCCGCGTCCTTATAACTACGAGGGATATTTTGAATATGGCGTCCGGATTAATGACGGGGAGAAAAAGTCGAAAGAGGCGATCGTGGATATCTATGACAGCGAAGGTTACAGGCGTTCGAATGTCGAGGATGCGTTCAAGGCTTTGAATTATAACTTCTCGCAGGTGCGCCGCAGCGAGGAAATGACTTCCGCCACGGACGGGTTGATCTTCTTTGATGACATTATCACGGCAGATATCGTTCGTAATACCCGTAATATTCTGGATCTGGAGAATTACAGGGACTTTAAATTGAAAAGTAAAGGTAAATTCTTGTACGAGGGTGATTCCGTGCAAATTGTTACTTACGAGTGTCTGAAACCTTCCTTGTCGAATTCCGGTACGACCTTCGTTACAAAATACAGCGGAGAGATATACGTGGAATTGAAGAATTACGCCGTTATTAAAAACGTTATGCGCATCACTTCTTCCGCATTCAATCTTTTGGGAAGAAATTTGATTCTGGCAGGTAACAGTCCTCGGCACGAAGTAATGGCTACGATTACGACCAATTACAAGAAAGTGAGTTCTTATTACTTTTTGAGTGGAGTGAGTATGGTGTATACTTATCTGGACGGTTCCGATCGTGTGAAAGGAGAGATGCAATACCAAACAACAAAAGTTAGCGTGAACAATACCACTCCTATTGCCGGACGGGTATATTTTGAAGAGGTTCCGACAGACAGGAATTTCTGGGATCGTTACACGATATATTTGGAAGAAGAAGAATAAAAGTCCCCCGAAAAGGGACTTTTTATTTTAGATTTAATGATTTAAGATTTAAGATTGAGTCCGTTCGGACTTAAATATTGTAATCTCTTGTAATTTACTTGTTTCGTTATATCGTCATGAAGGTACTTTATAAACAGATCTTATGAAAGAACAAATTTGGAATAATATCGAACGAATGAGAGCGGAGGCTCCATTGGTACATAATATCACGAATGCCGTGGTAATGAATAATACGGCTAATGCGCTGTTGGCGGCAGGTGCTTCACCTATTATGGCACACGCGTCGGAAGAAATTGATGAAATGGTTGCGCTATGTGGGGCTACCGTGATTAATATCGGGACATTGGATCGTTTTACCGTGGAATCCATGAAAGCAGCTATCCGGAAAGCGAATGAAATCGGGCATCCGGTAGTACTCGATCCCGTGGGTGCGGGAGCCACGAGTTTTAGGAAGAAGGTTCTCCAAGATATATTAAACGCCGGTACTCCCCGGTATATACGCGGGAATGCCTCGGAAATCATGACAATGGCAGGGTTATCCACGAAATCTAAAGGCGTGGATAGTACCGAGTCTTCTCTGAATAGTCTGGAAGCTGCCCGCGAATTGAGTTCCCGTGTGGGGTGTATTGTCTGCGTGAGCGGGGAAACGGATCTCGTTGTGCAAGGCGAGAGAGTGATTTATTTGCATAATGGCTCCCCGATGATGGAGAGGGTGACCGGACTGGGGTGTACGGCTTCCGCTATCTTGGGTGCATTTGCTGCTGTCGCGGAAGATGAGTTTATGGCTGCCGTGAGTGCTACTTCTTTTATGGGTATATGCGGGGAGATTGCGGTCGGAATGGCACAAGGTCCTGGAACTCTGCAATTGTATTTGTATGACGTGATGTATAATCTGACACGCGAGCAGTTCATGCAATGCGTGCAAATTTCCGAATGATATGAATGCCCCGCTTTATTTAGTGACCGACGAAGGTTTGCTGCATGGAAAAGATCTTTACAGCACGGTTGAAGCTGCCGTGAAAGGAGGCGTGACCATGGTACAATTACGGGAAAAAGAATCCTCTACCCGGGATTTTATTGAACGGGCGATTCGGCTGAAAGCATTGTTGACACCTTATCATGTACCTTTGATTATTAACGATCGGGTAGACGTGGCACTGGCTGCCGATGCCGATGGGGTGCATGTCGGACAGAGTGATATGCCCTATTCGCGGGTGAAACGGCTACTGCCGAAAGGAAAAATAATCGGGTTATCCGTGGAAACGCGGGAACAGGTAATTGAAGCCAACGAGTGGGATGTAACTTATATCGCGGCAAGTCCTGTCTTTTCCACGACAACGAAAACAAATACGATTGTCGAGTGGGGATTGGACGGGTTGCAATGGATTCGTTCCGTGTCCCGTCATCCGTTAGTGGCTATCGGTGGCATTCATCCCGACAATGTAGCCTCAATCTTTCGGGCGGGAGCGGATAGCGTGGCTGTGATTTCCGCGATTATCGGAGCCGATGATCCGGGAAAAGCCGCACGAGAATTGATTCGTCTTATACCCTAAAGAAAGATATAACCTTTTACTACTGAAATCCTATCGTAATCCTACCCAAGAACTAGGGAAGACATACCGCACTGGCGATGCACGAACCGTTTGGCCCCGGTATTCTATAGGATTAGAATACCCCCAAAGAATGCAAAAGTATAACCAAGATAAACAAGGGCGCCACGTATTTCAGCACGAAAACCAGAGGTTTTATCAACCATAACTTCAATTGCCCGTCATTCGTCAACTCGGCAATCAACAAACGGCGATCGAATCGCCACCCCACGTAGATGGATATGAGTATGCCGCCGACGGGGAGCAGGATATTGGAACTGATAAAATCAAATATCCCGAATATAGAGCGACTCCCTATCTGAATGTCTTTTAAAGGACCGAATGATAGAGTACACAAGATGCCGAAAACAGTCACGATAACGGTTGAAATAATGGTTGCCTTACGCCTGCTGATGTGTTTCTCTTCCACGAAAAAAGCGACAATCACTTCGAGCAATGATATCGAGGACGTCAATGCAGCCATTGTCAGCAGCACGAAGAATAAAATAGCCCACAATTGCCCGAATGCCATACTCTGGAACACTTGGGGCAAGGTGAGGAACACGAGTCCCGGGCCGGAATTGGGTGCGATATTAAAGGCGAATACAGCAGGAAATATGGCAACGCCTGCCAGCACGGCGATTAGGGTATCGGCACAGATAACCTGTAACGATATCGAGGTTAGATTTTCACTTTTCTTGATGTATGAAGCGTAAGTCAATAGGACACCCATGCCGATTGACAAGGAGAAAAACGCTTGTCCCAGTGCAGAGAGTACCCCTTGAGAGGTGAGTTCCGAGAACTTGGGTAAAAACAGGAATTTTATTCCTTCCATGGCACCGTCCAGCGTGCATGCCCGGATACCTAAAATCACGATTAGTATGAAGAGTAAGGGCATCATGAGTTTCGTGTATCTTTCGATACCCTTTTTTACCCCTGCCAACACGATAAATCCGGTAAGTACCATGAATATAATTTGCCAGAATACTGGCTTGTACGGGTTGGAAATAAAGTCGTCGAACAAGTTATTCAAATCAATATCAGCGCTTGAATGGAACGAGAAAGAGAGGGATTTAACCACGTATTCCAACGTCCACCCGGCAACTGTGCCATAAAAAGAAAGGATCATCGTGGCGGCCAATAACACGAGGATTCCAAAATAACGCCAAGGTGTTTTCGGTTCCAACCGATCAAATGTTCCGAAAGCATTCCGACCGGAATATCTACCGAGCGCAAACTCCGAAAGCATGACCGGGAGTCCGATAGCAACGGTAAAAAATATGTACACGAGCAAAAAAGCCCCGCCACCGTTATTCCCGGCCTCATAGGGAAACTTCCATATATTACCTAATCCGACTGCCGAACCAGCTAGTGCGGCAATAGCCCCGAATTTGGAACCAAAACTATCTCTAGTGTTGTGCATGGTTAAATTATTTTGAGTTAACAAATATTACGAGTTTCCGGAGTGTAAGTTAGCATTTTGTATAGAAAAAAACTATCTTTGCGTCAAAATAAAATAAGCGATTCACATGCAAGAGAAGATTTTAATACTTGATTTCGGTTCTCAATACACGCAATTGATCGCGAGACGCGTGCGAGAATTGAATGTCTATTGCGAGATTTATCCTTTTAACCATTATCCGGCACTCGATGCTTCCGTGAAGGGAGTTATTCTTTCGGGAAGTCCTTTCTCCGTGCGTGACGAGAAGGCTCCGCGACCGGATTTGTCTTCCATCAAGGGGAAACTGCCGTTGCTGGGAGTGTGTTACGGGGCTCAATATCTGGCTCATTATTTCGGTGGGGAAGTACAAGCCTCCAACAAAAGAGAGTACGGTCGGGCAAATTTGTCTTACGTGGATAATGGTTGCCCGCTTTTCAAACATATCAGCCAACATTCACAGGTATGGATGTCGCACGGGGATACGATCGAGGTATTGCCGTCACATTACACGGTAGTGGCAAGCACGGTCGACGTGGAGAATGCCGCGTACCGGATAGAAGGTGAGGAAACGTACGGTATTCAGTTCCACCCGGAGGTGTATCATAGTACGGAAGGAACCGCGTTGCTGAAGAATTTCGTGGTTGATATCTGCGGTTGTAAACAAGACTGGACTCCGGATTCTTTTATCGAAACCACGGTAGCCGAATTGAAAGCAAAAATAGGCGAAGACCGGGTAATATTGGGTTTGTCGGGGGGAGTAGATTCCACGGTGGCAGCCATGTTATTACACCGGGCTATCGGTAAAAATCTTGTCTGCATATTTGTTGACAACGGATTGTTGCGGAAAAACGAGTTCTCGTCCGTGCTTGAAAATTACAAGGAATTAGGATTGAACGTTATTGGTGTGAATGTCGGTGATCTTTTCCTGTCCCGTCTGGCGGGAGTCGAGGATCCGGAAACGAAGCGTAAAATTATCGGTGCCACTTTCGTGGACGTGTTTGACGAGGAGTCACACAAGGTAGAAGATGCCAAATGGTTGGGACAAGGTACAATTTACCCGGACGTGATTGAATCATCGTCGGTGAATGGCCCGTCACAGACCATTAAATCTCATCATAACGTGGGAGGATTACCTGACTACATGAAACTTAAAGTGGTAGAACCCTTGCGTTTATTGTTTAAAGATGAAGTTCGCCGCGTGGGTAAAAGCCTCGGTTTAGCGGATAAATTTTTGAAACGCCATCCTTTCCCCGGTCCGGGACTTGCTATTCGTATTCTGGGTGAGATCACGAGAGAGAAGGTGACGTTATTGCAAGAAGCCGACCATATCTACATATCCATGCTTGAGGAAGCGGGATTATATGATAAAGTATGGCAAGCGGGTACTATTCTGTTACCGATCAAGAGTGTCGGGGTGATGGGGGACGAACGTACTTACGAGAGCGTGGTTGCCTTGCGTGCCGTGGAATCGACGGACGGAATGACTGCCGATTGGTGTCATTTGCCTTACGAGTTCTTGGCAAAGGTTTCCAACCGAATCATAAATAACGTGCGGGGTATCAACCGGGTTGTTTATGATATTAGTTCAAAACCACCAGCCACCATCGAGTGGGAATAATATACAAGCGCCTTTCGGGGCGCTTTTTTTATGCTTAGCTTAGTGATGTTTATATGTAATCCTAGGGTTATTTCACTGTAATACTACCTCTCGTCCGTTACAACAAACTTTTACATCCCTCTCATCACCCTTGGTGAATGGTGGTGTAAGGGACATAGGAGTAGCTTGTAAGAGAGTAGAAGTAGTATTACTGTGAGATAACCATGGAAATAGGGTAAAATTGTAAAAAAAATGCATAGGGTAACATGCTGCAAATAAGTAAGCTGTAAAATATTTTTGAAAAAAAGTCATATTTCATATTACACCAAACGGGTAGGTTTCCGTTTTAGGGGAAACAAGCAAAAAATATGACACAAAAAACACGAGAGTATATAGTTCAATTGATCGCCCGCTACGTGCAAGGCAACTTAAATAAGCGGGAAATGGAGGATTTGGATGCGTGGCGTATGGAATCTTCCAAGAACGAGGAGATTTTTCAACGGATGATTTCCCGTCGACATTTCGAGGAGAGCCTGACGGCTCATGAAATGACGGGAGAGGAGATGGATGCCGAGTGGAAACAAATTTACACGAGAACGATAGGGAGCCGTCGAATCGGGTTAAGAAGAGTTTTGCAATACGCCGCGATAGCCGTTATGTTATTGTCTGCCGGTGGAGTGCTATACTTTAGTAACGAGAAATATATTCCGGAAAAAGAGGTCGTGGTAGCTAAAAGGAATGCAATCCAAGAATTGGAGTCTAGGGCTATTTTGGTTTTGTCCGACGGGAGGGAGTTCAATTTAAAGAACGAGGAGGATTTGGAGGCATTGGCCAATCATAGGGTTGCTTTATCTGCCGATAGCGAGATGTTGACTTATTCATCAGGAAACGTGGATACGATAGTCGAATATCATACGTTGCGGATTCCCCGGGGAGGCGAATACGTGTTGGTTTTGTCCGATGGTTCGACAGTATATCTGAATGCCGAATCGGAATTATCTTATCCGGCGCATTTTACGGGGCAAGAGAGAAGAGTTCGTTTGAAAGGAGAGGCTTATTTTGAAGTACAAAAAGATACGACCAAACCCTTTATCGTGGATGTCGATCCCCTGCGGGTTCAAGTTATGGGTACAGAATTTGGGGTAAGGGCTTACAGTGATGAAGAATGTATCAAAACGACTTTAAAACAAGGGAAAGTGAGCGTGGAATCCGAGGAGCGCAGTGTTATCCTGACTCCGGACTTGCAGGCTACGTTCAATAGATCGGATGGACGGCTGGATGCGAAAGAGGTTAATGTCAATTTATATATCGGTTGGAAAGACGGACGTCTGATTTTTGATAATTACCCGTTGGAACGGGTTCTGAAGGATTTGGGACGGTGGTACGCTTTTAACGTGGTTTTCGAACGGGAAGAGTTGCGTGTGTTACCCTTCTCTTTGAATATCAAAAAACACGAGGTATTCGCAGAGGTGCTTGATTTGCTGGAAGAAACAGGATGCGTGAAATTTGAAATAGAGGATAATACCGTGATTGTAAAATAAAAAGTAGCGCTGGTAACGCTACTTAAAAACTACCTCTGATGCGAACAGGGGCAGAATGATTATTAAATTCAAATACAAATCTATGAAGAAAAATTTTAATGTTGTGAGGAAAAGGTGGTTTTTATTCCTGCTTTTCCTTGTTTTCACGACTCAATTAAGCCAACGAGCTTATTGTCAGGAGGTAAAAATGACCTTTAGTCTGAAAAATGCTACGTTTAAAGAGGTCATCAACGAGATTAAACGAATTTCGGCGTATGATTTCGTTTATAGCGATTCCTACTTATCCGCTTTTAAGCAGAGGGATGTTTCGTACAAGGATGCGACGATTGATGCAGTTCTCTCTGATTGTTTGAAGGGTACAGGATTGATTTATGCTATTAACGGGCAGACTATTGTCATTCGGCGAGAAGAGACAAAGGCGGAACAGACGAAAGTGGTTGCGGGAAAAGTTTCAGACATGAACGGAAGTCCCTTACCCGGGGTTACGATTTTAATCAAGGGGTTGACCGTCGGTACTGTTTCAGATGTGAATGGTAATTACAAACTTGGTGTCCCGACAACCGGGGAGGTTACATTGATGTTTTCTTTTATCGGTATGAAAACTCAATATATTACCGTGAAAGAGAAACTGAACATCAATGTTAAGATGGAGGAAGATGTCGCCGAGATGGATGAAGTGGTGATCACGGGTTATCAAACGATTGACAAGAAACATTTGACAAGTGCGATTACTACCGTGAACGCGGCAGACGTGTTGGTGCCGGGTATGACGAGTATTGATCAAGCGTTGGAAGGGAGAATACCGGAGTTATTGTTGATGACTAACTCGGGAGAGGTGGGGGCAACCCCGCGTATTCGCGTGAGAGGAACCTCCACGTTGTTGGGTAATCGTGAACCCCTGTGGGTTTTGGACGGTTTTATTTTGGATGATCCGGTAGATGTGAGCAATGATGATTTGAATAATCCTGATTATATCAATATTATCGGGAATGCTATCGCCGGGATTAATCCTCAGGATATTGAGCGTATTGACGTGTTGAAAGATGCTTCCGCAACAGCTCTTTACGGTACCCGTGCGGCGAATGGTGTGATTGTGGTGACAACAAAGAAGGGAAGAATCGGACCTGCACGTGTTTCTTATAATCATTCGTCAAAATACACACGCCGTCCCCGTTATTCTGACCGTAATATCAATTTGATGAATTCACAACAACGTGTGCAGTTCGGAAAGGATTTGACGGAATTGCATTATCCGTTCCCAAGTAATATGCCGATGGTGGGGTATGAAGGTGCCGCATATCGTCTTTACACGGGACAAACGAATTACGACGAGTTTTTAGATGAAGTGAAGAGATATGAAACAGTGAATACCGACTGGTTCGATATTTTGACACAAGATACTTATTCTCACGATCATACTTTGAGTGTTTCGGGAGGGACAGAGAGTGTACGTTACTATGCTTCCCTAGGGTATAATTATGAGGATGGAGTATCTAAAACGACATACACGGAAAGATACACGGCGAGAATAAATATGGATATGACTTTTTCAGAGAAAGTAAAAGCTAGTTTTTCTTTAGACGGGAACGTGCAAAAGAAAAATCATTTGATGCCGGAAATTGACGCAATGGACTATGCTTATAATACAACACGTGCGTTGCCTTGCTATAACCCGGATGGTACTTTGTATTATTACGAGAAATCGGCTTACAATGGGATGAATAGGTGGGCCAGTCTGTTTAGGTATAATATTTTGAACGAGATTGACAATAGTTCAAATTCCTATGATGGAAACACGCTAGGTGCTCGCTTGAATTTGAAATATTCACCGTGGAGGGAGTTGGATGTTACAGTAGCCGGAAATTATAATCGAAGTAGTACTTTGCAAGAACAGTGGTGGGGGGAAAAGTCACATTACGCAGCTCGTTGGAAAAATGCCGAATACGAGGAAGTTCCTATGCCGGGAGATGACGGGGAGTGTTATTTGCCTTACGGTGGTATCTTGAAAACCACCAACACGATAAACGAAAGTTATGTATTCCGTGTACAATACGATTTTCGTAAACCGTTCGGGAGTGATGATCAACACATGATTATGTCCACCGGAGGGTTCGAGATGAATGGCTCGACTTCACGGAGTATCAGTGATGAAAACCGGGGATATGTAAAAGATCGGGGAATGCAATTTATTGATGAGGTTGATCTTACCTTGTATACTCGCTATGCCAAATGGTTGAACGAAAATCACAGAACACTGAAACATGGAATCTCGCATCAAGTATCTGGATATTTGACTTTAAGTTATAGTTACGGTAATCATTTCACGCTGTATGCTAATGCGCGTTGTGATTTTTCTAATAAATTCGGTAGTCAAAGTAATGATAAATTCTTGCCTATTTGGGCAATTTCCGGAAGTTGGAACTTAAAAGAAAATATTTTAAGAAACTGGAATTTTGTAAATGAAGCAAGATTTAGGACTTCATACGGTTATCAGGGTAATATGTTGGATGATCAAAGTCCGAACTTGACGATTAAACAAGGAACGATAGACCCGATGTATAATGAAAATGTATCGGTTATCGCCCGTTACCCGAACCCGAATCTGAAGTGGGAGGAGACTCACTCTTTCGACCTCGGGTTGGATTTGTCATTTTTTAAATCTCGCGTGAATATAGAAGGTTCTCTTTATTTTAAAAAGACAGAAGATTGTTTCACTTCGGTAAGAGTATCAACAGTTAATGGACTTTCCAATTACACGATGAATAGCGGTGATTTAAAAAATGACGGTTATTCGATCGCTTTGCAAGTGAAACCTATAAAAACAAAAGATTTCCAGTGGTTGTTTTCTACTCAATATTCCGGAAATATGAATAAGGTGGAATCGGAAACAGTTGAGGTTTATACTATAGACGATTATTTGAACGGAACAGCTATTATTAACGGAACGGCGATAGGTTCTTTCTATTCGTATAAATTTTTAGGATTGAGTCCTGAAAATGGAACTCCGGTATTTGATGATTATGCTGATCGTCAACACCTTTTGAAATATAAATCGTTGGAAGAAACCGTTTTGATGATCATGGAAAAGAGTGGGCAGCGAGAACCGAAGTTCAGTGGAAATTTTGCCAATACTTTCACCTATAAGAATTTCACGTTGACGATGAATATGGCTTACGGGTTAGGTTCAAAGGTGCGTTTATTTGCTCTTTACGAGCCTATTGTATCCGGGGTGAGTGCGGAAGCTAATGTTAGAAAGGAGTTTTTAAATCGTTGGCAAGTTCCCGGTGACGAAACGAAAACAAATATTCCTGCTATATTGAGTCCGGCGGATGCTGATTACATGCACTATTATGCTCATTTTTCAAGTAGCCTGAATAATGCAACGCATATTCAGAAATTTGCCCGTAGCACGTGGGATATGTACGATAAATCCAACCTTCGGGTTGTAAGCGGTAATTATCTTAGATGTAATTCGATGTCTTTGCGCTACACGTTTGGTAAGGATATTTTGTCGTACACTCCTTTTGAGGCAATCCAAGTGAGTTTGAACGCGATGAACTTGTTTACCCTGTCGGCGAAAGAATTGAAAGGTCAAGATCCCTCGCAATCGGGATTTGCGAAACCGAATCTGTCTGTTCGACCGTCGTATACATTTCAATTTAATGTAACTTTTTAAATAGAAATTAAGATGAAATATTTTATATATAGTATTATCGTGGTGCTGTTTGCCGGATGTTCTGATTTTTTGGAAGATTATTCGCAAGATTTGGTTATACCCAAAACAGTGTCCGATTTAAACGAGGTAATTTTAGGAAGCGGATACTTACCAAGTAGCGAGGTGAAGGATTTAGCCCGAGGTACTGTCGGATGGTGGTTACATATTTTAGATGATGACGTTAATACTGTGATAATGCACACGGCTAACACGAGTAACGAATACGTGTATTTGAATACTACTTATTACGGTTACTATACTTGGCAATACGAGGTGGGAAGAGATTATGACCAAAAAAATTTATCCGGAGATAATGCCTTGTGGGATGAGTTATATAGTCGCATAAATACCACTAATATTATCTTGAACGAGTTGAAAAACGTGAGTCAGGCTTTACCACAAGAAAAATTGGATGCATTGACACTTCAAGGCGAATGTTTGTTTTTGCGTGCCCAATTCTATCTGGTACTGGTGAATGTGTATGCTAATGCCTATGATCCGGAAACTGCGGCATCCACCTTAGGAGTTCCCTTGAAGTTGACGCATTACGTGGAACATGATAAAGATAAAAACACGCAATTCGAAAGAGCGTCCGTCGCTGAGGTTTACGCGCAGATCGTGGATGACTTGAAGGTGTCCGTGAAGTGTTTTCAACAAAGTCCCCAGACTCGCTCTTTTTATCGGGCTTCTGAGGCAGCCGCACGTTTGTTGTTAAGTCGGGTGTACTTGTATATGCAAGATTGGAAAAATGCACGAGTAGCCGCCGAGGATTTTTTGAAGTTAAGACGTGACTTGTATAATTTTAATTCACTCACGGACCCGGAAGCGGTCGCAATATCTGAAAATAGTGTTGAAGTTCTATTTTCACAAGGCTCTTTGAGTTTACAGAATGATATCACGGGATTAGGGGGAAATTTTTGCGTGACTAAAGATTTGTACCGTTTATACGAGGAGGCTGATTGTCGACGTGATTTATATTTTTCTAATGCTTCGGAGATAGATAGTATAGGGTTGGGAAGAAAATACAAAAGAGGTGTTTATCGCTCGAATGTTTCTGATTTTTGGTTGTTAAGAACAGCGGAGGGGTATTTGAATATGGCAGAAGCGTGTGCCATGTCTGATGATCCCGGTACGGCTTCCGAATACTTGAATCGTTTGAGGAGAAATAGGATAGCTGAATATAGGGATATTGAATATTCTGCAGCAGATATAACGGAAGCCGTGAGAGAGGAAAGAAGAAAGGAGTTGTGTTTCGAGGGACACCGTTGGTTTGATTTACGCCGATATGCCGTATGCCGTAAAGCTCCTTTTAAAAAAGTCATAGAACATATGTTTTCTGTTTATGATTGGGATAATAGACGTGAGTTTAAACATGGGGAAGTTTATTCTCTGCAAGAAAACGATTTGGCATACACGTTTGCTATTCCAAAGTCCGTGTTGGAATTTGATATCGGTATGCAGGATAATCCAAGGGAGCAAAGGGGGTATTCTCATTTAATCTATAGGTCTGCTGGTGGAGCCGGTGATGAAAAATAAAATGAATAAAATAATTAACCACACGAGTATGAAGACAATATTGTACATTGTATTGATTATTTTTATGTTCGGTTGCTCGAAAGAAGGTGCTTTAACACAGAAAATCGAGTACGAGAATTTTTACGTGATTGAAGACGACCCGTCAGATCCCGTGAAACATCGGGTATACGAGATTTACAAGAAGTATAATGTTCCGGTTTACTTTAACGATACAATCAAGAAATCTTTCCTGAAGGAAGATATAAATGGAAATCCTATCTATCGATATGAAACCTTGGATTTGGCATGGAATTTTTCTTCTTATTCTCAATTTGCATATCGGTATGAATACCTTGTAGAACCGGAAGAACAATTAAAGGCTTTAAATATTATTGAGAATTATTTGGCCCTTGTTAATAAAGCACTTTACCCGTATAATTTTTTTGTAGTGAAATCTGTTAGAGCACAAGATAACTATGATAATATTCAAGTTTTGAGTGAAGGTGCGTATCAAATTTATTTACGAACACTTTTGATGACAGGTGATTGGAAAAGTGACGGGGTGATACGTGATTTGCCCACGGAGATGATGAAGGAAATGGTGAAGAGTAAAATATTGAATTACACAACGTTATTGGCACAATTTTACAGTTTTTCCAAGCCGGAATGGTTTGATACTCGTTTTTCTTCTTTGGATCCCGATTATTATGAATACTTGGTGTTTCCTAATGATTTTGGGTTTACCGGTAGTTGGAATTATATTCCGGGACAATCTTCTTTTGGGCCTCAGTGTTTTGATGATAATTGGGGGACTGCTCAATGGTTTACCCCTGAAGGTTTGGAAAACTTTCGAAAGTGTGTTCGGGAAAAGATAGGAGCATGGGGGTTTGTTTCTTGCGGGTTAGCTAATACTTGGACACCGCGAAAGAAAGAGGACGATTTAGTCGGGTATATCACGGAAATGTTGAGGTGGTCACCGGAAGAATTTGAAGAAAAATGGGGAGATTCTCCCTTAGTAATGCAGAAATATAATATTCTGTATGAAATTGTTGTCAATGAATTGGGTGTTGAATTATAAAGTAAACAGAAGATGAAAAAGATAATGATAATACTGTTGAGCGTGATTGTTTATTATGCATGTAATAATGATGATCACGTGGTAAAGCCGGAGGTTGCTTTTTCCGAATTCACGGACCCACGTGATATGAAAGTGTATAAATGCGTGACCATTGGCGAACAGACATGGATGGCAGAGAATTTGAAATATCGTTTGCCATTGGGAAGTATAGATGGGTGTTACACGTTTAAAGAAGGAGCTGTAAGGGAATATGATGCAAAGGTTAGTGTAGAACTTTTTACAGATTCTATGAATGCTGCCATGGAACGGGGAGAGTTATCCGAGCGATATAATGATAATTTTTCCGTGGGTGATTTATTAAAGGCGTATGTGGTAGATTATCAAATGCCTGTTTCTCAAGCAATAAGTATGGTAGAGAGAACGTGTGAAGTTACTTGTCCTAATGGAGTGAAGGCTATTAAAAGGATGTATAATAATCTTTTGCCGTTTGCTCTTGCAGAGCTTGTAGAAAATAATTTAAAGGATACGGAAGCTAAGAATGGGAATTATTCATCGGTAAACGGTTTTCTTTATTCTTATGATGGGGCAGTGAAAGCTGTGCCCGAGGGATGGCGATTGCCCACGGATGAGGATTGGAAAAAGTTAGAAGAGAATTTAGGAATGTCGCTTTCGGAACTTGATAAATTGGATGTTTGGAGAGGTGGAGAAGAGGGACGCCTGTTGAAAGCCGGAAAAGATGGATGTGGTTTTGATGCTTTATTTAGCGGAGCTCGGGTTTTCGGTACTTTTATGTATGGAACAAATTTCATTAATAAGGGAAGTCGGGCTTATTTCTGGTCGTCTTCAAAGGTTGTGGAGAATGATACGATTAATCACGGGATTATCCGGTTGCTTTCCATGGAAAATGATCAAATTATGCGTGGAACTTCCGATTTGACAGCAGCTTATAGTGTACGTTGTATTAAAGAATAATTAAAGTAAATTATGATGAAAAAGATTGTATTGTTTGTAAGTATGTTATTTATTGCTTTGGGCGTTTCTGCCCAAAGCATGTACGGGGATGAAGTGAAAGCAGATGTAAGGATGAAGTACGTTTATTCTTTTGAAGAGGCTTTGAAAAGGGCTAAAGAAGAGAAAAAACCAATCTTCTTTAATTGTTTTGCCGATTGGGCAGTACCTTGCCATGCCATGAATAAATTGGTGTTTAGTGATCAAAAGTTTGCCGATTGGATGGATAAGCATTTCGTGAATTTCTTTATTGACGTGACCACGAAAGAGGGAAAGCCTTTCGCAAAAAAATATGACGTGAAGTTTCAAGCCCATTATCTGGTATTGGATAGTAACGGTGAAATTCTTTATCGGATTGTCGGTGGTGTAAAATTACCTGAATTCCAGCAGTTATTGGCTCAAGCGTTGAACCCGAAAACGACTTTGCCGGAGATGAATAGAAGGTATGAAAGTGGTGAACGGGGAGTGAAGTTTTTAAGGGATTATGCCAAAGTATTGGATGTAGCGGATGAAAGGGAAAAAGCGAATTTGGTAACAGATGAATTTTTCACGAAATTGAAGAAATCCGAATGGTGTAAAGCTGAGAATTGGGATTTATACTGTAAAAAAGTACGTGGCTTGGATGATGAAATGTTCCGTTTCGTAGTGGAGCACAAGAAAGATTTCGTGAAGCAGAATGGTTTGAAATCAGTAAATGAATTAATAGAGAAGGGGTATATAGGTGAATTATATCCTTATACAACCGGAGAGAAGATTTACAATAGTGAGAAGTTATTAGATCTTTATATCTCTATGCAAAATAATGGTTTACCGGATACAAGCACGGTTTATACTGTGTACGATATCGTCAAAGCGCACACGGATCGGGAGCTGAATAAGATTTTGAATATTTTAAAACATAAATCTAGCGGTTTACATCCACAACTTGTTGTAAATGTTGATTTAGGTTTAGTGAATTTTCCAGATTTGTCCACAGCCGAGGAGGCGCTTATTATCGCTTATTTGAAGGAAAAAATGGACAAAATGAAGGGGACGGCTCGAGATTATTATCAAGGAGCTTTGAATAAACTCGTGAACAAGGAGGGAATGAAGTTCGAGAATTTGTCTTTTGCTGAAGTACTGAAAAAGGCAAAGCAGGAGAATAAGCTTGTGTTCTTGGATTGTTACACGACTTGGTGTGGTCCTTGCAAGAAAATGAGTAATCAAGTTTTCCCGCTTAAGGCTGTTGGGGATTTCATGAATGCACGTTTCGTGAACGTGAAAATTGATATGGAAACAGAGGAAGGGAGAGAGTTGGGCAAGAGATATGGGGTTAAATCGTTCCCGACTATGTTTTTATTGAATGCGGAAGGAGAGGTGCTTTCTCAAATCGTGGGAGCTCAATCTCCGGATGTTTTCGTGGAAAAAGTGAAACAAGGTTTGAAGCAGAGCGAGTGATTAAGTTGGTGCCTGAATGTGTTGTGTTTTAATTCATTCTCCTCATGTATTCTTGCTGAATCTTGAGGAGAATTTTTTACTAATTATTTTAATCCATTCACGGCTACGTTAGCAGAGATTGTGATACATATGTATTGGGATAAAGGAGGAAATGCCCCTTTGCACGTTGTTTGTGCAGAACAAACTATGATTAATATTATTAATATACTAAATGGAAAGGATAACGTGGCAAAGGATGACACACGTTCTAAAGAAGAACGTGCCCTTGATTGTTGGAGAGAAGCTTATTCTAAAATTCAATAAGTTATGAGAAAGCCAGATAAAGTTGAAAAAGTAATTTTTTACGTGGTAGGATTTATTGCTATTATAGTGGGAGTAAATCGGACGGTATCAAGTGGTTGGATGAAGTGGCTATTGCGAGAAAGATTAGAAGTCCCAAATCCAACGGAATATGTATTCAATTTTTCTAAAGAGGAAGTAAAGCAAGCTGTGATAGAAAGAATGGGAAAGTATCAATATAGAGATATGACTATCTATGGCTTTGGTTATGATGTATTTAGGAAAGATGAATCTCATTTTAGAGGAAATGTCGATTATTTTGTTTTTCGTGAACAATATGCATTTTCATTTTGTTATCGGAAACGAAACGGTGGACGTCTTTCTTGTTTAGAGATGCGACTTTATTTAGATTCTCTTGCGCCTCAACAGACAAGGGCACGAATGGAAGTAACTAAACTCGAGGTTTTTACCGGTTACGGGTTAGCTGTTGGAATTCACGGAATCGGTATTGGTCCGATATTAAAAGATATGCCAGCAACGACTGTTGAAGAATATCAGGTATTGTATAAAATTGGCAAACAGTTAGGTGTGGCAGATAAAATGCCTCGAATAAACTATCCTATAGGGTTGTCCAAAAAGGAATTAATGGATACGTATTATAACGAGGGATTTATACTATTTAAATACACGAATCGTTCATCATGGGATGAGTTTGATGAATGAAAATTGTATTATCCTGAAAAAAGTTTACCGAATAGAGTATTTAAAATTATCGAGGAGAGAATTTATTTTCTCCTCGATTAGGCTCAGACTTTTAGTATGGTAGTAGAGCTTTCCTCTGTAGCCGATTTTGTTATAGGTAAATATACTTTCGAGGTTGGTGGAAAAAATAAAACACAAAAACAAATAGAAGGGATCGAAAATGCCTATCTTGTGAAAGATGATATCGAATACGGGTATAAAAATATAATTCCTCTTTGGGCATTTGGATTGACTTATTAGCGGAATTCAAATATATAATAATATAGATAAAATGTGTTTTAATCTTTCACGCATATAATGATTGGCATTGTTCTTGTGCTTCTTTATGGTGTTTATCGAGATATCTAACAGTTGGGAGATCTGTTCATGGGATTTGCCGTTGAGGCTTAATAGATAAACTTCCTTGCAAGCGGGGGGAAGTTCGTTGAATACAGTTCGCAAAGCTTGAAATATTTCTGTTTCAAGTATATTGTCTAGAAAGGAATCTTCTTCATTTTCTGCTATGACGTGTTTCGTGTAATTTTGGGCTGCCTCGTGATGACGAATGAGGTCAATACAAGCATTTTGAACTACCCTATATAAAAATGCTTTGATAGTATTTTCATCTTGGAATTGAGATTTTTTTTCCCATAGCCGAACAAACGCGTCTTGTACGATATCTGCAACAGCCATTTTATCGTCAATGTATTTAGCGGCAAAATAACGCAATTGAACAACATATTTTTCATACAGGTAACGGAAAGATTTTTCTTGATCTTTTCCTAAAAGATTTATTATCAAATTATCTTGCATAATAATAGTGACGTTCACATATGGTTAATAGATTCTTTAGGTAAATGTATTATTTGTTGTATATTAGATATTTAATTGTTGTTTTATGTAATCATAAAAGGAACGTTTGATAATATTCAAAATTTAGGATTCTGAATATGTCCTTTTAAAGATTCATTTTTTTCATTTCATATTGAAAATGAAAAAATTAAACAGATGAAAAAAATCTTCGAGATTCCCAATAATTAGCCTATATTTGTAATATAATAAAACGTTGGTTTATTTAAATTCAAATGGACTATTTAATCCTCAAAATTCCATGTTTGGAATTGTCATTCACTTGATTTAGGGATAATTCAGTTGTAGAATAATCACTGTTTGTATTTTTATCTTTGAGATTACACGTTATAAATGTAGTTTTTTCCTATTTTTGCGAGAATTCGAAAATTAGATAGAATGTACGAAGAAATCATCGAGAAGATAAAAGAAAGACTGGCAGTCAAAAATTTGAATGTTGTTATTATACCTCATATTTCACCTGACGGGGATGCGGCGGGATCGTGTTCAGCCTTGTGGCAAGTGTTGGATAAAGTCGGGATCAACGCACAATTGATGACGTGTGATTATATACCGGATTATTTGAAGTGGTTGAAACGTATACCGGATGCCATTTCTTTCCAGAATAGACAGAAGGAATGTAAACAGTGGTTGAGAAAAGCGGATGTATTGTTTATGCTGGATCATAATACAATAGCGAGAGAAGGGGATTTGGAGCCTTTCGTGAGGGAATTCAAGGGGGAAACGATCATGATAGATCATCATCCCGATCCGGACGAGGTGACTTATCGGATTTCCGATACCAGTGTTTCTTCCACGTGCGAATTGTTGTATAACGTGATTTCCGGGATATGGGGAAAAGAGATCATTGATACGGATATTGCCAATGCCATATATGCCGGGATTTCAACGGATACGGGCGGTTTGAGTCATAATTCTTCTCATCCGGAAACCTACCGGGTAATTGCCGATTTATTAGCCTTGGGGCTGGACAAGGATTACGTGCATGAGCAACTTTACCAGCGTAACACGCTCTCTCGATTGAGATTGACGGGAAATTGTCTTTTGAATAAACTCACGATAGATGAACATTTTCCGGTTGCCGTTATTCCGATTACTTTGCAGGAATTGGATGTCTATAATTACAAGGACGGGGATTTGGAAGGTCTGGTGAATATCCCGCTGTCAATAGAAGAGATATTGGTTTCCGTGCAGATCACGGAACGTAAGGATAAAGTGAAATTATCATTCCGTTCAAAAGGAAATATACCCGTGAATTTGTGGGCGAAGGAATATTTTAACGGGGGAGGACACTTGAATGCCGCGGGGGGACAAATGCCGTTACCATTAAACGATGTAGTACAGAAAGTACGGGAAACATCTGAATGGTTTTTCAAACAATTGAAAATTGAAAATTGAAAGTGGAGAATTATTTCTTTACGGGAGATATAATGAAAATATTCCATTGAAGTTAAAATGTTTAATCTTGCAGGATAGAGGATCATTTTCAATTTTCAATTCTGCATTTTCAATTAATAGTTATGCCTTTTTTGAGATTTCATGCCATAGAAAAAGAGAAATTGGCTCGGGTAGGCGAGCGGTTGATTTCCGAGATTGTAAGTACCTTGGGATGTCCCCGGGAAACGGTTGTATTGGAGGTGGTGCATTCCTCTTTTGTGTCCGGGGATGAGCATTTGCAGGCGTATCCGTTCGTGAAGATCGAGTATTTCGAACGCCCGAAAGAACAACAGGATGCTTTAGCTAAGATCGTGTACCAGAGTTTACAAGAAGCCGGATATCCGGAGAGTGATGTCTATTTTTCTTTCTTGTCACCGGAGCGATATTACGAGAACGGGGAGGTTATCAAGTAATTTTCGAGAGAAATAATCTTGCTTGAAGTATTTATTTTCGGAAAAAATAATTAAGTTTGTGCATAGTATAAAATGCAACGACTATGACCGAACTAAGTGAACTGGTAGCCCTTTTGAGCAAGGCGGAAAGAGGTTACACGAAAATGCTGAATCGTAGTTTTCAAAATGCCGGTTATGATATCAGCCGGGAGCAATACGAGCTTTTGCAGGTGTTGTGGGCAAAAGATAACGTGAACCAACAAACCATTTCCAAACAACTTCAAAAGGACAAATATAATGTCACTAAATTGTTGAACACCTTACAGAAAAGAGGATACGTTCAACGAAAAATGTGCAAAGAGGACAAGCGGAATAATTTTATCGTTCTGACGGAAAAAGGAATTGATTCCCGTCACGCGTTGGAGCGGATAGAAGAGCAGGTGCACACGGACATGAGTTTCACCCTGTCTTCGCAAGAGTTGAAGTCTGCCATTTGGGTGTTGAAGAAACTGAATGTATAATATATTTATGATTTATGAATTACGATTTACGATTAAAAGAAATTACAAATCCAAATTCATAAATCTAAAATCTAAAATCTAAAATTACTATGGGTGTTTTTCAAGGATTAAAACCGGAAGCTGTTTGGGGATATTTTGAAGAAATTTGTCAAGTTCCCCGCCCTTCTAAAAAAGAAGAAAAGATTATTGCTTACATGTTGGATTGGGCAAGCAAGCATGGTTTAGAGGCAAAAAGAGATGATGCCGGAAACGTGTTGATCAAGAAGCCGGCAACAAAAGGACGGGAGAATGCCCCGACCGTGATATTGCAAGCACATATGGATATGGTATGCGAGAAAAATTCCGATACGATACATGATTTCGACAAAGATCCTATATTACCTTACGTGGATGGGGAGTGGGTACGCGCTAAAGGAACTACTTTGGGTGCGGACGACGGAATCGGTATGGCGGCGCAAATGGCCGTGTTGACCTCTACGGATATTGCTCATGGTCCTATCGAATGTTTGTTTACCGTGGATGAGGAAACCGGATTGACAGGTGCATTTGCTTTGCAACCGGGTTTCCTGAGTGGTAATATCCTTTTAAATCTTGATTCGGAAGATGAAGGAGAGATGTTCATCGGTTGCGCGGGAGGTATCGATACCGTTATTAATATGGGATACGAAACGGAAAAGACTCCGGCAAATTCTTTCGCCGTGAAAATACAGGTAAAAGGATTACAAGGAGGTCACTCCGGTGACGATATTAATAAAGGTAGAGGAAATGCCATTAAAATACTGAATCGGTTCGTGTGGGATCTGAACCGGAAGTATGGAGTACGGGTTTCTGTTCTCGAGGGAGGGAATTTGCGTAACGCTATCGCTCGCGAGGCTTCTGCCGTGATCACCTTTGAAGATCAATATCGTGAAAACGTGAGAGCGGATTTTAATGTTTACGCGGCGGAAATGGAAAACGTGTGGAAGATTACCGAGCCGGGTTTACAGTTGGCATTGGAATCTGAAGACGTTCCCGCGGAAGTGCTGACGGCAAAAAGCACTAACGCATTGCTTAATTCATTGTATGCATGTCCGCACGGGGTTTTCTCCATGAGTTATCGTATGCCGGGATTGGTGGAAACATCCACGAATCTGGCAGCAGTCCGGTTTAATGAACCGAACAACATTTTAATCACGACTTCCCAGCGCAGTGATGTAAATTCGGAGAAATTCAATATCGCGAATATGGTTGAGTCCGTATTCACGCTGGCAGGAGCCAAGGTCGAACATGGAGAAGGTTATCCCGGTTGGGCTCCGAATCCGGATTCTCCCGTGGTAAAAGTGGCAGTGGAGTCATACAAACGTTTGTTCGGCAAAGCACCTATCGTGCGTTCTATCCATGCCGGGTTGGAGTGTGGTTTGTTCCTCGAGAAATACCCGAACATGGATATGGTTTCTTTCGGACCGACTTTACGGGGCGTACACTCGCCGGACGAAAAGATAAATATCAAGACTGTGGAAATGTGGTGGCAGCATTTGGTTGATATTTTGGAAAAACTTTAATAACGCTCTAATTTACGATTTATGATTTCAGATTTGCGATGTAGCTCTCCGGAATCATAAATCGTAATTCGCAAATCAGAAATTAATATATGGATCAATCTAAGAAACTAGCCAAATACGATCGTTTGTACGAACAAATCAAGCAGTACATTCAGTCGACGGAAGATGTCTGGGCTCGACTGGCGACCATGGAGGCGGTGTTGCATCACAAGATGCAATCTTTTTTTTGGACGGGGGTGTACGTGTTGATAGACGGAGAATTGATCGTGCGTTCATACCAAGGTCCCGTGGCTTGTCAGAAATTGCGTAACGGGGGTGTTTGTTGGGCGGCTATTAATTCGGGAGAAACCGTTATCGTGGATAATGTGGAAGAGTTTCCCGGACATATCGCGTGTAATGCGGCTTCAAAAAGTGAAATTGTAATCCCGCTAAGAGATCAAAAAGGGGTTATTTTCGGTTGTTTAGACGTGGATAGCGATCATTTATCGGCATTTGACAAGGAAGACGAGATTGGGTTGAAGAAAATTTTGTCACTTCTTTATCAGTCAGATAGCGTAAAATGAACTCATAAATGTGAAAAATAAGTTAAGAGGCTTTTGATTTTTCTTAAGAGTGTGTTATCTTAGGGGCATGAATAATGAAATTTATCACGTAAAATACAAAACTCAGAGGATTATGAAAAAACTACTTTTATTTGTTCTAGTAAGCTTTTTTGTGGGAACACTTGCAGCACAAACGACGGAAGAAGAAGCAGGTAAATTAAAGAATGCGGGAAATGCCGCATGGAAAGCAAAAAATTACAAGGAAGCATTTACCAATTGGGAGAATTATTTAAAAGCAATAGATTTTAAAGATGACGCCAGTGTTTACAACGTGGCTGTTTGTGCTAATAAACTGAAAGATTACGTGGCTGCCGAGAAGTATTTCACGATGTCTATCGCGAATAAATACAAATTAAAAGATTCCTATGCCGGAAAAGCAGATGCCGAGAAGAACTTGAAGAAAACAGACCAGATGATTAAAACACTGGAAGAAGGTATCAAGGCGACTCCGGGACAGAATTCCGCTTTGATGAGAACATATGCCGTGTATTTCTTGAAAGAAGGGCAGAAATTCCAAAAGGCGAATAATATTGCCAAGGCTGCCGAGAATTACCAGAAAATAGCCAACATGAGTGACAAAGGTTTTAAAGCTCAAGGATTGGTTAGTTTAGGTACTTTGTATTTTAATAACGGTGCCGCTATTCTTCAAGAAGCGACTCCTTTCGCTAACAAGGAAAATGATAAATACGAAGCAGGAAAAGCAAAAGCAATGGCAGAGTTTAAAAAAGCCCAAGGTTTTTTGATTGAAGCCATGAGTGCTGACCCGAAGAACGTGGAAGCTCCTGAGGTTCTAAAGGAAGTAAAGGACGCCATGACAAAATTGACAACTCCTCAAAGTTAAAGATAGTCTTGCTAAAGAGGAAGAAGGCTAAGATTTACTTAGCCTTCTTTTTTTTATGCCGTTTTTTTTGTAATTTTGAACAAATTGGTGAGGAATTTTAAAATTCAATGATATGAAAACAGATTCTTTTAGCGGTAAGTTACCATGGGAGGGACGACCGCCTATTTTCGAGCATGTAAAAGCCCATTTGAAAGACAAGAATGAGAAGGATAGATATTTACCGGATGTTAGCGAGAATAACCTACATTGGAAGGATTATACCCCGGGGTATAATGATTACTCGTTGATAGATAGAGAGGACCCTAAGATAAACTCAAAGTTTATTGACCGGTTGATTTATTTATTCGATAATTATTCAAAACATGCGCGTCTTGAGGATAAGGTCGAGTTCTATAATATGGTGAAAGATCATCACATCATAGGGTACATGGATGAGTTTTTTGAAAAATTGTCTGATAGAAAGATAAGGATTGAATATAATGCTATAGAATTAATTTACTGGATGGTTCGAAAAGCACCGGACCGGGAAGTGGTGAAGCTGGGTATTCTTTTTGTGGGTATGCTTCGTAATAAGAAAGATTTGAATTTACTGACCACGCTCAGCCAGCATGAAGAATTCACATTCTATGTCGGGATAGCACTGTTTAATATGACACCTGAATGGGAGGTTACTCTTATCAAACTGATAGAACCGTTAAGTGGTCACGGGAAATTACTATGCTTGCGATATTTACTCTCGAATTCGGAACAAGAAGACACGATAGAATGGTGTATCAGATATGGATATCAAAGACTGGAAATGACCGAGTTGGGTGTGATGGACTGTATGCAATATTGCAATGTCCCGGATTATCTGCAAAAGGAAAAATGGGACGAGCCATTGACGAGGGGCGTCCAAGTGATGCTTTTGTTTTCTTTACAATATATTGAATACGAACCGGTGTTTGACAGGATAGGGAAGATACTCTATTTGTATTTGCGCCAAACACGCGGGAAAAGGAGAGGGATCATACAATATTTCATACTATTATGGGCAGACAATTTTTTTAAATCTTTCAAAGAGAATGAAGAGGTTGTAGAAATAGCCGATATTACAGAAGAAGAATTCGCTGATATGTGGATAGAAGTACTCCAAGAAAAGAAAAAGTCTTGGTATGCTGAATTTCATATGTGCTGGGACCTTGATCGGGACAAGCTGTGTAAACACGCTAACAAAGCATTTAGTGAATTACTGATGAAACGATACGATCAGTGGTAATATTGGGATATTACTTCTGCCGCCTTGGGATATCCGAGGCGTTTCGAGATTTCGAGATCTTCGAGGGCTTCTTTGTAATTATCAACGACCAGCTTGGATATAGCCCGGTTGTAATAGGCTTTCGCGTTCGAGGGGTCTATTTGTATGGAGCGGGTGTAACTTTCGATAGCGTTGCTTAATTGTCCTTTTTGGTGGAAGATAACCCCCCGGTTAAAGAACAAGGCGCTTGATTTTAAACCTAACGAGATCGCTTTCTCGTAATCTGCCAATGCGCCGTCCAAATCCTTCATCCCGTAACGTACAATCCCCCGGTAATGGTAAGCTTCCAGTAAATCGGGTTGCAGGTTAATGGCATGACTGTAATCCTGTATCGCTAAAGTAGCCTCGCCCAAATTCTCGTGAATAATTCCCCGGTTGTAATATGCCATGGCATGATTGGGTACGTTGGCAATCACGTAATTCATGTCTTTCAGCGCTTCTTTGGGTTGTTTCAGGTTTGCCAATGCAATAGCCCGGTTATAGTAAGCCGAAAAGAGATTCGGATCCAATGCGATGGCGTTATTGAATTCCTGTAAGGCCTTTCCGGGTTGTTCCCGGGTAATGTAATCCATACCCCGTCGATTACTCTTCACCGCTTGATGATGTGAGCACGAGGTGAGTATGAAAAATAACATTATCCAGATATAGTGGCGCATATTTGTTTTTATAATTACGTGATTCAAAGTTAATGATTAATCGTGAAATAATAAATAATTATCTATTTTTATTTGAATATAACCGTTTTACGATATCATTTCTTTTCAGTTTCGTCAAGATACCGATAATTTCATCCTTGAATTCCCTTTTATACCAGAAGAAGAAGATATTCTGACGTTTTTTCTCTGTTTCTGTCTTGGCAGACTGAATCTTACGCAAGGAGTAGGGGTGAAGTCCGGAATAATACATATCCGTGGCTAATGTCATGGGCGTGGGTGTAAAATCCTGCACCTGTTCCAAGCGGAAATCCAGCTCTTTCGTCTGGATGGCCAATTCTGCCATATCCACGAGACTGCATCCCGGGTGAGAAGATATAAAATAAGGTATGATTTGTTGCTTTAAATGCTCTTTTTTATTGATCGCATTGAAGCGGGCTGTCAATTCATGAAATAATTTGAACGAGGGCTTGCGCATCAGATGCAGCACGTTGTCGGAACTGTGCTCCGGTGCGACTTTAAAGCGCCCGGAAACATGGTGTTTAATGACCGTTTCGAGGTATTCCCGGTTTGTCGAGTCTACTTCTCTGTTACCCGTGCGGTGCATAACCAGATCATAGCGGATGCCCGAACCTATAAAACAGTGTTTCACTCGCGGTTCTTGCCGCACCTTATTATATAACTGTAACAGGTGCGAATGGTCGGTATTCAGATTTTTACACACGGTAGGGTGCAGACAGGAGGGACGTTTGCACAGTCCGCAAATGTTCAAGTCTTTGCCTCGCATCGCGTACATATTGGCAGAGGGTCCCCCCAAGTCGGATATGGTTCCCTTGAAATCCGGCATCTCGCACACGTGCTGTACTTCACGCAAGACGGATTGTTCGGAACGGGAAGCAATAAATTTTCCCTGATGAGCCGAGATCGTGCAAAAGGCACATCCCCCGAAACATCCGCGATGCAGGGTGATGGAATGTCGGATCATGTTGTATGCCGGTATTTCCTTGTCCTTGTATTTCGGGTGAGGCAATCGGGTGAACGGGAGATCGTAAACGGCATCTATCTCGTCCGTGGTCATGGGAGGATAGGGCGGGTTCACGATGATAAGTTTGTCCTCAATCGGTTGTATCAATTTGGCGGCGTGAATACTATTGGATTCTTCTTCGATATACCGGAAATTCGTGGCGTATTTCTTTTTATCCGTCAAGCATTCCTCGTGTGACGCTAAAGTAATGGTTTGCCATCTTTTATTCGTGGCGTATTTTTCTTCCTTATCCCGTAGCACGCAGGTTTGTGGGATATTTGTCAGACTGTGGAAAGGAATCCCTCTCCGTAACATTTGACAAAGCTCGGTAAGCGGTTTTTCTCCCATGCCATACACGAGCATATCTGCCTGACTTTCAAAAAGGATAGAGGGTTTAAGTGTATCTTTCCAATAATCGTAATGCGTGAAGCGACGCAATGATGCTTCAATTCCCCCGATAATGACGGGAGTATCCGGGAATAACTCTTTTAATATACGGGTATAAACGATGGTGGGCATATCGGGACGTGCCCCGCTACGATTACCGGGCGTGTAGGCGTCATCCGAACGGCGACGCTTGGCTGCCGTGTAATGATTGACCATGGAATCCATGCATCCCGGACTAATACCGAAAAACAAATTGGGTTTCCCTAATTTCTTGAAATCCCGTAAATCGTCTTGCCAGTTGGGTTGGGGAACGATAGCCACTTTCAAACCCAATGATTCCAACAGGCGTCCGATAACTGCTGCCCCAAAAGAGGGATGATCCACGTAAGCATCTCCGGAAAAGAGAATTACATCGATACTATTCCAACCCCGCTGTTCAACTTCTTTTTTGGTTGTCGGTAACCATTGCTGTATGTTGTAGTTCATAAGGTTCATAAAGTTTGTAAAGTTCATAAAGTTATTTCTTCACGAACTTTAGTCATTTGCTTGAAATTCGTTGCAAAGATACGGAAAGTCTCTGTAATAATTATATTTCGTTTGTTTCTTCTTGGTTGTCAAAATAAAAAATATCCGAAATCGTTTCTCCCTTCTTCAAGAGATGAGCCTGCCATCCGTTTGCCTTGGCTTGTTCTATATTGGCTTGATTATCATCAATGAATAATATTTCGCGAGGGGCTATTGCAAGTTCTTTCGTGATCCGCTCGTATGCTTTTGGATCGGGTTTCCGTAAATGTAATTCATCTGAATAGAAGTATTTGTCGAACAGGTCTTCAAAATCATACCCGAATTGCTCCCGGAACATGGCTTTATATGTTTTCCGGTGAGGATAGTTGGTATTACTGAAAATACAGGTTGTATAACGCTTTCTTATTGTTTTAATCAACTCTATTCTTTCTTTATTGTAGGGCTGAAGCATATTGTTCCAAGCCTTCCAAATATCCTCGTCCGATACGTTTTTTGATGCCAGAAAATTCACGTGAAATTCATCAATGAATTCGGCAGGAGTTATTAACCCGAGTTCGAGATCACGGAAAAACGACCCGTTCTCGGCTATAATGTCATTATAAGCGAGTCCGTCGATATTGAGTTCTTCAAAAGATTTAACTGTTTTATTAACATCGACATCCATAATGACACCACCGAAATCAAAGATAACAACATTACACGTGTCAGCAAATTTTCTTATTTCTTTCATACTCGTTACTTTTTATAGTTTATAAAAGCAAAAATAGGAACGAGAAACCGGAAAAAATTTGTGATAGATTAAAATCGTACCTTTATTCTCCTCGTATTCTACTTAGAGTGGGTAATGTAATACCGAGATAGGAGGAGATATAACCTAAATTAACCCTGTTGCACAAGCCGGGAAGATCCCGGAGTAGTTTTTCATACCGTTCTTTAGCGGGGAGTGTAAGCCTTTCGATACGTAAATCTTGTAATAGCAGAAATGCATCTTGATGAGAAACGCGAGCCCAATTAGCTAATTCGACATTGGTTCGGAACAACTCATTAAGTGTATCTATCGGAATGGAATATGCTATTGTTTCTTCAAGAGTCTGCACATACTCGAAACCAACCTTGTTCTTTAGAAAGTCCAACGATCCGTAAGTCCAGTCCCCCTCTTTGGAAAACCACGTGGTTATTTCTTTACCGTCAGACAGGATATAAGACCTCGTGAGCCCCGATTCTATAAAAAACACTTTCCGGTCGGGCTTGTCTGCCTTTATAATATGGGATTTACGGGGAAATAAGTGTTTTTCAAAACGGGAAGTCAATGCCTCTATCGTTTCATGGGATACAGGATACTTTTTTATAATGGATTCTATTATATTCTTCATGTCAGTTAGCTTTAAATTAGCTGGTGAATTTAACAAAGATACGGAAAGTCAATTAAAATACAGAATTAGAAATTGAAAATGAAAAATATTACCTTTGTCGGCAAATTTTGAAAGCAGAATGAAGAAAGTAAATATTATAAGTCTTGGGTGTTCCAAGAATCTCGTGGATACGGAGTTGTTGATGAAGCAATTGGAGAAAGTAGGGTATAGTGTTGAAGTTGATGTTGAGAATTCCAAGGCTAAGATTGTTGTAATCAATACTTGCGGGTTTATCGGGGACGCGAAAGAAGAATCGGTGAACACGATACTGGAACAGGTGGAGTTGAAGAAAGAGGGAAAGGTGGACAAGATATTTGTTATGGGATGTTTGTCCCAACGTTACGAGCCGGAATTACAGAAAGAGATCCCGGAAGTGGATGCTTATTTCGGGAAATTTGACTGGAAGGGTATTTTAGCGGAGCTTGGGAAAGAGTACGATGAAAAGCTTCGGAATGAACGCCATTTGACGACACCGCCGCATTACGCCTATTTAAAGATATCGGAAGGATGCAACCGTAAATGCTCTTATTGTGCCATTCCGATCATGACGGGAGAATACAAATCCCGTCCTTTCGAGGAAATTGTTGATGAAGCGGAACGTTTGGCTAAACAAGGAGTAAAGGAACTATTGGTGTTGGCACAGGATATTACTTATTACGGGATTGATAAGTACGGGAAAAATCGACTTGCCGAGTTGGTGGAGCGAATTGCAGATATCAAGGGAATCAAGTGGATAAAATTGCATTACGCTTATCCGGCGGGGTTCCCGATGGAGTTGCTGCCCGTGATGCGGGAGTGCGAAAATGTATGCAAATATCTGGATATTGCTTTGCAGCATTGTAGTGATCACATGCTGAAACAGATGCGAAGAGGTGTAACAAAACAACAGACCATAGACCTCATCAATAAAATTCGGGAAGAAGTACCCGGAATAGCCTTGCGAACCACGTTAATGGTGGGACACCCGGGAGAAACGGAAGAGGACTACCGGGAATTGATTGATTTCGTGGAAACGATGAAATTCGAACGTCTGGGGGTATTCCCGTACTCGCACGAGGATGATACTTATTGCGACAAGAATTATAAAGATGATGTTGCTGAAGAAATAAAAAATAAGCGGGCGGAAGAATTAATGGAAAGACAGTTGGAAGTGGCGGCGGCGTTGAATCAAAGTTGGATCGGGAAGAAACTTACCGTATTGATAGATAGGACGGAAGGCGAGTTTTTCGTGGGACGCACGCAATACGATTCGCCGGAAGTGGATCAGGAAGTATTTGTAACAACCGACCGTCCTTTACAAGTCGGAGAGTTCTATGAAGTGGAAATCACGAGTGCGGAACCGTTCGAACTATACGGCGTAATCTAAAAATTTTATAAAAAATATAGAAACGGAGAATAATTTTTCGTTTTTATTCGTACTTTTACTCATCGAGGTTCATTGAAATTTTGATGAGTATTTTTTTGTATGACTTTTTACTAACTACAAATATAAATACCATGTTGAATAATCTATTTTGGATAGTACCGGCATGTGCCGTTATCGCACTTCTGTTCGCGAGGATTTTCTTTAAAGGGATGATGAAAGAGTCGGAAGGAACCGACACGATGAAACGTATTGCCGGACATGTCCGCAGGGGAGCTATGGCTTATTTGCGACAACAATACCGGATCGTGGGTATGGTGTTCCTCGTGTTGTGTATTCTGTTTGCTTGGATGGCGTACGGTCCCGGGCTGCAAAACCCGTGGGTATGGTTTGCTTTTCTTACCGGAGGTTTCTTTTCCGGTCTGGCAGGCTATATCGGGATGAAAACCGCAACTTATGCTTCGGCGAGGACGGCAAATGCTGCACGCAGAAGTTTGAACGATGGATTGAAAGTTGCTTTTCGTTCGGGTGCGGTAATGGGATTAGTAGTGGTCGGCTTGGCTCTGCTTGATATTTCGTTATGGTGGTTATTGCTCGATTATTTCGTGGAAGAGGCTACATCCACGGAGAAAGCGATAGTGATCACGACAACCATGTTGACCTTTGGTATGGGGGCATCGACGCAGGCGCTGTTCGCCAGAGTGGGGGGAGGTATCTTCACGAAAGCGGCCGACGTGGGTGCTGATCTCGTGGGTAAGGTTGAAGCGGGTATTCCGGAAGATGATCCTCGTAATCCCGCGACCATCGCAGATAACGTGGGGGATAACGTGGGGGACGTTGCTGGTATGGGGGCAGACCTTTACGAATCGTATTGCGGTTCTATTCTTGCCACGGCTGCTTTAGGTGCCGCGGCGTTCCGACTGGAAGCGGATATGCAATTTAACGCCATACTGGCCCCGATGCTGATTGCCGCTTTTGGAGTTATCTTATCGTTGCTGGGTATATTTATGGTAAAAACAAAAGAGGGTGCTTCTCAACAACAATTACTGAGAGCGCTTGACCGGGGGATAAATGTAAGTTCAATTCTTATCGTGGGCGCCAGTTTCTTGGTGATCTATTTATTGGGATTGAGTTATTGGATTTGCGGATCCGTGATTGTCGGGTTGATAACGGGAATCATTATCGGTAAAGGAACAGAATATTATACTTCACATGCCTATAAACCGACGCAGGATATTGCCAAGAGTTCGGAAACCGGACCCGCAACCGTGATTATTAAAGGTATCGGTACGGGTATGATTTCGACGGCTATCCCGGTTTTCACGATCGTGGTGGGTATTGTACTTTCATTTTTGTTCGCGTCACAATTCGACTTCTCCAACATGTCCATGGGATTGTACGGAGTGGGTATTGCTGCTGTCGGAATGCTTTCTACCTTGGGTATCACGTTGGCAACGGATGCTTACGGACCGATAGCCGATAACGCGGGGGGGAATGCCGAAATGAGTCATTTGGGCGAGGAAGTTCGTCATCGTACGGATGCATTGGATGCTTTAGGCAATACAACCGCGGCGACAGGCAAAGGATTTGCTATCGGTTCCGCGGCTTTGACCGGATTAGCATTGATTGCCTCTTATATCGAGGAAATAAAAATTGGATTGTTACGTATGGGAGAGGAGATTCTGACAGTCGGGGAAAACACGGTAAGAACGGCCGATGCAACGTTACAGGATTTTATGATTCATTATGATGTTACTTTAATGAACCCGAACGTGTTGGCAGGTATTTTTATCGGTTCCATGATGGCATTTGTATTCTGTGGACTGACGATGAATGCCGTCGGACGGGCTGCACAAAAAATGGTAAACGAAGTACGTCGCCAATTCCGTGAAATCAAGGGTATCATGACCGGAGAAGCAGAACCGGATTACGCTAAATGCGTGGAGATTTCGACTAAAGGCGCCCAACATGAGATGATCTTCCCGTCATTGCTGGCTATCATTATTCCTGTGGCTATGGGACTTATCTTCGGTGTTGCAGGTGTAATCGGTTTGTTGGCCGGGGGCTTGGGAAGCGGATTCGTGCTCGCTATCTTTATGGCAAACTCCGGTGGTGCATGGGATAACGCTAAAAAGTATATTGAAGAAGGCAATCTAGGGGGTAAAGGTTCCGATAACCACAAGGCTACCGTGATCGGAGATACCGTGGGTGATCCGTTTAAGGATACTTCCGGACCGAGTTTGAATATTTTGATAAAATTGATGAGTATGGTCGCTATTGTTATGGCAGGAGTGACTTGTGCATATAGCCTTCTCTAAGTTCCGACTATCTATCCAAGTAGTTGGTGTTTGCCCAAGTATACGTGATGAATATACTTGGGCAATTTTTATGTCCGTTTACTTCAGATAAAAGATAAACCATGAAAGGCTTAACTTTTTTGAAAAATAATCGTATCTTGTAAAAAAATAAAAGAAAGAGATATGAGTACATTAAAAGAAGCTTTAGCACATAGAAGAAGTTATTACGCTATTACAAATAAATCATTAATTACTGATAGCGAGATAGAAGATATTGTAAAGTTTGCCGTGAAGAATATCCCTTCCGCGTTTAACTCCCAAACAACACGAGTTGTTTTATTATTAGGAGAACAGCACCTGAAATTATGGAATATCGTGAAAGATACATTGCGTAAAATCGTTTCAGAAGAAGCATTTAAGGCAACCGAGAAGAAAGTCGATACATCATTTGCCGCGGGATATGGTTCCGTGCTCTTTTTTGAAGACCGTACCGTGGTCGAGGGATTACAAAAAGCATTCCCGACCTATCATGAAAAATTCCCTATATGGTCGCAACATACTTCTGCCATGCATCAGTTAGCTATTTGGACAATGTTGGAGGATGCCGGCTTCGGTGCTTCGTTGCAACATTACAATCCTTTAATTGATGAAGCCGTTATCGCGGAATGGGGACTACCCGAGAATTGGGAATTAGTTGCACAGATGCCTTTCGGTATTCCGTTGCAAGAACCCGGGAAAAAAGAGTTTAATCCGTTGGAAGAAAGGGTTCGTATCTTTAAATAACAAATTTCAGAATCTATACAAAGTACCCCGGTTTGGTATACAAACCGGGGTACTTTGTATATTCTTCCGGAAAGACTTCTGTCTTGTATCTATTTTTGGAGCATAATTAATTAAAACCGATTATGGAAAAGACAGAAGTTATTACACGAGTTTCAAAATTAGTCATACTCTTTTTATTCGCGGTAACACCGGTAATGCTCAACGGGCAAGACAATCGAAAAGTCTTGATGCGGTCGATACGGGGAACCGTGGTGGACGCGGCTTCGGGTTATCCGATTGCTTACGCTTCGGTTGCTCTGCTGGGAAGACCGGGAACGGGAGCGATCACGGATAGTTCGGGACATTTTATTATAAAAAATGTACCTGTCGGGCGTCACGATATACAGGCATCGTTCGTGGGATATGAATCCGCTATTTTTAAAGAAATACTTGTCACTTCCTCTAAAGAAGTGTTTCTGAACATTCCGTTGAAAGAGGCTATACGGGAACTGGACGAAGTCACGGTACGTCCGAGTCTGAATAAAGAGCAACCGTTAAATAAAATGGCAACGACGGGAGCGAGGATGCTGAGCGTGGAAGAGGCAAGCCGATACGCGGGGGGAATGGACGATCCCGCGCGTCTGGTCAGTTCTTTTGCCGGGGTATCACCTGCCATGTCAACGAACGGGATTTCCATTCACGGGAATGCTCCTCACTTGTTGCAATGGAGATTGGAGGACGTGGAGATACCGAACCCGAATCATTTTGCCGATTTATCAATTCTCGGGGGAGGTATTCTTTCGGGGTTAAGCAGTCACGTGTTGGGAAATTCGGATTTCTTTTCCGGGGCTTTTCCCGCCGAATTTAGTAATGCCGTGTCCGGTGTTTTCGACATGAAATTGAGAAACGGGAATAACCGTCGAGTGGAGAACACGATACAAATCGGATTGCTCGGTATGGACTTTGCCTCGGAAGGCCCGTTGACAAAGAAACATAATTCCTCTTATATATTCAATTACCGCTATTCCACGACGGGGATACTCGAGAAAGCGGGTATTGTTGACTTCGGGGGTATACTGGATTATCAGGACTTGAATTTCAAATTTAACATTCCCACACGGAAAGCGGGAACCTTTTCAGTCTGGGGAACCGGACTGCTCGATAAATCCGAAAGTGAATTCGAGAAGAACCCCGAAGAATGGGAATATCTCGGCGAACAGATGGAGAGCGAAACAAGTCAGTACATGGTGGCGGGAGGCATCTCTCACAGCTATTTCTTCAACGATAACACGCGATTGAAAACCATTGTTGCCGCTACTTATTTCAGGCATAAAGGATTTGTTGACTTCTATGATTTCGATTTGAACAAGTACCCGAATCTGGATTTGGTACGTAATAACACGAACTTGATTTTCTCCGCCATATTGAACCGGAAATTCAGTGCAAAATTTACCAACAAAACGGGTTTTACTTTCACGAAGATGTACTACGACATGGAAATGAACCTGTGCCCGTACACGATGCAACCATTGGAATTGATATCCAAGGGTGACGGCAACACGAATCTGATCTCCGGGTACACGAGTTCATCCATCGGACTGAGCGACCGGGTAACCCTAAGCGTGGGACTTAATGCGCAGGTACTCACGCTGAATAATCATTGGACGGTAGAGCCTCGTGCCGGAATAAAATGGCAGGCTACCCCGAAAGCCTCGTTTGCCTTGGCTTACGGGCTTCATAGCCGGATGGAAAAAATGGATGTTTATTTCGTGCGTACCCGAAGCACGGGTACGGAACCCGTGAACAAGGATTTGGATTTTTCGAAGGCGCATCACGTGATGCTTTCGTATGGTTGCAGGTTATCCGATAACTTGAATTTAAAGATTGAACCTTACTTCCAACATCTATTTGATATTCCCGTGATTGCCGATAGTTCCTATTCCGTGCTGAACCGTGTGGACTTCTACGTGGAGGAAGCTTTGAAGAACAAGGGAAAGGGACGTAACTTCGGGGTAGACGTAACCTTGGAAAGATACTTGAATGACGGTGTTTACTACATGATATCCGGTTCGCTTTTCAGTTCCAAATACAAGGGAGGGGACGGCAAATGGCGGAACACGAAATATAACCGACAATTTATTATCAATTGTCTGAGCGGCAAAGAGTGGATGTTAGGACAAGACAAGCAGAATATACTGGGAATCAATCTGAAAATGACCATGCAGGGAGGGGATCGTTATAGTCCGGTTGACAGGGTGGCAACGCTTGACGATCCCGATAAAGTGGTACAACATGATGAAACGAAAGCATTCACGAAACAATTCTCGCCGATGTTTATCGTCAATTACACGATCAGTTACAAGATAAACAAGAAAAAAGTTTCTCATGAATTTGCCTTGAAAGGCTTGAATGCAACGGGTTGTAAAGAATATTACGGTCACGAGTATAACTTTAATACGGGAGAGATCAAGCCGTTGAGAAGTGCAACCGCTTTGCCGAACATTAGTTATAAGTTAGAATTTTAAAAATTTATAGAGATAAGGTATTACATTTGTACGCGTGGAAATAAACAAATATCGAATCATGAATTTGAACACGAAAGGGCAGAAGCTGCTGCATCATATATTGATAAACCCGAAGGCTAAGGTTTGGCGGCACGCTCTCCTGATCGTGGCTATCGCTTCGGTTTCTTTCAACCAGACGTATATAGTTTTTCAACACGGGATTCCCGTGTTGCGCGATAAACTATACCTGATAGCCTTGTTTGCAGCCTTATCGTATCTGGTCGTTGTCTATTACAATATTTACGTGCTGATTCCCAAGTATCTGATAAAAAAGAAATACACGTTGTACGGTATAGGAGTTGCTATCTCGGTGATATTGCTTCTGTGCGGGCAGAACTTGATCGAGGATATTACCCGTTCATACTTGGGAGAAGCGGGAATGAACTATCTCAGTCCGGTATCCTTGATAAACAATATATCTTCTTTTACCACCATCTCTCTCTGTTTGGTGGGTGGGTCTATCACCGTGCTGCTGAAATATTGGATGCTGGAAAACCAACACGTGAGCCGGTTGGAGAAGATGCATATTCAATCGGAAGTGGAGCAATTGAAAGAACAGGTGAACCCGCAATTATTGTTCAACATTCTGGATAAAACCGGACGTTTGGCAAACACGGAGCCGGAGGAATCTTCCCGTATGCTATTCAAATTGAGTCAACTCCTGAGATACCAGTTGTATGATTGTAGCCGCGGCACGGTATTGCTGGATGCTGAAATTCGTTTTCTAGGCAATTACCTGTCACTGGAGCAAATATATTCACGGCAATTCGAATACCGGATTTCATCGGAAGGAGAGGTCAGGCGGGTGTTTATCCCACCTTTATTATTTATCCCTTTCGTGCAGTGGTGCGTGATGCAAATATACAAAGGGAACCAACAGGGAGTGCTTCACTTGGATTTTAAAGCGGATAAGAAACAGGTTGAATTTGTTTGCGAACACGATCGCGAAACAATTCCCGGGGAAGGCGATCTTTCAAGAATAAAACAACGCTTGGCTTTCTTGTACAAAACCGATTATTCGTTAGCCCTCGCTGAAAATTCCATTCATTTAACGTTAAAACAGCCGGAATCATGATAAAAGACATAGACCGAAGTATACCTGATTTCCTGTCATCCCCCAAGTTCCGGGTACACAGGCATCTGTTATTGCAGTTGACACTTATCTGCATATCGTCGAGTGTTTTTGCCGACCTGTCGGGAGAGGTACTTGCCACGCGGGAACGGCTCTACTGTTTTATCGGGTTCTATCTCGTGCTTAATTTGGACGTGTATTGCAATCTTTATCTCCTTGCACCCCGTTTCCTTATGAGAGATCGTATTTCCAGCTATATATTATCCGTTGTCGGTATGATACTGTTTGCTATCCTGATTATATCCGTTTTGCAATCCAGTTTTTATAATCTCTATCAAACAGATCCCGTGTATAACCGGTATATCGTGTTGAATCTTGTTTCTTCAATGATATCAATCGGGCTGCTTACATTCGGTTCGTCAACCTTGCTACTTATAAAATACTGGATAGAATATAATCAGAGAGTGGATGAATTGGCTTCTTCCACTTTGCAGTCGGAACTGAAATTTCTGAAGAAACAAATCAACCCTCATTTCTTGTTCAATATGCTGAATAATGCCAACGTGCTGCTCCGCAAGAACCCGAAAGAGGCTTCCCGCGTACTGTTTCGTTTGAAAGACTTGCTGCGTTACCAGATAAATGACAGTACCAAAGAGAAAGTATCATTGAACTCGGAGATTCAATTCTTGAGTGATTTCCTGAATTTGGAGAAAGTGCGGCGGGATAATTTCGAATACCTGATTATGAAAGAGGGAAAAATGGAGCAGTTTTGGCTACCGCCATTGTTGTTTATCCCTTTCGTGGAAAATGCCGTGAAGCATAATCCGGACACGGAAAACAAGTCGTTTGTCTACCTTTCTTTTGAAGTGACGGACGATCGTTTGATATTCCGCTGCCAAAATTCGAAGCCTGCAATAGCACCGGAACGCGCTGAAGTGGGAGGGTTGGGATTGAAAAATATAAAACGTCGGTTGGAATTGTTATTCCCGGGTAACCATTCTTTGGAAATTCAAGAAGACGAAAAAACATACACTGTAAATTTACACCTGATATTATGAATTGTATTATTGTAGATGATGAACCGTTGGCAAGAGAAGCTATAGAATTATTGACAGGGGAGAACACGCGATTGAAATTGACGGGGACATTTAATAATGCATTGTCCGCTTCCCGGTTTATGGAGGACAACCCCGTTGATCTGGTATTTTTGGATATCCAAATGCCGGGCATCACGGGGATTGAATTTGCCCGGGCGATTCCCCGGAGGACTCTGGTCATTTTCACTACCGCGTACACGGAGTATGCCTTGGACAGCTACGAGGTGGATGCTATTGATTATCTGGTGAAACCCGTGGAGGCAGAACGTTTCCAAAAAGCCGTGGAAAAAGCGATGATATACCATGCACTCTTGTTGCAGGAAGAAAAAGAGAATATCGAACCGGTAGATAATGAATTTTTCTTCGTGAAGTCCGATCGCCGTTATTTCAAAGTGAATTTCAAAGATATACTTTTTATCGAGGGACTGAAAGATTACGTGATTATCCAACTGGCAGACCAGCGTATTATTACCCGGATGAACTTGAAAACGACATATGAACTCCTGCCTAAAAAAGACTTCCTACGGGTAAATAAATCATATATCGTGAACACGAATCATATTGACTCTTTCGACAATAACGACATCTTTATCGGGAATTACGAAATAGCGATAGGCAACACGTACCGGGATTCATTTTTCGATACGTTTATGAAGAGGGGATAAATTCAAGGTAAAAAACGTTTTCGTGCGTTTGTCCTAGAGTTATCCCGATAATATCGTGATGCAAACGGGCAACACTTGAGTTGTAATGTGGTTGCACGTTTGTTGTAAATACAGTGTAGAAACGCTTCGGGGTATATCTACAACGGCTCAACAATGGTAGAACATCGAATGAAGGAGCCTACTTGGGGAGAATGGTAACCTTTACACGTGAGATTTTCAGACTATCGTATATATACGATATTTATTATTTTGCGATTTTATTTGGAGTTTTCACGTATTGTTCGTAGATTTACGAATAACAAACAATCTAAAGAATGGAAAATAAGAAATACTCGGACGAACAAATACAGGTAGCCCGTTTTGCCAAGGCAATGGGGCATCCGGCAAGAATGGCGATTCTTGATTTCCTTGCAGGGCAGGAGAATTGCTATTTTGGAGATATTCACGAGGAATTACCTATCGCGAAAGCGACTGTTTCCCAGCACTTGAAAGAACTGAAAGAAGCGGGTTTAATACAAGGAGAAATTGAAACTCCCAAGGTGAAGTATTGTATCAACCGGGAGAATTGGGCTTTAGCAAGTAGATTATTCGCGAATTTCTTTTGCGAGTGTAATCGGGTGCGGCTTTAGTGACCGTTGTCGGCGTACTTGTCGAAGTTCCGGTTATGCTTGCTTTGGTACGAATGGCAAACCGAACTAAAAGGTGGTTCCCTGTGGTAGGGAGTAACACTATCAAGATATGAACAAAAGAGGAATATCATTAGCTTACCCGCACGCAAGCGGCGGGCTATGGTTTGTCCCGACTATCTTTAGAGTAGAAACACTGTTGAAACATACCATGAAGGCAAATCAGCGAAGATGCTTCGTTCATGCTACGTCTATGGTGTAGAGAAAGTATAGAGTAAAGGCAGAGCAATGTATGCCAAGTTCACATTAAATGAATCAATAATGAAATCACGTATTCAAAGTTATATATATATTATCAGCGTTCTCGTGTTATTGGGAAGTTTATTTCTTCTAAGGGGAAATATTAGTCGTTTTCTATCGGGGATACAAACGAAAAATAGTACGGATATAAAACATGAAGCGATAGCCGATACAATCATCAAACGATACAATTACAACCGGAATGACAATGATTATCAAGTCACTTTTTTAGAATTTGGGGCAACTACCTGTCATTCTTGCAAACTAATGGAGAAAGTCATGGAGGAAGTGCGGGAACGCTATTCAAGCAAAGTAAATACCGTGTTTATTAACGTGACTCTTCCCGCGAATAAAGATATCGTGAAATATTTTGGAATCGTAACTATTCCGGCTCAAATATTACTTGACAAAAATGGGAAAGAATATTATCGTCATGAAGGCTATATCTCGGCAGATGATTTGAGTAAACAATTTTTCATTCAGGAATAACGGACAATATCCTCGTCCCTTATTTCTTACCGAATACTTCGGGATTCTTTGGGTATTTCCCTGATAAGAGCATATAAAGATAGCTAGTTCATAACGAACTAGCTATCTTTATATGTTATTTACTTGAAATCAAATCTTGGAGTTCACGATATTCAGAATATCGGTTTCCATTTGTTTTGCCAGTTCGACCACTCTTTCACCTCTGGAAATGATGTCGTTAGCATACTCTTTATCATCCAATCCGGCAGCGTTGATCTTCACGTTGAGGAAGGCACCGATTACCCCGGAACGGGCAGCCAAAGCTCCAACCCCGGCATCTGTTACTGAATTAGGATTACCGATTTCAGCCATAGCTTTCACGACTTCCATGCACTCGAAGCAAAGCATCATCGTCTTGAAAGGAACTTCAGTAGCGAATTTGGTTGCGTCTTGGATAGCTTGATGGCGAGCGGCTTTTTCTTCTTCCGATTTTTTGGGTAATCCGAAGGCATCCATGATACGGTTGAAAGCGTTGGTATCCTCGTCAACCATTTTGATTAACTCAACTTGATAAGCCTTTCCTCTTTCTGCCCAATTGCTGAATTCTTCCCAACGTTCATCCCAACCGCGTTTGTGAGAGGAGAGGTTAGCCACCATGGTAGCCAATGAAGAAGCCAGAGCACCCATGTAAGCGGAAATAGAACCACCACCGGGAGCGGGAGATTCGGAAGCCGTTTCGTCAGCAAATTCACGAAGGTTCATATCAATCAGGAACTTCTTTCCTTGATTCATCTCGTCTTCCAGAATATATTCGATAATTTTCTTTCTCGGTTCGAAAGGATAAAGTTCATCCAACCCCAAAGACTTCACGGCAATCTTGATTAACTCCTTGTCGGAAACTCCGGTAGAGCGTTGTTGTTTGCGCAGGAAATAACGTCCGGCATCCAACATGGCTTTCAACGGAATTACACCTACCAACTCGGAACCCGTTACACGAATACCGCGATCTTGTGCTTTCCGGCATACTTCGTCAAATGCCTCGTGCACTGAAGTCACGGAAATATCGGTCAGGTTCATGGAAATTTGGGCGATACCGTATTCCTCGATAAACCAGCCGATGGCTTTCACGGATTTCAATGTTCCGGGAATCATCACATTTTTACCTTTCTCGTCTTTCACGATTTTCCCGGTGATAGGATTGCCTTCTCTCTTGGCACGTCCGCGTTCGCGCACGTCAAAAGCGATAGCGTTGGCACGACGGGTAGAAGTCGTGTTCAGGTTCACGTTGTAAGCAACTAGGAAATTACGTGCTCCCACGGCTGTTGCCCCAGTTTTTGCCGTCCATTCGTTCAATTCGCGGGGACCGAAATCAGGATGCCATTGCTCGCTGCTCAAACGTTCGCCCAAAGCCTCGTATTCCCCGGCACGGCAAGTAGCCAGATTTCTTCTTTCCGGGGTAAAAGCGGCGTTCTCGTAGCAATATACCGGAATATTCAATTCTTCCCCGATACGTTTTGCCAAAGCGCGAGCGTATTCCACGGTTTCTTCCATGGTAATATTGGACACGGGCACTAAAGGACACACGTCAGTTGCCCCGAAACGAGGATGCGCTCCTTTATGTTTTTTCATATCAATCAGTTCAGAGGCTTTCTTTACCGCGCGGAAAGCGGCTTCGCAAACTTCTTCCGGCGTACCTACCATGGTCACTACCGTGCGATTGGTTGCCTTACCGGGGTCCACGTCAATCAGACTAACACCTTCAACAGCCTTGATCTCTGCCGTAATCTGGTCAATAATGTGCATATCGTTCCCTTCACTGAAATTCGGAACGCATTCTATTAACTTTTTCATATCCTTGTTTAAATTGAAAATTACTATTTATAAAATATTCAGAATCACCTAATCACAAAATCGGAAATCATATAATCGACTACGGGTAACGTATCCTGTACGCTTTCCGAATCCATACTTTCTTGTAATGTGAATACGGCATAACGCGTCAGATTTGTTCCCCGTTCAAGAACACGGCTTCCACCAAGTCGCTTCCGTAAGCGTAGGGGAGATACTCGATTCCCGTGATCGGGGCAGTGATATAGAAATTGGCTTTTTTACCCACGGCGATACTGCCGAGTTCGTCTTCAACTCCCATGGCATAAGCCGAATTTATGGTTGTAGCGTTTATCACCTCTTCGGGAAGCATCTTGTAGTTGACACACCCGAGTGACATCACGAATTTCATGTTTCCGGAAGGAGAGGAGCCCGGGTTAAAATCAGAAGCCAAGGCTACCGGCAACCCTGCGTTTATCATCGCCCGAACGGGAGAGTAGGGCATATTCAAAAAGAACGCGGCACCCGGTAACACGGTCGGCATGGTTTCACTTCCTTTCAGCGCGGCTATTTCCTCTTCACCCACGTATTCGAGGTGATCGACTGAAAGGGCGTTATATTTTACCCCGACTTGGATACCACCCGAGTAGTCCAGTTCGTTAGCGTGTATCTTCGCCCGCATTCCGTACTTCATTCCGGCATTCAACATTCTGTCCGTGTCTTCCACGGTAAAGAATCCTTTGTCGCAGAACACGTCGATATAATCGGCCAAATCTTCTGCCGCCACTGCCGGAATCATTTCGTTAATAATCAAATCCACGTATTCGGTCTGTCGTCCTTTGTATTCCAACGGCACGGCATGAGCCCCCAAGAACGTGGATTTTATAGTTAAAGGAGTTTCTTCTTTCAGGCGTTTAATTACTCTCAACATCTTGAGTTCACTCTCGGTATCCAACCCGTAACCACTCTTGATTTCCACGGCTCCGGTTCCCAGTGAAGCGATTTCTTGCAAACGGGCGTAAGCGGAATCAAATAATTCCTGCTCGGAAGCTTTGCGGATACGCTCGGCAGAATTTAATATACCACCGCCTCTTTTAGCGATTTCCTCGTAAGAGAGTCCCTTGATTTTGTCGATATACTCGATCTCGCGACTTCCCGCGTACACGAGATGCGTGTGTGAATCGCAATAAGCGGGCAACACAAGACGACCGGTCGCGTCAACTTCCTGTACCGTGTCGGTATTCTCGTAAATAGCGTCTTGATTCAATTCGCTCATTTTCCCGAAAGCCTCGATGCGATCACCATCGATTAGAAGGTAGGCATCATCAATCATGCCTAATTTCGCCATATCGGCACCCGCAACCCATTTACGCGGTTCTTCCTCAACCTGAACGAGTTGCTTTATGTTGATAATTAATGTTTTCATCCTTTTCGTGTTTATATCATTTGGGAACGAAAGTATTAAAAACCTTGAATATCCGCAAGGTTTTTACCTGAATACTTGCAATCTGTTCGCGTCTAATCTTAAGAAGATGAAAATAAGTATGGTAAATGCCCATAAGGAGGAGCCCCCGTAACTGAAAAACGGGAGCGGAATCCCGATCACGGGTACCAGACCTATCGTCATTCCGATATTCACTGCGACATGGAAGAATAGGATAGAAGCTACCCCGTACCCGTATACGCGCGAAAAAGCAGAACGCTGTCGTTCTGCCAACTTTATCATTCGCAAAATGAACGCCATTAATAATAAAATCACGACGGAACTACCAAGGAATCCCCATTCCTCACCCACGGTACAGAAAATAAAGTCAGTACTTTGCTCCGGTACGAAATTGAATTTCGTCTGTGTTCCCTGCAAAAAACCTTTCCCGAAAAACCCGCCGGAGCCGATGGCTATTTTAGACTGAATCACGTTATAGCCCGAACCTTTGGGATCAACCTTTATACCCAGAAGTTCGTTTATACGATCTTGCTGGTGAGGTTGAAGATGGTCAAAAGCATAATCAACGGAAAGCGCAGCTCCCACGCATAGCCAAGATACAAGAAGCAACGCGATCATGTATTTCATCTTCCGCTGGTAAATCGGGAACAAGGCCGCGATTGTCGTTACAATGTACACGCTCAATAACATATAATAGAACGGGATAGACAGGTGGAACACCCAATCAACCAGAACGAATAACCCGAAACCACCCGCGATAAAAGCTACAATCTGTAATAATTCCCGCATATTATGCCTGTAATAATAGAAGGCTATCAACGTCCCGATAATGATAATTATCAAAACCGCGAAAGGAGAATAAAGCAAGGAGATGATAAATATAACGGGTACGATAAAGCAGAGCAACAGTATTGAGCCATGCAACCCTTCCCGGAACAGCACGAGAATAAAACTACTGTACACGAGTGCCGAACCCGTATCGTTCTGCAAAATAATCAATCCTGCCGGAATGGCAAGTATGACACCGATCGTGAGCAGGCTGGAAAAACGCATCATCTTGAAATTGTGACGACTCATAACATAAGCGATAGCCAGATTGGTGGCGAACTTGGCAAACTCTGCCGGTTGTATTCGTATATCCTTGATTTCAAACCATGAACGGGCTCCTTTTGCTTCCGTACCGAACAAAAGCACGGCGACCAACAAGAACACCATAAACCCGTATATCACGAGCGAGAAACTCGTGAAAAATTTACTGTCAGTCAATAGCACGAGGAAAGCCAACACGAAAGAAGCCCCGATCCATAGCAATTGCTTGCCGTACCTTTGGGTTATATCGAAAATACTACTATGTTCTTCGTCATAAACAGCCGCGTATATATTCAGCCAACCGATGAAGACGAGCAAGATGTACAGCAAAATAGACACCCAGTCAATATTCGCCAATAATTTATTAGACCTGCTATTCATCACTTTTCTCGTTGCTTTTAATGGTTAGGTTTTTGATAAGATTTCCCTCGAACATCTCTTTTTCCAGTGGTTTCTTCTTGTCCGATATCTTGCCTTTCAAGTATTTTTCTATCAATAAGCCGGCAATCGGGGCGGCATAACGCGAACCCCACACGCCATTTTCGACATACACGATTAACGCTATTTTGGGGTTCTCTACCGGGGCAAAAGCGATAAACACGGAATGGTCGTCACCTTCCGGGTTTTGTACCGTTCCCGTTTTCCCGGCTATCGTGACGGAATCCACTTGCGCCCGTCGTCCCGTGCCTTTAGTGATAACCATTTTCATCCCCTCGATAATGGGCTCGAAATGCTTTCGGTCTATCGGGATTTCGTGTTTTTCGATACGTCTGGCAACGTCATCCGTGGGACGCACGACATGGGGAGTCATGTAATATCCCCGGTTCGCCAGTATAGTTGCAAGGTTTGCCATTTGTATCGGAGTGATTAATAACTCACCTTGACCGATAGAAAGGGAGATAATGTATGATGGGAACCATTTTTGGGTTTTCAGCACTTTGTCATAGTAACCCTGTGTGGGAATGGAACCGGATACTTCATTGGTGAAGTCGGGGCATAGCTTACTCCCGAACCCGAAGGAAGTCACGTATTTTCGCCATTCATTGTAAGCGTTACGCACGTTCCCGTATTCCGGTAATTCCAGTATCTGTTTGAAAACGGTCACGTAATAAGGATTGCACGAGTTCTCTATCGATTGCACCAGATCGACGGGAGAGCTGTGGTTATGGCATTTCATAAACCGCCCGCCGACAATAGGAGCTCCGCCGTGGCATGAAACCCGCGTATTCGTCGTGATCGCCTTTGTTTGCAACCCGATAAGAGCTTGCACAGTTTTAAAAATAGAGCCGGGGGGATACTGCGCCATGGTCGTTCTGTCAAAGAGAGGTCTTAGCGGGTCTTGAATTAACTTCGAGTAATTGTTCCCCCGGTCTAGCCCGACCATTAATTGCGGATCATACCCCGGACTGGACATTTTTACCAGTATCTCGCCCGTGCCGGGTTCTATTGCCACGATACCGCCCTTTTTGTTTTGCATTAATTGATAAGCGTATTCTTGCAGGTCGATATCTAACGTGGTATGTAAATCTTCTCCCACGACAGCCTCGTGGTCGTATTCCCCGTCCGCGAAGGAACCTTTCACCCGGTTAAAACGGTCGACTAATAAAATCTTTTTCCCTTTGGTTCCTCTCAAATGTTTTTCATATGTATATTCCAACCCGTTCGCGCCGACATAGTCACCGCGGGAATAAGAAGTATCTTTACCGATTTGTTCTTTTGTAACCTCGCTGATGTACCCGAACACGTCAGCCGAGTGATTCACGTTATATTTGCGTAACGTTCTGGTCTGAATATAGAAACCCGGGTAACGGTATAGCTTTTCTTGAAGTACGGCATATTTAGGCCCCGTGATCTGAGAGATCAGGGGAGATGCTTTCCATGTTGAATAATCCTTACATTCTTGAATCTTTCGTTCTAAATATTCTCTGGATATACCTAAAATCGAAATCAGTTCCAATGTATCAAACTGTTTTACCTGCCGGGGAATAATCATCAAATCATAGGCGGCTTGGTTATCCACCAAAAGTTTACCGTTACGGTCATAAATCAACCCGCGCGCGGGATATTGAGTTTCCGTACGCTGCGAATTGTTGTCCGCCATGACTTTATAGGTGTCGTCTATCACTTGATAAGAAAACAAGCGAAACATATATATGGCGCATACCGCTATGATAATACCTGATATGATCCCTTTCCTGTATCCGAATTTATTCATATCAAAAGTCTGTTACTAAGTCAATTGAAACACACTATTCTCTATTGCTGTACTTTCTTGATTCCTATAAAATAGTAAAGCAGGATAAACAGCATGGAGATAAAGGTACTCAAAATAATCCGTATAAGCGTGATCGTGATGTCGTTAAACGTGAACGCTTCCGCGAAAATCAGGACTATATTGAAAAACAACGTGGATAAAAAAGAATATTTGAAAAACCACCTGAAGTCATCCAACCGTAGCGTCCCGTGGGCTTCATCCAATTCTTCCCGCGTGGAAGTCAGCAATAACAGCCGGGGGCGGAGATAGGCCAGAAAGGTGGAAGCCGCCGCATGAATACCAACAGTGTTATCTGCCAAGTCCATCAAAAAGCCCAAAAGGAACCCGAACAAAAGTAACGGTATACCTTTCACCTTGTAGGGCAGGATGAAAATGGCCAGAATATATATATTGATATAGAAATAGGAGCCAATATGGATATTATCCACGATCACGATCTGGAGAATGGCTAAAATCACGAAATGGATAAGATAATTTACATTACTCATGATAGTTTATGGCTTCTAACAGGTTTTGCTCGTTCTTCTTTTTGTTCTCGATCACGTACACGTGATTCAATCGCTTGAAATCAACCGCTAATCTGACTTTTATCTTCAAGAAATTAGCCGTTTCACGATCTACCGCTTCCACGTATCCCACGATAATACCTTCCGGAAAAATCTTGGAAAGTCCGGAGGTCACGATCGTGTCACCCTCTACAACATCAACATGATAGGGGATATCTTTCAAGTAAGAATAGCGATAATTGTCACCGTCCCATTGTAAAGAACCGTAATAATTATTCTTCTTTATCTTGGCTGAGATTCTGGTATCGATGTTAATCAAGGGAATAACGATAGAGTAGTTGTCACTCAAGTCTTGAATCAGACCTACAATTCCTTCCGGGGAGGCCACGCCCATCTCTTTCTCGATGAAGTTTTTACGCCCCCGGTCAATCGTGATGTAATTCTTCACCCGGTTGAAAGTCGCGTTCACAACCCTAGCCCCCGTGTAATCGTAAACGGGTATACTATCCTGTACAACTATTCCCCTGACAACCGTATCCCTCAATACCTCGAATCCTTCCAGACGTTTCTTTAATTGAATGTTCTCGTCTGCAAGAGCTTCATTAATCTCCTTTAACCGGAAATAATCTTTCACGTCAGTAGTCACCGACGAGATATTCCCGAATAGAGTAGAGGCGTGTTGAGAGAAAATTGCTCTCTGATACTCGTTATGACGAATAATCAGAGAGAAACTTACGATTTCCAGAAGTATAAAAATTATAGTAAAATGGTACTTTAATATAAGTTTTATAATCTCTTTCACATCACTATCTTATAAGGAATGAGAACCTATCTACATTCTTTAGCGCGATACCCGTACCTCGTGCCACGGCGCGAAGCGGATCCTCGGCAATATGGAACGGAATATTCAACTTGTCGGTCAAACGTTTGTCGAGCCCGCGAAGCAACGCTCCACCACCGGCGAGATAAATACCCTTGTTCACGATATCGGCATACAATTCCGGTGGCGTCTGTTCCAACGCTGCGAGAATAGCAATCTCGATCTTGGAAATGGATTTCTCGATACAGTGTGCTATTTCTTGATAAGACACGGGCACTTCAACCGGGAGCGAGGTCATTTGATTAGGACCTTGTACCACGAAATCGGCCGGCGGTTCGTCCAACTCGGAAAGCGCGGAGCCTACATGAATCTTGATTTCCTCGGCAGTACGCTCACCGATTTTGATATTGTGCTGATGCCTCATGTACTCTTGAATATCATCCGTCAAGTCATCACCGGCAATACGGATAGATTTGTTGGTCACGATACCCCCTAAAGAAATCACCGCGATCTCGGTGGTACCACCACCTATATCCACGATCATGTTTCCTTCCGGGGCTTCAACATCCAACCCTATACCCAAGGCGGCAGCCATCGGCTCGTAAATCATGTACACGTCACGTCCCCCGGCATGCTCGGCAGAGTCGCGAACGGCACGTAATTCCACTTCGGTACTTCCCGAAGGGATACATACCACGATACGCAGGGACGGGGAGAAGAACTTGCTTTTCCCGTTCGCCATTTTAATCATTCCCCGAATCATCTGTTCAGCGGCGTTAAAATCTGCAATCACACCATCGCGAAGAGGGCGAATGGTCTTGATATACTCGTGTGTCTTACCCTGCATCTGGCGTGCTCTCTCGCCGATAGCAATCACTTTTTCCGTCTTTTTGTCGATAGCCACGATGGAAGGCTCGTTTACAACCATCTTATCATTCATGATAATGATAGTGTTTGCCGTTCCCAAGTCTATCGCTATATCTTGTGTTAAAAAAGAAAACAAACCCATAATTCTATTAATGTTTGAAGTGTCTCATTCCTGTAAAAATCATCGCAATATCATACTTGTTTGCCGCGTCAATCGAATCTTGGTCATGGATAGACCCGCCCGGTTGAATAATAGCCGTGATACCGGCCTTGTGAGCGGCTTCCACGCAATCGGCAAACGGGAAGAAGGCATCGGATGCCATCACGCTACCCGGAATACGTTCGCCGCCTTGACGGATTGCATTCTCCAAAGCCCATATCCGGCTGACTTGTCCCGGACCGACCCCTGTCGTGCATTTATCTTTCGCGATAGCGATAGCGTTGGATTTCGTGTGTTTTACCACTTTCCACGCGAATAGCATATCTTCCAGTTCTTTTTCTGTCGGACGACGATTGGTCACGTATTGTAATTCACCGCCCAGAAGTTGCAAATCCATGTCTTGAATCAACAATCCCCCGAGCACAGTTTTCGCTTTCGAACACGTATAATCTCTCTTGGTAATATCGGATAATTGTAATAATCTTAAATTCTTTTTCTTCGCGAATATAGCACATGCTTCTTCCGAGAAGGAGGGTGCTACAACGACCTCAAGGAAAACGGGTGCCATAACTTCTGCCGTGGCCTTGTCTATTTCCCGGTTCGCGGCAACAATACCGCCGTAAATAGATACCGGATCCGCATCATACGCTTTTTTGAATGCCTCTGCTAATGTAGCGGCACTTCCGACCCCGCAGGGATTGGCATGTTTGGCTGCCACGATTGTCGGTTCGTCGAATTCTTTCAATGCTTCCAGCGCACCGTCGGTATCACCTATATTATTATAGGATAATTCTTTTCCTTGCAATTGAACGGCTCCCGGTAAAGTTCCCTCTGTTTCCTGCACTTGCGTGTAGAAAGTGGCAGCTTGATGGGGATTTTCCCCGTAACGAAGATCTTGTTTCTTCTCGTAAGTCAGAGTCAGTGTCTTCGGAGATTGGATATTCAATCTCTTTGAAAAATAGTTGGCTATTAGAGCATCATAATGAGATGTGTGAATAAACACTTTCGCTGCTAATAATTCCTTGGTTTCGACAGAAGTATCCCCGTTTGCTTGAATTTCTTCTATCACCTTACTATAATCTTCCGGATCAGTAATTACCGTCACGAAAGGATAATTCTTCGCGGCTGCCCGAATCATCGTCGGTCCGCCGATATCAATATTTTCAATAATTTCCTCGTGTGAAACTCCTGCTTTTAAAATGGTTTCCTTGAACGGATATAGATTACAAACGACCATATCAATAGGTTCAATCCCCAATTCGGTCATTTGCTGTTTATGCTTCTCGTTGTCCCTGATCGCTAAAATTCCTCCTTCTACATTCGGGTGAAGAGTTTTTACTCTACCGTCAAAACACTCTGGGAATCGGGTTATGTCGGAAATATCTTTCACGTTAATTCCTTCTTCCTTTAGCTTCTTGGATGTGCCTCCGGTAGAAATGATTTCCCAACCCATAGAATTTAGCGATTTAGCAAAATCAACAATCCCACTTTTGTCAAATACACTGATTAATGCTCTTTTCGTTCTCATCCGGATATTTTATTTTTTTGTATGAACGTAATATTACTTTGCCGACAAAGGTAAAAAAAAGAATAGTATTTCTTTAAATAAAAAATGGTTTCGTGTAATATTTTTCTCGATATCGTTTCCATGTGTTTGAAAAATACGTATATTTGATAAAATTTTAGGTTTCACGAAAGGCTTTTGAAGCCATTTATATATTGATATTATGAGTGATAGCGTACTTGATTTGATTATTTACTTGGCGTTGACTTTAGGGGCAGGAGCCGTGGGGTTAATAAAGTCTTCCAAAGAAAAGAAAGCCAAAAATGCACGTCCGGTTGTACAGCAGCCGGAAGAATTTTTTGATGAATCGGATGATGACACGGTAGTCATAACGCAGCAACCGGAAATTTTTAAACCCCAAGAAATATTTCAACCTGTATGGCAAGACGAGGAACTTTCCGAAAAACTGGAAAAAGAAAAAGAGGAAAGTATCACGGGTTTTGGGAGAACGGATGAAGAACGCTATGCCATGTTGGAAAGAATGCAACAAGAAGCCCGAAAAGTTCGAGGGAAACGAATCACGACTTTATTTAAAGAGGAAGAAGAGGAACCGTCTAATGAGCAACAAACGGAAATCCCAAATAAGCATTTTGAACTGGATATCCGTCAAGCCATCATCGCTAGTGAAATCTTGAACCGGAAATATTAGAAATTAATCCCGATACCGGTAGAGAAAGTGAAAGAATAAGGCTTGAAGTCAATATCACTATTCTTACTAAGCGATTGTAGATAATATTTGAATCCCGGCTCCAATTTAAGGCGAATGGATTTAGATAACGGGTATTCAATACCGAAACCGACATTCGTGCTGACATTAAATGTCCGAATATTTTCAGCTTCTCCCATTAATTCTTTTTTACCGCTATAATTCACGTAAGTATGATTACGCACGAGGAAACTCGCACCAAGACCACCCAATATACTGAAACGAATCTTGTTATCGTTCAAATGGAAACGGAATGCTAACGGGATCTCGATAGCATCAAATTGCTGCTCGATACTTCCTTCTTCATCTTGTTCTCCTTTTAAGGACAAATAATTCTCTGAATTGGAAACTGTCGCTTTTGCTTGATTCTTCACGTTACCAAGTGGAGTATAGGCATGTGTATTAGCAGTATAACTTACCATATCACCGCGAGGCACGAAAACCTGTGCATCTGATGTCTTTTGTCCCATTCTGGAATATCCCAATCCTGTTTCAATAGATATACGTTTGCTAGGTTTCACCGCAAAGGTCAACCCTCCACCTAAATTGAATATACCACTCATCGAACTGTTATCAAATTGAGCGGAACGAGCAGCTTGATTATTTACATGGTAATTTCCCGATGAATACCCGGGGGAGATATAACCTCCAACCATAAATATTTTCTCTTCCTTGGAAAGTTTTTTCTCTTTAGGAGTACTTGCAACAGGTGCTCGACTATCCAACAAAGCCATATACTCCTTTTGATTTTGCAGGGCATTCCCGTTTACCAACGGGATAAATTCCGCGCGAACACTTGTTTTTTTCAATTCACTCTCGGGCTGCTCCACTTCCAGACCGCTTGAAGATTGAATCGCGAGTTCCACGGGAGTGATTGTCCCCGAATCCATACCGGACTGTCTTGTTTCCCGTTTACGGGTAACTGCCGGAATTGAATGAGGAGTTGAAGTAAATGCTAGTATTCGGTTTTCATCCTGAGAGTTATCAATTGGTTGTATAGCGGCAATAGGAGTGGGAGAGTAGAGAGTGTCTTGTTGATTGGGAATAACAAAAGTGATGCACAGCAGTAAAATAACAGCAGCCGCAATTCCGCTATATGTATATATGCGTTTCAAGCGTCGTTGCTTCACCACGAAGTGGGAATCAATCCTTTCCCATATTCGTGCCGGAGGCTCGACGGAAACCTGTTCCATGGCATTTTTAAACAATTTCTCTAAATTCTCACTCATCTCTCAAATATGCATTTATCTTCTTTTTCAAAATATCTTTTGCCCGTGCCAGATTGGATTTTGACGTACCGTCAGAAATACCCAACATCGCGGCGATTTCCTTATGTTGCATGTTCTCCATGACATACAAGTTGAACACCAACCGATACTTTTCCGGTAATTGATTGACAAACTCGAACAACACGTCCGACGGAATGCTCAAATTATCATCAATATCGTCTTCATCCATTACTTCCGGGACTTCTTCGACAACTTGCAGAGAACGGTTTTTCCTGTATTTTTCCAACGCGGTATTAATAAATATACGTTTCATCCATCCCTCAAAGGAGCCTTTGCCCGTGTATTGCCTGATAGACTCCAGTATCTTTATAAAACCATCCTGTAAGTTATCTTCAGCCTCTTCGCGTGATTTGGAGTATTGAATGCATATAGCAAACATTTTAGCAGAGAACATATTATATAGTTGTTCTCCCGCTTTTCTGTCTCCTTTCTTGCATCGCTCTACTATTTTGTCCAAATTACACATTGATAACTTATTTCTTAGATGCGGTTTTGCGCAAATGGTTGCGTTCGTTACGCGAAAAAATAAAAAAAATTCATTACCAACTAAAAAGCTGCCGTTTTTTTTGCATCCTATCGTTTTTTTGCGAATATTCGCAGTGTAATTTCAAAAATCAAATGCGATTACGAATATTTTAAACTATAAAAAACAGCTAAAATGAAAACATTTTTAAATTTGAAACAATGCTTAATTTTATTCGCAGCGGTGTTCTCCTTAACATCCTGCTTGAAGAGTGACGATCCAGATTTTCAGATTGTAGCAGGAGGGTATCTACAACAAGTTGTAAATGAAACGAGTAATCCCGGTCAAGAGGGGGAAGAACCAACAATAACAGTAAGTTACGAGTTTACTCCTTATTGTTTAGTTCAATCTAGTGAGGCAATGACTGATTGCAAAGCAACAGGTTCTAGTGGAATCATGTCCATGCAACAAATCACTCCTTATGCATATCAAACTAGAAGTTCCACATCTACCCCTGACTATTCAAAAATATCATACTCTATCATAGCCTCTAACGCAAGTGGTGAATCAGCTTCAACAACAGTATCGTACCAAAGTTTAGATAAAGTAATGGAGAGTAAATTTGAAAGTACTATAAGTTTTGAAGGAGGAAAGGGATTGACTGTTGAATTTAATAAGGTGAAAAATGCGACGGCATATATGGTTTTAGCTAAAAAAACAACTTCCGAAACTCTATATGATGGAGCAACAATTGTTGCTGAGTTTACGGAATCAGATTTAACTAATACGAGAGAACTTACAATAAATGAAGCGACCTTTGCTAAAAACTTAGAAGCTGGAAGTTATATACTTGAAACAGCTGCTGTTATTAATGTATCCAGTTATGGTATATTAGGTATTGTCGTATATCAAAAAGGAAAATCTACGCCTTATACAAAAGAATAAACAAATATAATCTCAATAAAAAACGCCTTGAAAAAGGCGTTTTTTTTATCACTTAAATATTGTGAGTTTTTTCTTTCAACCATTCCTTTTCCTCATTCGTCAAATAAGGCGAAACCTCTTTATAAACCCGCTCATTATATTCATTTAGCCATTCGATTTCCTCTTTAGTCAACAATTCAACTAAAAGGGCGGATGTATCAAAATAGCAGAGTGTGATGGTTTCAAACTGATAAAATTCGCCAAATTCGTTCTCCGCTTTAGGTTGACAAACAATCAAATTCTCGTGGCGGATACCATGTAAACCTTCTCGATATAAACCCGGTTCATTGGAAGTAACCATCCCGGGAAGTATTTCTTGATTTTTAAGGTCAGGGCGTATGGATTGCGGTCCCTCGTGAACATTTAGGAAATACCCGACACCGTGTCCGGTTCCATGTCCGAAATTTCTTAAATTCATATATAAAGGCAACCTTGCAACTATGTCAATATTACATCCTTTTGAGCCTTTAGGGAAATATAGCCGACTAAGGTCAATCATTCCTTTCAAAACCAAGGTGTAATCTTCTTTCTCCAAACGAGTTAATTCACCTAACGGCATCGTTCTTGTAACATCCGTTGTACCGTGTATATATTGTGCCCCGGAATCCACCAGATATAACCCTTTCGGTTGTAATTCGGACTGTTGTTCCGGTGTAGCGGAATAATGCGGTAGAGCGGCGTTTTTTCCATACGCTGAAATACATCCGAAACTATCCGACATATAGCCCTCGTTCTCGGCCCTGAATTTACCTAATTGCTCCGCGGCTTCAAGTTCCGTAATCGTTCTCTTCGTCAAATTCTTTTCCAACCAGTAGAAGAATTTTGTCAATGCCACACCGTCTTTTTTACAAGCCAACCGGAAGCCTTCCAGTTCTGTTTCGTTTTTCACTGATTTCATTAACGGTACAGGTGATTCCACTTCCTTCGTTTCGAACCGTTTTGCTAAATGATAGTACACGGCATAATTACAAGTATTCGTGTCTACCAAATACTTCTTCTCTTTGTCCTGTTCATCCAGAAATAAGAATAAATGGTGATAATCATGCAATTCAATACCATCTGCCTGTAACTGTTGTTGAACTTCCGGGGTTACTTTATCCAATTTAATAAATAAATGGGCTTTTTCCTTCTCCACTATGGCATAGGCTATCGCCAGAGGATTGTAAGATATATCATTACAACGAATATTGTACATCCAAGCGATTTCGTCCAAACAGCTAAACAGCATGACATCACTGCCTTGAGCCGAAATAAATTGTCGTACACGTGCAACGCGTTCACTTGCCGATTCTCCGACATATTTCAAATCCAATCGCATTAATTCTCCCATAGGGAAAGCAGGACGGTCTAACCACATTTCTCCAAGTAAATCAATCTGTTCTTGTACAGTGATATTCTTGGGGGACAACACGTTCTTTAGATTGCGCACATCGCTAACAGACATACAAAATCCATCTATACCTACTTTAGAGTCAGCTTCCAACACTTCGGACAACCATTGCGGGTAATCCACGGCACCCGGTATCCGAAGTTTATGCAACGCGATACCGGAACCCGCTAATTCCTGTTCTGCTTGAATAAAATATCTGGTATCCGTCCACAATCCGGCAGCGTCGTTTGTTACCACTACGGTTCCGAACGAGCCGGTAAAACCGGATATCCATTTTCTTTGTTGCCAAGGAGCGGGAAGATATTCACTATTGTGAGGATCTGTACCGGATATAATATAAGCGGAAATATTCTCACGTCGCATAATCCTTCTTAATTCTGTAAGTTTCTCTTGTATCGTCATGACTTGATTTTTTATTTTTTCAAATGTAAAGATTTTAAAGCAGATAACAAAGCACACGAATGTTACATTTGTAAATAAAATATTATTGATACTTGTGATTACATTTGTAATGTCATCAAGTTCTAGGAAAAAACAGAATTTAATCATGTCAGAAAGATAGGAGATATGATCCATAAAGGCGAAATGATGTATTAACATCTATATACAATTGAATTTAATATACTGAAAACCAATATGTATATTCATCTATTCTATTGTGATAATTCAAGTGAAAACCTTTATTTTCTCTATCCCGATCCTTAAGTTCTTGTGAATAAATGTAAACAATATAAGTTATATATCTATTTACCAATATGTTATACTGTTTTTACGAAGTTTTACTCGAATATAAAAACAAGACATCTATTGTTATTAAGTAGTTGAATATTAATGATATATCAATTATTTGAAGTAGCGTTAAATCTGTAATGTTATAAATACAATCGAACTAATTGTTTATTAGAGTAATATAAATATAATCCAGTTATTACATTCTTACTCCTCATTCTATGTAATACATTTGTAAATACACTCCATTACAAATGTAATTTTGAAAACTCAACAAGAAGCATTACATTTGTAATGTGGAATTTTACAAAAGGAGGGAGTTATGCAAGAACGATTAAATCAAATTATAGAGCAAAGAGGATTAACCGCAACTAAATTTGCCGCTCTGATTGGAGTGAATGCCTCCACGATCTCTCATATTCTAGCCGGAAGAAATAAACCGGGATTTGATATTATCAATAATATTGCAAAAACTTTTCCGGATATAGATTTAGGTTGGTTGATAACCGGGAATGGCTCCATGTATACTTCCTCCTCTAAAAAAGAGAATAATCATTTTTCCGAGGAACCTACCTTATTTGATTTGGATGAGCCTAAAAAACAAACAGACACCCCGATTCAAGAAAAAGAAAAGAAAACAGAAATAGAAATTATCGGTAAAGCGATTGCCAAATCTCCGACAAAGAAAATTAAACGGATTGTTCTCTTTTTTGAAGACGGGAGTTTTGAAGATTACGAGAAATAAAGACTTCTCTTACATCTAAGCGTTACAGAAATCAACTCAGATGTAAGAGAGTCAAGTTAAATTAAACCGATAATATCTCTCAAGCATTTGAAACCGTTCTGGTCGAGGTATTCATTAATCCCATCAATCACTTTGATTGTCACAGTCGGGTCAATAAAATTCGCCGTTCCGATTTGTATTGCGGATGCTCCGGCAAGTAGAAATTCGATGGCATCGGTTGCACTACAAATTCCACCTAAACCTATCACCGGAATTTTAACAGCTTTGGCAACTTGCCATACCATCCGGAGTGCCACGGGTTTCACGCATGGTCCGCTTAATCCCCCGGTTATCGTACTCAAAACCGGTTTTCTCGTTTTGGCATTTATTGCCATCCCCATAAGCGTGTTGATCAAAGAAACGGAATCCGCTCCGGCGCTCTCCGCCGCGAGGGCAATTTCTTGAATACTAGTCACGTTGGGTGACAATTTCACCATCAAGTGTTTTTTATAAACCTTACGAACTTCCTTCACCACTTCGGATGCAGATGCACACGAGGTACCGAAAGCCATTCCGCCTTCTTTCACGTTCGGGCAGGAGATATTCAATTCTATCCCGGGAATATTTTCCAATTCATTGATTTTTTCTGCCGTCGCCACGTAATCGCTGACAGTAGAGCCGGAAACGTTAACAAGAATATTACTCTTGATATCTTTGATAGTCGGGTAAATATGTTCTATAAAATAATCGACACCTTTGTTTTGCAATCCCACGGCATTTAACATCCCGGAAGGAGTTTCCGCCATACGGGGATAAGGATTTCCTTCACGATGCTTGAGAGTTGTACCCTTCACGATAAATCCTCCCAAACGTTCAAGATCAATAAAATCTTGAAATTCTGTTCCGTAGCCGAAAGTCCCGGATGCCGTAAGCACGGGATTCTTTAAAGATAAACCGTTGATATTGATGCTTAAATCTGCCATTTCAAGTCTTTTATATTAAAAATAGGACCTTCCGTACACACGCATTTGTTGCCTTCTTTCGTGTCTGTCACACAACATAAACAAGCCCCGATGCCACATGCCATCGTGTTTTCCAAAGACACCTCACACTCTATATTTTTAGAATTAGCATAAGCGGCAACTGCTTTCATCATCACTTCGGGACCACAACAAAAGATACTGTCAAATGTTTCATTCAATATTGAATGTTGTGTCACGTATCCTTTTTCCCCGAAAGAACCATCCTCGGTCGTGTAATAAACCGTGGCGTATTTTTCAAATTCCTCCTTACGAAGAATATCTTTACTAGCGCGAGTCCCGATTAAAACTACCGGAGATAATCCCCGGGCTTTCATTTCCCGAGAAAGATGTAACATAGGAGCTACTCCACAACCGCCACCAATTAATAATGGTCTACCAGAAGAAGGTATAGTGAAGCTATTACCCAAAGGCAGTATAACATTCAACTTCTCTCCGGGTTGCAATTCTCCCATGGTTGAAGTGCCGCATCCCACGATCTTGATGAAAAGATAAAGTAATCCCTGCTCTTTATCTACATCATGTACGGATATCGGTCTTCTTAAAAAGGTTGACGGAGAATGGTCTACCCGGACATTGACAAATTGTCCCGGTTTTATCTCCGGGAGTTCCGGTGAATGTAATACCAATAAGATGGTATCATCGTTCAACCTTTGGTTTTCTTTGACCGTGAAATCTATAATCTTTTTCATTTACTCAATATTTCCCAGTAATTTTCATTTATAATCATTTCTCTTGTAATTTCTCTGCTAAATATTTACCCGTGTACGAATTTTGGCATTTCACCAATTCTTCGGGGGGGCCCTCGAACACGAGGTATCCGCCTTCACTTCCTCCCTCGGGACCAAGGTCAATAATGTTATCAGCGCATTTGATCACGTCCATGTTATGCTCGATAATCAGTACCGTGTGCCCCCTGTCTATCAAGGCATTCAACGAGTCCATCAGTTTGTGGATATCATGAAAGTGTAGACCTGTCGTGGGTTCGTCAAACACGAAAAGGGTAGGATCAGCATTCTCTTGGCTCAAGTGATAAGCTAATTTTACCCGCTGACTTTCTCCACCACTTAATGTACTGGAAGCTTGTCCCAACTTGATATACCCAAGCCCGACATCGACTAATTTTTGCAGTTTCGCCACGATACTCCGTTCGCTATGGCTTGTCCCGGAAGAGAAAAACTCGACAGCTTGGTTTACCGTCATTTCCAATATATCGTAGATGTTCTTGTCTTTGTACTTGATTTCCAACACTTCATCCTTGAAACGCTTCCCTTTGCAATGCTCGCATTCAAGGTAAACGTCCGCCATGAATTGCATTTCAACTTTAATAATACCTTCTCCTTGACACTCTTCACATCGTCCTCCCGGTACGTTAAAAGAAAAGTGTGCCGGTTTGAAACCGTTTAATTTTGAAAGTTTCTCGTCCGCGTATATTTTCCGGATATCATCCCATGCTTTCAAGTAAGTCACCGGATTGGAACGAGAGGATTTACCAATCGGATTTTGATCTATAAATTCAACCCCGCGTATCATATCAATATCACCGGATAATTTATTAAAACTCCCGGTACGATCGGAATAATCACCGTAGTATTTTTTCAGGGCGGGAACGAGGATCGTTTTAATCAATGTACTTTTCCCGGAACCACTTACTCCGGTTACCGCGGTCATCACGCCCAAAGGAATCGTGACATCAATATTCTTCAAGTTGTTTTCTGTTGCCCCAGTAAGTACAATTTTGCGCTCCGATTTCTTTCTGACGGCAGGCACAGGAATCGTTTTTTCCCCGTAAATATAGTCTGACGTTAATGTATTCGCTTTTTTTAGTTCCTTCAACGAACCTTGGAAAATAATTTCACCGCCTAAACGTCCGGCCAATGGTCCTACGTCAATAATTTCATCGGCAGATTTTATAATATCTTCATCATGCTCCACGACAACGACCGTGTTTCCCAAGTCCCGAAGACGATGCAACACGTTGATCAAGCGATCCGTGTCGCGAGAGTGAAGTCCGATACTCGGTTCGTCCAAAATATACAAAGAACCGACCAAGGCCGACCCTAGAGAGGTTGCCAAGTTAATCCGTTGTGACTCACCACCGGACAGAGAAGAAGATAACCTATTAAGAGTCAAGTATCCCAATCCGACATCCAGTAAGAAATTAATCCGGTTATGAATATCCGGAAGCACACGAGCGGCAATAACTTGATCGTGTTCGGAAAGTACCAACGTGTCAAAGAATGTTTTCAATTCCGTGATAGGCATATCTACAAGTTCCGTTATTGCCCTACCGTTTATTTTCACGTAAGTGGCTTCTTTTTTTAATCGGGTTCCATGACATACCGGGCATTTTGTTTTACCGGTATAACGTGCAATCATCACGCGGTTCTGTATTTTGAACTTTTTGGATTCAAGATACTCGAAGAACGCGTATATACCACTCTCGTTATTCCAAAGGGTATCTTTTTCTTTTTCCGTCAATTCATAATAGGGGGTATGCACGGGAAAATTTACCTTGTGCGCGTTTTTGATGAAATAGTGTTTCCACTCGCTCATTTTTTCTCCCCGCCAACACATGACGGCATCATCATATACACTTAAAGATTTATTAGGAACCACAAGATCTTCGTCAATTCCTAGAATCTTCCCGTATCCCTCGCATCTGGGACAAGCCCCGATAGGAGAATTGAAACTGAACGTGTTTATTGTCGGGATTTGGAACGTGATTCCGTCGGCTTCAAACTTATTCGAAAAAGACTTTATCTTTCCGTCTATTTCCACGTAACAAGTTCCGTTACCCTCGTATAAAGCGGTTTCTATAGAGTCTTTGATTCTTGAAACGGTATCTTTCTCATGGCTTATCCGAAGCCTGTCTATCACTAGAAAAATCTCTTTGCCGGGATCAAGTGATTCATTTTTATCAATCAAATCGGAAATACGGATAAATTCGTCCCCGTATTTAATTCTCGAAAATCCTTGACTGACCAAGAGAGGAAGTCCATCGTCCGTCATGTCTTTGGATTTTGCCATGATAATGACGGTCTGTTCCATGTCTTGATCCAGTATATACTGGCTTATATCATCCACGCTATGACGTTTTACTTCTTCACCGGAAACAGGTGAAAAGGTTTTCCCCATTCTGGCATACAGAAGTTTAATATAGTCATAAAGTTCCGTGGATGTTCCCACCGTTGAACGCGGGTTCGATGTGTTTACTTTCTGCTCGATGGCAACGGCAGGGGGGATACCTTTAATGTAATCGCATTCCGGTTTATTCAATCTTCCAAGAAATTGGCGCGCATACGAAGAAAGACTTTCCACGTAACGCCGCTGTCCTTCGGCATATAACGTATCAAAAGCCAGTGATGATTTACCGCTACCGGAAACCCCGGTAATAACCACCAACTGGTTCAATTTAATGTCAAGATCTATATTTTTCAGGTTATGCACCCGTATTCCTTTCAACTCTATTCTCTGCTTACTCATATCTGTCCTTCCAAAATATCTACAAAGATACGACTTTTCTCACAAAAAAAGCACCCTTTGAGGGGTGCTTTTAGCGTTTGGAATATGTTTGGAAATGCGTTTAAGTCTTGTTAATGACTTGTTTTAATTTATTCGGAAACTACTTCGAACTCTACATCAATTTTTACTTCTCTATGAAGTTTGATAAGAGCGGTGTAAGTTCCTATTTCTTTTACGTCTTTCAGTACGATTTTCTTCCGGTCGATATCGAATCCTTTCTCTTTCAGACTTTCAGAAATCATGATACTGTTTACAGAACCGAAAATCTTACCGGTAGAGCTGGTTTTAGCACCGATGGTAAGTTTTACTTCTGCTAATTGTGCTGCTAATTCTTCTGCTTCAGCTTTTAATTTAGCTTCTTTGTGAGCTCTTTGTCTCAAGTTTTCCGCTACAACTTTTCTTGCTGAAGGGGTTGCTAAAATAGCATAGCCTTGAGGGATAAGATAGTTACGACCGTAACCTTGCTTAACATCAACGATGTCATCCTTATGTCCCAAGTTTGCTATATCTGTCAATAAAATTATCTCCATTTGTGTCCTCCTTCCTTAAAATTATTTCATCAAGTCGGTTAAGTAGGGCAACAAAGCAAGATGTCTTGCTCTCTTCACTGCGGTTGCTACTTTCTTTTGGTACTTTACAGAAGTTCCGGTAATTCTTCTGGGAAGAATCTTGCCTTGTTCGTTCAAGAATTTCTTTAAAAATTCCGGATCCTTGTAGTCGATAAATTTGATTTTTGCTTTTTTGAATCGACAGTACTTTTTCTTTTTGATTTCAACCGTTGGGGGGGTTAAATATCTAATTTCACTTTCGTTCTGTGCCATGGCTTATTTCTCCTCTTGTTTTACTTGATTTTTTGCTCTTCTTTTCAATGCATACTCGTAAGCATACTTGTCTAATCTGAACGTCAAGAAACGAATCACTTTTTCGTCTCGTCTGTAAGAAGTCTCCAGTTTATCAACTAAAGTTCCTTCTCCTTCGAATTGAAACAAGTGATAAAAACCTGTCGTCTTCTTTTGGATTGGATAAGCCAGCTTGCGTAGACCCCAAGCCTCCTCGTGCTCGATATTACCTCCATTTTCGGTAATAACAGCCTTGAATTTTTCTACCGCTTCCTTTACCTGTATTTCAGATAAAACGGGAGTTGTGATGAAAACGGTTTCGTAATGATTCAACATAACTGATTGTTTATTAATACATTAATCTAATAAAAATTATTTTATCGCTCGCAAAGTTAGCACTTTTGTTTGGATTTACAAAGAAATCCTCAATTTTAGATTTTCTTTCTACTTCCATATCTTGCGTTTATTCAACTCTCGATGGTACTCCCGGGCATAGGCATTGTGTTGCCGAAGTGTACGGGAAAAATTATGGTAGCCGGAAAAATCACTTTTCGCGCAAAAGAATAAATAATCGTGTTTCTGATAATTCAGAACACTATCTATAACTTTTATTGAAGCCATACGAATAGGGCCGGGGGGCAGTCCGGCATACATATAAGTATTATAAGGAGAATCTATTTGCATATGACGGTCCAGAATACGGCTGATCGTGAAATCACCGAGCACGAATTTCAACGTGGGACAAGCATCTAATTTTATTCCTTTGTTTAATCTGTTCATGTAAACTCCGGCGATGACAGGGTATTCTTCTGCCTTTACAGTCTCTTCTTCTATAATTGAAGCTAACGTGATCACCTCTTCGGGACTTAATCCTATTTCTCTGGCTTTTGCCATACGGTTTTCATTCCAGAAGCGGGCATATTCTTTTTTCATCCGTTTTAGCAAATCCATGGCCGGGATATTCCAATAAATCTCGTACGTATTTGGAATAAACATCGCCAAAATGGTATTCGAATTGAACCCTAATTCTGCGAGAACGTCCGAATCTGTCAGTAAAGCCATTAATTCATCTTTGGAAACAGCCAATTCTTCTTGAGCTTCATCGGCAAACTCTTCAATAGTCCGCATATTATTAAAGGTAAAATGAACCGGAACTTGATTTCCCACCCGAAACATATTAACCAGTTCGTTGTTGTTCATTCCATCACGGATTTTATATTTTCCGGATTTTACAGAAGAAGAAAACTTCTTCAGTTTCGCCACGCTACTGAGGGTGTTGGGATTCTTGATGTATCCCCGGCTTCGCAGTGTTTTAAACACTTGAGCGACAGAATTACTATCCCGGATATAAAGAATTCCATCATCTGTCACGACAGTATTAGGGGAGAACACGTAATAATAACCGATTCCACCCATGACAGCCACTAACGCCATGATTATTATAACAAATACAAGAATTCTTTTTACTATCTTACTCATAATTAATTTTCTTCCCTGAAATATAATTTATAGTAATTCATATCACGGGCGGAATCATATCCTTTTTCAATATATTTCTTTTGCCCGTGTATATACACGTGAAAATTCTTATCCAATTTCAATATATGCTTGAAGAATCTCTTTTCATCTTTAACCGCACTGTTGGAAACATCGAACTGGTCTTTTAAAGACAATTCGTTCTTTTCCTCGTAATAATTTTTGAAATCTTCGAAAGCATTGATTATCTGTGGATCATTGACAACTTCATCCTTGAAAAGGTTCTCGTTAAACACGTCCGCCTTTTTAAAATAATCTATCGAGCGATTCAACATATCAATCTGGTCTGCTTTCGGGATATCATTTTCTTGATTATAAACCTCTTGCACGAAATCTTTGCAAAGTTTCAAGTAGTTGGATGTCTGGAAATAGTTATCATCACACTGTTCCAACCCCAAGAAATCCGTTGTCCAATAAACAGCTTCCGAGGAGTTCGTTTTATCGAGAATGCTTACCCGATAACCGTTTTCCCCGTCAACATTGAATACCAGACAAGCTTTATCCAATTTCTTGATATTAATACCTCGTTCACTTTCAAGCTGGTAACTATTCTCATTAAGAATAATTTTCAAGAAAGTATCTTTTGTTTCGGACTTGAAGATACCAACGGCATCACAAGGACCTTCTTCCAACACACAGTTTTTGAAATGCACCATATAGAGTTCTCCCGCCTTGATATTCGGATGATTGGATTGGTCAAACAAATGTTGCGCGATATTCACGGAAGCCTCGTATAGATTGGATTCATCTTCAAAAACAGAACTTACAGTACTATATACCAAGTTATTATACAAATCGTCCTCCACGGGTGCAAAACGATAATAAGCGTCTTTCTTGAAAGGGGAGAGGAAATAACTTTTCAATAGGTTGTGTACGTCCGCATCATCCGGCAGAAAACATGACTCGGAAAGGCGTATTTGACCATCCTCGTATTTATTACCGATATCGTGAATCACGATATTATTTATCTCACAAGTATCAAAGTTCATCATAATGCTAAAATCTAAAATGTACTCCTAAATTCAATGTTTCTTTAAACTGTATTTTTTTCGAATCGTTTTGATTATACACCGCGTTGGCGTATATCGAAGTCTGCATGAAATAATTTATCTTGAATTTCAATGTCAGACGCCAGTCAACCGTCAGTTTTTCCGGCTGCTCGTAATAACTTGAGAATAACATCAAGTGATTGTCTATGTCAAGAAAATAGAAGAGAGAATGTTTGTTCTTCAATTCTATCTTGGCACCGGCATCACTTTTATATCTTTTCCCGGCTTCAATACCATACCGGGTTACATCCACTTTATTTGTATCCCGTACATATACCCATTGTCCGGCAATAGGAGAGAGATACAATGAAATATTATCCTTGGGTTTAAAGTCCAAACCCAAAGATAACGTAAAATTACAAGGTGACAAAAAATTGGCAATCACGGTTTCCCGATCCGAAGCATTGTAAGAATTAAACAGAACAGTATTCAGATCAAACTGCGTGGCATAATTCCAATGTCTGAAAGCTTTTACACCGACTTTTGATTGTATCTCTAATTTATCTTCATTTTTACTCAATTCCTCGCTTCCGCTTTTCAGCGCCCCCAAACGATAACGGAATGAATTTTCCCATGTCGTGGTTTTCTTTTTATAATTAATAAAATACTTTAAATCAGAGAGAATAGAAAGAGAACTTTCACCTCCACTTGCCCAGTTGTCACTAATAAAACCTTGTCCGAAAGACAACGTGACATCGGAATAATAAGTCCAATGCCGTCTTTCGAGTGTCCCGATCTTCATCTCGGCGAGAACAAAATAAATCGAATCGGATGCCACGAGTAACGGTTCCTCGCGCGGTTCTTGCAATATGGCAAATTTCTTGGTTTGATAAACATCTCCATCCAAAAAGAACTTCATCTGTTTACCATCAGGTAGGGTTTTTATCCAACCGCTAATCGTATCCCCACGGAAATTTTCTGTCATTAAACGATGATACTCCGTACGTCCCGTGTTCAACCAAATATTTTTAGAACGATTGGATACACCCAACACGGAAACCAGAACAGAATCACGACTTCTCTCTTTCATCCATTGGTAGTTTTCATCCTGTTCCATAAATGCTACAAGCGCTTCCAAATTCGGGTTTAGAAATATATCATACCGGGCTGAGTCCAACAAGCGTAATGAATCCAAGTCCGGATGTTGTTTGTAAAAATCAATACTATCTTTCGATATGCGTTCCTGTATTCTTTTGATAGCTTCTTCCTTTGCCTGTACTGTTTTGAAATAACTCCTCACGTAATCGAGCATATATTTAATATGCTCGTTTTCTGCATAATCTCTCAACGTATTAATTGCCCGGTTGAGTTCATAGTACTTTAATCGCTCTTTCTTTAGATTCTCCAGAGCGTATCGAGCCGCAGGATTGCCTATATGAGTGTTTTTCAATTGTTTATACGCGTATCTTATCTGAGGTTTTGTGTGATAAAGAGAGTCTGATCGAGTATGTTTGACCGGTAAAATATACGATGGACGTACCGTTATAACCCGAGAGTCCGTCTTTTCCTGTGCAAAAAGTGTATTCTGGGATAGGGCAAAAATAATAATTACAACAACAACAAACCTCATGAGATAATTAACTTGTTATTTGAATGGAGAATTCGGCTCCTTTGCCATATGACCATAAGCAAGTTTATCCAGCAAGCTAGGGAACCATTTACTCAAAAACACGGATATTTTTCCTTCAACCAATGTCATAATAATTTCACGTTTCCGCTTAACAACTCCATTTACAATGATTTGAGCGCATCGTTCAGCACTCATCATTTTACTTTCGGCTCTTGGACTGTCACCTTGTTGACTACCGTCAGCAACTAAAGCGGTTTTACGAATATTGGATGCCGTAAATCCCGGGGCGGCAACAAGTACGTGCAAACCTTTTTTCAAGTTCTCGACACGCAATGTATTCAAGAATCCGCGGACTGCAAATTTACTGGCTGAATATCCGGTTCTTCCCGGTAAACCGAGGAAGCCTGCCACAGAGATAATACCGACCAAACTACCTTTTGCCTGTAATAAATAAGGTAATGCATATTTCGTACAATACACGGTTCCCCAAAAATTGACATCCATTAAACGACGTATAACATCTATTTCCAAATCTTCAAATAGAGCACGCATGGAAATTCCCGCGTTATTCACAAGGACATCAATTCTGCCAAAACGCTCGTGAGTTTTCTCTATCAGATTTTTACAATCCGTTTCACGGGTGACGTCCGTCTGTACGGAAAGTATTTCCGTTCCACAGGCTTTCAAGTCATCCTCAATCTTTTTCAATTCGTCTATATTTCTGGCACCCATGGAAATTTTGGCTCCGCGTTTGGCAAATTCATAAACCAACGCTTTACCAATACCGGAAGATGCACCTGTAATAATCACCACTTTGTTTTGCATGAATCTTGTTTCTTAGATATTTAGAATTTCCTCGTTTTAACTTACAAATATAATAACAAGTTTAAAAGAATAAACAATCTCTATAAGAAAAAAGATTGTTATATAAATGTTTTATAATTCATATTATGATAAGTTGAATATATAAAAAAGAAAAGGGATGTTTTTCCCTTTTCTTTTAAATAAATGTATTACAGGTTATTAATCTTAGACATTGTATCATTGTACTTGCTTTCATATTGCTTTTTACTAGCTTGCAAACGATAATACAATTCTTTCAAAGTAACCAAAGTATTTTTGTCGTTCGGTTGTAATTCTAAAGCTCTTTCAAAATAAGGAACGACAGCCTCGTATTGGTCCATAATTTTGGCAAGTTCTGCGTTATATTCCTTAACATCAACGATATCCATAACAATCTTGTGCGCTTCAATTACGCGGTTCAACTGTATATTTCCCAAGTTATACTGTGCAAAGAAATCATCCGGTTTCAATTCCAACGTCTTGATATACATTTGTTCTGCTTTATCAGGTTGGTTTATTTTCTCGTATAATTGACCTTTGGCACGGTAATAATCAGGTTTATTCGGCTCTAATCTGATTGCCGCATCCAAGAATTCTTCAGCTTTCGCTGGGGTATCTCCCATCAGATAATAGTTGATAAGCTCTATCAACATGTATTCGTCATTCGGGAATAATTTGTGCCCCTCTTGCAAATACTTAACTGCCTCTTCTTGAATTGCTTTAGCGGTAATTGAATCCCCGGCTTCTTTGGCTTCGCGGCTTCTGCCTAAATAGATACTGGCTAACATGGCATAAATTCTGTTTGCCTCGTAACCCAATTCCATAGACTTTTTGTAATACTCGATAGCTTCATCCACGTTACCGGCTTTATGAGCGGCAACACCCGCGTTATAGATCACGGCAGTATCCACTTTCTGTGTTCCATAAGGAGAAACATTGAGATCCAAAGTCTTTTTGAAATTATCGAAGGCTGCTTGGAAATAACTTTTAGCCGCTTCAGCTCCTTGTGCTTCTTCCACTTTGGTACCTTCGTTATAACATATGATACCTTGATTAGTGAAGTCAACAACAAGATTGGCAAATTGAGCCTTCAAGTCTTTTTCAAATTTCTTCTTATCATCCAATTGTATTACCTTTTGGAAAGATTCCCAAACAATCGGAAGCGGGTCTTTAGATAATTTCTTGTAGTTTTCATCTTGGCTCTCGAAGATACCTTGATAGATCTGTCCTCTCACGAAGTGTGCTTTCGGGTTGTTTACACATTTCTCATGTCCGATAGCTTCATCGATTAGCTCTTTTGCTTTATCTAGCTTTCCCTGCGTGTAAAAGCTAACAGCAGATGTCACTTTTCCCATTTGCGCGAAAGACACATTCACGCAAAGCAGAAGGGCAATGATAAAAGTTAGTTTTCTCATACGTTTAAAATTTGTGTTCCAATTAGATATTATTTGTAAATAATTATTCCTCATTGTTTTCTCCGGCTTCCTCTACATTCGTACTCTCCTGCCCTTCTTCCTGTCCCTCTTCTTCTTTTGAAGCTGAAACCTTAGCGACAGCGGCTATAGCGTCATCGTTCCGCAAATTAATCAATCTCACTCCTTGAGTGTTACGTCCCATAACTCGCAGCGTACTCACGTCAAGTCGGATAGTCAAGCCGGATTTATTAATGATCATCAAGTTATCTTCATCCGTAACATCCAATAGTGCGATTAATTCTCCCGTTTTATCTGTCATGTTAATGGTTTTCACACCCTTGCCACCTCGATTCGTGATTCGATAGTCTTCTATGCTAGAGCGTTTTCCATATCCGTTTTCTGAAACAACCAACACGTCTGCTTTGTCAGGTTCAACACAAATCATGCCAATCACTTCATCTTTTTCACTATCCAGAGTGATACCTCTTACCCCGGATGCCGTTCTACCCATGGGACGCACTTTTGCTTCCGGGAAACGAATCGCTTTACCAGATTTCACGGCTATCATGATATCATTTTCACCGTTAGTCAACTTGGCATCTAATAGTTGATCCCCGTCTTTAATCGTGATCGCATTCACACCGTTTGCTCTCGGACGAGAATAGGCTTCCAGCGTGGTTTTCTTGACAATACCCTGCTTGGAGCATAACACGATGTAATTGCTGTTTATATAATCGCTTTCTTTTAAATCCAGCGTATTGATATATGCTTTTACTTTATCGTCCGGCTCTATATTCAACAGATTCTGTATTGCCCGACCTTTCGATTGTTTCGAGCCTTCCGGGATTTCCCAAACTTTCAGCCAGAAACACTTTCCTTTTTCGGTAAAGAACAACATGGTATTATGCATTGTCGCCATAATCATGTGTTCAAGGAAATCCTCGTCACGAGTCGCGGAGCCTTTGGACCCTACCCCTCCTCTATTTTGTACCTTGTACTCGGAAAGCGGGGTACGCTTGATATATCCCATGTGAGAAATCGTGATGACCACTGCTTCATCTGCATAGAAATCTTCCGGGTTAAACTCCTCGGACGCGTACACGATATCGGTTCTACGCTCGTCATTATACTGAGCCTTTACTTGTAAAAGTTCATCTTTAATGATTTGCATTCTCAGTTCCACGCTAGCCAAAATTTCCTTCAAGTGCTCGATTAACTTGAGTAAATCATTATATTCCGCTCTCAGTTTGTCTTGCTCAAGCCCCGTTAATTGACGCAATCTCATTTCCACTATGGCCCGTGCCTGAATCTCCGTTAAAGAGAAAGTTTCCATTAAAGTATTTCTCGCTTCATCCGGCGTTTTGGATGCGCGAATAATACGGATAACTTCATCTATATGGTCACTGGCTATAATTAATCCTTCCAGAATATGAGCCCGGTCTTCCGCTTGTTTCAATTCAAATTGCGTACGGCGAATTACCACTTCATGGCGATGCTCCACGAACAAGCGTATCAAATCTTTCAAGTTCAATAACCGGGGGCGTCCTCCAACCAGAGCAATATTATTTACCCCGAAAGAAGTTTGAAGAGCTGTATGTTTTAATAAGGTATTCAATACCACGTTGGCTATCGCGTCTTTTTTCAAGTCAATCACGATACGCATACCACTCCGGTCAGATTCGTCGTTGATATTCGAGATACCGTCAATCTTCTTTTCATTTACCAAATCGGCAATACGGGAAATCAATTCGGCTTTATTCACCATGTAAGGGATTTCATGCACGATGATTTTTTCCCGCCCGTGGGGAGTCGTTTCTATGGATGTTTTGGAGCGCACGATAATACGTCCTCTTCCCGTGTGGTAGGACTCCCGCACCCCATTATACCCGTAAATTGTTCCACCCGTGGGGAAATCCGGGGCTTTGATAATCCGTATCAGGTCATCAATTTCGATATCGTTATCATCTATATAAGCACAAATAGCGTCTACCGTGTCACCCACGTTATGGGGTGCCATATTCGTTGCCATACCCACCGCGATACCGGAAGCTCCGTTCACTAATAATAAAGGTATCTTGGTCGGCATAACACTCGGTTCTTTCAACGATTCGTCAAAGTTCGGTATCATGTTTACCGTATCCTTATCCAAATCAGCCAGAATATCTTCAGAAATCTTCATTAAGCGAGCCTCCGTGTAACGCATGGCAGCAGGACTATCCCCGTCCACAGACCCGAAGTTACCTTGCCCGTCTACTAACGGGTAACGCAAAGACCATCTTTGAGCCATACGCACCATTGCCATGTACACCGAGCTATCCCCGTGAGGATGATACTTTCCGAGTACCTCTCCCACGATTCTCGCTGACTTTTTGAATGGCTTACCGGATGTTACACCTAATTCGCTCATTCCAAACAATACCCTTCTCTGTACCGGTTTCAAACCGTCCCTAACATCAGGCAATGCACGCGACACAATCACCGACATTGAATAGTCAATGTACGAAGATTTCATCTCCTCCTCGATGTTGATCTTAATAATTTTTTCTCCGACGTTTTCCATTTATAATATTAAATTACTCTTTTAATTCATTCTTCCCAAAATCCCACAAATGTAATAAAAACGATGAATTAAAGGAAATTTTTCCCCCGCAATATTCACAATTCAAAAACTAACATATCGTGTGCCAGCTTCACGTTATCCGGTAATTCACCCAAAACTTCACCGTGTAACCCCATTTGATGCCCGATATGCGTGATGTATGCCTGCTTCACATTCAGTCGTTTCACCACCTCCAAAGCCTGTCCCAAGGTAAAATGCGATAGATGCGGCTCTTTCCGCAGGGCGTTGATTACAAGATATTCTACCCCTTCCAGTTTCTTCATGCTTTCCTCCGGGATATAATTGGCATCGGTAACATACGCGAAGTTAGCGATACGAAACGCCGTGACCGGCAATTTGTAATGCATGACCGTGATCGGAATAACCTCGATATCGTCAATCAGAAAAGGCGCCTCGTCCACCACGTGTATATTCATTTCCGGGACTCCCGGGTACTTGAATTTAGCGAAAGCGTAATCGTAATCTTTATGAATAGCTTTCATTGTCAAATGATTGCAATATACATCAACCCCACCTTGTTTTACCCAGTTGAATGCCCGTATATCATCCAATCCCCCGATATGATCCTTGTGTTCATGTGTCAGCAGTAATGCCCTCACGTTCTTCACTTGCGCTTGCAGCATTTGGGTCCGGAAATCGGGTCCGGCATCAATGATTAATTTCTTGTCCTCTATATCAATCATCACGGAACTCCGCAATCGTTTATCGTGTTCGTCGGTCGAGCGACAAACATCACATTCGCAAGCGATAACAGGCACGCCCTGCGAAGTTCCACTTCCTAGTATCGTAACTTTCATCCGTTCACAACTATTTATCGCGAAATTAATAAGATTCGGAATAATCCCGTATATTTGCCACAAACATTTTATTTATGGGAAAATTATATTTGCTTCCTAATTTGCTAGGGGAAACAACAGTCGAGGGGGTTATTCCCCGTGATGTGATCGACACGATCAAAAGTATCCGGATTTTTGCCACGGAAAATGTCAAAAACACCCGTCGATACTTGAAAAAAATAGACAAAACAATTCACATCGATGAACTGACTTTTTTGGATCTGAACGAACATTCGGACATCAAGGATATTGAGGCGTATATACCTTATTTGAAAGACAACGACGTGGGTATTATATCAGAGGCCGGATGTCCCGGTATCGCTGATCCGGGGGCAGAACTGGTAGCGCTGGCACATCGCCACAACTATCAAGTGGTGCCGCTTGTCGGTCCCTCCTCCATCCTGCTCGCGCTTATTGCTTCCGGGTGCAACGGTCAGAATTTTTCTTTCAACGGCTATCTTCCCGTCAATCGTTCGGAACGAGTAAAAAGTCTGAAAACTTACGAGAAGCAATCCGCGGCAGAAAACCGTACCCAGATATTTATTGAAACACCCTATCGCAACCTGCAACTATTCGAGGATATCGTGTCTTCTCTCTCTCCCGTGACACGCCTCACAGTAGCTTGTGATATCACGACAGAAAACGAGTATATAAAAACAATGCAAATCAAGGACTGGAAACATGTTAAACCGGACATCAACAAGCGTCCGACTATCTTTATCCTGTACGCCAGACCATTCTAATTATTCAAATTACGATGAAGACTTATAAAAGAGTTTTATCCATAGCCGGTTCGGATAGCGGAGGCGGAGCCGGAATTCAAGCCGACTTGAAAGCGATCTCCGCTTGTGGTTGTTTTGCCATGACTGCCATAACTGCCGTAACCGCTCAAAATACCGTGGGAGTGAAAGCCATAGAGCCTCTCCCCGTTCATGTTATTGAAGCACAGATACGGGCTTGTCTGGATGATATCGGTGCTGATGCCGTGAAAATCGGTATGTTACATTCTGTTGATGTCATTCGCGCGATAGTAAAAGTATTGCAGGATTATCCTGTAAAACATATCGTGGTTGATCCGGTTATGGTAGCAACTTCCGGTGATCTTCTCGTTCAGCGAGAGGCCATCGCGGTGCTTCAACAGGAACTTTTCCCGCTTGCCTCCGTGATTACCCCGAACACGTTCGAGATTGAAATACTGTCCGGAATGAAGATTAACACGCAGGAAGACCTGTACGCTTCCATCCCTAAAATGAAGAATATCGGAGCCAGCAATATTCTCTTGAAAGCAGGACATCTGGAATGCGAGGAAATAACCGATGTGCTGGTTGATTACAAGAACGATCGGGAATACCGGTACACCATGAAAAAAATCAATACGGTGAACACGCATGGTACGGGATGTTCACTATCATCCGCCGTTGCCGCGTATCTCGCTCACGATTACTCCATGGAAGAGGCCGTGCAAGCTGCTATTAATTACTTGCATGGGGCAATAGAAGCTGCCGCGAATTACCGGATCGGGCATGGACACGGGGCTGTTCATCATTTTTACAAGTGGTGGGAATGAAATCGAGGGGCCGCAATTGCAGCCCCTCGAAATATATAGTGTGGTTGTCAATGTGTTTTAAACCAACGGAATACATTACGTACTGTTTTATCCAGCACGAGCGGGTCATCAAAATATTGGGCATGAGTCACAGAACCTTCCCAAATCGCTAACTTCTCTTCCGCTCGAATCGTGTCATACACGCGTTGAGCCGCTTGATATTCTTTCTCGTTTTCACCGCCATGAATAACAATGGTAGGTATTTTTACTTTGGAAGCCTCTTTCCGCTTGTAACAACCGGACACGAGGGCTATCGCTTTTAATCGTTTATCCGCTTCCGTACCTGCCAACACCTCGTTGGTACCGTTACAAATACCGATAGCGTATAATTTATCCGGATCAACCTCGTCCTTTAAACTCAAGTAATCAATAGCGGCTCTCACGTTTTGAGTTTCTTCCAACCCCAATACAACGTAACCGTAATTTGCCAGTCTAGTGGCATATTGTAATGATACCGGGGTATTTGACGTATTTTTGGGTCCTAAAACAATGATTGCCGGTTTTCTCCCTTTTTCTTGTGGGTTACACAACCATCCTTTGCTGTCTATGCCTTTATCTGTTAAAGTGACGTCTTCGCATCTATAAGTTCTCATACAATTTCCATGTTAAGTGAATTTGCTCTTTAATACGGAAAGTGAATAAGCAAAGTTACACTAGCAAAGTATAAAAAAACAAAAATCTATTCGAGTTACCAAATAGATTTTTGTTATGAATTACAAATCAACAAATTAAAAGTTTTATAAAACAACTTGTAACTCGTGAACCTGTAACCTGCAACATCAAGGCTTTGCCTTGATTATTTAAAATACCGGTTGTAAAGTCCTTCAAACCCTTTCCCGTGGCGTGCCTCGTCTTTGCACATCTCGTGAACAGTATCGTGGATTGCGTCCAAATCCAACTTTTTAGCTAAAGTAGCGATCCGTTTTTTATCCTCGCAGGCTCCTGCCTCTGCTTCCATACGTTTTTTCAAGTTCGTTTTGGTATCCCACACGCATTCTCCCAGCAACTCGGCAAATTTGGCAGCATGTTCCGCTTCTTCCCACGCGTAACGTTTGAATGCTTCAGCGATCTCCGGGTAACCTTCACGATCTGCTTGACGACTCATTGCCAAGTACATCCCGACTTCAGAACATTCCCCGTTAAAATGAGCTCTTAATCCTTCCAAAACTTCCGGGTCAACGCCTTTGGCAACGCCTAAACGATGCTCGTCAACAAAAGTCAACGCTCCCTCGGTTTCTACCAATTCTTTAAATTTGCTCTTCGGTTGTTTACATTGAGGACAAAATTCCGGAGCTTCATCTCCCTCGTGAACATAGCCACATACTGTACAAATAAATTTTTTCATAACGCACTTTGTTTTAATTATTAATTATATGATTTTTCCTTTTTCTTCCGCGCATTTTTTGCAATACCCTTTATAATAAAGGTGTGTTTCCGTGATGAGCAATTCTCCTACCCCGTCCAACACGATTGCTTCTCGGTTCTCGATCGGGATGTCGTACACGCACCCGCATCCTAAACACATGAAATGAGCATGATCGCTCGTGTCTACGTCAAACCGAACATTCTTTTCATCAATCACGAGAGCTTTTATCGCACCTTGCTCCATGAACAACCGCATAGTATTGTACACGGTCGTTTTCGACAAAGTAGGCATCGTCGGGTACAAAGCCCCGTATATCTCGTCAGCCGTGGGATGCACCCTATTCTTCATGAGATATTCCATGATAGCCATTCGTTGTACGGACGGTTTAATATCATATTGTAGCATGTACTCTCTCGTATCTTGAATTGTACTCATTGCTAATTTGTAATTGTTACAAAATTATATCGAGTGCAAATATCGTTATCTTTTTTATAATCGCAACATCTTCTTGTTGATTTTACTATAATTTAGAACCATTCCAATTTTAACGTTTCACGCTTCTGTTCAACAGAGATAAATAAGTATATTGCTTACCAATGGATTATCCAACTTTAATCTAGGGTTATCCCCGGGTAATAAAACCTCACACCCTTTACGAAACACTTATACCCCGCTTACAACATCACTAAACGGGATACTTGTAAGAGGGTTAAAACTGATTTGTAAGTAAGTTGAGCAAAGATAACCCCGAAATAACCCTTGATTAACACTAGAAACAATACTTATTACGAATACATTGAAATATTCAACTTTTTGTATTACACTTGAAATATTTTTATAGATTTGCATCATGTTTTTCATAGGACCATCGGTTAATATATTTGTCTACTTGCTTGTTTCGGCTTTTTTCGTGGTATGTTTCTACCCGAAAGAACAAACAAAGCTCCCGGAAGCGCTTCCGGGGAATACGGTTCATTTTTATAATTTAACCGGTAATCACGTACTCCATTATGAGGAAGTACATGAAAAACAAACAAAAACTGAAGTCAAGAAAATATTTATCCCGCGTATTGATAGTCCGGAGCGACTATATTATACTCCCCCCGCGGAATCCAAGGCTCCGTGTCTAACCTTGAAAACGTTAAGGGCACCCCCGACGTGTCTGTATTTTATAGTGTCCGTTATGTATTTAACTTAGGACAAATGATTGACACATCAAACAATTTAATCATTGATAAAAATATGCGAAAATTATATAGCTCTTTGCTATTTATGACAATTTGCGGTTCTTTATCAGCCCAACGTTCACAGGTAATGCAGTCGGATGATACCACTTTTAGCGCTATCAAACAATTGCAGGAAGTGACTATCACCGCCGAGAAAAGAGAATTGTCTATCAGCGAAATTCCTGTCGCACTTAGTGTTATTTCGGGAAAAAATCTGCTGAATGAAAATACACCGGATTTGCGTAATCTGTCGGGTATGATTCCCAATTTTTACATGCAGGAAGGTGGGTTAAAACTCTCCACCCCGCTTTACGTGCGCGGAATAGGAACCGTTTCGGGAACGCCGCCCGTGGGCTTATACGTGGATGGAGTTCCGGTCTTTGACAAGAACGCCTTTATTTTCGATCTATATGATATTAAACAGATCGAGGTACTGAGAGGTCCGCAAACCACTCTGTACGGGAGAAATAGTATTATCGGGTTGATAAATATCAGAACCAATCCCCCCGCCTCGAAACTTACCCTACAGGCAAAAGCCGGGGTTTCGAGTTATAACTCCCAGAACTACATGGTAACGGCAAATCTGCCCGTCCGGAATGTAGTATACAATAAATTGTCTTTTTCTTACAACCGAACAGACGGGTATTTCAAGAACGATTTCACGGGAGGAAAAACCAATAAATCCGATTCTTACAACTTGCGCTATCAAGGACAATTATACACGAATGATACTTGGCAAGTGGCTTTAGGCATAAATTATAATCATAGTTTTGATGACGGATACGCCTATCATGCTATTGATTCACTGAAAGTACATCGCTACCGGGTGAATTATGATGCCGATGCTTCTTACAAACGGGACTTGGCTTCCGCCCACGTGAACGCACGGAAAACTTTTGACCGAACGACATTAAGCTGGATTACCTCCTATTCATGGACAAAAGACAAGCAGGAATTGGATGCCGATTTTACATTTCATGACGTGTTCCGAAACGGGAAAAAATCAAAGCAGAACTTGGTTACACAAGAGATCAATTACCAGTCCACCGAGAGTGAAAAATTGGATTGGACTGTCGGGACATTCGGTTTCTACAAAAATTTGACGAACGATTATCTGGCTACTTTCGGGACTGAACGCCATTTATTGCTCCCCTTGGATTTGGATAAGACGTTGTATTACAATAACACGAGTACGTGGGGTATCGCAGGTTACGGGCAAGTCACTCTAAAAAATCTGCTTCCCGGTGTATTTGTCACCGTGGGATTACGATATGATTACGAGAAGGCATCACTCGATTACAAGGATAGCTTGTTATTCCACAAGGCAAACAGCTTTTCTGGGTTCCATGATTGGGAGGAAGATAACTCGTACAGCGCTTGGCTGCCGAAATTCTCCGTGTTGAAAAAGTGGAACGGGCAACTATCGGCTTATGCCAGCATAGCCAAGGGATACAAAGCGGGAGGCTATAATATCATAGCGAATGATATGACCTCGCAGGTCGTAAAATTGGAGTATGATAAGGAAACCCTTTGGAATTACGAGATCGGGACAAAGTATTTCAGCCAAAACGGACGTTTCAACGTGAATGCCGCTATTTTTTATATTGATTGGAAAGATCAGCAAATCTTCGTGATGGAGATGATGGGACCGATCATAAAGAACGCCGGAGATGCACGTAGTTTCGGTGCGGAAATGGATCTGACATGGGAATGCATGCCTCACCTCACCTATTTTCTTTCATCAGGGTACAGTAATTCCGAGTACTATCACCATTTGACTAAAGCATACGAGGGTAATAAAATCGTGATGGCTCCGGAATTTACGTTGAACACGGGATTCTCTTACCAAAAGAAAGTGAAAACACCTTTATTTCAGTCTTTCATGGCAACGACTTCCGTGACAGGTTTTGGCAAACAATATTTCGACGAAGCAAATACCTTGAAACAAAATCCTTATTTCTTGTGGAATATGAATTTTGGCGTTTCAGGGAAATACATAGACTTTCACGTGTGGGGGAAAAATATCTTGAATAAAGCCTTTTTCTGCTACATGTTCAACAGTCCGGTAGGCAAAAACTTACCCGAATACCTGAATTCCGGTCAATCCGGAGCTCCATCACGATTCGGGGCATCGATAACCATTAAAATTTAAATGACAAATCTTTTAATTAATCTAGTATGAAAAACAAATTAATGTATTTAGTAGCTGTGTTATTTGCAGCATTCGTGTGCTTCTCGTGTAGCGATGATGACAAAAATGATGGTGATGAAGAACTCACTGGAGTTTGGAATTATGGTTCAAAAGGTGATGTATATTTAGAATTAGAATATGCGGAAAATAAAATTGATATAAGCGATTTCCTTAGTATACTACCTGCTGAAATAAAAGCTGCAATTGCTGTTTTATATCCGGATGGAAAAATTCCAGTAGCTGATGTAAAAAAACTTTTAGCACCTTATGCTAAGCAACAAATGCAAGAGTATTTCAGAGGGATCAATTTTTTATCTGATAGTGAATTAGAAATCCTAATCACTAAAGACAAGAAAGATCAAAAGATTAAAACCACTTACGAGATACAGGGAACTGTACTTAAAATCAGCACTCAAAGTGAGGATTTCAAAACGATAACCAATAATATGATTCCCGAAGCAGTAGCGTCTATTGATTTGAATTATTTCTTCAAAGATGGAAAATTAACTCTTTATGTGAATACAACATATGCAAAAACTATTATTAGTATGATTCCCCGTATACTAGTAGCAGCAGAAGTTATTCCCGAAGAAGTTTTACCCGGTGTTACAACTGCAGTACAGAACATTTCCAACAAAATCACTAAATTAGAATTTGGTCCCGTCCTTGTTCGCTAATTCATACTTTTCCCCGGCCACTAACATGCCGGGGAAAATTTTAAAATTCCAAACGCTTCATAGCATTTTTATATATTCCTAAGCATTTCTCCTAAATTATTTGTTTTTAAGTATTTTCGTCGGATACCCCTCTATATTATTGGTTTCTTTCCATTTTTATCTTCATATTCTCTAAAAATATCTTCCGATTAATGAAACTTTTTTTATAACTTATCGTTTCTATCCATTAGAATTACTAAATTTAAAGACAGTTTAATTTAAAACATAAGGATATGAAACCAGAAGAATTTAAAGATTTAGACGTGTTGATATCATCTGATATGATCAACAAAAGAGGTGCAGACAATAAATTTCAATTACCTGCTCTCCCCTACAAGGAAAATGCATTAGAACCCTATATTAGCGAGAGAACGATTCAATACCACTATGGTAAACACCTTGCTACCTATATCACGAACATGAACAACCTGATTGCCGGAACCGAGTTTGAAAAAATGTGTCTGGAAGGTATCGTGATCAAATCAGAGGGCGGAATATTCAATAATGCCGCACAAACTTACAACCATATTTTCTATTTCGAAACATTCCAACCGCATAATGCAGCAAAGGTTGCTCCTACCGGAAAAATAAAAGAATTGATAGATAAATCGTTCGGGAACTTTGATGCTTTCAAAGAAGCGTTTGCCAAAGCAGCCACTACCTTATTTGGTTCGGGTTGGGGCTGGTTGGTTGTCGACAAAGACGGGAAATTGGAAATCATGCAAACAAGCAACGCCGACACCCCATTGAAACATGGCAAGAAACCGATATTAACCATCGACGTTTGGGAGCACGCTTATTATTTGGACACTCAGAACGCTCGCCCGAAATACATCGAGAATTATTGGAATATTATCAATTGGGACGTTGTAAACAAACGACTGGCATAAAAGATAATCTATACTACACTTTTAACCTAGTCATGAGCGGAAGAATTTTTCTTCCGCTCATGACTTTTATAGCCTCTCCGGAATCTCTTTCGATAACTATTTTTCTATAATCTCCATCATTCTTTTTATAAAACCCATTACTTAACAAAGCCTTTATCGAGAACGTGTTTTCTTCAGAAGGGTCTGCCGATATTTCACGCCCACCAATTTCAATGATTTTTTCTTCCAACTTCTGAATAACTATTTTGCCGATACCTTTATTCAGGTACTCTTCTTCACCAATCAAATAACCAATTTCATAAGTGTGGTTCTCTTCGACAACGTCTCTATACAAGCTCTCAAAATCATGGCCTTCTTCCTCTAAATCTTTCAGAAAGAAGCAATCTGCATAAAGGCAATACCCTATTTTCCTATCCTTATAGTGAATAATAAAATGTTTTATAAAATCATACTTACCATTTCTATTATTTACTTCATCCAACCAAGCCTCTCTTTGTTCTTCTCCATTCGGGCACAACCATTTGTAGATATATTCCTTGTTCAGCCAACTATTAAACAAGGGTATATCTTCATTAAACAGAGGTTGTAATATGATTTCGTTTTTATATATCATAAACTAAAGATCTTTTTCAGTACAACTCTTGTCTGCCAATAAACACAAAGGAATTATTGATTAGTACCATAAGACGATATTTATACTCAATACGCAAAGATAATTATTGTCTTATAATAATTATAGCCGATTACATAAAACTATAAAGTCCGTAAAATCAAAATATACTGATTTTACAGACTTTATAAGCAAGTATATTGCAAACCTCTACCGAATGATCTCCATCTCCTCGATCAGATGTTTTGCCCCGGCGTACTTGTCAATGATGAAAAGCACGAAGCGAATGTCAACCGCAATATTCCGACAGATTTCCGGACTGTATTGCATATCCGACATCACACCTTCCCATGCACGGTCAAAATTCAAACCGATTAGGTTACCCTCGGCATCCAATACCGGGCTACCGGAGTTACCGCCCGTCGTATGATTGGTAGCAATGAAACAAACCGGTACTTCCCCGTCTTGCGTGTACGGACCGAAATCCCGATTCTTGTAAAGATCCCGTAATTTTTGAGGTACATCATAATCGTAGATATTCGGGTTATCCTTTTCCATAATCCCTTTCAACGTGGTATACGGCGTGTAATAGACGGCATCCAAAGCCTTGTAACCGGACACTTTACCGTAAGCAATTCGTAACGTGGAATTAGCATCCGGATAGAACACTTTATCGGGTTGCATCTCCATCAAACCGGCCATCCACAACCGATTCAGAGTAACCAACTCCCGTTCTATACGACTTAACTCGGGATTGATTTTTTCGGAACGTAAGTTTTGAATACCTTCCATCATTTGGTAAATCGGATCCTTCTCGAGCTTTTTAACCGTTTTGGCGTTCAATTTATCCACGAAGGCCAACAAGCGCTCTTCATGAGTAAAAATGGATTTTTTGAAAACATCTGCCGCATGGCGTTCGTAATTATTTCCTTTGATATCACGAATCACTCCCGGAATCCATTGCTCTCCTAAATCCTTGTTATTATACAATTTAAGCATTTCAACCAGAATACGTTCATCCGTGGCAGGATCATAATCTTTATAAAAGGACGTCACATAATCTTTTATCGTTTGCTTGAACTTATCCTTGTCCTCAGCTTTGTCAAAATACTCCAAAGCTCCCTTTATATTCCGGGCCAGACCTATCACTTCAGCACCGTTTAATCCGGCTTCCATCGCATAAGCCGCGGCAAGAATATATTCCTCGCGGGCTGCATATAATTCTTTATAACGATCGGTCAAACCGATATACTGAGATTTCCCGTTCGCTTGTGCCCATTGATTGAAATTCTGTTCCAGAACACGTTTATTATCCGCCGTGTTGAAACGATCTAATCCCTTAATCTCCCCTTGCCATTTCTTCCATGCGTTAGCCACGTTGGCAGCTTTAGCGGCATATTTAATACGTAATAACTCGTCAGACTCCATAGCTGCATTGATCACGTCCAGTTTTGCCGTCCGAATCTTGATCTTGTGTGGGTCTTCCACGTTCGCTATCTGGTCGATAGCATAAGAAGTCAAGTACTCGTTCGTTGTTCCGGGATAACCGAATACCATAGTAAAATCACCTTCTTTCACACCCCGTGCAGAAACTTTGAAAAATTTAGCCGGTTTGTAAGGAACATTATTCGGTGAAACCGCTGCCGGTTCATTATCCGGTCCTGCATAAATACGGAGAACGGAAAAATCACCCGTGTGACGAGGCCATGTCCAATTATCCGTGTCCCCGCCGAATTTGCCGATAGCCGAGTTAGGAGCACCTACTAAACGTACATCCCGGAAGATTTTGAAAATAGACATGAAATATTGATTCCCGTTGAAATAAGGTTTGATATTTGCTTGTAAATTTGTGCCTTTAACAGCTTCGGCTTCCAACTTACGGCTAATCTCTTTTACCTTCTCTGCCCGTTCTTGTTCAGACATATTATCGTTCAATGCGGCATTGATTTTATCCGTCACGTCTTCCATTCGCACAAGGATTGAAGCCGTGGTGCCGGGATTCATCAACTCTTCTTGTAACGACTTTGCCCAAAAACCGTCACGCAAGTAATTATGTTCCAAACTCGAGTGAGCTTGTATCATTCCGAAAGCACAATGATGATTGGTTATCATTAATCCTTGGTCACTCACGATTTCCGCAGTACAGAAATGCTGAAAAGGCGACCCCTCTCTTCCCAATCCAACCACGGCATCTTTCAACGAAGCCTGATTGATATCGTAAATATCTTCAGCAGTTAGTTTAAAACCGGCCTTTTGCATGTCTTCAATGTTGTATTTTTTCAACAACATCGGGATCCACATCCCTTCATCAGCAAAACCCGGTAAGGCAATCAGAATGAAAGCCAAGAAGCATAATGTAATTTTTCTCATTTACTGGTATTTTAAATAGTTATATATATTTAGAATTGTAACATTCGCAACGTTTCATACAACTTCTGCACCGGAAGTCCCATGACATTGTAAAACGATCCCTCGATACGTTCGATACCGATGTAACCAATCCATTCCTGTATACCGTAAGCTCCCGCTTTGTCAAAAGGTTTATATGTATCCACGTAATATTCTATTTCTTCGATAGATAGCGCTTTGAAAAATACATTTGTAAAAGACGAGAAAGACAATTGTTTGGTACATGTCGTGACGGAAACCCCGGTCACCACCAAATGACGGGCACCGGACAATTCCTGCAACATACGTATGGCATCTTCCCGACCGGTAGGTTTACCCAGTATTTTATCATGAATACAAACTACAGTATCGGCAGTAACCAACACTTCATCGGGTTTTAATTCATCTCGAAAAGCCTCGGCTTTCACCCGTGACAAGTATTCAGGAACTTTCTCCAAAGCCAACCCGTCCGGATATTTTTCTTCTACATCTTTTAATCTAACCTCGAAAGTAAACCCCGCGTCTTTCATTAATTGTTGTCTTCGGGGAGACGCAGAAGCTAATACAAGTTTATAATTCTTTATAGAGTGCATTTCTGTCATAAATTATTTAAGCGTTGTATGAACAAACAGACTCAGTAACATGCATAAAACCATAAGTGTCCGAATCAATCGTAACTGAACTTTCATACATCCCTTGCGGCGGATAACCAGCGCATACCCAATATAAGGTAAAATTAGAAATATTACCATGTATATTCCGGCAAGCACACTTTCCGAGAATTTCCACAAGAAAAACGTAATCAAGGAAGAAATTACCAGTATTGTCAATCCTGTCAATAAAGTTCGCGTGGCAGAAATTCCCCATTTCACGGGTATTGTAGTGATTCCTTCTGCCCGATCGCCATTCACGCTGTAAATATCCTTGTTGATCTCGTATATCAACATGTTAAAGAACAAAAGATACGAGAAACAAAGTGTCCAATAGAATACCGAAGCAAATCCGACATGGTTTTTCACGACAACATCCGAGTACACGTCACTCAACAGCGGTATTTCAAACGTGATAACCGTCAAAGGAATCAATCCCGCCAAAAAGGCAACGCATAAATTACCCCATATAAAATACTTTTTGAAGCGGGAAGAATAAAACCATAGAATAAGGGAAATAATCAAAAATAGAAATACGATTTCACTATGCTGAATACTTTGCGCAAGATAAAACGCTATCCCCACGGCAACCACGTTCAACAAGGTATGAAGCGTGATAGCGGTGCGACGACTGATTGTTTTCCCCACAATCACATGCCTGCTACCCGAAATCCGGTCAGCCTTGGTATCAAAATAGTCGTTTATCACGTAAGCAGCCGATACCAGACAACACACGGCAATCACCAGAAACGAAAAATCACGTTCCGGCATTTGTAACGAGAAGCCTTCCTTGTTCAAGACAGGCAGAACAACCAGATAACGCATGGCATACATCGTGAATGCCGTGAAAGCGATTGTTCTTAATCGTATTAATTTGAAAATTTCCAACATACGTCAGTTGTTTGTCATTACATGCATTTCACGTGGCACTGGGTATCCATCCATTCCCCTTTGGCTTTCAGTACTTGGGCTACAACATCACGCACGCACCCCAATCCACCCGGGGTATCTGATATATAGCGTGAAATCGATTTGATTTCCTCGCAAGCATCTGCCGGACATACAGGCATTCCCACTATCGTCATCACGTTGTAGTCTGGTATATCATCCCCCATATACATCACGTTTTCAGGATTCAAATTATATTTTTCGAGAAACTCGTTCAACGCTTCCACCTTGTTTGCCACCCCTAAATAGACTTCCGTAACGCCCAACTTATTAAAACGTTCCTTTACCCCGGGAGCATAACCACCGGAAATAATACACACGGGATATCCTTTTTTCACGCAATACATCATGGCATAACCGTCTTTCGTGCAAGATGTCCGTACCAAATCTCCCTCCGGGGTTATGTTCATCTCGTGACGAGAGAAAACACCATCCACGTCAAACGCGAAAGCTTCCACTTTTTTCAATTCTTCTTTGAACAGTTTCATGTTATATCATTTTAATTTTATCTACCATAATGTCGGCATATCCACGCTTTCCGCGGGAGATGCTTTCGAATCATCCGTTCCCTCTTTCACTTGCGCCTCTTTGATTCCGTCCGACAATAACGTGTATATCTTCAATAAATCTTTATTATTCTTCAACATGCTCTTGTGCATATTCATAATTCCCTCGTCTCCCCGTCTTGCAGGTCCGGTTTGTGCTTCTTCCGGCGTCAACAACATCACTTTGTGCGCAGTTTCGAATATCAACGGACGCAACATCGCGAATGACAATCCATGTTCTTCCAGCAATTTTCCCGCCACACTATACAAATAATTCGGGAAATTGCAGGCAAAAACGGCAGCGAGGTGTAATTCTTTGCGCTGCATAGAATTTATCGCGTATATTTTACCGGATAACTTCTCTGCCAACATCTTGATTTTTCCTAAAACATTCGGCGAACTCCCCTCGATACACAAAGGAATCTCATCAAAATCCAAATCCCTTTTTTTCGAAAAAGTCTGAACCGGATACAGTACACCATAATTCTTTGAGTAAGGCTTGAGTATATCCATCGGCAAACTTCCGGAAGTATGTAGTAACAACGCTTCTTCTTTAATTCTAATTGTCTTTAACAAAGACGCTAACGAATCATCACTTACACAAAATATATAAATATCTCCATCGGGATAAATCTCGCTCATTTCTGCCGTGTAGGCTATTCCCGTTTTCATTCCCAGCAGGCGGGCAGATTCAAGCGTGCGACTGTATATCTGACATAAATTCTCCCCCGCTTTTAATAAAGCTGCCGCTAAATGATGTGCCACGTTTCCCGCTCCAATCAATATGATTCTCTCTTGTTCCATAACTAATAAGCAATATTTTTAGGTGGTAAAACCCCACTTTTCAACGCTTCCAGCAAGCGTTCGCATGCCTTGCATATATCCTCGTAAAAAATCTCTGATATCAACACCAATTTCCCGTTGGTCATTTGCAAATGCTTATACCCGTTGGTATTTTCCGATTGATTCAATAGAATCAAATCCCCACCGGGAATAAACGTGTGAGTCATTTGATTGCGCAGTTTATCGTACAGGAAAGAATTGTCATTCAATTGACGATAACGTCCCCCGAACAATTTCTTCACGGCAAGAGAAAAACGTTTGGCCGATTGTCCCTTGGCCTTCATAGGTTTGTTATCCAAGAAACTCCCCAATACCTCAATAGCCTGTCCCATGATGACAAACTGCATGTATGACAGCCCGACACCTTGTAATTTAGCAATTTCTTTTTCAACCACTTCACGCAAAAAATGCTCGCTTCTTTCTATTTGTTCTTCTGCTTCCATATCATAGTCAAAAGTAACGCGAATAATCGAAAGTTACAAATATGATTTTTATAAACATTTCTGTCTATATAATCGTTTTAAACCATAAATTTGCACCGCGATAACTAAGGAGATAAATTATGATGCTATTTAACAACCAACCGATAGATAATAAAGAATATTCCGAAGATATTTTAAATCACGGATTAAGTATATATGAAGTCTGCCGAGTTTTTAGAGGCAATGTCATTTTCATGAATGATAACTTGTTAAGGCTGGATAATTCAATTAAAAAATCAGGTCTGGATATAGACTTGACAACCTTGCACGTGGAAGAAAAACTGAAGCGTTTGATTGAACTCGAACATATCAAGGAAGGTAATATAAAATATGTACTACACGTTTCCCCCACGGGAGTTGACGAGTATGTTTACCAGATAAAACACTCCTACCCGAGAGAAGAAGACTATCAGCACGGAGTTGACACGGTAACTTGCCGTGCCATGCGGGAAAACGCCGAGGTCAAATACATTAATTCCGGTTTGCGGGAAATGACAAATAAAATCATCGGCGAACAAGGCGTACACGAGGTATTACTCATTGATGACGAGAATTTTATCACGGAAGGCTCTCGCTCCAACGTATTTTTTATCAAAGACAATACCTTGTTCACGGCACCTCTCCCTCATGTATTACCCGGAACAAGTCGCAAGCGGGTACTGACCATCTGTCAGGGAAATAACATCCGGGTTGAAGAAAAACGAGTGGCTTACAAAGACTTATCCACTTATGAAGCAGCCTTCATCACGGGTACTTCTCCATTGGTATTGCCCATATTGCATATAGACAATATTACCTTTGATCCTCACCATCCTCTGCTTGTCCGAGTTATGGAATATTACTTCGATTTGTTAAATAAGAATTTTTAGAACTGTTTTACACGAATTTGTTTTGATAGGAAATACATTTTTCTTAATATTGCAAGCGTAACATCCTTTTGTCATAGAATGTTACGCTTTGATTTTTTAATAGCATATAATGAAATACACGATACTACTGATATTAATTTTTGTTGTACTTATTACTATCCCTTGGAAATCTCACCCCGAAAAGATCCAAGTTGAAGAAATTCCCCCTCAGGATACGTTAGCCATAGCCATACATGATTTATTCACCAATGAATATTCCGATCTTGACGAAACCAAACGTTTAGATAATACCATCGAACGATTTATGCGTCAATGGGAAATAAAAGGTGCATCGTTGGCGATTATGAAAGACGGGAAATTAATTTACAGTAAAGGATACGGGTACGCGGATGAAGAAAACGGAATAAAAACAGACGTGAATCATATCTTCCGTATTGCTTCGGTTTCCAAATTAATCACCGCGGCAGGCATCATGAAGTTAGTCGAAAACGGCAAATTATCTTTGGATGACAAGGTTTTCGGAGAGGACGGGATATTGAACGACACGACGCTATATTACCCGATCAAGGATAAAAGAGCCAAAAACATTACCGTTGAAAATTTACTCCGGCATCAAGGTGGTTTCACCGCACGTTACGGAGATCCGATGTTCAATCCCGTGGATATCGCGAAGAAAATGGATGTTCCCGCGCCTGCCGACCTCAACACGGTTATCAAGTTCGTATTATCAAGACGTTTGGGTTTTACTCCCGGCACAAGTACCAATTATTCCAATGTGGGGTATGGTATCCTGACCAAGATCATCGAGCAAGTTGCCGGGGAAGATTACGAACGCTTCATTCAGGATAATATCTTAATCCCCGCGGGATGTTATGATATGCATCTGGCACATAATCTTTATGAAGAACGTTATTTGAACGAGGTACGTTACTACGAACAGGCGGATGCCGATCTAATCCGTGCCTGTGATGGTAGAGATACCTTACTCCCTCGCAGTAACGGCGGAAATAACATAGAAGCTCTTTCCGGAGCCGGTGGTTGGGTTGCCTCTCCTACTGAATTATTATGTTTCTTGGCTGCGATAGACGGGGACGATTCCTATCCGGATGTATTAAGTCAGAACAGCATCAACACCATGGTTAGTTGCCCGGGTTTCTCTTTGCCTATCGGTTGGATGAAAACAAATGGTCGCGGAGATTGGTTACGTTCCGGTACATTGGCTGGCACCAGTGCAATGCTCAAGCGTCAACATGATGGTTTTTGTTGGGCTTTCGTGACAAACACAAGTAATTGGACCGGACCTCATTTCCCGCAGAAAATAGAAAGCATGGTATACCAAGCAATGAACCGGGTAAAAGAATGGCCGGACAGAAATTTGTTCGATCCTGCCTATTGCAAAAACTTCCATGACAAGAAAAAACTGTTGGCAGACGATAGAAGCACAAAATTCGGACCTCCCTTGCCCGATAATATTTAAGCGATGAACTTTTTGAACGGACGTCATATTCTGATCGCTCCCAATGCTTTCAAAGGGAGTATAAATGCTTTTGATTTTTGTAAAGTCGTGGCGGCGGAATTTGAAGAATGTGGCTTGTCTACTGTGTCGCTCCCGCTGGGTGATGGCGGCGATGGAACTGCCGAAATAATTGCATGGTATTTAGACGCGATTCCCGTTAAAACGCTGACAAAAGATGCACTGGGAAGAGAGCATACCGCATCCTATTTTATGCATGAAAATACCGCTATCATAGAACTCGCGGCTGCCTGTGGTCTGAAACACTTGAAACGGGAAGAATATGACATTTTAAACGCGACTACAACCGGATTCGGAATATTAATAAACCATGCAATAGCACACGGGGCAAAGGAATTAATTCTTTGTGTCGGGGGAAGCGCCAGTGTTGACGGCGGTACCGGGGCTCTTTTGGAAATGGGTTTGACAATTGTAAACGAGGAGAGTAAAAACAACAACCATATTACAGATATTAAGGATATTGACATAGAATACTTACAGCAAAAATTTAAAGATATCCGTATAACTATTCTTTGCGATGTTGACAATCCGCTTTGCGGGCCGGAAGGAGCCGCATCCGTGTTTGGTCCACAGAAAGGTGCCTCTCCCGAACAAGTTATCATGCTGGATAAACAATTGCGTTATTTTGCCGATTTACTACACGCTAAAACAGGCAAAGAAGTGTGTAACTTGAAACATGGCGGTGCGGCGGGAGGCATCACGGCAGCCATGTATGCCTTGTTGAATGCCCGTCTTGTATCCGGCTCATCATATTGCCTTTCTCTCGCCCGTTTCCGGGAACATCTATCCGGAGCGGCTGTCGTCATCACGGGGGAAGGTAAAATTGATCTACAATCGCTTTATGGCAAGATACCCGGTACGGTAGCTTCCTTGTGCAGAGAGCGAAATATACCGGTTTACGCTATTGTAGGACTCGCTGAAAAACAGGCAATTCCCTATTTCGACAAAGTGTTCACCTTGGTCACTTATGCCCGTTCCGTACACGACTCCATCACGAATACCTCCCATTACTTGAAACTGGCGGCACAAGCGATGATTGATACTTTATATTTGTCGGCTTATTCGGATTGATTCTCTATTACAAATAAATTATCACTTTTTCTTTGAGTTTTGCTTACAATTTATAAATTTTGCAGCCTCAAAACGTGCGAAAAAGAATAATTATTAATATAAATATAACAGTTAGAACTATGTCATTTAAAATTCTCGCGATTAACCCGGGTTCAACATCCACGAAAATCGCTATATTCGAGGACGAAAACGAGAAGTTTGTAAAAAACATTAAGCATTCAGCAGAAGAGATTGCCCAATTCGACAACGTGGCTTCTCAATTCCAATTTAGAAAAGATATCATTCTCTCCGAATTAAAAAACGCCGGATTTGATATTAACGAAATTCAAGCCATTGTTGGAAGAGGTGGTTTAGTTAAACCTATCGAATCTGGTGTATACGAGGTAAATGAAGCATTAATTCATGACTTGAATAATCCCCCTCTTGGTGAACATGCTTCCAATTTAGGCGGTTTAATCGCAAACGATATCGCTAAATCGCTTAAAAACGGAGCGAAAGCATATATCGCTGACCCGGTTGTTGTTGACGAATTGCAAGACGTGGCACGCGTCAGTGGTCATCCAGCATTCAAGAGAGTTTCAATCTTCCATGCATTGAACCAAAAAGCAATCGCTCGTACCTATGCCAAAGAGATTGGCAAAAAATACGAGGACACGAATTTAATCGTGGCTCACTTGGGTGGTGGTGTTTCCGTTGGAGCACACCTGCAAGGACGTGTTGTCGACGTGAATAACGCATTGGACGGGGACGGTCCGTTCTCACCGGAACGTTCAGGTTCTCTCCCGACCGGGCAACTCGTGAAACTTTGTTTCAGCGGTACCAAAACGGAAGCCGAAATCAAGAAAATGATTAAAGGCGAAGGCGGCTTGGTGGCTCACTTGGGCACAAATGATGCTTATGAGGTAGAAATGAAAGCCAAAGAAGACCCGAAATACAAATTAATTCAAGATGCCATGTCCTATCAGGTTGGTAAGGCAATCGGTGCGATGGCTGCCGTGTTGAAAGGTAAAGTGGATGGAATCCTGTTGACCGGGGGAATCGCTTACAATCCTTTCCTCGTGGATTACGTGAAAGAAATGGTGGGTTTCATCGCTCCCGTGAAAGCTTACGGCGGAGAGGATGAAATGAGAGCTCTGGCGATGAACGGCTTAATGGTTCTTCGAGGTGAACTTACCGGAAAGACTTACAAGTAAATAAATAATTTAGGATTAGATAGTTTGAAAGTCCGCTGGAAATAATCCGGCGGACTTTTATTTTCATCACCCGTTAGCTCCAAAAACAAGGCTGTAAAGCTTTAATTAATACAAATTATTTGTAGTTTTGCAAAAACCAAAACTCGAAGTAAAAAATGAAGAAGTCTACTTATTCACTTAACATGTTAAGTCTGTTACTTGTATTTGTCATATCCGGAAATAGTATGGCGCAAGAAACATCCTTAAAGAAACAAGATTTAAAAACAAAGGCAAAAGTAACCTCATTCTTCTCCGCTTACCTGTCCGGTAAAGAGAAAGTATGTGAAGATAAAGCCACCCTCAAATTGTCGGACGTGAAGAAAATGCAGAATATTGTATGGGAGGCTTGGAAAGATGCCAATAATAACTTCACGGAAGAGAAATTAATCGACCTCGAAAAATTGGATAACACGAAATCCGGGAAATGGACTCTCCCGGCAGAACTTGAACCCAACGCTATTATGCCTTATTACTGGGGATTTAAAGGTGAAACAATCCCTGAAAACGGATACCCGTTATACTTGTACACGCATGGATCGGGACACAAGGATGCCGAGTGGAAAACGGGAATCAGTATATGTAAGAATTTTGATGACGCTCCCTCTGTTTACTTTATTCCCCAAATACCCAACATGGGAGATTATTACCGTTGGTGGCAAAAAGCCAAGCAATACGCGTGGGAAAAGATGCTTCGTCTGGCCTTTGTTACCGGCAAAATAAATCCCAATAAGGTCTATTTTTTCGGAATTTCCGAAGGTGGATACGGTAGTCAGCGTCTTGCTTCATTCTATGCCGACTATTTAGCCGGAGCAGGTCCCATGGCAGGTGGTGAACCACTGAAAAACGCACCTGTCGAGAACTGCAGGAATATTGCTTTTTCTTTACGCACAGGAGCCTTGGACAGGGGATTTTATCGGAATAAACTCACCCAATACACAAAGGACGAATTTGATAGATTAGAAAAATTATACCCGGGAAGTTTTATTCACTATATCGAACTCATCCCCGGTATGGGACACGGCATAGATTACAAACCCACTACACCTTGGTTGAAGCAATATACCCGTAATCCTTATCCAAAATTCGTGAGTTGGGAGAATTTCGAAATGGACGGATTGTACCGTGACGGATTCTACAATTTAGTCGTGAAAGAACGCTCAAATGATGATACCAAATCCAGAACCTATTACGAATTAAATATCACGGACAACCATATCGCCCTCAAAGCAGATGTGGTGACTTACAAAGCCACGGAAATAGACCCGAACTGGGGAATTGAACTCAAATGCGAGAAGAATTACCAACCCGCTACCAAAGGAAAGGTAATCATTTACCTGTGTGAAGAATTGGTAAACTTGGACAAAGAAATAACCCTAACTGTCAATGGTAAAGAGGTTTTTAAAGGAAAAGTTAAACCGGAACTCAAACACATCGTGAATAGTTGTGCAACATTCTTTGATCCCGCAAGACTTTATCCCGCGGCCATTGAAGTAGACATCGCAAATCTATAGAGACCACCATATTAAAGAAAAAGACGGTGTAAAAGACAGACCATCCAACTCTTTTACACCGTCTTTTTATATAAAATATTGAAGGCAATTCTTCACCATTAACGCTATTCCAATCTTTATCGCATTCTCATCCGGTGACATTTTCGGGTTATGCAACGGGGGCATATTCTCTTGCTCCGGCGGACGAACTCCCAATACCCAAAAAGCCCCGGGAATCTTTTCCAAATAAATAGCAAAATCCTCCCCTAAAGTGAGATGCTTCATCGAAATCACACGGTCTTCTCCCAAAAGTTCTGTCGCATTATTAGTCACGAATTTTGTCAGTTGCTCGTCATTCACGAGCACGGGCAACCCGTTCCAAGTTTTGTCCATGGTAAAAGTACATCCATACAACTCACAAATCTCCTTGGACTTTTGTTCTATCAACTCGAATAGCCGGTAACGCAATGTATTATCATGTGTCCTGACCGTTCCCAAAACTTCCACTTTATCGGGAATTACATTATTGCATGTTCCCCCGTGCACGGAAGTAATCGAAATCACGGCAGGAATCAAGGGATCACGGAATTTAGTGACTAAAGTCTGGTAGAATTGAATCAAACAAGCAGTTGCCAAAATCGGATCTGATCCCATGTGAGGCATTGCCGCGTGAGTCCCTTTCCCTTCGACGGAAAAGATTATATTATCGGAAGAAGCAAAAAATGCCCCCGAACGGATTCCGATTGTTCCGGTCGGCAAATTAGGAAAAACATGCTGCCCGAATATAGCTTGCGGCACAGGGGCTTTCAATAACTCCGGCAACAAAAGACGAGCTCCACCCGGTCTTTTCTCTTCACTGGGTTGGAATATGACCTTTACCATCCCGTTCAACTCCTGTTCCCGTGATTTTAAAACAACAGCAGCCCCCAATACCATAGCCATGTGCATATCATGCCCGCAAGCGTGCATCATTCCCGGAGTCAGAGAACAAAATGGCAATCCGGTTTCTTCTGTTACCTTCAAAGCATCCATATCCGCACGAATAGCCACACACTTCTCCCCTTGCCCGATCATCGCGATAACACCGGTCCCGACGGTACGGTATACAATTCCGTATTTATCCAATACTTCTGTAATATAACGCTGTGTTTCCACCTCCTGCATGGCAAACTCCGGATGCTGGTGAAAATGACGCCTGAATTCCACGGCTAACGGAAAAATATCTTCTACACTCATATTTAATCCTGTTGAAATACAACTACTCTTTTATATGTATCAAAGCATTCGCCAATATAGCGGTAAGACCTCCCGTGGTAATTCCCGATGAAAAAATATTCTTTATCGTATCCGGGCAATAAGCCAGTATCTCCGGGATCAATTCAACACTTAACCCGAGTGAAAAACTTAAAGCTATCACGAGAGTCGCTTTCCGGTTAATATTCTGGGAAGCAATAATCCGGATTCCGGCTGCTGCCACTGTCCCGAACATCAACAAAGTAGCACCACCGAGCACGGGTTCCGGCATCAACGAAAAGACCAGCCCCACGGCAGGGAAAAGACCTAAAATGACCAGAAAAGCAGCAATATAATATCCCACGTATCGACTGGCAACACCTGTCAATTGAATCATCCCGTTATTCTGGGCGAAAACGGAATTCGGGAAAGAATTGAAAACCCCGGCCAAAAAAGAATTGAAACCATCCGCCAAGATACCTCCCGAGACACGCTTGATAAACTTCTCTCCTTCCACCGGCTCACCGGAAATCATGGAATTTGCCGTAATATCCCCGTAAGCCTCAATCGCCGTGATCATATAAATCAAACCGATAGCTATAAAAGACGACCAGTCAAAAGCCAATCCGTATTTGAACGGTACTGGAATATTCACACCGGAATAGCTCTGTACCGAGGAAAAATCAATCATTCCCATGAAATAAGCGATAACATACCCGACAACCAACCCGATCACGATAGAACTCATCCGGAGATATTTGTTCGTGCTCCGGTTAAAAAAGATAATCAGCACCAACACCAATGCTGCCAATCCGAGATACTCGAAACTACCGAACGTGCCGTTAGCTTTCGCCCCTACACCACCTCCGCAAGCTGTTATCCCGACTTTCACGAGGCTCATTCCGATCAAAGTGACCACTATCCCCGATACCAACGGAGTGATAATTCTTTTAGCGTATTTAAGTATGCGGCTAATCAGCATTTCCACCACGGAACCTGCCATACACACCCCGAAAATCAAAGGCAGTCCCCCCAGTAATCCCGTTGATATAATAGGTCCGATAAACGAAAAACTGGTTCCTTGAATACACAATAACCCGGTACCGATAGGCCCGACTCGTTTACACTGAATAAACGTAGAAATCCCGGATGCGAAAAGAGCCATCGAAACAAGAAAACCTGTCGTTTCCAAATCAAGATTCAAAGCTCCCGCGATAATCAACGGCGGAGTAATAATAGCGACAAAAATAGCCAACAAATGCTGTAACGCGGCAAAGAACGCTTCTTTAAAAGGTGGCCGATCTTCAATCCCGTATATAATGGCAGAACTCACTTGTTTATTCGTGCTCATAATTTATACGGTTACCTGATTTTAATTTGACAATTATCCAGACTGTCTATAATAGCCAACGATTCGATATGCACGCCTCTCTCCCGTAACGTGTCACCCCCGTGTTGGAATGCCTTTTCTATAATAAATCCCATGCCCGCGAGTTGAGCACCCGCTTGTTCGATCAAATCAATGATACCGTTCGCGGCATTCCCGTTCGCCAGAAAATCATCAATAAAAAGAACCCTATCTCTTTCTTTCAAAAAATCCCGACTGATACAAACATTATATTCCCGGTCTTTCGTGAAAGACCGAATCGTCGTGGAAATCATATTTTCCATCGTTTTGGGTTGCTTCTTCTTCGCGAAGACTACCGGTAACTCCAAAAGATACCCCACCATGATAGCCGGGGCAATACCACTCGCTTCAATCGTCATCACCTTGTTGAAATCCTTATTGGCAAAACGCCGCACGAATTCAACCCCGATAGACTTCATCAGGATCGGGTCCATTTGATGATTAATAAAACTATCCACTTTCAGAATGCCGCCTTCAAAGCATTTACCGTCTTGTAGTATTCTCTTTTTAAGTAATTCCATATACCGAATGATTATTGCACGTTTACACTGTCTAAAGGGCAAAAGTACAAAATTTTCTTGGCTTACCTTATAATACTTTCCAAATCTACAATCACAATCCGGTTATTCTGCGCATCAAAAAGTTTATCCCCTATCCGCACCGATTCTTTTCCCACTCTCAGATGTGCCACGAGCTCTCCACCGGGATTTACGACCATGGTTTCGTCCTCGTTCGCTAAAAAATGATATCCCCGGTAAGCCATATAACTTACCCAATACTGTCCCGGTTGCAGCCATACATAAGACGCCATATCCCCGTTCACGCACAATATCGCCTGCTGATTCGTGAATACATAAGTTTTCGTGGAATCACATTCATATAAACTCTTGTACAAAGAATGCTCGTCCATCACGAAAACATTCTCGCTTACCAGATATTTCATGGCATCTTTCTCCTGATCGTATATAAATTTAAGAGGAGAAATACCCCGTATACTATCTATCGAGAATTTAAGCATATACTTTTCAAACAAGGTGTATAACGTGTCGCCTCGCAATTGCACGTAATTAATTTTGCCCAACTCCTTGGGATAGGCCGAAAAAGAATTTTGAAATCCCGTTTCTTTGTTGAACGAAGCGATAAAAGTCTGTCCCCATGCGGGATAAAGAGTACCCACTTTACCATACCCTAAACTGACCATATATAACAAATTGTCCTTAGTGAACAGCAAAGACTGAGCGGCGATTTTGCGGGGCACTCCCTGCAGCCACAATACTTTCCCGTTTCTATCCAAACAGAATACCCGATCGCATGAGGCCACGTAAATCTTATCATCTTCCATGTAAATATTCGATACCAGACTCTGCATTAACTCTTCTTTCCCCCGCTCGAATGGCAAATCTTTCAAAAACAGCTCATGCCGCCAGACCTTCCCGCTTTTCACGTTGAGCCCGTACAACGCATCGGAAACCACAAACACAAGGGAATCATCCTTCCCGTTCATCTCCGTCCAACCGTATTTAGTATATAAATGGTTTTCCCATAAAACTTCACCGGTCTTCACGTCAACGCCCTGCAACTTCGGGCGAGGTGACGATGATGTCAATTTGTACCCCATTGCTATTCCCCATTTTTCACTCGCGTGCGAAAAGTGATTTTTATGCTGCCACAAAATCTTTCCCGTATTACGGTCATAACAGGCAGTGTTATTTCCGGCTTCCAACAACAATATACTTCCGATAGGATTCAGCCGCTCGTATTCATTATTTATTTTCTCGCGCCATAACACTTTTTCATTCTCCGCGTCCACGGTTAACAACACCCCCGCGTTCAAAGGATTTCCTGATCGGGATAACCTTTCCAATTGCACGAATAAAGAAAGATTTATCGTATCCGGATACATGTAACGTATATTCCCGTCAAAAACAATTTCCCGTCCCGAGATATTTATTTGACGTTCATAATCCCTACCCACGATACGGTTGGCTATTTCTTCATCGTCAACTTTACGGCGGGCTTGTGCGTCCGCCTCGGGAACAACCATCACGCATACCAAAATCAATATAGAAAAACGTATAAAATGTAATGTTGTAACCATAAGTGCGGACTTTTAAATCTATTCCTACAAATATAGAATATTTCTTTAAAGAAAAAAAGAAGGTTCATAAAGTCAAGGAATAGATCCCTACAACTTTACGAACCTTATAAACCTTATGAACTTTATAAACTCAGCCTAAAGTCCTTTTTGTTTCTCAACCCACAACCGTGCATTCACGAATGCCTCTATCCACGGGCTCACTTCGTCATTTTCACGTCCCTCTGCATAATACGCCCAGTTCCACGGGTGTATAGAACGTTCCAAATGAGGCATTATCGCCAGATGGCGACCGTCCTTACTGCATATTGCTGCGGTGGCAAACGGCGAGCCGTTCGGGTTGGCGGGGTATGTATCATGCGAGTAACGTACCGGAATATTGTACTCTTCCTGACCGTAAGGCAGGTAGAATTTCCCTTCCCCGTGAGCAATCCAGATTCCCAATCGTGTTCCGGCCATAGTCTTCAACATCACGGAATTGTTTTCCTCGATATCGACACTCAGGAAAGCCGACTCCAACTTGTGGGAATCATTATGCAACATCTTCGCTTTCTCCTTGTGTTCCGGGTAAATCAAATCCAACTCCACCATCAACTGGCAACCGTTGCAAACTCCCAAGCTCAAAGTATCTTCACGTTTGTAGAAATTTTCCAAAGCGATACGAGCCTTCTCGTTATACTTGAAAGCTCCTGCCCAACCTTTAGCTGAACCGAGTACGTCCGAATTGGAGAATCCGCCCACGAACACGATAAAATTCACGTCTTCGAGAGTTTCCCTACCGGTAACCAAATCGGTCATATGCACGTCCTTCACGTCAAATCCAGCGAGATGCATTGCCCAAGCCGTTTCGCGCTCGCATTGGCATCCTTTCTCCCGGATAATAGCCGCCTTGATACCCGACGATTTCGTGCGGTTGCGATCTAATCCGAATTGTGCCAGTTTTCCCGTGAACGATGGGGCAAACTTGTATTTTAACTCGTGATGTTTGTAATTCTTGAATCTTTCAAGAGCTAATTCATTACCGCTCTGACGACGATCCAGCAAATAAGACGTCTTGAACCAAAGATCCCGCAAAGACGGAATATCGAGATTCAACACGGTAGCGTCCTTCTTGATATTCAACTTCCCGGCTTTACCCGTACGTCCCAAGAAGTTATAAGCTACCCCGGCTTCATCCAAGATAGCGGCAACCTTCTTGCAATCCTTGATTTGTACCAACACGCCCGGGTTTTCGGCAAACAATATCTTCACGATATCCTTCTCTGCTAAATAAGAGAAATCAATATCCAATCCCAAACGATTGTCTGCAAAACACATCTCAAGCAATGCGGTAATCATACCTCCTGCCGAGATATCGTGTCCGGCAAGAATATACCCCTCGTCCACCAAACGCTGAACGGCTGTGAAAGCAGCGGCGAAATAATCTGCGTCCTTCACGTCCGGGGTTTCTCGTCCCACCTTGTTCAATATCTGGGCAAAACTGGAACCTCCCAATTTCAACTTATCGAAAGAGAAATCAATATAAACGATTTCTGTATCCTTGTCCGCCTTCAATACCGGGGAAACGATTTTCTTCACGTCGATAACCTCTCCCACGGTGGAAACGATCAACGTACCCGGTGCGTATACTTTATCCTTGCCGTATTTCTGCGTCATGGAAAGGGAATCCTTTCCCGTCGGGATATTGATACCCAACTCTATCGCGAAATCACTGGCAGCCTGTACCGCTTTATACAAACGGGCATCCTCTCCGGCGTTCTTGCAGGGCCACATCCAGTTTGCCGACAGGGAAACACCCCGCAGTCCCTCTTCGACCGGAGCCCAGACTAAATTAGTCAAAGCCTCGGCAATAGCCAATCGGGAACCACTGGCAGGATCAGCCAATGCGGCAACCGGGGCATGCCCGATAGAAGTCGCGATACCTCTCTCCCCGTGATAATCCAATACTACGGCACCCAAATCGTTTAACGGCAATTGCAACGGTCCGGCACACTGCTGATGAGCCACCCGACCGGATACGGAACGGTCGACCTTGTTCGTCAACCAATCCTTACAAGCCACCGCTTCGATTTGTAATACCTGCTCGATATACTCTTCAACTTTATCGGCACTATATTCTATTTCTGCAAAGTGTTCTTTTTTACTCTTGTCCTCCATGATCGTCTTCGGCGGATTCCCGAACATATCGGTCATCTCCAAGTCGATTGGCTTTTCCCCGGTCTTCCCGTCCTCGAACACGAAACGGTGATCTCCGGTCGTTTCCCCTATCACGTACATCGGTGCGCGTTCGCGGTCAGCCACCCGTTGCAATGTTGCCACGTCCCCGGATTTAATCACGAGTCCCATGCGCTCCTGCGATTCGTTACCCACGATCTCCTTGTCGGAAAGTGTCGGATCACCCACGGGCAACTTATCCAGATGAATCAAACCTCCCGTTTCTTCCACCAATTCGGACAAGCAATTCAAATGCCCGCCTGCCCCGTGGTCATGAATAGACACGATCGGGTTATTCTCGCTTTCCGCCATAGAACGAATCGCATTACATACCCGGCGTTGCATTTCCGGGTTGGAACGTTGCACGGCATTCAACTCGATAGCGTTGGCATACACACCCGTATCTACCGATGAAACGGCTCCGCCGCCCATACCGATACGATAGTTGTCACCCCCCAACAACACAACTTCCTCACCTACCTCCGGGGTATGTTTCGTTGCTTGGTCTTTATTACCGAACCCGATACCCCCGGCTTGCATGATCACCTTGTCGTAACCATACGTTTTTTCGTGTTCCTCGTGCTCGAAAGTCAGCACGGAACCCACGATTAGCGGTTGACCGAATTTATTGCCGAAATCCGAAGCCCCGTTCGAAGCTTTGATTAATATATCTTCCGGAGTCTGGTACAACCACTTCCGGGGATTAATAACCTGTTCCCACGGGCGGTCGGCGTCCAAGCGAGGGTAGGAAGTCATGTAAACAGCCGTACCCGCTAACGGAAGAGAAGCCCGTCCCCCGGCAATACGGTCGCGGATTTCACCGCCCGTACCGGTTGCAGCTCCATTGAAAGGCTCTACCGTTGTCGGGAAATTGTGCGTTTCCGCTTTCAACGAAATCACCGTGTTGATATCCCTCTGCGTGTAGAAATCCGGTTTATCCTGTGACACCGGGGCAAATTGCACGCTGGCAGGTCCCTCGATAAAAGCACAGTTATCCTTGTAAGCCGATACAATACGATTAGGATTCGTCTTGGAAGTCTTCTTGATCATGGCAAACAAGCTTTCCTCCTGCTCTTCCCCGTCAATAATAAACCTTCCGTTAAAAATCTTGTGCCGGCAATGCTCCGAATTCACTTGCGAGAACCCGAACACTTCCGAATCCGTCAAACGACGGTTCAACTTCTTGCTCAAACTCTCCAAATAAGAAATCTCATCCTCGTTCAAAGCCAACCCTTCCTGTTGATTGTAAACCCGTATATCCTCGATATACACGATCGGGTCCGGCTTCTTGTCAATCGTGAATGTATCTTGATTTAACCCCTTGTAGAATGCTTGAAGCATCGGGTCAAAAGTTGCTTTCTCATCTTCAACGCGAGTAAATTCCTCGATCCTCAATATCCCGGCAATCCCCATGTTCTGGGTAATCTCCACGGCATTCGTGCTCCACGGGGTAATCATTTCCCGGCGAGGCCCCACGAAAAAGCTATCCAGAACATCCTCCCGCACTCTCTTCGCACCACTGAACAACCATTCTAATTTACTTACATCTAAAGGATTTTCCGTATCTTTATAGTGTACGGCATACACTGTTGCATCTTTTTGATAGAATACTATAGCCATGCGTTTTATTTGTTTATTTTCAACTACACGTGTTCGCACCGCGAATATAATAAAAAATTCCCCGCCAGCCTCTCAACTCGCGGGGAAAAAACCGGACAATTCGCATGAAACCGCTTTTTGCCCGGTCCATAAAGTCACGGGCGTCCCCTTCGGACTGTGTTCATCGGCAGCTTTGCTGCCGTAAGCTAAGCGCCCGCAGGGTCTATGGACTTTACGGACCTTATGAACTTTATAAACCTTTGACTAATAGGGCAAAAAGTGTTTTCACGCATTTGCCCTAGGGGAAAAAACACTATTCCGGTCGAACCGTCACGCTATTCGACGCCTTCCGCTTGTCCTTCGACAACATGAAAGCGTAAAACACGAGATTCTCTTTACTCCATCCCTCGTCCATCGCGATCGATGTTGAACCCGCTTCCTTACGATTCCTGCAAGCTTCCACGATCATCTCCTTTTTGGTCTTCTCGTAAACCACCACGTGCAACACGTCCGTCGGGTTAGCTACCGTGTTCCACCGAGTTTGAGCCTCCTGTGAAACCATCACCTTACCGTTCTCCTCGTCCACCGTGATAGTCACTTTACCGTTTTGCAAAGAACCGGCGGCACACTTGAGTTTTTCGAAATCAATCGTGGGCTCGTAATTCTCGTCCACCGTCACTGCCGCCATGTTCGATGACACGAACGCGTTATAGAACGTGCTTCCACCCTTACGTCCCGGGAAACCAAGGACCGCCGCTGGGGCAAAATACCGGGAAACCTCTTCCAGTGTCTTCAACTTCGCCCGTTGCGTCAATTGCGCGGGCGTCCGCGGGTTGCGCACCGTGTTCCTCTTGCCTCGCGCGATACTGTACCCGTTCGCCCCAGCGTACATCGTCACGTTAGCCACTGATTTTCTTACGTCTCCCAACAAAAATGATTTAAATAATGCCATAATCTCAAATTTTAAAATAAAACATATATTCATAACACGAAATGTAAATTCTCCGAGAAATCATCTCTCCCCGCTGACCCGAAGAAACAATAAAAATGTACCTTCCCTCTTTCCTCGCTCGTGAGCTCTATCTCCACGAGTTCATCCCCTCGAATTGCCTCGGTTTCTCCCGGTCCGATAATCCGGAAATTCTTGTCCTCCGTCATCACCACGCACCACAATTCGTCCGCCAGCCGTTCATCGCTCAACATATCTTCATTCCTCCATGTCAAACGAACCTTATCGCCTTCCCGGCACGCTTGTAAATCATGGGGCAAACCCAAGCCTCCCGAGCTGAAACGCACCAAATCATACAGCAATGCAGTCCCGTTAAACGCCCGAATATTGGCCTGCACGAAAAGATTATACGCCGAACGCTTCTTTCTTCGCCCCACGGCCTGCCACACGAGAGCCAATAGCGTCTGCCGGACAACCCCGTAAAACGTGACCGTTCCCCGCATTCTCTCCCTGTAATACAATTGCAACTCCGAACGACAATCCTTCACCTGTCCCGGGGATGTTCTCATGTAAAGATTATCCCCTACCTGATAATAAATTACCCTCCCTATCTGCCCCGAAAAACGATTAAACACACTTGAATAACAACGAGCCATAACAACCTCCTTTTCTAATTAATTAAACTTTAATCTCTTCTTCAACTCCTCGAAGGGAAATGCCGGTCCCGGGTCTACCTTTCGTGAAGTGATATCCGAATGCCTCACGAGATATTTGATCTTGTACCTTTCTTTCAGCAAGCGACAAACCTCTTCCAGAATTTTAAATTGCCCCTCGGTAAACAGATGCCAGTACCTCGCTCTCCCTTCTATCTCGGTCGTGTACACCTGTTCGGGAGAATATTCCCGCCCGAAATACGAGTAATACCTGTTGCCTACCCGTTGCAACTCTCCGGCGTTATCCAACTCTATGCCTATCGAACAATCATTCAAGTTCACCCTTCCGGCATGGTAACTCTTCCCCGCGTGCCACGCTTTCACGTCAAAAGGCAACAACTGGAATATCTCCCCGTCCCGGCCGATCACCGCATGAGCCGATACTCCCGTGTCCGGTCTGCTCAAGTAAAGGGCGGACGAAACAGCGCTTGCACCTCCCGTCCCGTGCAGCACGATAGTATCCGAGTGCGATAACCTCACGTTACATTTCAAACACTGTAAATACTTCACGTTATCCCCGAACAACAAATTGTCAATAATTTCCATAACACTTCAAATTTAAAATGAAACACATGCCTTATTTCTGTCTTCGGGACAACAGGTTACCGGTAATCGTTTCCCCGCTTCTACCAATCACGTACCCGCCTATCCCGATTTCCAGCAAATCCCAAAAACGGGAAGTGTCGGACAACATTGACGACTCCGTGAATACTCCCAGTACAACCAACAACGTGAGCACCAGCATCACCATCGGGCGCCACGACCGTTGCAACCAATTTCCCCGCATCTCATCACCCACTGCCGCCGACTGTTCACGCACCAGCTCACTCTTGTAACGATACACCAGAGATTGAATCTCCTCCTGTATCTTCTGTTTTTCTCTCGAGGACACCGACAATCGATTCACGATATCCCCAATCTCTCTAATCACGTTTTGTAATACTCCCATAATCTTTTGTAATTTTTAATTGTATTCCAAAAGTACATCCCAAACCGCCCTTTACCAAACGAAATTATCTGAATGCCCCGATTTATTATCTGAATGCCCGGAAAAATTATCTAAACGGAACTTGTTCTATATTTATCTATACAAGGTCATCTCACAAGCACGATTAATAATTAACGATTTTATCTTCTATGCACTTTTATCCTCTTCCCCCTTTTTCTCTGACCTAAAATTCCAAAACACGAAACACCCGAATACCTCCTCCCGGTAACGGGAACTCATCGGTATCAAAATATCATCAATGTAGATTGTGTTATTGACAAACCCCTCAATCTCCCAAAGATTCACGATATAACTCCGGTGAACCCGCCGAAACATATTCCTCGGCAACAACAGTTCGGTCGCCACAAGAGGATTGGTGACGAAAAGCGTGGACCGATCCCGAAAATAAATACGACTATAACATCCCGAAGCTTCCACGTACAGAATTTCCGAGTAAAAATATCTCACTGTGCGTTCACCTTTACGTATAAAAAAACGGTCTCCCACGAGACGTTGCGATTGATCATTCAATTCTTTCATAAATCTGTAGTTTTATATTTCGTGAAATGACCTTTTTCATGTACAAGGAAACAATACCCACAAAAACGACCAGAGGCTGTGTCAAAAAACACAGCCTCTGGTCTAAATCACTCAATCGCCCAATCGTAAATCATAAATTGGTAAATCTCCCAATCGACAATCATAAATTCATTCTAATTTGTTCTACAATATAACTCACGTCATCATCCGTCACGCAAGGACCACTAGGCAAACAGAGTCCCGTTTTAAACAACGACTCGCTCACCCCGTTCACGTGACAAGGGTTATTTCTATAAACAGGCTGCAAATGCATCGGTTTCCACAACGGGCGACTCTCTACCCCCGCCCGATCCAACGCCAACCGCATCGCCTCCACGTTTCGGTTCGGCTCGCAAGCCGTGTGTAAAGCCGAAGCCGCCCGGGTTACTCCCGCCGCTCCACCAACGGCTCCTTGTACCGCTTCCTCGTAAGCGTGTTCCTCGCCCTTGACATGCAAATCCGGCTCAAGAGTCACCGTGCAAAGCCAAAAATTACTGTCATAACATGACGACGGGTTCTCGTGAAGGGTCACACCATCTACCCCCTTTAACAACTCCCGGTACAACGCTTGCACGTGCTTGTGATGCGCCACGTGCTCCTCCACTACCGTCATCTGTCCCCGCCCGATTCCGGCACAGATATTCGACATCCGGTAATTATAACCGATCTTCTCGTGCTGGTAATAAGGATAAGCCTCACGTCCTTGCGTCGCGTAAAACATCACTTCCCGCTTCGTCCCCTCGTCCGGGCAAATCAACGCACCGCCACCGCTCGTGGTGATCATCTTGTTCCCGTTAAACGACAACACCCCGTAACGCCCGAACGTCCCGAGCGCTTGCCCTCGATACCTCGAACCGAATCCCTCGGCGGCATCCTCTATCACGGGAATATCGTAACGGGTGGCTATCTCCAAGATTCGCTCGCAATCGTATGGCATCCCGTAAAGCGCCACCGGGATAATCGCCTTTGGCTTACGCCCCGTCTTGACTACCCGCTCCTTGATCGCCTCCTCCAGCAAATCCGGGTCCATGTTCCAACTATCAACCTCCGAATCCACGAACACCGGAGTAGCCCCTAGATAAGTCACCGGGTGAGCGGATGCACAAAACGTGAACGACTGCACGATCACCTCGTCACCAGTCCCGACACCACAAGCCAACAACGCCAAATGCACCGCTGCCGTTCCGGCTGATAACGCCACCACCTCTTTACCTTCCCCGATAAACTGCTTGATATCCTCCTCGAAACCGTTCACGTTCGGTCCCAGCGGCACCACCCAATTCATGTCAAATGCCTCTTTTATAAACTTTTGTTCTTCACCAGACATGTGTGCCAGGCAAAGATAAATACGTTTTCGATTCATAAAAGTCTTTTAAACATGCACTTTTATAGCCAAGACTTGTCATACATGCCTCTCTATCACAAGTGCTTTATTTATTAATTTAACTTGCAATTATTTTTAATAGACTCTCAATTTTTACACCATGTTTTAGGCTCTCGTCCTATCCTTTCGAATCATTTTCACTGAACATACCACATTTTTCTTATTACGACAAGCCAATCTTTTTGCCCCCTCACTTGTCAATTGGTGCCATCAAAAGGAACCGTTGTCGCTTCTCCATCTTTTGCTACCCCCTCCCTCATGAAAACCTTCTTTATTGTCAAAAATAAAATTTTCAAATCCAACATAAAAGAAATATGTTCCACGTACCATACATCATATTCAAACTTCTTCGTCCACGATATATTATTTCTTCCATTGACCTGAGCCCATCCCGTAATACCGGGACGCACATTATGCCGTCTAAATTGTTCTAAAGTATAAAGCTCCCTATATTTTACCGGAAGAGGACGAGGCCCCACTAATGCCATATCTCCTTTCAACACATTTACTAATTGAGGCAGTTCGTCTATAGATAACGCCCTCACGACTCGCCCTACAGGTGTTAATCTATCTGCATCAGGAAGTAATATCCCACTCTCATCCCTTTCATCACTCATTGTTTTAAATTTCAAAATATTGAAAGGTATTCCCCTATACCCCAAACGTGTCTGTACAAAAAATATCCCGGTTATTTTTTTATGTGCAATCAATAATAAAATTACAACAACACATAAAAACGGCATTAAAATACATAACATTATTAGGGCAAGAATGAAATCAATCCCCCTTTTCACTAAAGACACATATACACTCATCTTATATTATAAATCAATCACAAACATCTTTGCTTTCAAAATAGGAACATCCAACAAGTTAAAATTTTCTTTTCATCATCCAAATAACAATCTCTATTTCTGCATACACCAAACTAAAATCTTAGTTTTATTTACTACAAATAATCTATCATATTAAATCATCACATCATATTTTTTTAATATAGTCTTACCGACACTATAAGAAGAAAAAGCAACAATATCCTCCGTATCAAACATAATATCAAATTCATCCTCTAAAGATGTTATAAGACTCAATTGTTTAATTGAATCCCACCCTTTTATTGTTTGGTTAGAGAATTCTTGGTCAAAAGCTTTTTCTGAAACCGAAAATACCTCCATAAATACCCTGTTGTACTTTTCAAGATTTGTCATATTATAAACAATTTATTTAATTTAACTCACTATATAACGTTTTACCAGATTCATTTTTGGGTATCACATCAATACCTATAATATTAAAAACGGAAGCTATTAAATTTGTCTTGATAACAAGCAAATTTTGAATTTGCTCTTTCAAAGAAACATCTGTAATATAAATATTCATATAATCATCATTACCTACACAAGCGCAATCTATATTATACGCTTCTTTTATAAATGCTTCACATTCATCCAGTCCAACTCTATACCCAAATAATTTCAAAAATCGACTTTTTCTTCCTACAATAAAATAACATTCATCAGAATCTTTAAATGCGATGTCCCCCGTTTCCATGATCCCATGATTTTCATCACCTTTCGATAAATCCATTGCAGAGTACGCGTAACCTAATGTCACATTCTCTCCCTCGTACACCAGCTGCCCTTCAATATAAGGCTTATCAATCACCATTCCTTTATCATCTATCAAATATAACTTTCCATTGGGTATTGCATTCCCGATGCTTCCTGTCTTCTCACAAGCCAATTCCGAAGGCAAAAATGCCATTCTTGCAGTGCATTCAGTCTGTCCATAAGTTGCAATAAACTTCTTCCCTGTTGTTTTGGCGTATTCCGCAAAAAAAGCAAACATCTCCTTATTCATTTTTCCTCCTCCTTGCGAGATAATTTGTAAATCTGGAAGCTCCATTCTTGTAAACCGCAACTTTTTCAAAATTTCAAAACTATAAGGGACTCCTGTAAAATTTGTTGCTTTCTGCTCTTTAAAAAACGTCCAAAAATCACGATCCAACATACTCTTCTTCACCAACAGTACCGTCGCACCAGTCCATAAATGACTTGTTATAACAGACAATCCCATCGTGTAGTGCATCGGAAGAATAGCTAAACCTCTGTCTTTTGCCGTAAATCCAAAAAAAGAAGCCACATTTTCAGCATTAGCTTCTATATTCCGATAACTATGCCTTACTAGTTTTGAACTTCCCGTGGAACCGGAAGTTGGCAATAATAAAGATAAATCCTCAAACAAAATCGGAGCAACATGATTCGTCCGCAGCAACGTATACCCGTATTTTGAAAAAATAACTTCATACGTGAAATCTACCACACAAGCATCTGGTACCCAAATATACTCCGGTAAATACGTATCTATTAATTTTAGATACAATGATCTTTCAGTATTCGTACTAATTATTAAAGGTACAACACGAGCAGCCAAAGAAGCAACATAACCAACTAAAGAACCAATAACATTTTCCGAAAAAATAAAAATAAGAGTTCTTTTTCCTATCACTCTTTCAAAATCTACACTAGCTTCAACAAGTTCCCCATAAGATATTTGTCTTCCACTATCATCTATTGCTGCTATTAAAGCTCGCTCTTTTTTATTGATATTCAGAAACATTTCAAAACACTATTAAATAGAAGCACAACCATCAACACCTAAAATCTGTCCAGAGATATAACTTGCTCGCTCGGAAGCCAGAAAACAACAAGCATTTGCTACATCCAAAGGAGTTCCAAGTCGTCCCAAGGCAATTTTATCAATTCTACCATCAATCTTTTCACCATCCGATTCATATAACTCTTCAAACCTTTCTGTTTTTACTATACCTGGTGCTATTGCATTAACTCTAATATTCATGGTAGCCAATTCTTTCGCACAAGATTTTGTCAATGAAATAATCGCACCTTTACTTGCAGAGTAAGCTACTTGTCCCGCAGAGCCATTCGTTGCTGTAATAGAAGAAATATTTATTATCCCTCCTCCTCCATTTCTTGCCATCAAACGAGCAACTATCTGAATCATATTAATAACGGACAAAACATTCACTTTAAACATCTTTTCAGCTTCAGACATCACAATCATACCTAATTTTTGATTCGATATTATAGCAGCATTATTAACTAAACAATCTATTCTCTTTTCCAATTTCATTATTTGTGAAAGAGACTGCTTCACTGCTTTCTCATCAGTTATATCAAAACAAACAGGTATCATTCGAGTCATGTATTTTTCTGCATTTCGTTTAGCCCAACTATCCATATCTCCCATATACAAATCATTAGCATACACAATAGCCCCTTCTGCGGCAAACTGTTCTGCTATAACGCGTCCAATCCCCCGTCCTGCACCTGTAACCAAACAAACCCGTTCCTCTAACAGTCTTTTAACAATTTCCATTTTATCAATTTTTTATTTTAAACTCTCGTGCTGGATTACCAAATACAGAAGTACCTTTTCTCACATTCGTAACAACAAAACTTCCTGCTCCAACACAAGCTTCGTCTTCTATTAACACATTATGATTGATAATTGCCCCAGTATGTACCACCACCTTACTTCCAATCTTTATTCCACCAATACAAACAACATGCGTGTCAATTCTAGTCCAATCTCCTATCACCACATCGTGCGATACAACACTATGCGTTTGCACTAACACGTGATTACCAATTACAGAATTTGCATTTACTGTTGCATAAGGAGCTACAATAACTCCCTTGCCCAATTTTGCTGTTTTGACAACTCGAGCCAAAGGATGAACTATCGTAATAAATACTGCTCCTTTTTGACTCAATAGTTCACAACATCTCTTTTTTGCTATAATATCACCGATTGAACAAATAAATATATCATTTTCTTGAGGAATATAATCATCAATCGTACCCAACACAGGGGGATAATCATCAAATCCTTCCAATGAAAAAAGATTATTATCAATAAATCCTTTCACAACATATTCCACATTATAACCATCACACTCTACCACCATACTATAAACGGAACGTCCCATTCCTCCGGCACCTATTATTATCAAATTTTTCATATATTAATACTTTACAAGTACCCCATTAAACACGTATATCAATTTATCAACTATAACATCTGGGGAATAATCATTTTTGCATTCTTCCCTGATCTTCTCTTTATCATATTGAGAATAATTCATAACCATTTGTTTCATAGCTTCGGCTAAAGCATTTACATTTTTTACAGGTACAAGAATTCCATTTGACTCATTAATACATTCATCCGTACCTCCACACAAAGTTGCTATTGCGGGCAATCCTGATGCCAACCCTTCCAATAAAGCAACTGAAAAATTCTCAGCTATAGAAGATAAAACAAATACATTTGAAGAATTTAAAAATTCTTTAATATCTTCTTTATTTCTCTTCCCTAGAAACTTAACTTGACGATTCAATCTATACTTATCTACTAATTGTTCCAGATAAAACCTCAACCTTCCATCACCTATAATTTTCAACTCAACATGATCATCAAAACAAGCTTTCTTAAATGCTTCTATTAATAGATCATGTCCTTTAATCGGAAATAAATTTCCAACTGTAATAAAAGAAAATACGCCCTTTTTTGGGAAATATTGTGATCGTTCAAAAAAACTTGCATTAACCATATTATGAATAACAACGGCCTTTTTTTTGAAATGTTGATCTATTCTATTAGCTAACGATTTTGAAACAGCAATCACAACATCAGCTCCGCCATAAGCCTTTTTGCCTAAAAATTTTAAATATTTAGATAATTTATCATTATTCAATTTGCTCCAATGTTCAATACCTACTAAGGGAATCTTATATTTACATTTTAAATCTGTTGCAACTGCGGTATTATATAAATAATGAGAATAAATTATATCAGGCTTACCGTACTTTGCTTGCACCTTTCGATACAATCTATCCATCTGAATACTAAATATTTTAAAAAATATTTTCTCTCCCCATATTCTAAAAAAAGCACTAGGCAAAAGAAAAGAATTAAATATCGGTATCCCATTTATAACATCACTAGTAATGCCTATTTTTCTCCAATAAAACCTAAAACGTCTATCAACGCTCAACACAACAACTTTATGACCTGAACGTTTCAATGCCTCTGCTTGATCTCGCTCAAAACCACCCCATTGCGGGTCTTTTAAACTTGGATACCCACGGGATATCATCAATATATACATATCCTAAAACAATGATTCATAGGCTTTCAAAATTTGTTCTCTATCAAACAATTTTTGAGCAACCTCATAATTACATTTACCCATTATTGATAATTCTTCGGATGAAGAAGCTACTAATGAAGATAAAGCCTGTGCTATTGTCATAGGATCTGCTGCATCACAAAGAAATCCATTGACTCTATCCTTTATAAATAATGGTATATCAGACACTCTTGTTGCGATAATCGGTTTACCTAAAAGCATTCCTTCACAAATCGCATTTGGCAGTCCCTCAAAATAACTAAAAAGCCCTATCGCATCAGCTTCTTTCATAAATTCATAAATATTCAAAGTATCTTTATGAAAAGAAAAAATATTTTCAAAATCATAATTCTTCACCTTTTCCAATGCTTTTTCTAAAGAATCATCAAACAAATTACTACCATACCAATTAATTCTCAATTTATTTCTATCTTCGGAATTCATCAACTTCACCCCCTCTATTAAACCATCTAGATTTTTTAAATATCGATGACTTGAGGTTACAACAAGATTCAACTTGTCATGCTTGCCAAATTCAAAATCATCTATCGGTTTCAATTTATCTTCATTAAAGATATTATAAATAACCTTGTATTTATCTCTTTTTATTATTGGAGCTATCTCTTGAATTATACGTATATTCTCATAAGAATTAGCAACAATATAATCTGCCAATACATGAAATTGTCTGAAAAACTTTAATTTCAACGACTTCTTTATAGCAGGATTAGCACTTCTTTCGCCAACTATTAATTTCCATTTTTTTGACGGGAAGCTAGCTAATTCGGCCATAAAACTACTTGCTTCCAAGAAAGCAATCAATACATCCGGCACACTTGTTCGAATATATCTCCTAACTTTATAAATACGTTTTAAATAATTACTTTCTGCAACATCATCGATCTCAATACCATGATTAGCAAGCGTTTCAAAATAGAAATCACTAAAAGCACGTTCATAAATCAAAAAACGTACATTATATCCCGATTGTTTAAATCTTACAGCCAATTCAACTATTTGCCGTTGAGCACCACCAGAGCCTAAGTTGTTAATTAAGAATAAAATACTTTTCATACTAAAATAACAAATTAATCAACAGGTAATTTTATCCATTCTCCTATTATTTTATTATATTCTTTAGGTTCAAATCCAAAAAAACCACCACCATCAAAAAAAGTTAACTCACCCACATAAATGCGTTCATTAACTTCATAAAAATCAATTCGTATATGATAAGTGTTTGCAGACAACACCCGACTAAACTCTATCATTTTAGATAAATTTCGAGGTAATGGAGGACAAACAGGAGCTCTTCTTTCACCAACTTGAGTAAATTCACAAGGAGTCCCATCTATATAAAAAAAATCTTCGGTCAAACCTAATTTTGATCCTCTATCAGATGTTATATAAAAAAACTTCGGTTCACCATTAAAACAGTAAAATTTATAATCTGTTAAATAATTCGCTCCAGAACTATCTATCAACAATGGCTCAATTATAATTCGTTTCTTTAAACCTCTGTAAGGCCATTCTCTAGAATAGATATAATAATCATGCTTGAATGCCTTTTTTAACTTCTGTCGAACTTTTTCTATATCCAATGGAGCTTGAGGTGTACAAATCACATAACTACCACTATCATGTGTACATTTTATAATATATTTTTCTGGCAATGCATCAAAATCAATATCATCAAAATTATCCCAAACCCCAATAGTTGGAATTGTATACATAAGCCCTATCCTATCTGCAACAAATTTCTTCATTTCAACTTTATCTACCATATCATGATAAATAGGCTTCCTATCATATAATTTGATCCATTGCAATTTTTCTGTAAATGCTTCCGGTTTTTTTAAATCAGGTAAGCTACCCATCATTACCCAATATTTTAACCTAATGTACAAACGATCATTTTTTATATACTTAGAAAATTTCCACAGAAAATCCTTGAGGAATATCCTAGGATTTTTATAATATAACAAAACCTTATTCATCCTATTAATAGTAAATTAAGATTCTAAATATTCTCTATACTTAAACAAACCAATATTTGTAAATCAAGTATAAAGGACTCGAAATATAAAATGTTGATTCTAAAACAGAATTATAATGACTTAAACATGGTAATAAATTAACTTGAAATGGCAAGAAAAATAATAATATGAACAATACACCTAATGGATATAAATATTTATTGTATTTCTTACCTTCGAAATTCACCAACCAAATATAGGCAATAAAAGGCATTGTCAACAACAAATAACGTTTACCAAGCGATGGAATTACAGATGTTAAATTAACAACACTCATTAATATCAAAATGAAACTAATCATTTTTCCTGTTTTGATATTCCGCTTTATCATATTCAAATGGAAAATGAATAAGATAACATAAACATTCATGCATAATCTAACAAGCAACTCTAAAAGTCTTTTTACCCATATAAATCCACTCCCGCTATTATTAATTAAATCCACGTAATTATCAGAAAAATACCCGCTATAGTTATTAAAAATAAAACTTGGCATACTTGTTAAATATTTTTGAGCTAATTCTAAAATAAAATTAGAAAAGAATGAACTTATGATGAACACGATAATCCAAAATTTATCATATCTCCCAAGTAATAGATAAATCAGATACACAACAAGCATTAGAAAAAAAGATCCATGAATCATGGGAGTCAAAAAGAGCAAACACACGTATAAATTGTTCTTTTTAACAAATATATTTAGCAACGAATAAACCGCAATCCATGCCGCAGTAAAAAATCTAAAAGCATTAATATTAAAAATCTGATTTGACATAAATAAATATGCCAAAATAAAACAAGGTATGGAATTTACAAATTGTTTTTCCCGAATGAATATCTCAAAAGATTTTAATGAAAAAAATGAAAAAACCATTGCGATAATCATAAACATCACATGATAATTATCTGTTATTCGTGAAACGCAGTAATAAACGAAATGACAATAAAAATCCGCATCACCTTCAAAATTTATATAATCCTTGAAATTGGCAATAAAATCAGTACTCGAAACAAATTTATACTCCTCAAAATCCTGTCGATACGTCACACCATCAAAATTCAAAACATTTCTGTTATTCGGAACAGTGTACGACAATCCCAAAAACACAAAAAACAAATAAATAACAACAAATGAAGATTTAGTTTTAAGCGTCCCTAATGAAAATACAAAAGCAATAAAAGGTGATATTATAAATAAGACATATTTTATAACAATCCCTTTTTTCGTTTCTATCAGCCAATTTCCCATACAAGATAAATTTAGCTACTCCACCTTAAACATCTTCAATACATTAATATATTTCCTTACAATAGGATACAATTGATTATAATACACCTCTCCAACAAAACGTGGTAAGAAAAGATATGTAAAAATCAACATAAGACTAAAAAGAAATACAAAAACAATTCTTTCCCCAATATTGTGATTGAAATAAAATAAAAATAAAGTACCTAACATCAAATAAGGAATAGAATATTTCATCGATTTAAAGATCGACTTGAATATTACAATTATAGTTATATCAACTTTATAAGCGAGATAACATAGTTTAATTAAAAAAATCACAAAGCTAATCAGTACAACAGCAGCTGCAATCCATTCTATTCCCCAATCAATCACATAATAAAAAACAACAAATGACAATACGCAAGATAATACACACGTACAAAAATAAAATTTGACATAAGCCAAACTTCGGATAAAACAATCTGTTATCCGAGAATATATACTAAATAAAATTACACATGACAATATTCTCATTGTCAATGCCTGATCTAACCATTTATCACCCAAGAATATCGTAATAATCAGTTCTGCATTGAAGAAAAACAACATAAACAATGACATAAAAACAGAACCAACTAATGATATTGATTTTATAAAAGCAGAACGAATAAATATTGACGAGTCCTGCCCTTTTGACAAGATCGGAAATAAAGTCGTATCAAAAATAGATTCAAATTGATTTATTATAGAGTCTAAAAAACCTTTAGTTCTATAAAACTCACCTAGTACGATAATACTCCCGTATTTCGAAAGCATTAACTTATCAATCTGCCTATAAAAACTAAATATCAATCTAGATAAAGTCAACCAACCTCCAAAGTTTACAATACTTCTCACATTACCAATCTTTATCACAAATTTTGGACGATAACGAGAAAAATAGAAAGACAAAATCATCAACAAAAGAACATTAATAAAATTTAATAGAATAAATGCATAAAATCCACCTCCATTAAACGCATAAATAATTGCAACAATAGCACTAACTATATAGGCAACAAGCTTAATTATTCCATATTTGAAAAAATCTAACTCCCGCATCATTAATGAACGCGCAATGCTATTGATAGAAAATGGAATCAATGTCATTGACACTAAAACAAGAGGAAATTCTAATGACTTATCAATTATAGTTGACGATATTAAATTAGACAACAACAATAACAACAGGGTAAAAAAAGTTCCTAAAAGAAAAGCTAAACTAAAAGCTGTATTAATATAATTATTTGTAATCTCTTTCTTTTGTATAATTGCCGCTCCAATTCCAGCTTCTGATAAGGATTGAAATATTACAAAAATACTATTTAATGCCGCATAATACCCAAAATCTGCTTTAGACAAAATCCTTGACATAATTGAAAAAACAAGTATTTCAATTATTCCTGATAATATTGTTACAATTGTTTGAGCAGATAAACCTTTAATCGTTTTATCAAAATTATTAGTACTCATGAACTAATTAAATAAAGCATTCTTTAAATAAGCCAAAGAATCACTTCTCGCTTGAGATAACAGCGCATTAACTCTTTCATAATCAATCTTTTTATATAGACTCTTCTTTCTTAATTCAAAATCATTAGAATCCAGTACCAAACGCTCCGATAATCCTAAAATATCCAATAAGGAAGATAATCTTGTTGTACGATCTTGATGCCCAGGAAGAACTATAAAATCTTTATTAAAAATAATAGCAAAAGCCAACCCGTGAAATGAATCAGTTAAAACGAATCTTGCAGATGCAATATTTTTCAACCATTTACGCGGAGATGGGTTATAACAATGTCTATATTTATCAAAAAACATTTTAGGACTAAATGCCGACATTATTATTGATTTCAATTTAAAATCAGCCTCTAAACAATCTAAACAATGAAAAAAATTATCATCTTGAATAAACTTGAAACACACAATTCGCTCTTTGGGCTTGACATTTTCTATCAATTCACTGTAATCTCCGAACAATAAAGTCGGATCCAATACTTGTGTTGCTTCTATCCCAAACTCATTTTTACATATCTCCACTCCTGAATCTTCTCGTACAGATATAGCTGAATAATTATCAAGTGCCTGTTTTACATCATTATTATGTACTATATCCCATTTATTTAGACCGAAACTTGACGCATAAGAAATTCGCTTCACATTAGGCTTCAAAGATGCAAACATATATGTCAGCAACTTATCTCCAACAATTTTAGGATTCCATATTTGATCACTACCAGAAATATAACAATCAACCTCTGGCAATAAAGAAAAATCAAACGAATACATTCTCTTTGTTAAGCGAGGATAAAACGACCTTTTAAAAAGACAAAATTTTAACCACCTCACTCCATTAGTAATTAATGATTTAATTCTTACTCGCTCTTTAATATCATTTCTATCAACAAAGTCAATTAATGTAACTTCACACCCCAAAAGCTGTAATACTTTAACTGTTGCATACGTCTGTAACAATGCACCATAATTTAAAGAATAATGTATAGTTAACAAATTAACCTTCATAATTTTTCAGACTATTCAAAAATCGTTTTACACATACCTTCGTCCACAAAAATGTAGCCTTATGCCCAATAACAATATTCATTCTATATATCAATCCCATAAAACCTCTTCCTTGGTATAAATTCATTAGTGATTGATACGAACTATATTTATACACAAACTCCATATATTTTCTAAAAATATTAAAATTCAAAAAACTTCTTCCATGAATCAACCTAGTATTTGCATTAAGAGCTTCTTGCCAAGATATTTCATGAAAAGTAATATTAGAATTTTCTATTAACTTTTGTCCCCTTTCACTGCGAATTACAACTAAAGATATACCATTATTATGCTCATCTTTAAAATTCTCATCTCCCCATAAATCTCCAATTGTCAAATCAGATAATCTATTTTGTCGTGCAAATTTACAAGCATAACATGAATATCTATTTGTAAGCCCAGAACTAAACGCCAAGATTGGTAAATTTTTATACCCAAAATCTGTAATTTGCTTATTTAAGCCATACCCTTTTAGTGCATATTTAAAGTTTTTACTCTTCCATCCCAAATCTTTATCTCTAAAACTTTTTATTCCTACAACATTTGAATTCTCTTTTATAAATTGACGCATAGGCAATAAAGATGGAAAACCCGCACATATTATATCTACCGTATACAAATTTTCATAACGCTTTTTAAGAAAAGCGAATAATCCTCCAATCTGACATGTTACTCCAGAAAAAAGTACTTTTACACCTTTATTCAACTTTTCCTTAACCCGAATGTAAATACCAGAAAGATCCCCTTGCTGATACTTTGAGCCTTGCAAAAAATGTAAATCTTCTAATTTTTCAAGCAGAACATATTTTACTACAAAACCATCTATAATTGCCCCCACTACACAGCCTCCCTCTAAAAGAAATTTATTGGCAAGCGCAGCAAATATTCCACCAGATGCGCTTAATAAACGTTGAGGTAAATCATTAGACCATGCTCCATATGGTTTTACCACATATTCGTTCTTTTTCAAATAAGATTTTGTAATAATAGGACACGATGCACTACATGCCCCACACTTTACACACAACTTTACGTTCACATATGGATACAAATGCCCATCAGTACCTACACAAGAGGTTAAAGCACCAAAACGACATGAATCAACACATGCCATACACCCCGTACATTCTTTTTTATGTGCTAATTCTGGGTATTTCATTATAATCGACCATCAATTAGTGTTCTGTCCATAACTTGTTTTACATCGTAAATCACACATTTTTTTCTCACAAATGAATTAATATCCAATGTTCTAAACTCATCATGAGCAACCGCAAAAATTAAAGCATCCACTTTTTGTGACGGTAACTCGTTCGTCAACTCTATACCATACTCCTGTTCCACTATAGCTGGATTCGCCCAAGGATCATACACCATGATATCCAAATTATATTCTTTCAATGTTTTATAAATGTCTATCACTTTCGTGTTTCTCACATCAGGACAATTCTCTTTGAACGTAAATCCTAATATCAATATTTTGGAACCTAATACATGAATACCTTTCTTCAACATCAATTTGATCACTTCATTTGCCACATATTCTCCCATCCCATCATTCATACGGCGCCCCGCTAAAATAATTTCAGGATTGTAACCAAGTCGTTGAGCGCACTGAGCCAAATAATACGGGTCAACCCCTATACAATGTCCCCCTACTAAACCCGGTTTAAACGGTAAAAAATTCCATTTCGTGCTAGCAGCTTCCAATACATCTTGAGTGTCTATTCCCAATTTATTAAAAATCTTTGACAATTCGTTTACAAAAGCGATATTAATATCACGTTGTGAGTTTTCGATCACCTTTGCAGCCTCTGCAACTTTTATTGAAGGAGCCAAATGAGTACCAGCCATAATCACCGAACTATACACGTCGTTTATCAACTTCCCAACTTCAGGCGTGGAGCCTGAAGTAACTTTCTTGATTTTTTCTACCGTGTGAAGTTTATCTCCAGGATTTATGCGTTCCGGGCTATATCCCGCAAAGAAGTCCTTGTTAAATTTCAATCCAGAAACGTTTTCCACAACCGGAATACATTCATTCTCCGTCACCCCCGGATAAACAGTTGACTCGTAAACCACGATATCACCTTCCTTTATCACCTCACCAACTATTGTACTAGCTCCATAAAGCGGCTTCAAATCCGGGTTGTTATTCATATCTACCGGAGTCGGAACAGCCACCACATAAAAATTACAATCCCGTATATCTTCAATATTAGTCGTGCATGTAAAACCATTTTTTAAAGCATTTTGAAGAAGTTCATCTGATACTTCTAAGGTTACATCATGTCCCTCCATTAATGCATCTACCCTGGCTTGATTCATATCAAAACCAATTGTTTTATATCTTGTGGAAAATAAACGTGCCAATGGAAGTCCCACGTACCCAAGACCTATTACTGCAATTTTAATATCCATATTATGTTCCTATTTCAAATTATTCCAATACCACTTCACGGCTTCCTTAAGCCCTTTTTTCATATTAAACTTTGGATTATAATCAAGCAATTGTTTAGCCTTATGAATAGAAGCCAAAGAGTGAGGAATATCCCCCAAACGATTAGGTCCATGCAAAATTTCAACATTTGCAATTTCTTGATCATATTCACTTAAATATTCTTTCAAGTAATCAACCAATTGGTTTAACGTAGTTCGCTCACCATATGCCGTATTATAAATCTGATTAACCGCATCAGGATTCTTCGTCGTCAATGCTAACATATTCATCTGTATCACGTTATCCACATAAGTGAAATCCCTGCTATATTCTCCGTCACCATTAATTACTGGACTTTCGTATTTCATTAATTTTTTCACGAACAAAGGAATAACTGCAGCATAAGCTCCATTAGGGTCTTGCCGTCGACCAAAAACATTAAAATAGCGTAATCCGATATACTCCATCTCATACGTCCGAGCAAAAACATCCGCATAAAGCTCGTCAACGTACTTTGTTATCGCATATGGAGACAAGGGTTTACCAATATTATCTTCGACTTTTGGAAGGACTTGACTATCTCCATAAGTAGAAGAACTTGCCGCAAAAACGAAACGTTTAACTCCTGCATCCCGTGCAGCAACCAACATATTCAAAAAACCACTCACGTTTACGGCATTTGAGGTAACAGGATCCTTTATACTCCGAGGTACTGATCCTAACGCCGCCTCGTGCAAAACATACTCTACCCCGACAATAGCCTTTTGACAATCCTCTAATTCCCGAATATCACCAACAATCAACTTGAACGTTTTCGGGTATCTTTCAATTAGAGGTAACAGATTCTCAATATGCCCCGTTGCAAAATTATCCAAACATACAACCTCGTCCCCATGTTCAAGTAACGCTTCGCAAAGGTTAGAACCAATAAAACCGGCTCCACCCGTAACCAATATTTTTCTCATTTTTATAAGACTAAAAAAGTATTATCTATTTATATTAGATAAATTAAACTCCCGCTTTGCCAAAATCGCAAAAACCTCCGATACCAAACCAAAATCCGCGTCCTGCCCCGCTTGCCGGAAGCACTCGATTCTTTTATCCTCCTCACGCTCCACGCTAACCCGCAAACGAGCCCGTTCTTCCTCCAAACGTTTATAATCTTCCTTGGGCAACATCATCGCCCCAACCACGTCATCATACAAGCAAATAGCATCCCACCAAGACAACAACACACCACGAGCACCACCTCGAATATATCCCAAGGCCTCCGTGACCAAGTGCCCTGCAAGTTCCCCACACGCCTCATCTCCGGCAAAATAATAACAATTACATAGCATCCGGCAAATATTCGGTGTCCGACAAGGCAACGCAATCCTGCCGTTCCCCCGTGCCGACAGTATCCGGTACGCCGCGTCCAAACCGTTTTTCAAGTAACCCAAGTCCGAGTACAACTGGTAGACATCCATCTTGTCCGCCGCGTAACCGGCACGGGTATCCACGGGAACATCACCGTTCAACTGTCCCGGGTACAAGTGAACTATCGATTTCGCTCGCTCGTGGATAGCACCGGGAGTGCCGAAATCATTCTCCAACCACGGGTATACCCGTACCATAGAGTACACCGTCAGGTAACCGTGTAACAAACCGGACAATAATGCCGGGGAATACAACCGGAAATCAAGACTGTCCAGTTGCTTGTACAACTCGTGAAATAAACCTTTTTCCATCTCTATTTCTTGATTCACGATTTTAGATTTATGATTTTAATTGTACTTCTTGACTCTTTTTTAATCATAAATCGTAATTCATAAATCTTAAATTAATTGTTTCTCTCTATTTTTTCAAGGAATGAACCCGGGATATAAGATGTGGCAATCGATGCAACACCATCCAAGCGGATTACCACCCGCTTGTGACCTCGCAAACGCACCAGCTCTCCTTCCAACCCCACTAACGGACCTTTAATCACTCGAATCCGATCACCTCGCTTCAAGTCTTTATTCAATACCTCGATTCCGGCGGCAGAAAAATCCAACAAGAACATGAAATCTTCCATCTGCTTGTCGGGAACGATCAAGGAATGGCGACCTTCGATATCCTTCAAGTAAACAATATTCAAGGAATACTCGTTGAGTAAGGAGAAACTCGTCACTTTATCCGTACGGATAAAAATCATACCGTGAATCAAAAGGACACGAATCGTTTTCCGACCAAACGGGGTATCACGAACTTGCTCCTCACGTGGGAGAAAATTCTCGATTCCCAATTCATCCAATTTCTTTTTGATCACCAATTCTTGGTTCACTCGCGTGTAAGCGACATACCAATGCAATTTCTTATCCTCGATCATGTAATTGTTTATTCTATCAGCCGACCGGACGCGCTTCGCGCACTAACCCTATTACCGGTCCTGACTTATTGCCATGTGTTTCATGCGCCCCACTTAAACAGTGTTATATATTATAGACGCACGAAAGCTGTTTTGATAAACGATATTTCATATCAACAAACCATCGTTTAATGCGCTGCAAATATACATCATTTTTATTTTCCGCAAATATTTCCAGTGACATTTTTTATTTCTCGTAATTAAGTGATTATGTTTTTGTGAATTTTGTTAGTGAGCAAATATTGTTAATGCCATTAAACGATCATTTATTAATTCACAAATTGAATTATGAAATAACAAAGTATCAAATAGATACGACACATTCTTGTAAACATTTGAATGATCATTGCACAATCATTGCCTAACCACAAAAATCCTGCATATACACATCATAAATATAGCATAAACGCAAATTTACGTCTATGCTACGTTCATGATTCGTTCATGCTTCGAACTTGAGGTTAGGTATCGATAGACTTAGTATGGCGAAAAGATATACTACAAGTCCTTCATCTTCTGCAAATACCCCTCCGAGAATATCCGGCGGCTCCATACGGTCTGCATGATTCCCCGTAAAGCCAGATAAACAAGAAACGAAAGCCATAACATGTGATTGTTCGTGGCCCCGGAACAGGTATAATATATAAGGAAGAAAGCCCCGGAAGCAACCAACATCGCCCACAACATGTATCGGGTAGCCGTGGCTCCTATCAAAATACCGTCCCATAGAAAAGCGGCAAATCCTGCCAAGGGAATTGCCAGAACCCAGTAAAAATAATGGCTTGCCGTTTGAATCACTTCCCCGTCATTCGTGAGCAAACCGAGAAAACCTTCTCCCCCGACTACATATAAAACGGTAAACACCAAGGATAATCCCACGCCCCAGCCGAATAAAGCCCGTACAGCCTGTCGCAATCGGCGAAGATCACAAGCCCCCACGTAACGTCCGGCAAGAGCCTCTCCCGCGTAAGCAAAGCCATCCATGATATAGGAGAATAAGGTAAACAACTGCATTAACAAAGTATTGACAGCCAGAATCACATCCCCCTGTCTTGCTCCCGTGGAAGTGAAAAATGTAGTTACCCCGATCAGGCACAAGGTACGCAGGAAAATATCCCGGTTCACGGCAAAGAATCTGCGCATGGCAAACAACTGAAGACTCCCCTTGAATTTGATAAGAGGTCGTAACTCCTTAAAATTAAACCACCAAAGTCCGGCAGCCATAAATACCCCGCTGTACTGGGCTATCACTGTTCCCAACGCCACCCCCTCGACTTTCATCCCGAACACGAAAACCAGACACGCGCTGCACAAGATATTGATCACGTTCATCACGATAGCGATATACATCGGGTAGCGGGAATTTTGCATCCCGATAAACCACCCCGTGAATCCGTATTGTGCCAGCACGGCAGGTGCCCCCCAAATGCATATCCGAAAATAAGTAACAGCGTATCGTTCTACTTCAGCACTCGTGTCCAATAACCTGAAAGCCAAGCGTTCTATGGGATATTGAAGAATCAGCATCAGTACGGCGGAAATCAGTCCCACGCTCACCGCCTGCACGAGAACCCGCATTTCCGCATCTTGGTCTTTTCGCCCGAATGCCTGTGAGGTCAGTCCACTGGTTCCCATCCGCAGAAAACCGAAATTCCAGTACAAAATATTAAACAATAATCCCCCCACCGCGATAGCACCGATAAAGGCGGTAGCCCCCAAATGCCCCACGATCGTCACGTCCACCAATCCCAACAAAGGAACGGTGATATTTGACACGATAGAAGGAATAGCAAGACGAAGTATTCTACGATTCATTGCTTGTACCCGATTGTCTGCCGTTCCGAAATCATACTATCCAACATTTGCGGGGTGAACATCTCCACGTCCTGCTTTACAATCGAATAAGTATGCTCCGTACCATTAATCTTTCCATTCTTTGCCAAACGTTGTATCCGATTACGAATCATCATTTCCGCGACCAGTTTTATCAAACGGGCACTCGCGTGACTTCGTTTCTTGTTGTTCACGATATAGGAAATAAACTGAGCCATATGCTGTTGTGCCGTCCGGGTCATACGGGTATTGTCCGTCGCCAGATCCCGTTTGAGTATTTCCATTAACTCCTCCTCCGTGTAGTCCTCGAAAACAAGAATATTAATCATATCGGAAACCTTCTCCACCTCGTCGTTAATAATCTGGCGGGGCGGGTCCTGTTTGGCGTAAATCACGTTATAAGCCCCCGGTTGAGTCGCCAATTGGTTCACGAGTATAGCCCTCACCCGATCCCGGAAGCCGGAGATTTCATTCAGGCTACTGGAATCTTCATCGAAGAAGAACAGTCCCCCCTTGGATTGCAACAAGGCAACACCGATACTCTGCACGGCATCCTCCTCCGTCAACCCGATCAGACGTTCCACCTTAAAGCTGGTCACCTCGCTCTTGTCTATAATTCCCATGGCTTTATAAATACGGGCGATAATACGTGCAACCGTTCCCTTCCCCATACCGGAATTACCGGTAAAACACCATTGCAGGGACAGACGGGTATTTAGCTTGATCCCTTGTTGATTGTAATGACGAGCTAGATCCACGAAATCATGAATCTGTTTTTTAAGCTTCTCTTGTCCTATCATGTGATCCAAATCCTTCAAGGCCGCGGTGATTGACTTCTCGTCAAAAGTATCCTTGTAGGAATTGGGAAGCTCGGAAGTTGCAGTGGGTATATCCGCTGCCATCAACGTCGTGATCTCTTTCCGGGTAAGTTCCCTCTCTTTTCTAATCTTCATGGTGCGGGCAGACAGGTTGTGAATGGCTTTATCCACCATCTTATCGACAAATAGAGCATTCCCGAAATATTTATCATGTTCTTTGCATACCTGTGTGACCAAAGCATGGAATGCCTCTTTCGCCTTCGGGTGCAAAGTGTAATTCTTCTCGGTTATCTTCTGGACGGCTATTTCCAGCAACTCTTCCGGCGTGTAATCGGCAAAATGGAAGTGATACGGGAAAAGCGTCTTCACTCTCGGGTTCCCGGCAAGCGCCTTGTCCATTTCATCAGGATCGCCACTCAATATCACGATGGTATCCCCGTTATCCGCGGGCGACAATTGCCCGAAAATAACGCTTAATGCCGAAGCTCCCGCACTGTCTTGGAATAATGTATGAGCGTCTTCCAAGAAAAGGATACCACCCCTCGCCTGTTCAAACACGTACATGGCAATCTGTTGAGGCGGAATAGAACCGTCGCCGATAAGTTCCCCCCTGCTCCTGACCGTTACCATGGACGTTTGCAATATCCCCGCGGACTCGAATATCTCCCCGAGCATACGTGCCACGGTAGTTTTTCCCGTTCCCCGGTTCCCGGTAAACAACATGTGCAGAGGCGGAATCACATCGGCATAACCGTGTTTCTGTCTTTCCCGGATAAAATAAATATAATTGATATAGCTGATCAAGCTGTTTTTCAATTCCTTCGAGCCGATCATCTCGTTAAACGCGTCTACCGATTTATTCGGATCGGGCTGCTCAAGGGTTTCGATATCCTCTACCTTGAGCAACATCATATCCTCTTTCGAGCGAGTACCCTTGTGATTCGACATCAAGCGCTTTGCCATCCGGTTCGCGGCATCGTTCAATCGTTCCTCTATAAACCTGCCGTTATCGAATCCCGAATCTTTCACGGTACAGCAATCCTTCAGCATATTAAAGAATTTGTTCTCCGCCTCCGGCGTAAACTTGAATTGCCTTCTTTCCAGCATCTGGCGGGTAATCTCCATCAATTCATCCGCCGAATAATCGTCAAAGATAAACTGGTAAGGGAAACATTTCTTCATACCCGGGATTCCATCGGAAATAGCCTGCAAAGGCATCCCGTCTCCCGCCATGACCACCACCAGAGGCGGTTGTTCCTGTTCCAGTATTCCCAACAACACGGTAAAAATACGCATCGCCGGATCGTTCGGGTCATTCGTCGGGTACAATTCGTCAGCATCCTCTATGTAAAGGATTCCACCCGTACTCTTCGCGATGGCTTCCCGAATTAATTGTTCTTCCACCGCCATCCCCGGCCGGGAAAAATCCTCCCGTTTATATTGATGTATTTTCCCGTTCGCCAAAACACCCGAATGGTAGAGAATCTCTCCCACGATCCCGGCAACCGTGTGTTTACCGGTTCCCGGGTTACCCATAAAGATCATGTTCATCAGAGGAAGTTTATCACTGAAGCCGTTCTCCTGCCGCATCTTCACGAACTCCGCCAACTCGTAAACACGGGTAATTTCTTCTTTTACCTTACGTAACCCGACCAGTTGGTACAAACGGGACAGTGCCTCCTCCTTATCTTGGGGTGTTGACGACATACCCGCCGCCTCGTGCACCTGACCGTTCACCGCGGCTATTTCGTCGGCGAAATTATAGGGCACATCCTGTTCTCCGATGGCAAACTCCAGTTGAATCACGGGTTGATCGAAGCACGATACTTCTACCCGGTATTCTCCTTCCTCCCAGAAATTCTCCAGCCCGGCTCCCAGATCCAAGGCGAAACAAAGCAAACGCTTTCCCTCCCGGTTCGGGATATAGTAATTTCCTTTAGCTACCCGATTCGCTTTCAACATCCCGCTCGAGTCAAAAATATTTATCATGAATTCATACGTCCATTCGTCGGACAAGAAATTCTCCGCCACGAGATAGAAACGCACGTCTGTCAACCCTTCCCCGGCAAAAGCCCGAAATGAATGAGGTCGTTGTACATCGGGAGCCTCCTCCACGCATTTATCCAAACCGATATCCAATAATTGGAAATAATCACGATACAGATCGTGCGATTCCAACAGATGTATTTCATCGGACAAGCCCGCCTGCCCGTTGATAACCATTTGCACCCGGTAAACACCCTCTTTAAGAGTAAAACCGGTGAAGTCTTCAGTAGAGAAATCGGTCGAAAACCGGAAAACAGGTTCCACCTCCGGAATGGTAACCTTTCCCCCCTTTTGCGCCACGAGCACAGGTTGCTCCCCGTTCATATACACGAGAGCGGCAACAATCTCCGCGTCCCATGCCTTTTCATCAAATTGTTTATTTATTATTTCCGTATCCACGTACAACCTCTCCACCTCGTTCAACCGGAAAACCGTGCGATAACGCTTGTTCCCGGCGAAATCAATGCTCCCGCTACAACTCGTGCGAATACTTTTGAATTTAAAATTTATATCTGTAGCAGCTTGATTTTTCGACACTTTTGTGCTTTTTGCTTTCCCTGCCATAATCGTTTATTTATATTTTTATTACTCTGTCATCCCCTCCGCTTCTCTTCGCTTCCAAAATTAGCTTTATTTTTGACAAAAGACTATTTTTGCATCGTTTTATTTAAAATCAAAAAGTATGCTAAAACATATCGTCATGTGGAAACTCAAGGAGTTTGCCGAAGGAAAAACAAAAGCGGAAAACGCACTCATCATAAAAGAAAGTCTGGAAAGACTCGTAGGCATCGTTCCGGAAATCAAATCGCTGCAAGTCGGTATCAACGAGAAAAATTCCGATATGGCATACGATGCCGTTCTTATCTCGACCTTTGAAGATGCTGATGCACTTGCCCGCTACAAAGTCCACCCGGAACACGTGAAAGTAAGCGATTATTGTAAAAAGATCCGTGAAAGCCGGGTTTTCGTGGATTTTACCGATTAAATTACACTCTGCCTCAAGAACCTGCTCAGACGTTCCTGATAGGAACGTCTATACATCCGCTTGATTTTATCGTCCAAAAACGAACGGTCTATCAACTTATCAATCAGTGGATTGTTATCCGAGAACATCTTGATAATTGCATCCCGTTTTTTAGGTAATACACCTGTCCGGTTGGCAAATGTGATAAAATCTTCTTTGCACGGGTGACCGCTATTGTGGTAAACCTCAGAATGTTCACTTTCCGGCATCAGACCACCTTGCAGTGCAAAATCCTCGTCCCGCACGTGAATGGATGTATTCATCAAGTCATAAGCGGGAGATAATAGGTAGTCACCGTTAGCAGATTGTTGCAATGAAAAGTTTTTCAAATGAGCATCGCCATTGGCAAACAGATAGTTAAATATAAGGAGCGTAAATAACTTGCTCATTTCCACCTGCCACGCCGACACGTTGGCTTTCAATAGTGTAGCTACATCCTCGTAGCTTCCCGTGTATTTGTAATCCTTGCCATGAGTGAAAGTTGTTTTTTGTGCCAATGATGAAAAATCTTCCTGCTTGATTTTATTACCATTAATATCAAAGTCAAAACGCTTGGTAATATATGCCGCATCCCCGTTTGCAAAAAAGAGTAGTCCGTTTTCGGCAACATTTATCTTGTAGACTTGCTTGGCTATTTGCATGGTCAAGTGTTCATTGGCAGGAATAAAGTTACGAAAACGCAAATACTTGTAGTTCGGCATAGGCTTAATTATATATCGCCCCTGCTGTCCGGTCGGGGTAAGTATAATTTTCCCATTCTCCACAATAGCCGAAAGTTTCTCTTGCACTCCCGATACGGATATTTGATTAATGCTTTCGGTAACCTCCAAGCAATCCGCATCATAATCGAAATCCAATACAGGTGAAACCTTTTTCCCGTTAAATAGATTTTTTCGACAAACAGGGCTATACGTGTCGAACCCCGGAATCAAATTGCCGGGACAAACTTCAATCTTTATCATATCTTGTTTACCGTTATGGCCCCTATCGTGTCAGTGTGAGCCGTTGCTAATAATAACCCGAAAGCATCGTTCTCGTCAATTTTCAGAGTCTGACATTGGATGGCTTTATTTGTCCCCTCCGAAAGCATATTATAAAAGAACGGAAAAAGTTCTTTCGACAAAAATTCACGTTGGCTTTTCGGAAATGACAGACTGATTGCTGTTTGCTCCTTGTCAAGCAAGAACGCATCATCATAACGAAAAATATATACTCCATACTCTGTTTCTGTCAACGTTCCGGCCAACACACCATTAGCGTAAACTTCCGCTTGTCTCATTTAATTACCTCCTTCACTTTCAGTAATAATTCCAACCCCAGTGTATCCGCGATTTTAGTCAGCGTACGAACAGAAGGATTGCCCTTGCCTGTCTCTATACTTTTGATTATCCGCAGGCTTACTCCGGAATAATCTGCCAAATCTTGCTGAGTCAATCCCAACAAAGCCCGACGTTCTTTTATAATTGAATAAAAAATCATAGGTGCATTATTTTGCCTTTTACCAACAAAAATAATATTTTTATTTGACAAAACAAACGAATAGTGCATTATATTTCACCAGAACACGCTCCTGCACCCCGAAACAGAATAAAAAAAAAGAGAGATTCAAACTAATTTCGAATCTCTCTTTTCGGGGGAGCGAAAAACGGGGCTCGAACCCGCGACCCCGACCTTGGGAAGGTCGTGCTCTACCAACTGAGCTACTTTCGCGTGAAAGTGAGCGAAAAACGGGACTCGAACCCGCGACCCTAACCTTGGCAAGGTTATGCTCTACCAACTGAGCTATTTTCGCATTCAAACTAATTTCAGAACTCTCGTGAGGTGTTCCTCGATTGCGATGCAAAAGTAATACCTTTTTTCTAAAAGCAAAAAAAAATGACCGATTTTTTTTAGAGAAATCGGTCAAAACTCCACGTACTAATTATCTACTTAACCTGAATCGTTCTGCTTATTTTACTCTTCTCCTCGTTCTTCGGCATTGTAATTTCCAGAATACCATCCTTGTACGAAGCTTCAGCCTTCCCCACGTTATACTTGTCTTCGGGCAGCTCTACCGTACGATGAAAAGAAACGGAAGAAAATTCTTTTCTCAGAAATTTTTGATCTTTATCCTTCTCCTCTTTCTCCTCCCTCTTCTCGCACGAAATCGTCAAATAACCGTCCTTGTACTCCAACTTAATGTCATCCTTGTTCATTCCCGGAACTTGAAGCTCCAATGTCAAAGTTTTCTCGTTCTCCTTCACGTTAAGAGCCGGTAACCTCCTCTGCTCTGTCGTCTCCCCGTAAGGCCATATAAAATCATCCAGTAAAGATGAATAGAAAGGCCTTAAATCATTGTTTCTTTTTACGATACTCATAAATAATTCTCCTGTTATTTAGTTTAGAAATTATATGCCATTATACGTCTTCCCCGAGCATCCGGTTTCAAAAAGAATACGTAATAATCCGTCCGGTGACTTGTTTTCTGCCGTATATTTAGTAATTTCGACTCGTCAAAAAAATTATGAACCGTAAAATTGAATATTGATATCATTTTCAATCTTCAGTTTTCAATTTTTCAATTAAATTATGGCAATTATTAGAGAACTAAACGGACACACCCCGAAATTCGGGAAAAATTGTTTCTTGGCAGAAAATGCCGCCATTATCGGTGAAGTAGAAATGGGCGACGATTGCAGTGTATGGTACGGTGCTGTTTTAAGAGGTGATGTACACTATATAAAAATAGGAAATAACGTCAATATTCAGGATAACGCGACAATACACGCTACTTACCAGAAATCCCCGACCAATATAGGGAATAACGTATCTATCGCCCATAACGCGGTTGTACACGGGTGCACGATCCACAATAACGTACTTATCGGAATGGGCGCCATCGTGCTGGACAACGCTATTATCGAAAGCAACTCAATCGTGGCAGCCGGAAGCGTGGTTACCAAAGGGACTGTAGTTGAATCCGGATGGGTATACGCGGGTGCTCCCGCCAAAAAACTCAAACAAATGGGACCGGAATTATTACATAATGAAGTGGAGCGCATTGTCAACTCCTACGCTATGTATGCCAGCTGGTACAAATAATAATTGAAAATGGAGAATTGAAAATGAAAGATTCTCCATTCTAAATTTTAAATTCTAAATTTCAAAAAATGAGTGTTATTGTTTCTCCCTCGTTATTATCTGCAGATTTTCTGCATCTTTCCAAAGATATTGAAATGGTAAATCAAAGTGAAGCCGATTGGTTTCATCTGGATATCATGGACGGCGTTTTCGTGCCGAACATCTCGTACGGTCTTCCGGTAGTGGCTCAAATCAAGAAAGCAGCCCAAAAACCTCTGGATGTACATTTGATGATCGTGCAACCCGAAAGATACGTGGAAGCATTCCAGAAAGCCGGAGCCGATATTTTAACCGTGCATTATGAAGCCTGTACCCACCTCCACCGGACAATTCAACAGATAAAAGCACAGGGAATGAAAGCAGGAGTTTCCCTCAATCCCCACACCCCCGTTATGCTTCTGGAGGATGTCATCCGGGATATCGACGTGGTATTACTCATGAGCGTAAACCCCGGTTTCGGTGGCCAGAGTTTTATCGAGGAAACCATCAATAAAGTCATTAAATTAAAGAAATTAATCCGGGAAACAGGTGCGAAAACTTTAATCGAAATTGATGGCGGTGTAAACTTCGAAACCGGACAACGTCTGGTAGATGCAGGCGCGGATGCTTTGGTTGCGGGAAGTTTCGTTTTCAACTCCCCCGATCCGATGGCAAATATCAAAGGACTGAAAGAATTAACGATTTCTTGATTGCAGATTTTAGATTACAAAATGCATCATAAATCGTAAATCATAAATCTAAAATTACAACGTGGAAGCAATCATAAAACTTGAAAACGCGGTCATCCGCCAACAACAAAATACCATATTGAAAGAAGTCTCGTTAGAGATTGCCGAAGGGGAATTCGTGTATCTGGTAGGTAGAGTAGGTAGTGGAAAAACGTCCTTACTAAAAACTCTGTATGCCGAACTCCCCTTGAAATACGGTAATGGTGAAATAGCGGGCTACAAATTGAATAAATTAAAAAAGTCACAGGTTGCTTATTTGCGCCGCAAATGCGGTATCGTGTTTCAGGACTTCAAGTTACTGACCGACAGGAATGTTTACGCCAATTTGGAGTTTGTTCTAAAAGCCACGGGATGGAAAGATAGGAAAGCGATTCGCGAAAGAATTAATGAAGTGTTGGAAAAAGTCGGTTTGCCCGACAAACGGGATAAATTCCCTCACCAATTGTCCGGCGGGGAACAACAACGCGTAGTTCTTGCCCGGGCATTACTTAACGCCCCTCCCATCATTCTAGCCGACGAGCCGACAGGTAATATTGATCCGGAAACAGCCTACCAATTGGTAGAACTCTTGAAAGACATCTGTGATAGCGGAAAAACGGTAATCATCGCCACACATCAATACGATTTAATCCATCGCTTCCCCGGACGAGTCTTCCGGTGTGAAAACGGAACATTGCACGAAGATTTTTCTTTTGCCCTTCCCCCTGTCATAATACCGGAAACAGAAGCAGAAACAGAAATTCTTACCGAAATCGAAGAAACGGAAACAGAAATGGAGATAAAAGTAGAAGTAAGTATTGATGCCGAGGTTATAAACGAACCGGAAAAGACTCCCGAAAAGGACAAGAAAAAAGATGATGACAACGATTCGGATATCGTTGGGTTTGAATTAATTTAATCTGTTAAATATGAATTTTATTAAACTTATTCTGATTTGGACAAGTTTGCTGTTATTTTCAAACTTGTCTGCACAGGAACATCCTCTATGGATGCGTTACCCGTCCATAGCACCCGACGGAAAGACAATCGCTTTCTGCTACAAAGGAGATATTTTCCTTGTAGACGCTGCCGGAGGTAAAGCTACACAGTTGACAACCCATCCCGGCTATGACTATCATCCGATATGGTCGCCGGATAGCAAAACTATCGCGTTCACTTCCGGACGTGACGGGGGGATGGATCTTTACACGGTACCGGTAAATGGCGGAACCCCTACCCGTCTGACGACGTTTTCCGGCAGTGCTACCCCGGAATGTTTCACGAATGACGGGAAAAATATTCTTTTCCGCGGCTCCCTTTTACCGGATCAAAAATACGGGCAATTCCCATCGGGAGGACAAGTATATTCAGTACCCGTGACCGGAGGTCGTCCGAAACAGGTATTGACTTTTGAAGCCTACGATATCTGTTTCTCGAAAGATGGTAATAAAATGTACTACCATGACTTGAAAGGATACGAGGACGAATGGAGAAAGCACCATACTTCTTCCGTGTGCCGCGACATTTGGGAGTATGATTTGAAAAACGGAGAATTTAAAAACCTGACAAACAAACAGGTAGAAGACCGTAATCCCGTGTTGGCGGCAAACGATAACACGCTGTATTTCCTAAGTGAACGTTACGGTAGTTTCAACGTGTGCAAAATGTCTTTAGACAACCCGCAAACGATTGAACAAGTAACGAAATTCACCAAACACCCGGTTCGTTTCCTTACCCGCTCGAATGAAGATGTATTGTGTTTCTTCTTTGACGGGGAAATCTATACCATGACTCCCGGCAAACAACCCAAAAAAGTGAACATCAATATCGTGATGGACGACCCGGTCCCGGCTGTCAGTAAAATGAGTTGGTCCAACGGAGCGAGAGAAGTTGCCGTATCCCCGAACGGGAAAGAATTTGCCGTTGTCATCCGCGGTGATATTTTTGTTGCCAACGCTGAATTCGGTACCACCAAACGCGTCACGAACACTGCCGCCCAAGAGCGCAACGTGAACTTCTCGCCGGACGGACGTTCCCTCGTGTACGCGTCCGAACGTGACGGACAATGGAATCTCTACATTTCCCGTATCAAAAACGCTGATGACCAATCTTTTGTTTACGCTCGTGAAATAGAAGAAGAACAACTCACGAAAGGCGGACAGGCTTGTTTCCAGCCTCAATTCTCCCCGGACGGGAAAGAAGTTGCCTATCTCGAAAACAGAACCGAAATCAAGGTACTTGATTTAAAAAGTAAAAAATCGAGAACCGTTTTACCGGCTAAATACAATTATTCTTACGCCGACGGGGATCAATCCTTTGAATGGTCACCGGACGGACGTTGGATTCTGGCACAATTCTTCGAGGAAGGCGGTTGGCAACACCCGGACATCGCCCTCGTGAAAGCGGATGGCAAAGGAGAAATACACAATCTGACGAATAGTGGTTACACCGATGCCAATCCCCGTTGGGTGATGGGGGGCAAAGCTATTATCTGGTACACGGACCGCCAAGGTTTACGCAGCCACGGTAGCTGGGGAGCACAAGGTGATATCTACGGACTTTTCTTGGATACCGATGCTTATGACCATTTCATCATGAGCAAGGAAGAACGGGCATTGGCTCAAGAACTGAAAGCCCAACAAGCTAAAAAAGAAAAGGCCGATACCTTGAAGAAAAACGATAAACAAGGCAAAGACACGAAGAAAAGCAAAGAATCCCCCGCCCTTCCTGAACTGAATTTCAACTTGCAAAACTTGGAAGACCGGATGATTCGTATGACAATTCACTCCTCCAACTTAGGGGATGCCATATTATCCAATGACGGAAACAAGCTGTACTATCTGGCTGCATTTGAAGGTGGTCACGATTTATGGGTGCACGATTTCGAGAATAACACTACCCGCATCTTATCAAAAACGGGACGCCGCGGAGCATTAGAACTGTCGAAAGACGGGCGTACCCTTTATTTATTATCCGGCGGACAGATTTTCACGGTAAATCAAAGCAACGGGCAACTGAAACAATTGAATTACAAGGCTGATTTCGAGTGGAAACCGACAGAAGAACGTGCAAGTCTGTATAATCACGTGTGGCAGCAAGTGACAGATAAATTCTATGATAAAGACTTCAAAGGAGTTGATTGGCCATTTTATAAAAAAGCCTACGAACGTTTTCTGCCGCATATCAACAATGATTATGATTTTGCCGAACTTTTGGGTGAGATGCTGGGAGAATTGAACGCCTCGCACACGGGTGCCCGGTATTACGCCCGCTCAAATCGTGCGGCTACGGCTAACTTCGGTGTATTCTTCGACCAGCAGTTCAACGGTGACGGTTTAAAAATCAGCGAAATTATTGAACGGGGACCACTGGATTTATCCGGGGACAAGATTACGGCAGGCATGATCATCCGGAAGATTGACAATCAGGATATCAAAAAGGGTGAAGATTACTTCGCTTTACTGGAAGGCAAAGCAGGAAAACGCACGATGCTAACTATCTACGACCCGATAAAGAAAAAAGAGTGGGAAGAATACGTGAAACCTATTTCCGCCGGCATGTTGAATCAATTATTGTATCAACGGTGGGTGAAACAACGCCAACACATGGTGGACAGCCTGTCAAACGGGCAAATCGGTTACATTCACGTTGCCTCTATGGATAGTCGCAGTTTCCGGAAAACATATTCTGAATTATTAGGTCGCTACCGGAACCGGAAAGCGGTTATCATCGACACCCGGTATAACGGGGGCGGCTGGTTGCACGAGGATTTGCTGCATCTGTTAAGTGGTAAACAATACGCGGAATTTGTTCCCCGCGGACAATTTATCGGTATCGATCCGTTTGCGCAATGGACAAAACCTTCAGCCGTGCTGATTAGCGAAAGCAATTACAGTAACGCGCATGGATTCCCGTGGGCTTACAAAGAACTGGGATTGGGTAAACTGATCGGTATGCCTGTCCCGGGAACAATGACTGCCGTGTGGTGGGAAACCATGATCAATAATGTCACATTCGGTATTCCACAGGTGGGTATGAAAGATAACCAAGGTCGCATTCTCGAAAACATGCAACTGGAACCGGACATTAAAGTGTCTAATGATCCTGCAAGCGCAATGCAAGGTCGTGATTTACAAGTTGAAGCTGCCGTGAAAGATTTGTTAAAGCAAATTAAATGACATGCTTATAAATAAAAAAAGTGGCGGGGAATCTTCTCCGCCACTCTTTTTATAGGGGTATTACTACTTTTTAGAAATCAACAACCAAGCATCCGCGAATTCCGGGTATTGCTCACGAATCCGCAACAATTCAGCCCGAGCGGGAGCCTCCTCGTCAAATCCGGCGATACTCACCCGACTCATTCCGGCTTCGTTCCGCATAATGATACTGGTATATCCCATTCCGTTCAGTTTATTCCGCAAATTGATAGCGTTATTTTGATCTCCAAAACTTCCCACTATCACGTTATAACGTTTCAAAACATCCCCGTGCGTCATGGTTACCTTCTCCTCTTTCGAAACAACCGGTTTCGTGTTCTCTTTCTTGGTGGTCGTAGTTTGGGTTGTGGCTTGCACATCCTCTTTCACAACAACATTTTCAGTTTCCTCCTCCTCGAAAGGTGGTGCGTACACACGTTTGTTCGTACCGCAACTGACAGTTATAAATGCCAATAATATTACAGATACAATAATTTTCATTTTTCCCAATTTTAAATGTTATCCAATTTTTTCTGTCTTTGAAAAAACAAAATTAATGATAATAACAACACTCCGATACATTTTTGAAATATTTTTCTATTCTCCGCCCTCAACCCTTCATGAATATCGCTAATCAAATAAAGTATAATTTCTTTATACCCAAAAGTTTCAAAAAACCAACGATTAATAACACTACAAATATAAAAGATATCTGGAAACTTTTACTTAAAATTATTTTTTATCTAATATTTTTATTCACAAGCAAGAACGCCTAAATATCTTAATGATTTTGTTATCATAAAAGAATCAAGAAGATAGGTGTTATTAATCGTTGGTTTAAAGATACGGCATTTATATGAGAGAGGAGTTCAATATCAACACTTTAGATCTAAATAATGATAAAGTATTTCATTATTTATACACCAAATATGCCACTACTTTGCGCTATTTTGCTGCAAAATACATCGAAGATGATACGATTATTGAAGACGTAATTCAAGATGCCTTTCTCAATCTCTGGGAAAAACGCCAAGAATTCAAAACAGAAAATACCATAAAAGCATACCTGTACAAAATCGTGCGTAGTTTCTCGGTTGACACCATACGCCGCAGAAATATAGCCAACAGGTATGCAGAACGTATCATCCGTGAAGAAGAAGATTACGATTTCTTTCTAGAGAATATTATAGAATCCGAGGTTTTCCAGATGATTCAAACGGCATTCAATCAACTCTCCCCTGCTTGTCGTGAAGTCTATCAATTAAGCCTTCAAGGAAAATCACACGAGGAAATCTCCCATTTACTCAATATCTCCACCAACACGATAAAAAAACACAAAAACAACGCCAACCATTACATGCGAGAACAACTGAAGCACATATTATCTATATTATTATACATTTGAATTTCACGAATGCATGCAAAACATTTTTATCTTTATAAAAACACGAAAAAAATGAATAACCAATTTCTCTGAATTTATTTCATTTTAGGGAGAGCCATTAATTATAAAAAATTGATATTCATAATTTTCGTGTTTTCATTATTCATTTTATTATATCTGTTTCACCAACATTTCAATCTCCTCCAAACTCGGGTTCTTTTCCAGCACCGCCCCATCCGGTGAAATCAAATACAATGTCGGGATAAATTCCACCTTATAATCGTCGCTCGTGTCGCTACCATTAATCTCTTTGTCAACGAGCAACTGCCGCCACAAGGGTTTATCTTCCTCAATGGCTTTCAGCCACTGGTCTTTCTTTTTATCACAAGAAATCCCGACCACTTCCACACCTAACTCTTGTAATCGAGGGTACTCCTTTTTCAACACTTTGGCTTTTGCCCGGCAGGGGGCACACCAAGAAGCCCAAAAGTCCACCAACAGGTATTTTCCCTTGTAGTCCGATAAAGACACAATATTTCCTTTCACGTCCGGCAATTTAAAATCCGGGGCTTGCCCTGTCAATTGTTTACTTTCCAACTCCTTGTATTTGTTCATGATTTCTTCCTTATCCTCGGATTCAGGCACCGTCCCCATCGCCTCGACAACTCGTTTAAACACTTTAAACTCCTGTTCAATCTTCCACATATTCTCCCGCACCAGCATCACGGCGATATTCGTTCCCTCGAACTCCTTAACAGCGTCTACAAACAAATCGTTTCCTTTCCGCCATAACAACTCGTTCTCTCTCATCACCAATTGCGTATCCTCTTCATTCTTAGCATCCCGATATTTTTGCTGCAAGAGTTGTATCTCCAGCATATTACTATCCAACTTTAATAAATGTTCAGACAGACGGGACTGTCCCGTTCTTGGATTCTTTGAAAATATATATTCATGTTCTCCCCGCTGTTCCCAATAATATTCCCCGTTTTCGGGATAAAAAGGAATAGCTTGTCCCCGCTCTCCTATTTTCAGATACAATACCTGATCCGTATCCTCGCCTTCGATTTTGAAGCTCCGGTCTTCCGTCACTACACGACGGGCTAACGTGTCCGCTCCACGCCCGTCACGGGTGAGAAGCAACACCTCTTTCCCGATACTTGCTTCGGGCAACTTTCCACTCAATGTATAATTTGGGGAAGTACAAGCTACCCCCAACATGCTCAACAAGCCAAAACATATAATTCTCATGGCACAATTATTAGAAATTAAAGGGGATATCACACGTTCCCATGAATATCCCCCACCAACATAGTTACTTACGAATTTATTTTATCAGAAAGATCCCGGAAAATAGTCTAAACTTTTCATGGACATTTTAGGAGAAACATATTGCATTTTCACCACCTTTCCATCCCCTTCAAAAACGTACTTCGGTTTCCCATAGGCTTTTCCACCCAACACCTCGTAAAGATATACTTTATATTTACCGGCTTTATGAGTAGCTATTACCAAATAATCAAAATTATGCTCTTTATCGTCCGTCCACATCCAATAGCGATTACTTATATAAGTGATTTCTTCCCCTGTCGCGAAATCCTGCGGTTGTAGTTCTTCTTCCGTGTTTAACTCCGTGTCATACATGTATAACTTATTGTTATTAACGAAATAGATAACCTTCGCCGTTAATTCATTGGAAGCATACAACGTGGCAGTATTCAACTTGGAAGTCGAAGCTATTTCCGTTACTTTTCTAATCGGATTATAAGGGGCATCATCCAACACCATATTATATAAATAATGTTTCCCGGTAACATCCGCATCTTCAAAGAGAGCGAACCCGGTATTGACATTCCCTACATAATTCCGGACGAAAGCTTTCAATTTATGCTTGATCCCGTTAGGAACATACTTTTCTTCCTCTTGGCTATCTTTTACATTATTCAATAAAGCACTCAAACCGCCATTAAAATCCAAGTAAAGGAATCTGTCTTTCAACTCGTCAAAATAGAAATAATAGAATCCCATAAACACACCGCCATTCTTATTCGGTTTCGAATCCTCTTCATCATTCACCATAGCCGGGAACCCGAATTTTCCTGCACCTAATAATTGCTCGGTAGCTGCCTGTGCCGAGAAATAGGCGCCTTGATCGGATATATACCCGACACCATACATATTCCGCCATACGTAATAAGGTTTTTCTTCCGGGGCCACTCCACTATGAAACATCGTGTTATGCGTGTAAACCGTACTCATGTCCTCCATATTGATTATCCGTACATCATTATCCGTGCAAATCGTCAAGGCTTTGGTTATAACATATTTTCCGGTTGACTCGTCAATAAAGCAATACACCGGATCAATTCCCAAACTAACCGGACTCGCGGGGAGTGCTTCCCCATCCTTTTTCTGTAAGATATCGGTAATTTTACTATTGTCCCACATGTGCAAATCGATGTCCGTCGAATTACCCATATCTTTAAGCAAATAAAAACCTTCCGAGAACTTGGTAATTACCGACAACGACATCACGTGATAGACATCCATCCCATTTCCCTTATTCGTGATCCGAAGAGTCAAGTCATAATAACCCTGATTCACGTTCACCGGAAAATCCAACACGCGTTCATAACCAATCGTATCCAACTCTATTTTTATAATCTGCGAGGTAGTACCAGAACCTTTCGTCAGATTCAATGTCCACAAATACTCGAACTCATCACCGGCACGGTCAGAAGTAACGGTAGGTTCTATGTGCAACACGTCTTGAAAAGCAATCTTGGAATAGCTTTCTTCCAAACCGGTCGTCGTAACTTTACTAATTTCGACGTAATCGTAATTCCCTTTATCGTCGTAGCATGACGAAGCAAATACGACAAGCACCAAAAGGGTTAATATATAGCTGATTTTCTTTTTCATAACCGTATTCGTTTTATTACATTTCATATCGAGAGAATCTAACTAACGTTCCTTCCGTTTCTCCGGGTTCCGGGGCTTCACGCAACGGTCCCAAGCCATCTTCTGCCCGACGGGCATTCTCTTCCGCCAACTTTCTGGTAAAAAAATAGAACCAATAATCAGTCAACCCCATATCTACACTATTAGGTTCACCAACCAGTGAATAAAAGAAATCGTCGTTCATCTTGATTCCCATGTCGGCAGTGGCATCTATCATGAACTGATGTTTCACTTTCCCGTATTTCCCGGCAAAGTAATAAGATGCATAAAAATTCCAATATCGAGGTTGAGTCAATATATCCGCGATGGTAATCACCTTCTCTTGCAATGTTGAATACCCCGGTTCAAAATTCTCATTACTACCAATCTTGATTCTCAATGTCACCTCTTTACTTTTCAAGGAAGGGTCACGCTTCAAAACAACCGGAACACGAGCCTCGTTCTTCCCGGCTGGAATCACGTAAAGCCCTTCCACGAGTGAATTATCAAACGCTATGTAATGCACATCCGCTTCGGCTTGATTTTCCCCCGTGCTCACTTGTTCCAAAACGAATTTACGCTCTTGATCCACGATATAGCCCATCGTCGTCACTTCCAACCACACGGTATCAAATACTTTTGTTTCCGGATCGTAAACAAAAGTACGGGGAATCAATGTATCCGATTTCGTGTATGCCTCGTACACGAAATTCAGTCGATTCGTGCTTTCCTTGTACACCTCCACTTCATCCTCGCAAGCGAACAAGACGAAGACAGGTAATAACAACATGGTATATTTCATCAATTTTTTCATAACTCTCTATTTTTGATTAGCATTATATTCCGTGGTAGGAAGAGGTGCAACATAATCCTGTTCTCCGACTTCCCGATCGGTTTTCCACAACATATTCTTTGTTCCCAGACGTTTGTAAATATAAAACATTTGTCCTTCGGCGAAAAACTCCCGACGATACTCGCGAACAATCTCTGTCATCACCTGTTCCTCTGTCAACGGGTTAGCCGCTACGCCTCTTGCCCTCATGTACTCGGTGTAAAGAGAATTTACATCGGATAAAGAAGTTGCCGACTCTATGGCTATCAAATACATTTCCGACAAGCGAATCAAAGGAATAACTTGCTTTTGAGAAGCCAGCTCCCCGATATCCGTGTTATCGTCAATCGTCGGTTGATTGTACTTCCGGGGAGTCGGTTTAATATTTCCCTGATTATCAGGATCTGTATTCCATACTTGAGCTCTATTATTAATAGAAGTCGATTGACCGGCAAAAATATCTTGCGTGAACTGCTTATCCGTCAAATATAACTTCAAAGGATTTGAATCCCTAAATAATTCTGTAACATTCTTTTCCAACTCATAATTACTCAAAGCAAGAATACATTCGGAAGGCAACGCGTAATTTTTCTTATTCATGTCCGCGGTACCCGCTAACGTCAACACCTTATTGCCCTTCTTATTCACTGCATTAATCACTTCCATGGCAGCCGCGTAAGCCTTCCCCTTATCTCCCGTGTACATGTACAACCTCGCCTTCATCGCTTTCATGGCATAATAATTAAAACGGAAACGCCTGTATCCTAAAAAGTCATCATCTAAAGTCACGTCATACTCTTTCGTGTTGGAAAAATTATCCAACTCCTCGTAAGTGTATTCAAACAACGGATCCCTATCCTTGAACAAAGCTTCCGCCGCGTCTATATCCTGAACGATAAGATTCACGAAATCCGAAAACGCGTAATACGGAATCGCTTCCGTCGAAACGGTTTTAGCGTAAGGTAAAGAAACCTGTTTCGTCGCGTTTTGAGGTATTTGTCCGAACAAACGCAAAATCTCCATGTGGCAAAAAGCCCGTATAGCCAACGCTTCCCCTTCCACCAAAGCACGTACATCCTCGTTCACGATAACCTCTTTCTTCTCCGGTATATTCTTCAATATAATATTTGCCTGTACTATAATATTATACAATTCCCCGTAAACAGTCGAAAAAAAATCTTTCGGGTAGTCTTCCTCGTAATTGAAATCCTTAAGTTTTCTTTCATTCCTGTAATTACTTTCACTCCATGTCCAATGCTGAGCCATAAACTCAATATCAGTAACCGTCAATCGTTTCCCGTACAAGTTCACGGAATTCATCTTAATGTAACAAGCCGTCAAGGCATTCTTAAAACCGTTAGGGGAATCAAACATCTCTTTCTCGTCCTTCTCCGTTTCCGGTTTCACGTCCAGCCAATCATTGCACGAGGACAACGACCAAGCCAGAAAGAACGTCACGCATATCAATATATTTCTCATAATAATATAACTTTAAATTAGAACATTAATGAAAGAGTCAGTGCCACCCGTCTAGCGAACGGGTAAGAAGTACCCCGTTCCCGCTTGATGGAAGATATATAGAATATATCCGACATATTGGCACCGATATTTATTGTTTCAATACTCCACTTTTTAAGCAAATAATCCGAATGCCAACGATACTGCACGCTCGCGCTTTGGAACTGGAACACCTTATCGTCCATCACGAATCGGGACGACGCTCTCGTCTTCGATGAACCGTATCCTTTAAACTCCTTGATTTCACCGGCTTTTTGCCACCTGTTCTTGTAAACTCTCTTGTCCACGTTATTTTTATATATCGTGGCATCGGTTACTTCCACCTTGCTCAACAAAGTTTCATTATACTGTTGCCCTCCCCATTGAAAAGCAAAAGAAAGGTTTACAGACAAATCTTTCCAAGAAAATAATGAACTCAGATTCCCGCGATACTTCGGCTCACTAACCCCGAAATAACGTTTATCGGAAGGATTCCATTTCTCCGTGATGTTTCCGTTTTTATCCAAAAATATCTCAGCTCCCGTGCTCGGGTCTATCCCCAAAGAAGGTACAGCCCAAATCGAATTTTTGGAATACCCCTCGTACAACAACTGATTCACATCCACATCCTGTGCCTTGTAAAGTTCCGTTTGCCGTTTTATCGCGGCGGACAGTTTCGTGATTTCATCTTTATTATACGCTAATTTTGTTGTCACAGACCATATGATCTCCTGTTGGGTATTCCTCATCAAATAACCGCTCAACATCACCTCGTAACCGACATTCTTCACCTCGCCCACGTTATCCACGAAAGAACTGAACCCGTTCGCTAGAGGCAAATCCATCTGTGAAAGCAAATTTGACGTCTTCTTGTTATAAATGTCAAACGAAGCGGAAACCCTGTTATCGAAAAGCCCCACTTCAACACCTCCATTGATTTGCTTCGTTACCTGCCATTTCAATTTTTCGTTACCAAGTCCCATCAATTCCGCGCCATTCCAAATAATATACCTTTTCCCGGTATAATAATTAAACGTCGACAACGCCTGATAAGACGAGAATTGTTGAGATCCGGTTTCCCCGTACGAGCCGCGCACCCTAAGGGTATTCACCACCCGATGATCCCGAAGGAATGATTCGTTATGCACGTTCCACCCGATTCCAGCACTCCAGAAAGGGGCAAACTTATTTTTAGTACCAAACAAAGAAGAACCGTCCACACGATAAGAGAAATCGGCAAAATAACGATTGTCATAAATATAATTCACGTTCCCGGTAAAACCGATACGCCGGGAAAGTTCTTCCGTTCCCTTCGGCACCCCATTCTTTTCATATTGCAACGCGTTAGACAAGAAATCAAGTTTTTCATCCGAGAACCCTTCCACGGTAAACTCGTAAAAATGATTTTTCCGTTGTGAAATGGAATAGTCAAATCCGGCGTACACTTGATGCTTTTCCGCGAAAACCTTAGAATAACTAAGCGTCGCGTTTCCATCTATATTCATATCCTCCCCGGTCCCGTAAACATACTTACCTTTCCGGAAATAGCTGTCACTACCGTTATACGTGTCAAATTCAGTATGGTCAGCCGGAAGATAATAGTCCGAAGTATTCGTTTGCTTTTGCAGTCCCAGTTGAGCCCTTAACTTTAACGCATTGGCAATATTCCATTCGATCGAGAAATTATTCGTGATAGTGGTATACTTCTTCTCGTTAATGGTATTCAAGTTCGCGTCATACAGCGGATTAGGTATATTAAGCCCTTTCTCTTTATACGTTTTAATGTATTGCCCGTTCTCATCTTTCGTCCTGTAATAAGGATTCATGTTCACGTAATCGGAAAACGTTCCGTACTTACTCTCCACCCCTTTATTGATATCAATAATGGTCTGATTCTTGAAAATAACATTTTTCAAGGTATAAGAAAGCGTCACGCTACCGCTGAAAGTATTTCTTTCGGAAGCCTTCATCGCTCCTTGAATCGTGTTATAGGATAAATTAGCCCCCCAGCGGAAAGCATCACCACCTCCTTCAAGCCGTAAATTATATTTTTGACCGATTCCGGTTCTCACGGGTTCACTCAACCAATAAGTATCCACGCCGCGTAACACATCCGAGTATAGCGTGTTGTACAACTCTTTCAGCTTCCTGTCACGCGTAACATCCTCCTCGTCGTCATATAATCCCACGATTCGTTCCAGTTCCAGTTTATCCCGGGCATTCAGCATATCATAAGAAGACAAATCCGGTATCTCTATATTGAGCCCCCCTTGGGCGTAAATTCTCAATTTCCCCCCTTGAGGAGCCTTTGTCGTTACCACGATGACACCGTTCGCCCCTCTGGAACCGTAAATCGCCGTGGCTGAGGCATCCTTCAGAATATTAATACTCTCTATTTCCTCGTCGTTGAAGTCCATCAATTTCTGCAACGATATCTCGAAGCCATCCATTATAACTAACGGGGCGTTCAACTGCTTGGATGCTTGTTGGTTCAATTCCTCCACGCTCATCGGTAAAGACGAATTTCCCCGGATATTGATTTCAGGTACCACGTTCGGGTTACTTCCCAGCGCGTTATCCATCACCACGTTGATCGACGGATCTATATTCCTTAAAGTAGCGAGAAGATTCTGTCCCTTGTACATCTTCAATTCCTTGGCAGACACGGACGTCACGGCACCCGTGTAACTTTCCTTCGCTTTCGTGAAGATTCCCGTAACCACCACGTCATCCAAAGTTTCGGAATCCTCTTCCATTTTCACGTCAATCTTCGTCTTGCCGGCGACAGCAATCTCCCGTGTCTTCATACCCACGAACGAGAATGACAACACTTGCTCTCCCTCCGCCGGAACATTCAATTTATAATTTCCGTCCGCATCTGTCGCCGTTCCTAAAGCCGTTCCTTTAATCATAATCGTCACGCCGGGCAAAACCTCGCCCCTCTCGTCCGTAACCTTTCCCGTGACGGTCTTCATTTTTTGATTCTCTTCCTTGGGACTCTCCTTCCTGATAATAATCGTTTTCCCGTTAATCTCGTAAGCCAGCCCCGTGCCTCTCAAACAATCGGTCAACACGGCATCAATAGCGGCATCTTTATAAGATACATCACGCCTTTTAAAAGCTTCCAAATTCACGTCCCGGTACACGAAATCATAGTCTGAAAGTTTCCTGATTTCATTAATAATCTCTTTAAGTGTTGCGTTTTTCAGACTGAAAGTCAGACTCTTGCCCTGCGAATACGCGTTCAGACTAATTTGAGTGGTAAACACCAAGAAAAGGAGGAATAAAAACCGCCTCTTCCCTACGACATTAAAAATTTTCTTCATAACTTTGTATTTAGAATTCAACAATTCCTCACGCTCTGTCAGCAGCAGAGTGTGAACGTAAAAAGTAGCGTTAGCAGCGCTGCTTTTTTATTTTACAATAACCGTTTTTCCTTTTATTTCAAACTTTATATCCCCTGTTTTTTCTATCAACTCCAAAACCCGGGTAAACACCTCGTGTTTTTTCATGTTCACCGAGAATTGGTACGAACGTGCTTCCTCCCGACTATAAAAGACATCAAACGCGTACCATCTCCCCAAATCATTCAGAATCTTCTCTAGCGGGCAATTATCATACATCAATCGTCCGTCTTTCCACGCCAGATACAGATCAATATCTACATCCTCCACCGATAGCACGGACTTCGACTTATCAAACCGAGCTTGTTCATTCGGGACTAGATTCACCTTATATCCCCCGGCACTCACGAGTACCTTGCCACTTTCCAGCGTGGTCTGTATCTCTTTTTCATCCTCGTATGCCCTTACCCCGAAAGTCGTTCCCAGCACGAGTATCTCCATTTGTTGAGCCTCCACGACAAATGGCTTCTTCTCATCTCTCTTTACTTGGAAATAAGCCTCTCCCGCCAACAATACCTTACGTTTATCTCCCTTGAAATTTACCGGGTAAGTCAACCGGGAATCCGCATTCAGGTACACGACCGTGCTATCCGACAACGTAAGTACATACTCTCCCCCTCTCGGAATCACCAAAGTATGATAAATCTCCGCGGTATCCCGTTCTGAAACATTCCCGTAAGTCAACGATTCATCGCTCACCGACAAGGATTCATTGGTCTTGACCAATTCATGACGTGAATTTTCGTTTTCCAAATCTACCTTGCTGCCATCCGGCAATATCAGAATAGCCCGGGAACCCGGTTGTGTAAAGTCATTATTCGCCAATGCAATCTCGTTCCCCGAACCGGACTTATCCCCCGCGTAATATAAAGCAAGCCCTCCGACCGACAACAGCAATATAATGGCACATGCCACCCTGTAAAACCACTTCACCCGTTTTACAGGTTCCATCCCACGCCGTTTCTTCATTTCTTCTTGTAAAATCTGCCAATCACGTGCGTTCTCTTCTTCCATCTTCACGAAACGGGATAAACTCTTCTCGATATGTTCCCCGGACAACATACGTTGAAAAAGAGCCTCGTGCCGGGAGGATTCCGCCCTCCATTCGGTCAATTCTTTTTCCTGTATCTCATCCGCTAATCCTTGGATGTGCAGGAATATTAATCGTGCAATATGTTCTTCTCTCTTCAGCATATTATTTTCGCTTTTATAACTAAAGCGATTTCATACGCGTTTGGTGTAATAAAAAAAGTGACTTTTTTTTCAACTTTTTTACGACTAACACGTTTTCAATAATTTACACTCCCGCTTAAAGAATTTGAATACATAAAAAACCTTCGGTTGTTCCGAAGGTTTTAATCTATGTCAAAAAAAAATTTAGCACCTCACAAATCATGAAACGAATTGAATATCAAAGTTGATTTTACCTCCCAACGCTTCCACGATTTGCACGATAGTTGAAATTGTCAAATTTCTTCCTCTCTCAATTTTAGATATTTGAGTCTTATCTTTCCCGACTAATTCAGCTAACTCGCTTTGAGTCATATTCCTTTTTAGTCGCATTTCTTTTATTTTAGCGGCAAGTATATCAGTCCTTAACTCCGCCTCGAACTTCTCCCGCCGCGGAGAACCTTTTGCTCCTATATACTTGTCTAACAATTCGGAGTGTGATACTAATTTTGTCATTTCATTATTGTTTCAAAATATTCTTTTCTCAATCTCTCTGCTTTCTCGATTTCTGCCCGTGGCGTTTTCTGTACTTTCTTTATCAACCCATGCGAACAAATCACGACAGCATCCCTAGTTTTATCCCAAAAAGCGAACAATCGATAACTCATACTATTATAAAGAGTCCGAAATTCCCATATCTCACCATCCAACTTTTTGAACAACTCTTGATTTTGAATTTCTTGTGCTTTAGATAAATTATACAAAACCTTATTTCTTGCTTTAGGCTCCAAACTATCAATAAATTCAAGAGCCTCCGGCATATATAATATCTCTTTTATTATCTTCATATTGGAACAAAGTTACAAAATAAGTTGCAATTTAATGCAACACACGCGCAATATTTTTTCAAATAGGATTAAAACATCTTTTATCAATACCTCAAATCATCCCCATAATATAAGTTTTCCTACCTTCACGGGTGGGTTTTGCCAGACTTTTGGGCGACTATTAGGCGACTTCGCCTACTTATAGCCCACACTTAGCCCACTCATCGCCCACGTTTTAACGAAGTATAAGTAAATTTAACCTCCACAATCCCCTTTTCTCCTGTACCTTTAAACAATCAATCGACAGTGAACACGGGAGCATAGGGATGTGTCCGTTGATAATCAAGGGATATTATCGCCCATGTATCCTATTTTGATGATTCACGCGATGAAAATCATAAATCTGGAATCATAAATCTAATATTTAAAATCTATTCCATACTTTTGCACGAACGAGTTCAAAATAACCAAATACGATAAAATGAGAAAATTAATCTTTTTGTTCATGATAGTCTGCTCGTTCCGTTTGCAGGCGCAGACTATCGGGGAATGGCTGGCTCTCCCGCCCGTTCCCGTGGAGATGCCTGCATTCGGGAGCGTGAAGAACGTGGAAGGCAAGACATTCACGTCGTCACAATTATTGACATCATCCGTGTTTAATATCGAGAATTTCACGCCGGAAGCCGACTTGCGGGAATTGCAATTCCACTCGTTGGTATGGCAAGAAGCCGCGGTGAACGAAGGCGTGGTAACTTCCGGGTACACGGGCAATACCCCGGCAATCGTCGTGAGTGCCGTTTATGCCGCCAACACACAATGGATGAGCGGGAAACTGGAATTCAATTTCCACGGGGATGCCGAAGTGTATGTCGACGGGGTGAAGAAAATCACTTACACGGGACACAACGGCACGGAAGCCGCGAAACGGGATTGTTCCCTTGAATGGGTTCCGGGCAAGCACGTCATCATCGTGAAAAGCCTCGCTACCGGCAATAACGATAAACTCTTCTCTGCCAGCTACACCGCCGACGCCGCTTTCTCGGAAGCCCCGGTTCATTTTACCCTTTCCCCGAAAAGAGGTAAAAATATCTTGGACGTGCTGAACGGGAAACGGGTAGAGAGAATTCAAATTTCTCCCAGCGGGAAATATCTCCTGATGTCGGAAAACGATATCATCAACGGTAAAAACAGTCGCATGACGAACGTGTACCGCCTTGCCGACAAGGAAGTCGTGTACTCGTTCTACGGGAATGACGCATCCTCGCTGACTTGGATTCCCGGACAGGACAAACTCTCGTTCCTGTTGAAAGAAGGAAACGGTAATTCCCTCTATACTTACGATATCGAATCCCGTGAACAAAAACGCCTGTTCAAGGCGGACCGGAATATCAGTTCCTACAACTGGTCGCCCGACCGTAGCTATCTGGTATATTACAAAACCGAAAACTACACGGAAAAAGAGTGGGAATTGCGTAAATTAGACGGTATCGAGGATAGACAGGCATACTACCGTAACCGTTATTTCCTGTGCAAATATGACCTCGGCACGGGTATACACACCCGCGTGACTTGGGGTAACCAAACGACCTCTATGATGGATATCAGCCATGACGGGAATTATATCCTGATTGGCACGAGCAGACCGGACTACAACGAGTATCCCTACCGGAAACAATCCGTGTACATGCTGAATGCCCGCACTTTCGAGGTGGACACGCTTTGGGAAAACCGTTTGCAAGATATACAATGTTCATTCTCGCCGGACGATTCCCGATTGTTAATCAGTGGTTCTGCCGACGCTTTCGGCAAACTCGGCGTGAATATCGCCAAAGGACAAATGGTCAACGGGTACGATACCCAATTGTTCATTTACGACTTGAAGACCAAAGAGGTAACCCCTATCACGAGAGATTTCAACCCGAACGTGACAAATTACGTTTGGCACAAGGACGGTAATATTTACATCGTTGCCGAGGACACGGACTACATCCACCTGTTCCGCCACGGGCAAGACGGCAAGATAACGAAAATAAATTGCCCGGGTGACCTCGTGCAAAGAATCAGTCTGGCAGAAGACGGCAATACCGGGGTATATACCGCTTCCGACGCGAGTTACCCGACACGGGTTTACACGCTGAACCTGACAGACCTGAAAGCACGGGAATGGGCTAACCCGCAAGGCGAGCAATACAAGAATATTGAATTCGGGCAAGTGAAAGACTGGGATTACGTCTACAAGAAAGGTACCACTATTGACGGCCGTTACTACCTGCCTGCCGATTTTGACCCGAACAAGAAATACCCGATGATTGTATATTATTACGGTGGTACATCCCCCGTGGAAAGAACTTTCGGCGGAAGATGGCCTTTCAACCTGTACGCGGCGAATGGCTATGTTGTTTACGTGATGCAACCCTCTGGTAGTACCGGATTCGGGCAAGAATTTTCCGCGCGCCACCAGAACAACTGGGGTAAAACCACGGCTGACGAAATCATCGCCTGCACCAAAGCTTTCATGAAAGCACATCCTTTCGTGGACTCCAAGCGGGTCGGATGCATGGGTGCTTCCTACGGTGGTTTCACGACCATGTATTTGCAGACCCGCACGGATATCTTCGCCTGTGCCATCTCTCACGCCGGCATTTCATCCGTGTCAAGTTACTGGGGTGAAGGATACTGGGGATACAGTTACAGCACAAATGCATCGGGACATTCCTTCCCGTGGAACCGCAAGGATATCTACGTGGACCAAAGCCCCCTGTTCAACGCGGACAAAGTAAATACCCCTATCCTGTTATTACACGGTACTGCCGACGTGAATGTACCCACGGGCGAAAGTATCCAGTTCTACACGGCATTGAAACTCTTGGGCAAAGATGCCGAGTTGGTGCTAATCAAAAACGCCGACCATGCCGTGGTAGACTACAACCAACGCATCATCTGGGGTAACACTATCATGGCGTATTTCGCCAAATACCTGAAAGGCGAACCCGCATGGTGGGAAAACATGTACAAGGATAAGAATTTATAAATTCCGTGATTCGGTGATTATCGATTTGGCAATCACCGAATCTTTCTATTAAATAATGAATAAAATGGGATTAGAAATAGAACGCAAGTTTCTGGTAAAAGGAGATTACAAGACCGACGCGTCAAAATCTACCCGAATCACGCAAGGGTATCTCTCCTCGGTTCCGGAGCGTACCGTACGTGTCAGACTCAAAGGGAATAAAGGATACCTTACCGTCAAAGGCGCCGGAAATGAATCCGGGGCCAGCCGATACGAGTGGGAAAAAGAAATCCCCGCGGAAGAAGCAAAAGAATTATTGCAACTTTGTGAACCGGGAATCATCGACAAAACCCGCTATCTCGTTCCCCACGGGAATCATCTTTTCGAAGTCGATGAATTTCATGGGGCAAATGCCGGATTGGTACTCGCGGAAATTGAACTGGCAAACGAAAGCGAGCATTTCGAACACCCCGCATGGTTAGGCGAAGAAGTTACCGGCGACGAAAGATATTACAATGCCATGTTGAGTAAAAATCCTTACACGAAGTGGAATACGTTAGGTTCATAAAGTTTATAAGGTTCATAAAGTTATAAGAATTACGGGTGATTTTATCGGCAAAAAAAGCTGACGTAGACAAAGCGCCCCGCGGGGGTCTATAAACCTTTTAAACCTTACAAACCTTATGAACTTTATGAACTATAAGACTTTGAATTCCCAAGTGAAAAACATACCTTTGCCGAAAATTAAAAATTATCATCAAAAAAATACAGGCATGGAGAAAATCCTTAATCGAGCAGCGGACAATATCCGCGTTCTTTCAGCTTCTATGGTTGAAAAAGCTAAATCGGGTCACCCGGGCGGAGCCATGGGTGGTGCTGATTACATTAACGTGTTGTATTCTCAATTCTTAAACTTCGACCCAGATGATATGACATGGGCAAACCGTGACAGGTTCTTCCTTGACCCGGGACATATGTCGCCGATGTTGTATTCCATGTTAAGCCTGATTGGCACGTACAGCATGGAAGATTTGAAAAACTTCCGTCAATGGGGTAGCGTGACTCCCGGTCACCCGGAAGTGGACCACAAACGAGGCGTGGAGAATACTTCCGGACCTCTCGGTCAAGGTCATGCCATGGCTGTAGGTGCCGCTATTGCAGAGCGTTTTCTGGTTGCCCGTTTCGGGGAATGGATGGCTCACAAGACTTACGCGTTTATCTCCGACGGGGGTATCCAAGAAGAGATATCTCAAGGTGCCGGACGTATTGCCGGAACGCTGGGATTGTCCAACTTAATCATGTTCTACGACGCCAACGAGGTACAATTATCCACCCGCGTGAACGAAGTGACTTGCGAGGATACTGCCGCCAAATACAAGGCTTGGGGCTGGAATGTGCTCACGATTAACGGGAACAACGCCAGGGAAATTATAGCCGCACTGAAAGCCGCTAATGAAGAAAAAGAGCGTCCCACGCTGATTATCGGTAAAACCTTGATGGGTAAAGGCGCCATGGGACCCAATGGGGAAGATTTCTCCGATAAAGTATCCACTCACGGGCAACCTTTAACGGGTGCGGGAGCTTCTATCGAAAAGACAATCGAGAACTTGGGCGGTAATCCTCAAAATCCATTCGTGATATTCCCGGAAGTAGCCGAGTTCTACGCTAAAGTACTTGACGAGAAACGGGCTTACGCGAAAGCAAAGAAAGCAGAACAAGCAGCATGGGAAAAAGCAAACCCGGAACTGGCAACTAAATTGCATAAATTCTTATCCGGTGCGGCTCCCGAGATTGATTACAAAGCTATTCAACACAAACCCAATATCGCTACTCGTGCCGCATCGGCAGATGTACTGGTAGCATTGGCTCAACAGGTGGAAAACATGATTGTATCATCCGCAGACTTGAGCAACTCGGACAAAACGGACGGGTTTATCAAGGGTGGTGCACGTGACCTCGTGAAAGGCGATTTCAGCGGAGCCTTCTTACAAGCGGGTGTTGCCGAGTTGACGATGGCTGTTATTTGCAACGGTATCGCTCTCCACGGCGGGATACACGTGGCTTGCGGAACTTTCTTCGTGTTCTCCGATTACATGAAACCGGCTGTACGTCTTGCCGCATTAATGGAATTACCGGTAAAATACGTATGGTCGCACGATGCCTTCCGCGTGGGAGAAGACGGACCGACACATCAACCGATAGAGCATGAAGCACAATTGCGCTTGATGGAGAAAATGGATAACCATTCCGGTAAAATGAGTTTACTGGCATTACGTCCGGCTGACGCTGCCGAAACCTCTGTTGCATGGAAAATGGCCATGGAAAACACCTCCACTCCTACCGCGTTGATTCTTTCCCGTCAGAATATTACCGATCTCCCGGGGAAAGACCGTTACGATGAGGCTTTACAAGCCGAGAAAGGTGCTTACGTGGTATGTGCGACTGCCGAGAACCCCGACGTGGTACTAATCGCTTCCGGTTCTGAAGTTTCTACTTTGGTCGAGGGAGCAAAACTACTCCAAGAGCGCAAGGGTATCACTTCACGTGTCGTATCCGTGATTTCAGAAGGATTGTTCCGTCATCAGGATAAATCGTACCAAGAACAAGTAATCCCCGCTGACAAACCTAAATTTGGCTTGACAGCAGGATTATCCGTTACACTGGAAGGATTGGTCGGTTGCAACGGTCGTATCCACGGTGTAAATCACTTCGGGTATTCCGCACCCGCAAAAGTACTCGACGAGAAATTCGGGTTCACAGGTGAACACGTGTTCAACGAGATTTGCGAAATGTTGGGCAAATAACCCACAACCCACTCTATATCAAAAGGAATAGTTTGAACTATTCCTTTTTTTATACCTCATTCCTTCCTTTTAATTTTATTTATTCTAAAAAAAAGCAGAAACACTTGCATGTATAATAAAAACATACTATCTTTGCACACGCAAAACGGTGATAGTTTTGACTAACATTGCGGGATGGAGCAGTTGGTAGCTCGTTGGGCTCATAACCCAAAGGTCGTCTGTTCGAGTCAGGCTCCCGCTACAAAATAAAGGATCGAGAAATTGATCCTTTTTTCTTTTCTCTAAAGAAACAAAAATAACAAAACATATCATCTATAATTGTCCCTATAAATCACCTGTTTTATCCGTTCGATAAATTCCTGCAAACGCTCTGTCCGGTGATTCCCCATGATCCATAAATTACCGGCATCACGCTCATCCCGGTATGACGGCTGTATATAAGATTTATCCAGTATCTCGTAACCATTTCGCTCGTAATATTTCACCCGACGGGTGGTCATTTCATCCATGGTGGGTTCCACTTCAAGCAAACGTAAACCGCTCAAATGTTCCGTGATATAATCCAGCACCTGCTGTCCGACTTTCAGGTTACGCATTTGGCTAAACACGGCAAGATGCTCCATGTAATAAAAATCATGCAAGTCCCAATAAATAAACAATCCTGCCAGCGTATCGTCACACTCTATCGCGTTGAAATGCATCTCCGGTTTTTCAAGAATCAAGCGTTGCAATTGCTTGATATCCCTTCTTTCATTTTCCGGGAAAGCCTCCTCGTAAAGCGGTATCAATCTTTGTAACCGGATATCCCCGGGTTCTGTTATTCTTATCAAGTTCATCATCACGTTTCCATATAAAATATTTACAAATATAATAATTCTCTATCAAGTTTAAATTTCCCGAACCCAATTTTATGTTATCACGTATCATCAATGTGTAAAAATATTTAACTGCCCTCTTCTGCAGGTCTTTTTCGCAAAAAGAGCAAAAAATAATTTTTTATCACATCAATTTGGTACGGCGTTTGCCTATTTAGCGCAAAATATATACAAGATTGAACACAATTAAATAAAGACAGTATATGAAAATGCAAAAGTCAATGATTACTTTATCTCAACGATTCTTTGGAATCGCATTGGGGATAACCCTTTTTGCTTGTGGAGGTCAACAGCAAGGTCAACAAGCCGGAGCACCGGAATACGCCGTAATGACCATTGAAACAAGCGTGTCTAAGTTGAACAACGCTTATCCGGCAACAATCAAAGGGCGGCAAGACGTGGAAATTCGTCCGAACGTGAGTGGATTCATCACGAAATTATGCGTGGATGAAGGAGCGGTAGTGAAAAAAGGGCAAACCCTGTTTGTCATTGACCCCGTTCAATACGAAGAAGCTGTCAATGTAGCTCGTGCGGCAGTGAACGTAGCCAAGGCAAACGTGGCAACCGCGGAATTAACAGCGAAAAACAAAGAGAAACTGGCAGAGAAAAATATTATCAGTTTGTACGAACTGCAAATGGCGAACAACACGCTCGCCTCACAAAAAGCTGCCCTAGCCCAAACGGAGGCTCAATTAATCAACGCGGAGAAAAACCTCTCTTACACGAACGTGACGAGTCCTTCTAACGGGGTTGTCGGGAAAATACCTTTCCGCGTGGGAAGTCTTGTAAGCCCGAGTTCTGTTACAGCCTTGACCACGGTTTCCGACAACTCGGAAATGTATGTCTACTTCTCCATGAATGAAAAAGATATCCTCAAATTGACGCGTGAAAGCAACGGGGCTACTCAAGGTGCCTTGAATCAAATGCCGGCAGTGGAACTTCAATTGATCGACGGTTCCATTTACAATGAAAAAGGTAAAATCGAAACTTTAAGCGGAGTTATCGACCAGACAACCGGAGCAGCCAGCGTGCGAGCTACTTTCCCGAACCCGAACGGCATATTGCGTAGCGGAGGGTCTGGAGTAATCTTGCTACCTGAAGAAGATGACAAGGCCATTATTATTCCCCAAAAAGCAACCATGGAAATACAAGACAAGAAATTCGTGTTCGTGGTAAACGACAGTTCTATCGTGAAAATGACAGAGATAAAAATCCTTCCCGTGAACGACGGAAAAACTTACGTGGTAACCTCGGGGCTTAACACGGGAGACCGTATCGTGGTAGAAGGAGTCGGAACGACCGTGAGAGACGGAATGACCGTAAAACCCATTACCGTGGCAGAGGCCACCGCTAAACGTCAGCAGGTTATCGCCCAACAAGGCTCCAAGCACTAGAACCACGCACTAAAATGAATGAGAAATTATGAAATTAGATAGATTTATAAAACGTCCCGTACTCTCTACGGTTATATCCATTATCATCGTGATCTTGGGTATACTGGGGTTGGTATCCATTCCCGTAACCCAATACCCGGATATCGCTCCCCCCACGATACACGTGAGCACTACTTACACGGGCGCAAATGCCCAAACGGTACTGAACAGTGTCATAGCCCCGTTGGAAGAACAAATCAACGGTGTAGAAAACATGATGTACATGACATCCACCGCCACCAACACCGGAGAAGCTACTATTGACGTGTATTTCAAACAAGGTACGGACTCCGATATGGCGGCAGTGAACGTGCAGAACCGCGTAGCGAAAGCACAGGGATTCCTGCCTGCCGAAGTTACTCAAGTCGGAGTTATCACGAGCAAGCGGCAAACGAGTATGTTGCTGGGATTTACTGTCTTTAGCTCGGATGATAAATTCGATGAAACCTTTCTACAAAACTACGTGAAGATTAATCTAATCCCCCAGATTCAACGTGTACCCGGCGTGGGTGACGCCATGGTGCTGGGAGCCGATTACTCCATGCGTATCTGGTTGAAGCCGGACGTGATGGCTCAATACAAACTGATGCCTTCGGATGTAACCGCCGTTCTGGCAGAACAGAACATCGAAGCAGCCCCGGGGCAGTTCGGGGAAAATGGAGATCAATCTTTTCAATATATCATGAAATACAAAGGTCGTCTACAAACGACCGAAGAATTTGAAGATATCGTAATTCGTGCCACGTCCGACGGAGAAATCCTTCGACTGAAAGATATAGCCCGCATCGAACTGGGAGGTTTGAGTTATGGTTTTGCCACCCGTTCAAACGGGCACCCGGGAGTAACGGGTATGATTTTCCAAACTGCAGGTTCAAACGCCACGGAAATTATCAATAATATCGAGGCCTTACTGAAAGATGCCTCCAAGGATTTTCCCCCGGGTGTGGAATACAGTATTCTGTTGAACGCAAATGATTTCCTGTTTGCCTCCATCCACGAAGTGCTGAAAACCTTGATCGAAGCATTCATCTTGGTATTCCTCGTTGTATTCATCTTCTTGCAGGACTTCCGTTCCACGTTAATCCCTGCCATAGCGATACCCGTGGCGTTAATCGGTACGTTCTTCGTGTTACAATTAATCGGGTTCAGTATGAACTTGCTGACTCTTTGCGCGCTCGTGTTGGCCATCGCCATAGTCGTCGATGATGCTATCGTCGTCGTTGAAGCGGTACATGCCAAACTCGACCAAGGGTATAAATCACCTCTTAAAGCTTCTATCGATGCCATGAGTGAAATCTCCGGTGCTATCGTATCCATTACCCTCGTGATGATGGCCGTGTTTATCCCGGTGAGTTTCATGACAGGTACTTCCGGAACCTTTTATCGTCAGTTCGGTCTGACCATGGCTGTTGCTATCGGTTTGTCGGCAATCAACGCACTGACATTGAGTCCTGCCTTGTGTGCCATATTTCTGAAACCGCATGATAAAAATAAACAAGGGCATAAAAAAGGATTGATCAATCGTTTCCATACGGCATTCAATACCGCTTACGACGTAACTCTCGAGAAATACAAAAAAGGTGTCAATTTCTTTATCAACCACAAGGTTATCAGCTTTATAAGCGTTGCCGTAAGTATTGTTATATTGATTCTCTTGATGAGGTCTACCCCATCAGGTTTAGTACCTAACGAAGATACCGGAACCTTCTTTGCTATTGTAGACCTCCCTCCTGCCACTTCTTTGGAAAGAACACGGGCAGCACTGACTCAAGTGGACAGTTTGATTGCAAGCAACCCGGCTGTCGACGGACGCACGGAAGTTGCCGGTTATAGTTTCATTGCCGGGCAAGGTAGTTCCTACGGAACATTTATATGCCGGTTGAAACCTTGGGACGAGCGCGGTAAAGGCGAAGATATTAATAGTATTATCGGACAACTCTACATGCAAACGCAAGGTTTGATAAAGGATGCACGGGTACTTCTATTCGCACCTCCCATGATTCCGGGTTACAGTATCACGAACGGTTTCGAGTTCAACCTGCAGGATAAAACCGGAGGTAGTCTGGACGACTTTTATAGCGTGGCACAAAACTTCCTCGAAAAATTGAATGAACGTCCGGAAATTGCCACCGCACGAACCTCTTTCAACCCGAACTATCCCCAGTATATGGTAGACATCGACGTGGCCAAATGTAAAGAAGCGGGACTAACCCCGAATATGTTACTAACCACGTTACAAGGATACTACGGTGGTATGTACGCCTCCAACTTCAACCGTTTCGGTAAACTATACCGGGTAATGATACAGGCTGATGCTAATTTTAGGGTCAATCCCGAAACACTTAACCAAATCATGGTCAGAAACGGAAACGAAATGGCTCCCATCACACAGTTTATTACCTTACGGAAAATATACGGCCCGGACAACATCAAGCGTTTCAACATGTTTACCGCCATGAGCGTGAATGGCTCTCCTGCCGACGGATACAGTTCCGGACAAGCCATTCAAGCTATACAGGAAGTCGCCGCAGAAACCTTGCCCACGGGATATGGTTTCGAGTATTCCGGCATGACCCGTGAAGAACAAAATTCCAGCAGCGGTACGACAGCCATGATCTTCCTGCTCTGTCTAGTATTCGTTTACCTGTTATTAAGTGCACAATATGAAAGTTACATATTACCTTGGGTAGTTATCCTGTCCATACCGTTCGGGTTGATGGGTAGCTTTATATTCGCTAAATTCATGGGTGTCGAAAACAATATCTATTTGCAGATATCATTGATCATGTTGATCGGGTTGCTGGCAAAGAACGCCATTTTAATTACCGAGTTCGCCTTGGAACGCCGGCAATCCGGCATGAGTATCGTCTCCGCTGCCGTGTTGGGTGCTTCTGCCCGTCTTCGACCGATTTTGATGACCTCATTGGCTTTGGTTATCGGATTGTTGCCGTTGATGTTTGCCAGTGGCGTGGGAGCCAACGGTAACAGTACCTTAGGTACGGGAGCCATCGGTGGTATGTTTATCGGTATGATTTGTCAGATATTCGTGGTACCGGCATTATTCGTGGCATTCCAATACTTGCAGGAAAAGATCAAACCGATCGAATGGCATGACACGGATAACTCCGAACTGGAATCTGAAATTGAACAATACACAAAATAAAGAATAATGAAAAGAGTTACAATATACGCCCTCAGTCTAGGGGCCTTGCTAAGTAGCTGTAACATCTACAAGCAATACAATCGCCCTGAAGTAGATGTTCAAGGCTTGTATCGTGATCCCGTTTCCGTGACGGACACCTTGGCTTCCGACACGACAAACATGGGTAATCTACCGTGGGAAGAAGTGTTCACGGATCCTCAATTACAACAATTGATCCGGTTAGGTCTGGAACAAAACAGCGATCTCCAGACAGCCGTGCTGAAAGTGAAAGAAGCAGAGGCAGGCTTAATGTCCTCCCGTCTGGCATACTTACCTTCCTTGGGATTATCTCCCCAAGGAACGGTGAGCAGTTTTGATAAAGCGAAAGCCTCACAAACCTATACCCTACCGGTAGTTTCCAGTTGGGAAATAGACCTGTTCGGAAGATTATTAAATGCCAAACGAGGTGCTAAAGTCATGTTACTACAAAGTGAAGCGTATAAACAAGCGGTTCAGACACAAGTTATTTCCGCTATCGCTAATGCTTATTACACGTTGTTGATGCTAGACAAACAACTGGCTATCACAGAAGAAACCGCGTTACTCTGGCAAAAAAGCGTGGAAACCATGAAAGCCATGAAAGAAGCCGGCATGGTAAACGAAGCCGCGATAGCACAAAGCGAAGCAAACAGTTACATGATTGCCGCCTCTATCCCCGATTTAAAGCAAAGCATCCGGGAAACGGAAAACTCGTTGTCCCTCCTGTTGAAACAAGCCCCTCAAAGAATAGAAAGAGGCAAGTTGGAAGACCAGAATCTGCCTACCTTGCTGAATGCGGGCGTTCCGGTTCAATTATTATCAAACCGCCCGGACGTGAAAGCGGCGGAAATGGCTCTCGCTTCCACTTTCTATAACACGAATCAAGCTCGGGCGTCTTTCTACCCGCAATTAACGATCAACGGAACTCTGGGGTGGACAAACAATTCCGGAATGGGCATCGTTAATCCCGGTAAGATGATCGCCACGGCAATAGGTTCCCTCGCGCAACCGATTTTTAATAAAGGAGCCCTCACCGCACGGTTGAGGATTGCCAAAGCACAGCAGGAAGAGGCCATGATCAATTTCGAACAAAGTCTGTTGAACGCCGGAAGCGAAGTTAGTAACGCCCTCACTCAATACCAGACGGCACAGGACAAAATCATCCAACGGGAAAAACAAATATTTTCTTTGGAAAAATCTGTCGATTACACGCAAGAATTACTAACTTTAGGGACGTCCACTTACTTGGAAGTATTAACAGCTCAACAATCCCTGCTAAGCGCTCAACTATCGGGAATATCCGATGAATTCCAGCGCATGCAGGCTGTCGTGAATTTGTACCACGCGTTAGGTGGCGGACGAACAGAATAAACCTCAAAAACATACAGATATGATTAGTCCATTAGCTTATGTTGATCCAAACGCGAAAATAGGAAAGAACGTGACCGTTCATCCTTTCGCCTACATTGATAATAATGTAGAGATCGGTGACAATTGCACGATTATGCCTTATGCCAGCGTGCTAAGCGGCACCCGCATGGGTGAAAACAACACGATTTATCATGGAGCCATTATCGGTGCCACTCCACAGGATTTCAAATTCAAGGGTGATGACACGATCCTGCGAATCGGTAACAACAATACCATCCGTGAAAAAGTTATCATCAACCGGGGAACGAACACCACGGATTGCACCATCATTGGAGATGGCAATTTCCTTCTGGAAGGTGTCCATCTGGCACATGACACTCATCTGGGAAATACCTGTGTTATCGGCAACGGGGCAAAAACCGCCGGGAACTGTGTCATTGAAGATTGTGTCATTCTCGGTAGCGGCGTGATCGTGAAACACGGATGCCGTGTCGGGACATGGGCTTTCATCAAAGACGGTTGTCGGGCAAATAAAGATGTGCCCCCTTATATCGTGGCAGCACATAACCCGATCAGCTATTACGGGATAAACGCAACCATCCTGCGTAAAGAGGACGCGTTGAACGAAAACACCATCGACGATATCGCGAAAGCGTATCGCCAGATATACCAATGTAGTACCAGCCTTGAAAACGCATTGATAAGAATCAAGGAAACCATATCCATTGGTCCGGAAATTCGGAAAATCATTGATTTTCTGGAAAGTTCCACGAAGGGAATCATTGGAGTCACGATGTAACTACATAGAAGCAATATACAGTTCCGAGAATCTCCTCCTCTACAGGGGGAGATTTTTTATTGAATACAATAAAAAAGAGATTGAAAATTCAATCTCTTTTCCTTGTAGCGGGAGCCTGACTCGAACAGACGACCTTTGGGTTATGAGCCCAACGAGCTACCAACTGCTCCATCCCGCAATGTTCATCAAAACATTTCCTGTTTTGCGAGTGCAAAGATAGTGTTTCTTATATTCACTTCCAAATAATGAAACAACAAATATCCCCCTTTTCCTCTAAAACGTCACAAAAAAGTAATAAAATTCCTTTGCTATTCTAAAATAAAATCTCAATTTTGCATAAGGAAATTATCAATATTGCATATTTAAAAGGACACTTATTTATGAAAAAAAGTTTCAAATTGCTGAAAGTAGCTTGTGTGGTGGGCTTGCTGACAGTTTTAGGGGTCACGAACGGGTACGCTCAAGGGCTTCGTACTTCCTATTTTATGGACAACGTTCCGGCGAGATTAAAAATGAATCCAGCTTTACAACCCGCCAGAGGATATTTCAATATTCCGACCATTGGAGCGTTAGGGTTATCCATTTCTTCCAACAAACTATCTATCGATGACTTCGTGGATATCATCGAAAACAAAAACGGCTTCCTTGAAAGTGACAAATTCATGAATCGTTTGGATAGCAAAAATACAATGAACATTGATTTCACGACCGATATCCTTTCTTTCGGTTTTTATAGTGGTAAAGGATTTTGGACTGTCAATCTGGGAGCGAGAGCGATTGTCAGTGCTTCTATCCCGAAAACGATGTTTGAATTTGCCCGTTACGCGGAAATAGATTTAGGACAAGAATACGATATCAGAAACATGGAACTCCATGCTGATGTATTCTCTGAAATCGGCTTGGGATATTCCCGTCCGGTGACAGACAAACTGAATATCGGGGGACGCTTCAAAGTATTAATAGGTGTAGGTAACCTTGATGCCAAAATAGACAAAATCTACGTGAATGCAGGTTCCGACATGCAAAAATGGGAAGTTACCACGAAAGGAAAATTGGAAGCATCCATGAAAGGCTTGAAACTTGAGTACGATTCAGAACACGAGTATATCAATGATATTGATATCGATTCACCGGGAATTTCCGGTTTCGGATTCGGCATTGACTTGGGTGCAAGCTACAAAATATTAAACAACCTGACCGTTTCAGCCGCTATTTTGGATTTAGGTTTTATCAATTGGTCTAAATCACACACCACGATAGCCACGACCGAAGGTTCACATACTTATGGAGAAATCATAGGTTCCATTAACCCGGACGATTATGATCCGAACGACTGGGAAAATATCAATCCCGATGATTACGAAAACTACATTAGTAACACGGACATCTTCGACCTTGATTTGATCCAATTCCAAGAAGGTGAAGCCAAAAGCCGTAAAACGACACTTCGTTCTACCTTAAACATCGGTGCAGAGATCACGTTACTGAACAACAAACTCGGTTTCGGTGTCCTCTCCTCCACTCAATTCACCCTCCCGAGTTCTTATTCTGAATTAACAGTTTCGGCGAACTATCGTCCGAGAAACTGGTTCGGAGCCACGTTGAGTTATTCATTCCTGCATAGTGAATTCAAAACCGTGGGTATCGGTCTGAAATTAGGTCCCATCTTCATCGGTTCCGACTATTTAATGACGAAAGCCCCGGGCGATGCAAACCGTGCAAACGCTTACGTCGGATGCAGCATCCCTCTCGGTAAAAAAAGACTTGATTATAGAAGATAAAAGAAAAAAGGCTAAAAAACACGAGTGGTCGGAAAAAATTCCGACCACTTTTTTAATGAAAGTTTTAAAGAAATTCAATCAAAAAGCTGCAACTGAACAGGTGTACTCTCGGTATACACGGGTACGATTTTGTCCAACGTGACATACCAGATATATCCCGACACGTCGGTATATCCCATTTGGCGTAATGTCTTACAGTAAAAACCAACTTGACGAAGATAGGATTTCTCCTCTTTCCGCCCGAACTTGTAATCCACGACAACGGCTTTCCTGCCGTCTGTCATTACCCGGTCTGGACGAGCTTTTCCAGTCCCTTTAAAAAGAATATCCCGTTCGTTGATAATCTTGTACTTACCGTCAAACCATTCCGAAGGGACGTTGTTTTTCAAGAAACCGACCACCTGCTCCCGGTACACCGCCCGTTCATCGTTATTTATCAATCCTGCACGGTACATATCACCGACAGCCCGATCAATATCATTCACGGTTTCGATACGCCGGAAAATCTCGTGCAACATCTTCCCCTCGTCTACTGCTGAAGTTTCTATATTTTCCGGATCGGTATAGTCCTCGTACTTGTAGCGCACGCTTACCCGACCATTCAAATTATATATCGGGTATTCCGACAAACTCAATGTATTATCGTCATTCACTTTCCCCGAAACAGGAATCACTTCTTGCCGTCCGATGCGCAAACACAAATTCTCACCGTCCCATTCCGGCAGGGCAAGTTGTTCCAACACTTGATAAAGAAATGCCCCGATATCCGAAGGTTTACCCTCTTTACTGATCTTTGGCGCGTAAGGCAACACGTACAATTCCCTCTCCGCCCGTGTCAGAGCCACGTAAAGCAAATTCAAGTTATCGACGTATGCTTTCATGTGCTCTTCCATGTAATCCTCCCTAAAATGACTGTCCGCCAACTTGGGAGAGTAATTTAACGGGGCATATTCCAAATCCCGGAATCCCTCCTCCCGGTTGCGACACCATATCCGTCGCCCGTGGCGGGTATCATCGAGATCCCACGCGCAGAAGGGAATAATAACCGACTTAAATTCCAACCCCTTGGATTTATGTATCGTGAGTATTCGCACGGCATCCGTTTCCTCGGAAGTGGATAACACCTTTTTATCTTTCTCTTTCTCCCACCATTCAAGGAACACCGGCAAACTATTCGTGTTATTCCGTTCATATTCAAACAGGATATCTTGAAAAGCGATCAGATAAGGCAGCTCTTCCGTACGGTTCTTCAACCCGAAAGCCTCGATAATCTCTTCCGTGATCTCGAACAGGGAACCCGAAACCAATCGTTCCGGTTCACGCAGAAACGGTATATCAAGTGTGTCGAGAAAACTCTCCGCCTGTCCGCCCGCCTTGAAAAGTTCGTCGTCTTCCGCCGTGTTCTCCCCTTTCACGAATGTACGGTAATTGTAAAGCAACACGGTACGGTTTACAGCATCATACGGCTCCACCATATAACGCAGCACGTTGATAATCAACTCCACGTAAGGCGACGATGACACGTACAACGAATCGTTGGAAATAAAAGTCACGGGAAAAGGTATTCCCTCCCGTTTATTATATTCTATCAGGTAATCGGCGGCAAAAGCCCCCTCCTTGCCGTTACGGACCAAGATAACACAATCTTTCAGGTGACCGCCGCGACGCACGGTATCATTGACAATAGCCACGACCTCTTCCATAATAGCGGTATCACTTCCCTCCTCCTGCTTCTCTTCGCCGAAACGAATTTCCACGTACCCGTTACCGGGACGGCTAACCAACTGTTCCGGTTTATTATATGCCTCCGCGATCGAGCGGGAATAAACATTATCCTCCCCGCATTCCGCGTCATACAATTCCTTCAATTGTCCCGCTGCCTGCACGAAAAAACGATTGTTAAACTCCACGATCTCCCGGCTACTTCGCCAATTATGCCCCAACACGATATTATCAGTCCCGAAAGCAGTAAAATCACGTTCCACGCCCTCCGCCAACAAGCGCCAATCCCCGTTGCGCCAACGGTAGATACTCTGTTTCACGTCGCCCACAAGCATCGCCCGTCCGCCCTCGGCAAGCGTGTTCACGATCAGTGGACGGAAATTCGCCCACTGCATAGTGGAAGTATCTTGAAACTCGTCAATCATCACGTGCTTGTAGAAGTTTCCCGTCTTCTCGAACAGGAAAGAAGTATCGTTACCCGCGATCAGAGTATTGAGCAAACGGGTTGTGTCGCTCAACAACATAAGTCCTTTCTCGTCACAATAATCCCGGACTTCCCCGTACAAATCATTCAATATTCCCAATTGATAAAGGTTACCCGACAACAAACGAGCCGACACGTAATCCCGGAGATGCTCGTCATAAAACTCCACGCTCTCCCGCAACCACGTGTTCAACGTCGTGTAAGCATCCTCCACGCGGGCACGACCGGCAGCATCCATGCTTTTGGTCACCCATTCGTCAAGATTATCAACTGCTTTACGGATAGTAGCCGTGATGCCATCCAGATTTTTATCCTTCAATTTATAAAAGTGAGTGACCGCCGAACGTTTGCCTCCCTTGAAATCCTCGACGTGCAGTCCCTGCTCTTCCATAAACACGCACCCTATTCGCCCGTATTCTTGCAAACGTTTCTCGAACCCGGTAATAATACCTTGCAGGAAACGCTTGTATATTTTCAAGAAATCCCGGTCACTAAAACGCTCTTGTACATCCTTATCGAAAAGCATATAACTCTCGCCGAAAAGTTCTTTTCCCAACTCGGCAATTTTTGACTTCACGCTCCACGAACGGGCATCCTCCACGCTATCATTCATCAACTCGGTAATCCACGCCCCCAACTCCCTGTCCTTGTTCATACGCTGCATCACTTGATCGACAGCACGCTGCAAAACGTAATCACTGTCCAACTCCACGTTATAACCGGGGAATATACCGAGTTCCCGGGTAAAAGCCTTGATCACACGCTGGAAAAAACGATCGATCGTCGTTACCGCGAGTCGCCCGTAATCATGCAGGATCAGCGTGCGCAACACTTCCGCGCGGGCTTTCACCTGTTCATCCGACAACCGCAACGATCGCTTCAAATCCTCCCGGTAATCGCTCTTCTGCCCTTCCGCCAACTTATTCAACTCTCTCACGATACGGGATTTCATCTCTTCCGTCGCCTTGTTCGTGAACGTAACCGCCAGAACGTTTTTGTACTCCAACGGGGAGTTAAAAACGATCTTGAAGTATTCCATCGTCAAAGCAAAAGTCTTTCCCGCACCCGCGGAAGCCCGATAAACTTGCAACATACAATTGAAAATTGAAAATTGAAAATTGAAAATGAAAGGTATTCCTATATTTTCAACTTCAATTTATGATACAAAATTGAAAATGGAAAACTGTAAAATAATAGTCCTCACGTCCGGGAATATATCATTTTCAATTTTCCATTTTCAACTTTCAATTAACTAGAGTCTTGACGTCAATATCGCCCTCACGTTATCCACGTTCACGTCGTCAATGCCGCCCAAGGCAAACATACCCCGGTCACGGAAACGTTTCTCGATACGGTCGATAGTGTCTATTCCCACGCCGTAATCGGATAAACGGGTTTTCACTCCCAATTCATTGAAAAATTGTTCCGTGCGAGCGATAGCTTGATCACAGGCATCGGGTTGAGTTGGGTCAATATTCCACACCCGTGAGGCATATTGCAACAGTTTTTCCCGACGTTTCATCTTCGTGGCGCTCATTACTCCCGGCAAAACGATTGCCAGAGTAATCCCGTGATCCAACCCGTTGAACGCAGTCAGTTCATGACCTATATGGTGAGTAGACCAATCTTCGGTTACACCGCAAGCGATCAACCCGTTTAGCCCCATAGTGGCAGCCCACATGAAATTTGCCCGATCGTCATAATTCGGCGTTTCATCCTGAATCAAACGAGGTCCGATCTCGATCAAGGTCTTCAGAATAGATTCGGAGAAACGGTCTTGTATCTCGGCATGTTCCGTGAAAGTATAGTACTGTTCCATCACGTGCACGAAAGTATCCACGATACCATTAGCCACTTGACGCGTCGGCAGTGAATACGTCACCGTCGGATCAAGCACGGAGAACTTCGGGAACACGTGTTGTGAACGAAACGCCAGCTTTTCTTTCGTGGATTCGCGGGTAATCACGCCCCCGCAATTCATTTCCGACCCCGTGGCGGGTAACGTCAACACTGTCCCGATAGGAAGTGCCGCGTTGATCTTTGCTCCCTTGGCAACAATATCCCACGGTTCGTTGCCCTCGAAGCATATCGCGGCAGCAATGAATTTCGTCCCGTCGATCACGGAACCACCACCCACCGGAAGCAGAAAGCCCACGTTCTCCCGTTTTGCCAACTCCACGGCACGCATCAGCGTCTCGTAATGCGGGTTCGGTTCTATCCCGGGGAATTCCACGATATCAAATCCTTGCAGGGCATCCATAACCTGAGCGTATACCCCGTTTTTCTTGATACTCCCACCGCCGTAGGTCATCATGATCTTCATTCCACGGGGAATCCATTTCCCGATTTCAGCAATCTTTCCTTTCCCGAAAAGTATTTTTACCGGATTGTAATAATTGAAATTTTCCATGCTTTAAATTCGTTTATATCTGTTCCATTATTTTAGTTTCATCTTTTATCCGCTTGTCGAGAGTTGCGATATAATCCATGATATACACGGACAATTTATTATCAACGTTAGCTTTCTGCAACGTCTTTGCTGCAGCTTCCAACAAGGCCTTTGCCCCGGAAAAATTCCCGTCTTTCTCGTAAAGCCAAGCAAGATTGACCGCGGCTTGTGCCGCCACGTTCGGTTTCAACGCCAACGCCGCCTCCCATATCCGGCGTGCCTCCGGTATGTTCTCTTCTTGGAATAACTGATACCCCAAACTTAACAAACGATTGCCCGTGTATATCCGGCGTTTCTCCGGTGTCCACATCGGAGTCAGTCGCTCGGCATAACTCCATCCCTTGTCATAGAAGAAGTTACAAATCGTGGCGTAATCATCCTCACCCTCGTACACGCTATGCTTCACTTCCATTTTCTTGCTATTCATCGAATCCACCACTTGTCCGTTAGCATCATACAAACGAACGAGTATATTATCATCCAATAGCAAACGACCTGAAAAATCAAGATTAAATTTACAATATTCCACGGCAAGCACGTGCGTCAACCGGGAATTTTTCCCCAACGCCCGAATTTCTTCCGGAGTTACAGGCTCCGGTTCGAAACCATCAGGCACGTATAACGGCGTCAACCCTAACCCTCTTACCAGCAACACGGGACGCAACCCGTTACGCAAGCCGTCACGAAGCCCGTCATAGAAGCAATTCACCAGATTATCCCGCCTCAACCGCAAGGAAGTATATAATTGCTGTGCCGAGAGAGAATCCGACACGTGAACGATCTTCCGGTCTATAAACATTACCTGTGCATCACCACTCCCCAGATTAATTCCCCCCGGTTTCAACACATCAATATCCAATACTTTGTAGCTGCCACACGACACGAGACAACCCAATAACAGACACGCCCCTATTGTTCGCCAAGCGGTCTTTACACTATATCTTACACTATTTCCCATGAGGTTATTCCTTTAATTCAATATTCAAACTTACAAAAACCAGACCATAATTCGTCATTGACATCCGAAGATGGTGGTATTACGATGTTTTAAAATTAGACATATTCCGGAAAATAACCAAGACTAGCGTAACAAAGTTTTATTTTTCACGGTATTTAACGAAAACACGGGTAAGCGTATAAACAATTCTCGATTTAATTCACTATGTTTGTTGTTATTAAACAATAAATTAAATACAGACCAACCATGAGATACCTGAACCCCAAGGCAGACCTGACATTGTGGAGAACTCTGATAAGGTTATTGATGGCTTACAATTGATTTTCGTGGAATTGCCAAAATTCACACCGCACATAGGGTACGAGAAATTCTGGGATATTATCAGCGTCGAAAAAACACTCTATTACAGTGCAGAACAACGAGGATTAGCGAAAGGAATTGAAAAAGGATTAGCAGAGGGAGAAAAGAAAAAACAACGAGAAATCGCCGAGAATATGAAATCTTTTGGCATAGCACCGGATATTATTGTTCAAACGACCGGACTCTCTCTCGAAGAAATAAATCTATTATAATCCCTTCCATATTAAGGTTGGACAGATTACATACCCGAAGTCGGTATTTGCTGTTATCCTCCAAAGTCAGTCTTTTCGCGCAAATATACGTGAAAGAGCATGGAGGTTCCATGATTGATGCTATACGAAAATTCTATCATTCCAAAACCTACAAGAAACTGGAAAATGAAAGTACTAAGTTGTGACATTACAGTCCCGTGGCTTTGTACGAGGAATTCATGGAGGAAATTTCTTGAAATAATCATAACAAACTATGCTTTGAAAAGAGTATTCTCCGTGTTTCATGGCACTTACCTATTGACCAAGTATTGACTAAGTCCTGACCAAGTCCTGTCTATACAGGAGTTAGTCAGGACTTGGTCAGAACCTAGTCAGGAGTTGGTCGCCATAATATACGGAGAGAATAGTATAAATATTTTATTTTCCCCGTTATCATGAAAATATAGCTTCAATTCTTTTATGTATTAAAGTTTTTGATTATCAACGAAATTAAATTTTCAATTCCTCGGTGAGGGATGATGAATCCAATAATATTATTCACTCGGGAGCAAAGTTAAGGCCTCTTTTTTCAAAAATTCTATTTTATCTTCTAAAGAATCCATGTTATCCAATTTTTTCTCGACCAACTTAGTTTTTGCTTTCCGAAACTTTCTCATATTTTGCTGAATAATTTGAACATCTCGCAGGAATTTTTCATCTATTACACCAGCAAAATTCTTATTACGAGCATTTCTACGACACACTTCACTTGCTTGGTATATTGCATTATAGACTTTATATAATTTATTCTTGGCACGAACGAGAGAACCATCACTATTCCGAAAACCTTCGACGAGTATATTTCTATTACTGTATAATTGCTGAAGCTCTTTATCACCATTTTCTATATTTTTAACTAACTCCAACAATGCCGCACGTTGAATACTCTGAATACTTTTTGCTAATCTTATAGAATCACTTATATGCTTCTGTCTAGCTAGACTTATAGAATCTTCTCGGATTCTTGCTTGCTTTATTGAATCTTGACGAGCCTGCCTGATAGAATCTTCCCGGGCTTTTCGTTCTATGACAGCTAGCTTCTCTCTCTCCTGTTCTTGTATCTCTTGTTGTACAGAAGATAAACTACGGTATTCCCTTTTGGCAATCTTCTGTATTTTGCCATCGGTTGAAGATCGCGTGTAACGTGTTTCCCAATTACCGTGAGAATTTATTTCATATTCGTATGTAACAAACTCTTCTTTGGTTTCAGGCTCATTATTTTTTCGAGTAACTACCATTTTATAGTCTATATCCACTTCTCCGATAAGCACTCTATTCGCTATTAACTCTCCGAGTGCTCCCTCTGACGTTATAGGAAAAGACTTACCAATCATATCCGCCAAAAGAGTTGATGATTTCGATGCCCTTATATGAGTTATTTTACCCCATAACGTGGCTTGACTTGTTTTGCAAGACTCTACAATTTGCCCGCCTTTATAAAAATACTGTTTTCCTCCCCTGTAAATCCCGGTCTGGTCTTTATAAGAAGTTCGGGATATTTCTGTTTCTCTCGTAAGCTTGTCCGTTTCATCATACCTGTATTCCCGAATTGTTTCCCCGTCCTCCAGCACGGCGGAGAGGCGTCCCTTGTTATCATACTTGTAAGTTTCTATTCGCTTGTTCCCGTTGGGATGAATAGAAACGATACTTGTTACTTGTCGTTGAGCGTTATAATTGTATTGACGAATCTTTTGTTTTTTCAAGGAACTCATCGCCGAAATACTTTTCACGACGTTTAATAATAGTGTGGATTTTAACGAATAGGATTCGTCCTTGTACAAAAGATTATTAGAGTCATAGAAGTACAAAGTCAACGTCGCATCAAAGATATTGACATCCCATAAAATACGATTGCCTTCGTAAGAGTAATATGCCACATTACGATCATTCTCTATGACAATTTCTTCAAAATCCATGTGGAAATTACTGTATTTTTCTATTAGGATTTGTGTACCCTGCAAACTATTACAAACAAGCGGCGTACACGTGAGTAACGAAATATTATTCCGATATATTTTTTCGTTTTTCTGCGCGAAAATAAAATATGGTAATACCATTAATGAAATAAAAATAACAAGATAGCGTTTCATAATCTCAATGTATTATTTTGTATTTATAAATAGCCGTTACACTACGAACAAGATTGTATCGATGATAAAATAATGTTTCTCTTTTCCTTATTAATCATTAACATGATAATGCCCGAGGTTCATGTTTTTTCAATTTCATCCGTTTCTGTATTTATTGTTTCATTGTAACGGCGTGCTTTATAGAAGACATTCATGATAAAAAGTACCGTGATAAAAAAGAATGCACCACTTAAATATATCGTTTCATTATATAATTTCCAGTAATTAATTGTCATATATAATGACAATAGTAATATGAAAATTAAGATGAGATTACTTATAAAAATAAATATTCCTAAACTTTTCATACCTTTCACAAAATCATGCCTAAATTCCATCAATTGCCAACCAGCAATAAGCCCACAGACCATGCCTCCAATCCCCAATATCATAGAAATCTCGCTTATGACAACAAGTAATCCTCCCGAGATATTTCTATTTATTAACAATATTAGTATACTTATCAACAAATAAAAACAAGGAAGTACCTGTAACATCTTGATTTTTTGTTGAAAGTTACACATATATTTGTTTAACATGAAAAATCCCCATCCCAGCATAAAAGAAAACATAGCAGATACAATAATCGCCCCACCTTCTATAAAAGGGACCAAGAATATCATTAATAATCCCCATTTCCAATAATAACTACCTTGTGGAAGTTGCAACAAATAATTATGGTGAGATGAAATTTCTGGTGAAATCAATTCTTCCTGGGGGGTTATTAACCATTCCATACAAAAGCGACATTTGGAAGCTCCTGCGTTAATTGTTTCACCACAATAAGGACATTTTTTTATTTCCATAAGTGCAATTTATTAAATATCAACGTTCTCGAATGACAAAATATGAGCTATATATTATTGATAATTTCCAAAACTAATGTAAGTTTTTACTCACAGCGATAATAATAATCACAGCGATACAAGAAATAACAAACCCAGCTACAGCCAAACCTTTAGGTTGTTTCGACATTCCCAAAGAAGAGAAGATTAGTCCTAGAATCCATAATATCCACCCCAGCACGGGTACCCAACCTATCAATAATCCAAACAGAGCCAAAACAAAACCAGCCACCCCCTTTTTATTACTTCCTCGAATATTTCGTTGTACAAATTTAGGTCGAGGATGCCCATCATCATCAAACCCAGTTTTGTTGTAACGACGTGCTTTATAGAAAATGTTCATAATAAAAAATACTGTAATAACAGAAAAAAATATACCACACCATAAGTTAATTTCGACAAAATCAGTTACATCTTCATTTAATGAAGATAACAACAACAATAGAAGTAACACGAAGATCAAAATAAGATTAATGATGAAAAGATAGATTCCTAAAGTTTTTATACCACCAACAATATCATATTTGAATTTCATTAACTGCCAACTGGCGATTAACTCACAGACCAAACTCCCTATCCCTACTACAATAGTAATCATATCTATGATTGTAGTATCATCTTGTAAAGTACTTCCAGCCGATATAAAAGTTAATACACCCATTACCCAATAAAAAAAAGGAAGTATTTTCAATATTACAATCTTTTGCTGGAAATTATCCATGTATTTGTCTAGCAGAACAAATCCCCATCCAACAAGGAAAAGTAATAATGCAGATGTAATATCCAGTCCACCTTCAATTTTGGTTACCACGAGGGAGATTAAGAATATCAGTACTAGTACCCATCCCCAATAATAACTGCCTTGAGGAAGTTGCAATAAATGATTGTAATGGGATTCGATCTCAGAAGAAACCGATATTTCCGGTGAGCCTGTCAGCCATTCCTTACAAAAACGACATTTAGAAGCTTCCGCATTGATTGTTTCACCACAGTAAGGACAATTTTTAGTTTCCATAATTGCTATTAGTTATTTAAACGTTCTCAAATAATATAATCATACAACATTTATGTTGTCTTAATTATCAACTACTCGTTATAAAAATGTAGTTCGGGAATACTCATTATTGTTGTAACAACGTGCTTTATAAAAAATATTCATAATAAAATGAATCGTACCCATAGAAAGAAATATATAACTACACAGTATAATTTTATCAAAATCGGTAATGTCTTCATTGACAAAATATTGTACTAGTAATAAAAATAGTACTAAAAAAGAAATGAAGTTACTTACAAAAAGAAAGTACCCTAAAGCTTTTATACCTCCAGTAATGTCATATTTGAATTTTATTAATTGCCAACTGACAATAAAACCACAGACAATGCTTCCAATTCCTGATACGATAACAAGTACATCTATGGCTGTGATACCATCTTGCAAAATTCTTCCATCTGTTATAAATATTAACGTACCCAACAACCAATAAAACCAAGGAAATGCTTTCAACGCTCCAATTTTTTGTTGAAAATTATATATGTACTTGTCCAACAAAGCAAATCTCCACCCAACTATAAAAAGTAACAAAGCAGAAGTAACTTCCAGTCCACCTTTAATCCTAGTTACTACTAAAGCGATCAGAAATATCAGTAATAATACCCATCCCCAATCATAATAGACCATTGGAAGTTGTAAAACGTGATCTTGCCTAGATTCAGATTCCGGTGAGCCTGTCAACCTTCCCTTACAAAAGTGACACACGGAAGTTCTAGCATCACCAATCTTACCACAGTAAGGACATTTTCTAGTTGCCATAATTGCGATTTTTACATACCAACGTTCCCTGTGGTAAATTTATAATAAAAGAGAAGCGTGGGAACTTTCAGTTTATTTGTTTTGAGGTATCGCCAAACACCTTTGCAGAAATAAACAGCTACCCCACGCTAAACCAAATATAGAGTAGATTTCTATATGGCAAGCATGAACGTTTGTACTGTTTACCCTTCTGCTTCGTAAATTGGCGATTTTCAAAACAAGGATAAAACTAAACGCTTCAAATATTTCACATTTTCGTTACCCGGGTATTATCCCGAATAATTATACAAATGTAATCAATTTTCAGAATCCATCAAACGCTCATCGGGGTAGCCGTGTAACAAAAGTAGTAATTTATTGCAAAACCGCTGTCCTAGATGAACTTTCCGGTACTGTTTATAACGTTTCTAAGTGGAAGGACATAAAGAGAGCGTGAAACTGCTGACTCTTCCTACATTGCAAGGCTCTGGTAAACCTCTCACTACGAAAGCGAAAACAGTCCACGCCCAAACGGGGGTGGAACGTGATTCGGCTTATTATTCGTAGTAATTGAAAATGTACCAGATTTTGCAATGTAAAATAATATCCTGTTCGTTCTACTATATTTTCAAATTCAAATGTCTGTTTCTTCCTTCTTGACGTTTTGGTTTGACTTATTTATTAACGACACAATATTAGGAAAAATCCGGGATATTCCCAAATCAATCACGCGTATAATTCCCCGGAAAAACTCTTTACCACGATACGGACTTCGATGCACGTAATCAAATACTTCGACCTACTAGAAGGGAAATTGGAAAATTTATTTTTAAAATAATACCAGATTTTCTTTGCAATGTGATTATTTTTATTGATCTTTGCCACGTTGAAAAATACTCCATCAACATTGATTCATATTATTGAGTCAATACAAAATGCCCTTTTGCCTTTAGCAAAATACTTGGCGATTTACTACTGAAGACGATAACTGCTTATTGCGTGATATTAAAACGGTTTTTACTTTGTGCCGTTTGCTTGTCTTCAAAATTACTTAAATGGCGTTGAGGCTGTTTATCGTGAAAACAGTTTATCCGCTCTAAAGGAAATGAGTTATCACGGTAGTATTAATAGCTAAAATTTATTTATTATAGCTAAAATATTCACAGACCTTTTGGGTGCCATTATTGGCTCCGTAGGTAAAGTATCGTATTATATGCGATACAGCGATAATATCGCGAGAAGAAAAGGTGCGGAGAGGAAAAGTTCCGATTCTCCTGCCGCCGTTGAACAACGGAAAAGGTTCGGAATGTTAGTAGAATTAACACAAAATCTGCAACCGGCAATCGTTATCGGTTTTCCGCAGCGCAAAAGGGGACTTTCAGCGGGAAATGCATTCCATCAGCTGAACAAGGACATTTGTACGGTGGAAGGCGACATCATCACGGTTGACTACGAACACCTGCTCTGCGCGAATGGACAACTCGTGGTTCCGGATGTGACAGTTAGCTATCAAGCCGCGAATAGCAAACTTGCCTTCGTGCAAACAGCCATGGAGGAAGAGGTGAATTGCAACGCAGATGACCTCGTGTATGGCGTGTTACTGGAGAAAGAAAAAGGCTTTTGCCGATTGGTGCAGCTTCGCGTTCGAGGTGAAGGAGGTTCCACTTCTGCAGCGTTACCGCAAGGGTGGAAGAAAGAAAACCTGATCGTGTACACGTTCGCGCTGAGTGCAAACAAAAAGAAAGCTTCCAAGTCACAGTTTTTAGAATTGGAGGAAGAAGCATGACGAATGTTGAAAAGGGAGTTCCGGAAACGGGACTCCCCTTCTCGTTCACGAATGCACTCCGGCAATCGGACGAGGATACGGTTATGGCTGACTACAAACGCCTGCTTCGCACGAATGGAACATTAGCTGTTCCGAATGTGACGCTTAGCTACAACAGCATGACAAACAAGCTTGTTTTCACGCAAACAGGAATGGAAGACGAGGAAAATGCTTACGCGGATGACTTGGTGTACGGCGTGTTGTTGGAAAAAGAATCAGGTGATTGGCAATTAATACAGCTTCGTAACCGGAAGGAATACGGTTCCGTGTTCATGACACTGCAATATGGGGTGAAGCGAGAAGACTTAGTCGTGTACACGTTCGCAACGAAGGCGGATAAAACGGAAGTTTCTCAAGCACAGTACTTGGAACCGGAGGAGGAAATATGAAGACAACTAACAAAATCAAGTATCTTATTATGAAAATATTCGATTTTTTTAACGGCAAAATCCGTGGCAGAAGAGGCAACATGATTTATTACACGTGGAATGGCGAAACGCACGTCAAACGATATGCCATTCCCGGGAAAAAAAGGAAATGGGAAGTGGAAGGGCACACGCCCAAGCAACAGGAGATAATCACCCGTTTCAAGGCAGTACAACTGTTTTACAAGGAATACATGAAACAGGTATCCCCTACCGTGTGGCGTACTGCCGCCAAGGCACAAGGGAAAATAGCCCCCAATTTGTTCAACTCGACCAATTTCCGTTGTTTTGACGGAACAGGCGAAATCACGGACTTCGAGGGATTCGTGTTCACCGTGGGGAAACTGGCATTGCCCCGTGATTTACAAATAAAGCGGGAAGGCAATCGTTTCCTCGTGACATGGGAAGAAGAAAGAGAGTGGAAAACCGCGGCGGCAACGGACAAAATGCAAGTTGGCGTCTTGTACGACAACTTGACACGCTCACCCCGATTAGCCCCGGAAGTGAATGGCTGCCGGGGAGATTTGCAAGGGGAATTCACTCTTGACGAGTCTATCGGCTGCACGGCACACGTGTATATCTTTTTTGCCGGGGAAAATCAACTTGATTTTTCCGATAGTTGGTACACGCACGTGGAGTAATTCGGTGATTTTACCACACTCGTTTACATTATAAATAAAGTCACTGAATGTCAGTGACTTTATTCTAGTTAGCTATATTCTTGTAAATTTATCGACTTAAATTGAGCTGACTTTATCAAATTTTACTTGCATTTGAGCCGAAAAGGTTATCAATACTGATAACAGAACTATAATTAAGCACAAAAGCAATGAATAATATGTTCGTTCTTGAAAACGTTCCCTGATGACAATCACAAGATAATTAGCTTACTAACAAATTGCTCAATCAGAAAGTTTGCAAACTTTTTCCTCTCCCCATCGCTTTCAGCACATTCTTTCGAACAGTTCGCATAGATGGTAATGTATCAACTTCCATTATCGTAAGTGCCATTTTTAATTCTTGCATCAATTCAGGAATTGAAAGACATAATTCATAAGCCAATTTCATACAAAGCGATCTTACCCCCGGCAATTCCTGACACGACATCATTTTTTCCAAACAGAAATCAAGAAAATCCACCCTTGGCGGATTCATTAGTGGCATCTGATAGAGCAAACAAAGAATTACCCTCCGTTTTCCCCCATGTTTACAAGCTAATACTTCATCTATCAATTCATCCTGTTTCCCGTACAACCACTTTCTGTTTTCCGGTGAAAAATGAGTAAAAACCCACGCCGCATGGTAACCGATAACCCCATCATCACTGATAAGCAAGTCATACAATCTCTGCTTTTGACCGTCATCACTCTCGACAAGAAAAAGTATCTCACGAATATCATCCATTCCGACACGCCGAGATAGTTTAGTTTTGAAATCCATTTGAATACCTCTCATTCGGCCTCTTCTTCCAATGCCTCAATCAAAAAACTAACAGGACGAAAACCGTCATTGCACGATATCATGGCTGATTTCTCATTTTTCATCCACCCGTTATAAAAATTACCTCCGCCATGCGCTAAAGTCATTACAAAAGAAGACATGCTCTCCCAAGCACTATCGCACATACCTTCGGGCTTCTTCCAACCATTAGCTATGAAAATTTGTCCTTCTTTCATATCACAAGCATGTTCCATAGGATTCTCATACTTTGCCATCAAATCTTGATAGCAAGCTATTCTCATAACGGTAATTTTACACTTTTTCATAACTGTAATATTTATGGTGATCGTTAATAATACGGGGTTATTTCCCGACGCAGCATTATATATATATATTGATTATCAATAGTTTACAATTTAAAAGATAGACGCTTCAAAAATTTACTTATTTTTTCGTCAAAAATCAAAGATTTAACGTTTTTAACCTTAGTTTATCTTCAAACGGAGGGGAAAAGAGAAAAATCGCCCTCTTTTCTCCCTCTGTTAGCATTTGAGTGATAAACAGTATTCACATCGTATTCGCTCTAACTCAGTTTTTAGATCATTTATTGATAAAACTGTTAGATAAACATTATCTAAATCTGTTATTTCATGTATTTGTGATAGTGAATATAATGGCTTTAAAAACTTTTTCACTTTCATTCGTTCTTTTCTTGCAGAATTAGTAGATTCTTTACACTTGGTTTCTCTCAGTAGTTGAGACGTTAAATCTTCGTCAGACCTATTGCCAAAATTGACAATAGCAATTATCTTAATATAATCTTTTGTGTCTTGAATACTTTTACTTGCCTTTATATGTCGAGATGATTCTAACCGTAATTTTCTAGCATCTTCAAGAATTGCATTGATTTGTGCAGCACCAAATTTTTTGTTGTGAATTAGAGAATTACATTTGACTTCTACTAATATTTTTACAGGAGAGTCAATTCTTATATCGAACCCATTCGTGTTTGGCTTTTGGTTATCAATAACATTAAATACCCGCTTTCTATCTTCATTTTTAAATGATAATATGTCTGATATCTTTGTCGCAATAGAACGAGTTGATATTAATGTCATGATGTTATTAATATCAGACAGTATTGATTTTAGTTCTATTAATTTATCTAGTGTAAGATTGTTCTCAATATCCTTGGTGTTAATAGACTTGATAAACTGTGTGTACTTATCTAATAAATTAATTGTTCTATTGTATGTTTTTGATGTTTCCATAATTTGTTTCTTTAGAGGACGAAAATATGAATAAAAGTTCATATATGAAATTTTGTCAGTCTTGTGAGTTGGAATTTCGGATTCTTTTGTAGCCAAAAGAGAAGGCTCAGGTATAGTTCGACTCGGGGTTAGCGAAGCCATCTCTTTCCCTCCCTCTGTTAGGTTTACTTTAATACTCGTACATATGAATATGGAGATAAAGTAAAGTTGCTTTTCATTTGAATAGCCAAACTAATCTTGAATATATGCTGTAAGGAGAAATTGTTTGCGCCCATATAACAAAATAACATATTGTTTGTTATACGGGTATATATGGTACTTACGAATAATATGATAGCTTTTGCATTTATCCAAAGCAAAATCACCTTGTTTTCCGCACTTTTCCAAATGCTTATTGATTTTAGCCACCTCTTCTAATTTTGAGATTTTCCCTTTTAATACATCATTATGCTTTACAGCTTGACGATGATATTCTGTGGCTGGCAAAAGAAGACAAGTTGGGAAAAGCTTTGCAAGATTTGAGTTTAAAAACAAGGAAAAGAGACTCGAAAAAAGGATAAAACTCATGTTTCCTACACATAAGTCGAGGGCTCTATTAGGATAAAAAACACAGCTTAAAATTTTGTGTTATGCGATAAAAACATTATGTTTGTATTGCATAATAAATAAGATACATGAAATTCGTTGATAGAATAGATGAAGCTGCACGGCTACAAGATGCTCTTGCGCGAGAGAAGTCCTCATTAGTCGTAATGTATGGTCGCAGACGATTGGGTAAGTCAACGCTTATCAAAAGGGTGTTGTCGGACACGGATGTTTATTTCCTTGCCGACCGTTCTGAAGGCCAACTCCAGAGGATATTGCTTGCAAAAGTAATTGCACAAGTGTTTCCGGATTTTGATAAGTTGACATATCCGGATTGGGAATCTATATTTCGTGCGGTCAATTATCGAACAGACAGATGTTTTACTCTATGCTTGGATGAATTTCCGTATCTTGTGGAGCAATCTCCAGAATTGCCGTCTGTATTACAGAAACTTGTTGACGAGAAGCAGTTGAAGTATAACCTTGTGCTTTGTGGTTCGTCGCAAAATATGATGTATGGGCTGTTCCTTGATTCTACTGCACCCCTCTATGGCCGTGCTGATGAGATAATGCGACTTACACCAATACGTTTACCGTATATTCAGGAGGCTTTGAACCTTGATGCGATGAGTGCCATTGAAGAGTATGCCGTATGGGGTGGTGTACCGCGTTATTGGGAACTGAGGGAAAACAGAAACTCGCTTGATGATGCCTTGTGGCACAATATCCTTTCTGTAAATGGAACTCTTTATGAAGAGCCGATAAAACTGTTTCAGGATGACGTTAAAGATATTGTCAAGACTTCAACGATAATGTCTTATATCGGTACTGGTGCAAATCGGCTTTCCGAGATTGCAGCACGATGTAATGAGCCGGCAACTAATCTGTCGCGTCCATTGAAGAAGCTTGTCGATCTCGGATTCTTGAAAAAAGATGTTCCATTCGGTATTGATGAAAAGAATGCGAAAAAGAGCCTCTACAAGATAGCCGATCCGTTTATAGCATTTTACTATCAGTTTGTTGTTCCTAATCGTTCGTTTATTGAGCTTGGCCGTCATTTACCCATAGAACAGGCTTTGACTGCTCATTTCTCTGAGTATGTGAGTATGCAATGGGAAAAACTGTGTCGGGATGCTGTCACAGGAAATCTTGTTAATGGAGTAGTTTATGGCAAGGCAAAACGCTGGTGGGGTTCTGTTCTCAATGAGGATAAAAAGCCGGAACAGGTCGAGTTCGATGTAATGGCCGAATCGCTTGATAAAAAGTATCTGTTAGTTGGCGAATGCAAATGGACAACTCAGGAGAATGGCAAACAGTTAACAGCCGAACTTCTCCGTAAAGCTAATCTGTTACCATTTGCCAAGAATTACACCATCGTTCCAATGCTGTTCCTTAAGAACGCTCCGAAAGATGATGTTGGGGATGCAATGCTTCCTGAAAATGTTGTCGAGTTGATAAGATAAGTTATCTCTGATAAGAGTGTGATATATATGGACAAGAAAGAGTTATTGGATTTGATTGATCAAGATTTGGCTTTCATGAAAGCGTTTCTAGATGAGTATAGACAAGATGGTGTTAATTTTGGTACAGAAGATCGTTTGATGAACCTATTTGTTGATATGAAACAAAGTGTTGTGGAAGATCAGATACCGGAATCTTTATTTGACCGCTTAGCAAATTTAATACGAACTTTAGAAGTGGAGAAGCTGAGAACGCATCAAAATAAACTTCAGAAATTACACAACTTTGAGAAATACCGTGATTTGGCAGAGAACGTATTCGTTAAGAGCTTTTTTGTGAGTAAAACATTTTATTTACTTAAAGCGATTGGTTTTACAAGTTCTAATGTGGTTCTTATAGGAGCGAATGGCAGTGGAAAGACTACATTTGCAAATTCAATAAGAGAACAATTAGAAAAAACAGATAATGGTATTGTTATTCCAGCTCAAAAATTACTAGTGTTTCCGACATACAATAGTATTCCGACATATAAATCAGCTTTTGCTGATTATGAGAGTCGTCAGAAAGTTTGTTTAGATGATAAGCAAACTTTTAAGGCAGAAAAAAATGATGATTATCCTTATTCTTTATCAAAGCAATATAGTGAAGAACTAAGAATACTTGTTTCTGCATTAATTTCTGAGAGATTAGAAAGAAGAAATAATTTTTGTTCAAATGCGCAAGAAGGAGATATTATACATCTTAATGATTTTAAAAGTAATATAGATGAGGTTATTGAAATTTGGAACCATCTTATAGAACATAGAACTTTATTATGTGATAATTTAGGTAATCTTCAGATAGAGTGTGGAGACGAAAAATATCCTGCATATAAAATGAGCGATGGAGAACGTGTTATTTTTTATGTTGTCGGACGTGTCATGCTTGCTAAAGAATCATCTTTGATTATCGTTGACGAGCCTGAGATGCATTTGCATAAAGCGATACTTAATAAACTGTGGGATATATTGGAGGAAAAGCGTAAAGATTGTATGTTTATATATTTAACCCATGATATAGATTTTGCTTCTACGAGAATAGCTAACAAACGTTGGTTAAAATCCTACAGCAGTAGTACTTCTGGTATTTTTGAAAATTGGGAAATTGAACCAATTTTTGATTCTGAAATACCAGAAGCATTGTTGATGAAAATATTGGGTAGTCGAAAAAAAGTACTATTTTGCGAGGGCAAACAAGGCAGTTTGGATAGGCAAATAATAGAATTGTTGTTTCCGAATTTTACGATAACTCCACTTGCTTCGTGTAAAGATGTAATTAATTATACAAAAGCTTATAATAAAATAAGTAACAAATATGCTGTGGCATACGGTATTATAGATCGAGATTTTAGGACAAAAGAACAGTTAGATAAACTTGCAGCAGAGAATATTTATTCATATGATGTTGCAGAAATAGAAAATCTCTTTCTGATAGAGGATTTTATTAAAGGTTTTGCCGAATATAAACATGAAACCTGCGATATAGATAGCATTAAAACACAAATCTTAGCTTTATTAACTCGAAATAAAGAACAGCAAATTTCTTCGTATCTAATCCAAAGAATTAACTATAACTTTAATGAGTCTCATGTGCGGAATGGAAAAGACAAAACTGAAGTCGAGGTGAATTTTAATGAGTTCGTAAAACAAATCAAAATAGAAGAATGGTATAATATACGATTGCAGGAATTAGATGATGTGATTAAGACCAGCAATTATGCAAAAGTTATTATGCTATACAATAACAAAGGTCTTCATTCTATTATTGAAAAGGTATTAGGTATTTCATCTTATAATTTGAAAGCATTGGAATACTTAAGAAATTCTCAAAATGCTCGTGATGTATTGCATAATGTTTTTCCAAAATTAGAATAGAGCATTAGTTGACAACCTGAAAGTTGTGCTATCTCAATTATTTATAGTACCTTTACCTACCAAATAAGGCAAAGGTATTTTTGATGCATACAATAGCTGAAGAAAAGATAGACAACGCTTTAGGAGAAGGAAAGGAAAGGAAACGATGGAAAACAAGAAATAGAAAATGCATTAGGTATCAGAATACTGCAAGTTGGAATAAATAAGTAATAATACCATAACAGGGCATATGAATATGTCAATACAGAGCGAAGCGGCATTGGAAGCTGGACTAATAACCACATTTAGGCAAATGGACTACGAGTATGTCCAGATTACCGAAGAAAATAATCTTTATGCCTGATTTTGTCAACACATGTAAACCACTGTCAACACACATCAACTAATGCGTCACTGTGACATTCGGGTTAACCGTAAATCTCCGTCGCAGTAGAAATATGATAGAAAAATATGGATAAAATCCGTTACTTCCAAATACGGTTTGGGAAGTGTTAAAATAGAAAAGTCACTGATATACATCGACTTTATTCTAAATGGTTATAATTGGTTACGGCTGTTTCTAAGCCATTATTTGCCGATGCAATATATGTTATAAACTCATAACATATTGATAATCAAATATGATTTTAGCAATTTTTCATGCTGGGGGACAAACGAGGGACAAAAAAATGGAGACAATCTGCAAAGAAAACACTAATACTATTTCATTTTTGAGATTTATGGATTTGTGGCAATGTGTCCCTTTGTCCCTCGTGATTTGTAGTACCGTTTTTTCTCTTTGTCCCTCTTTATTTTCTTTACTGTATAGCTTAAAGTTTAGTTTGGTTTTTTGTATATCTAATCAAGTTCTAATCTAAACCTAATGATTATTTTTTTTTGGTCGGCAAGGCTTTTATACTAAATCAAGTATGATTACCGTTTCATTATGTTTTTGTAAATTGACATTCGGGCTTTATGAATAAAATTGTGGTGCAAAGGTATTTGTTATGACATTATTGCATTGCAAGTTCAGGTCTTTTTGATTCCTGAACAAATCTCCACACTCTATTCGAGGTCGTATTTGTTCACGAAAACTTGCATGAATAGTCACAACACCTTTCAAGCACCCGAATTTTAATTAATCCCGAAGTAGTTGATACTACAAAAGGGAAACAATAACAATTAATAACTAAATATTATGTTTGAAAATGAAGAACAGACTGAAATCATTGGTGCAAGATGCACTCTACACGAAGCGTACAAAGGTTATACAGAGGGAACAATTGTGGGCGATTTTGGGCTCAGAGTCGTTGTCCAGCTTGACAACGGTAAGGAGATTGTTGAATACCGTGATGAAGTAACGATTTACGATTGATGACTGATTAAATATATTATGATATGGACAATTTTAGATTCTATCAAGATTGTAAAGTTACGTGCTGGGAGCGCGATTACTTTACTGTTGAAGCGGAAAACTATGAAGAAGCAGTAGCTATCATACGTTCCTGGAAATGTGAAGATGTAACCAATATAATAGATTCACGCCTTCATTTGGAGAGAAACGAAGTTCTTCGTGATACTTCCGAACGTATATTTCCTAATGAGAATGGCGGTTGTCCCACTATGGAGATATATAATGTTGATGGCTTGGCAGTTATAAATGACGCTCCGGATTTGGAGCAAAATCTTGAACATAAATCAATAGTTTAAATGAATGTGATAATAGAACATATATTTTGCCAGTATAGCGATGAAGCTACGGCATTATATTTAAGGATTATTAATGTGATACTTATGTCTTCCAATGAAGCGGAACTTCGTGCGAGTATGGAAAAATTGAAGCATACATCTAAACTTGACGAATATTTCATATATGGATTTGGCAAGCATCATATTTGGGTATGTTTGCGTAAACCAAGTGATAGAAATAAGATCTTTGAGCATCGGGTCCTGATGGTCCAGTTCTGAATTGGTTTGTTTGGTCTGGAGGAGTATGAATCCAATTGCCAGACCAACTCTCCCAAAGAAGAGACATCCAGGCAAATCCTTTTTTAATACTTCCATTCCTTTTCTACTTTTAGTGTGGTTGCACTTTGCACTTTTGCATTTTGGACTGTTTTAACAATCCTCTATTCCTCTTGTACTCTTATTTCTTTTGGCTGTGTCCCCTTTTTAATTCAATTTTGTAGTTGTGGTAGGCTGTGACTTTGTAAGGAGTATGCATGTCCTGTTTCCTTTCTCCCCTCTGATCATTTCTTTATGTCACAGTTGATTTTGTGTCCACCAATTGCGTTCCGTCGCTGCCCTTCTGTCCATATTCCAATTATGGGCTTCTATCCACTGTAGCATTTTCCGCTTGTCTGATCCTTTGGGTGTTCTTCTTTGTTTCTTGTGCCCATATACTATATGGCCGTATGCTTGCTGCCATGCCATCCTTTCCGTCTGCCGCTTATCGGTCTTATGTCTCTTGCAGGTGTTATTGGATTTTGTACCATTCATTCCCTTACCTGTCTTCGTTGTCTAGACTCGATTTTTTATTATTGCTTTTGGGCGAAGTAGTCATCATTTTCCGATGCAAAGATAGTGTGCAGCCGGGAGCGGCCTATGGCCTCTGCCAATGGCGTGTTTGCACAAATCTTCCTTTATCAAGCCCAGGTTTGTCGTAAAGCCAAAATAAAGAGTATTTGCGCTCCATCCTTGGCCTGTCCCTAAATCAGCACCTACTTTTTGATGCAACGTAAAATTGATGTTTAACTTCTAAAAGCAATTAATCATGAAAAAGATCGAGAACAACTTCATCGTAACAGGTTATGTAGGAAAGGATGCAGAAATCCGTCAGTTTACCACCGCAAGTGTCGCCCGCTTTTCCATAGCGGTCAGCCGTCAGGAAAAGTCTGGCGATGACAGCAGCTATGTGTCGGCCTTTATGAATATCGAGGCTTGGAGAAAGAACGAGAACACCTCTTCTTTTGAGCATCTTACCAAGGGAACACTGCTCACAGTTGAGGGCTATTTTAAGCCTGAGGAATGGACAGACAAGGACGGTGTCAAGAGAAATCGCATTATAATGGTGGCCACTAAGTTCTATCCAGCTGTTGACAAGGAAGAAGAAGCTCCTACGGAAGCTCCAAAAGGGAAAAAAGGCAGGAAATAATATCCTGCCTCCCACAGGGAAGCGGCCTTCGGGTCGCTTTTTTTAACTTGATTTGTTTCTTCCTTTTTATCTGTTGTTCCTACTAGAAGTCAGACCGTCACCCATTGAATTTCTACGTGCGAATTTAAGGAGCAGGTGAACCGTCAATGCGCTTCTTCATTTGTATTAAGAAACATCAACTTATTTTTTCGCTGACATTTCTTAACGCAAATGATACAGTAATATACTTTTTCGCTTCCTCCTTGGCTTGTTCACTTCTTTTCTCCTTTCTCTTGGCACGTAAATTCAATCTCCTGCCGGTCAAGATTAGACCTCTAAAGCAGGGAAATGAACAACAATCTTAAACTTTTAAATTATTGTAGGATGAAACAGATGTTTATTTGGTCAAGCGAAAGAGAATTTGACGAGCAGGCTAAAACAGAAATGCAGCAATGGAAACGTGATTTATTAGGCGATGATTCCTATGTCCTTACCGATGAGGATATAGCAGATGAACTACAGCGAGAGCTTGAAGACGAACGCTGTAATCTCAACAAGTCTGTCGAAGGTGTTATTGTTGTATTTGGCGACCTCGGACTTTGGTATGGACGGCGACAAGGTTATCAGATTTTAGGAAATAATATCGCCAATATCCTGTATAGTCAGTGTGAGATTGTGGAATGGTACGGAGACGGCTATAATATCAGAGGACGTATGTCGCACCATGACGGCACTAACTATACTCTTTATCGCATCGCTAAGGACGAAGACGATGCAGAACGGATTGCAGAAATGATTTATAACAACAAGATTGACGAAGCAGGCTTCAGACGCAGAACGCGTTCACTTTACCCACATGTGGCAAAAGTGTACGGATGGAAGATAAGAGGGCGCAAGAAAGCTTGATCACAGTAGACGAATGAACGTCGCAACTATATTTGAATATATATTGCGGCGTTCGTTGGGTTTTACGGATAACTCCGTATGTACCTTTTTTAGCCAACATCCCTTAGAAATGCTTCTTTTACATAGTCATTGTTTTTGTTTATTTTCTTCTTTTTCTATGATTTTGCATACCTTATCTACCTCTTTTAGTGAAGGCATAATCTCAGGGTCTATCCATGTGAGAAAATCACTGATTATCGTATACATACCCTTCACATAAGAAAAATCACATTTTCTGTTTACAAAACATATCGGCTCATTATGATTGATGCGGTTACGCAGTTCACGAACTTGTACTATAATATCGTTAATCTCCTTGCGTCCGAATCCGGGAGGCAGTTTCTTGAAAATCCGGCAGGGTACACCTGCCAAAAGCGCATAGTGGTGTGTTTCATAAAAGCTATTCCAGAAGCCCAGGGTCTGTTCAGCTATTACTCTCCCAGTCGTAACCCTGACACCCCGATCGGCAATTTTCTTTTCTGCTTTCAGAACCTCTTTCAATATATAGTCATTGGTAACTTTTTTCTTTGTCCGCTTGTTCGTATATGTCAGAGAAGGAGCAATCATGAATCCGGTTTTCTGGTTGATGATCCAGTTACCATCGGAAAAATGGTGTGCCAGCGCATAATGCAGTTGGTTACGTAATATAACTTCAAATGAAGACAGTAACGGATGAAACGCTTGTGCTATCTTCATGTTGGCAAAATAGAGCATGACTGCCTTGTTTTTGTTGCGGTTGGTCGCCCTGTAATATTTGGCGACCCTCGAATTGGAATATAATCTGACTACTTTTTTATATTTCATTTTGCATATTCAAATAAAAGTCGTATCTTTGTATCGTAATGCTTGGTAAAGCCTCTGTTGTCAAAACACGTAACCAAGTTAAGGATATACCCGTTCATCAAGAACGGGTTTTTTCATTTGTGGCCATCCTTTAGTTTTCTGCAACAAAAATACAAAAAGGAAGGCTGTAAAAAAATACTTCAAGCCATTTTTAATATTATAAGAGCATAAAATCTCTTTTAGGAGGCAATAAACATTTACAGTAGATGTTGTTTTGATATAAGTGTTGGCTTATGTTAAACAGTAGCATCCGTAGTAAATGTTTGTGATACTCCTTTTATAACTCCTATAGTATAGGAACAACCAGTTTTGATATTTATAGTTCCTCTTCCTCGATGTGTGTTCCTTTCCGAACTCTGGTTATTTTCTCTGCAAAGTTCGATTGCCTTCTCTTCGTCTTGTCAAGGTTTGCTTTCAGCGTGTTGCTGAAAAATCTTCCTTTCCACTTCGCTGAAAGTGTATTTTTCGCATCATCCTTGACCGGACTGCTTGCCAATCTTTGGGCAGAAAAATAATCAGCCTTCGGTCCAGAATGCGACCAGAGGGCAGAAAAAGCAAAATGTAAAAATTAGTAAACTATGGTACAACAAATTTTAGATGACTTGCGGACGTATTTCGAGGCAAAGACCACGATAACACCAGAAGAGCAGGCTCTCCTGCAGCGGTTGAAAGATGATTTCTTTCCTATTACCTCCGTCAGCAGGGAGGATTTGCAGACCTACGGCTTCGATACGCGTTCCGTTACAGATGCTCAGATGCGTAGATTGGCTCAAAAAATGGCAAATGATTACTGCGAGCAGCTTTTTTGGTCAAGCATGGAAATTATCGCCGAAGGGTTGGAGTTTCCGCGTTACCCCGAATGTCCGGTTTGCGCCAGCCGGCATGTTTGTCTCGATGGGCAGAAAGGTACTTTTCGTTGTGAAGGTTGCGGGCAGGAGTGGCATGAACATTTGTATGTTCTGGTTGAGTTTCCTGACGACACGTCTTTCTTCGAAGAAGAATATATCGGTTATCCTTCGTTTGGTAGCAGTGACAATGGTGCACGTTATGTTTCCGAATACGATTATATTGCCCATTTTAAGAAACAACCGGAGTCGGACAGATATTTCAAACCGCTTGGCTGGCCGGAATCACAACTATACCTTTTTCAAGACGAGTCTAACGATGGTCTCTATAGTTTGAACGAGCCAATTCAAGATGAGAGCGGTATCGAGGATTTTGGGGAGAATGCGGTATGGGTTCCACTCTGCAACCTCAAGCAATGATTACTCGGAACAGATTCAGAAAGGTGTCGTATGAACGGGAATAGGGCGGAGAATCCGTCCTCTCTCTTTATGTCGTGTACCTTTGGTTGGCTTGTTCCACCGTGTATAACATCTTGTTTGCATTTCACTTGTTGGACGCAGTATTTCCCAAATGTTTGGGCAGTGAGCTGGCGATAAACGACGGTATCTCACCGAGAAGCCGTTACTTATCGGCGAGATACTGGTAGTCACGTTGTTCAGAAACCACTCTTACCGGTTCACGAAGTGATGCAGTAGTCTCCGCAGATTGATGTAGAAGCAGGCTTTGCTGTAGTGTACTTATCGACTTGCAATGATCGTTCCGACATTTTTATCCTATAGTATCACATAGGGACTTCATGTCATTTCTTACCCTCTTTTACTCGTTTCGTACCATACAGTACCATATATAGATGAATCCCTTTTTAGCTTCCATCGTCCTTTTTTATCGTTCCCCGGTATCAGTATTCTTTTCCGTCAGACTTTCTTGTCCGTTATCGCATTGGTTTTATCGGTGCAAATATGGGCTGCCGCGCCTGATTCCGTCGTTTTGAAGTGCATTTCTTGCAAATTCTTCCTTCTGCGAAGTGTAATTGACAAGAAAAAACGTCGGAAAGGGCTTCATCGTCAGCCCCGGAAAGCACCATAAAACCCGAAGCGGATTCCGTTACAAGGAAGCCGACCAGAGGGAAATGAAACAACTTAAAAAATATAGTTATGACATTCAAAGAATTTATGCAAGAGAACGGTTATGAGCTGCAGACAACATTTTGGGAAGACTTTTCAATAGCTGATAGGTTTGGTTTGACAGCTATCCAAGACACATTCAACCGTGCTTTTGAAGAGTGGAAAGAGCATTACAAGTATCTAACAGAGTTGATATTGGTACTTAATCATAAGATATGGCAATATCATGATACATGCCCTGAGTTTGCAGCACTGTATAATAGCCTATGGGAAAAGGCAGACTTATATGCTGTTGAAAACCTTAAAGGGGAGGAGTTGGACTATTTTTATGAAGTAACAGATTGATTTACAAGAATATGAGTACACGTACAATACCTACAGAGGAAAACGGTCGGGTGACACTTGCTGATGTTGTCAATCGTGACAAGCGATTCCGATATATGCTATTATCCCGTCTGCAGTCAGATTGTGATTATTATCTTCATTATGAGGAGCGGCATCCCAAAGGGTTGTGGGCTGGCGACGAAGCTCTTCAGATTGAGTTTATGACCAAGCTATACGAGAGTTTTAAAGCCGATGAAAAGCCGGAGTGGCTGACAATGGAACAGATTCGACGCTATGCGGCTGAGATGTTGGGAACAGGTTCATAATGCTTTGGACAGCTGCATACGTGCAACCGTCATTTTCTATCAATGCTGCAGAGGACAAATATAGTTTAGCAGCATTGATTTTTCAATGTTGTACAGTTTTAACGCAGGTTTTTATCGTGCCTAGAAGTCTCTTATTCCATTTATATTATTTCATCTGTCGTCCCTGAAGTTGCTTTTCCCGTAGCCTCTTAGCAGGGCTTTTACTATCTTGGCAAATATCCATATTGCTGCTACTACTATTATAACTTCCATGGTTTAATTATTTAATTATACATTTATATTATTATACAATTAAATATTTATATAAATATATAATTGCATAAATATTATCATTGTCTTATGTGTTGTTTATAAGTCGATTATAGGTTCTCAAACTTTGTCTTATTCTCTTCGATGTATGTCATGATTATAGCTGAAGCAAGTGTCCTGATAGGAATGTTGCGGTTAGAGTTAATACGTATTTTCTCTAGTTCCTTTTTTACCTCTTTAGGCAACCATACTGCTACTCCTTGTTCACCAAAGCCAGTGTACTTTGCTAGATTCTCCTCGAAGAATTTTTTACTTCTTTTTCTGGTTTTAGGCTTCTTTTCCGCCTTTGTCGCTTCTTCCGTTTTAGGCTTTTCTTTTTTTTCTTTCGGCGCCTCTGGTTGGGTTATTCCGCGTACTATTTGATCAAGCCCTATGCTTGCCAATGGGTTATCTATCGCAGGTCTTTCGTTCTTTTTCATATCATTTGAGTTTTATTCAAATTATTTCCATGATTTTTCTGAATGCAGGTTCTACAATGTCAAGCTGTGTCTTTTCCAAAGGATACAATGTCGTATATCGCTTTACGGCTACACTTTGCTTTACCGTCGGCATCACGGTGCCTACCAGTCCGAGCAACTCGATGGTTTGCGCTCTCTGTCTCAATTCTTCTGACTTGCGTTCCGATGTAATGATACGATTGGGGATGAATATGAGATTGGCTTTTGATACACTCTTCAATGCTTTGATGAATATTCCGGTCGCATCTACAGTATCTGGGTCAAATGAAATCGGGATTATAGCAGTATCTGCATTCTTGTAGATGTACTCAAGATTGCGGTCGTTCAGGTTTCCTGGACAGTCAATAAGGACGATACCTGGAACTTTTTTAAGTTGTTCCATCACCTTTTTCAGTTGCTTGCTGTCTGCGGTATCAAGCAAATCTACGTTCCATGGAGCCTTTACATCTGCAGCCACGTCCTGTTCCCTTTGGCGATGACGATAGAGTGAGGCTTGGAGGTCTGCGTCTATCGTGATTACAGGCACTCCGTTTTCTGCAAGATAACTCGCGAAAAGCGCACAGAGGGTGGTTTTGCCTACACCTCCTTTTATATTGCTAAAGATTACAATTTTATTTTCCATACTTCTCCTTTTATATAGTTTCTATCTTCTGCAAAGATAGTGAAAGGTTCTTTAAATTCAAAATATTCTATTATATAATTATATAAATGTCTTTTTATTTTATTATATAATTGTATAATATATTTTAGCTTATAAATAACATATATATAATTTATTACATATTATATAAGTGTTGCTTTTTGTTTATCTTAATAACGTGGTATAGTAATATAATTATATAAATATATAATTCATTAAAAATATAATTATACATTTACATAAATATATAATAATGTAATTCTATGGCATCGCTGCTGATTTTAAGTGACAGAGACACGGAAAACGGATATTGGCATAACTTTCATGTTGATTATACCGCAATAGGGTAATATTTTTGTTTTAGCCCCTTTCTACTTCCCTTCAGAACCCTTTTAATTTCTTTTGTCTTTATTGCATTTTGCCCCGTTATTGCCCGTTGGGTGATGTCATTTTATCTGCAAAGTTAGCTTGCACTTGAATTTTTGGCCAAGTGATGCTTCGCTTTTCATTTAAAAAATCTTCCTCCTCTGGAGAGTATTTTTCAAGAAACACTTGTCTTCATTCTATTGCAATCTTTTAGGCAGAAAAATAGACAAATCCCTCCGGGCAGAATAAGCTGGAATATAAGGGAATAAACAATTTGATTATTAATTTTTAAAATAATTATTGTTATGAGTGTTTTGAAACAAACAGAAAAAATTCGTTCTATTGTCGTGTCGGTATTGTGTCGTAAAAATCGCAGGTTTCAGTCCGAGCCGGTGTTTGTTATGGAGCGTTGTATAGAAAAGGAAAATAATCTTACCCGTGTTTTACTCACCGAAATTTTCACCAACGGTCTTTGTTTAGTAACATATCCTTGCTACAACGAGGAACAGCAAAGCCTTTCAGATATTTGTCTTGACAGTTTGCTTCGTCTGCTGTACTTGGTTGAGCCAGAGTTTGACTTTGTAAGTTGTCTTGGCGAATACTCAGTATATGCTTATCCCGTTAGCCGTTTTAGCCGTGATGTATCTGACGAGGATATTATTTCCGATTATGAGAACAATTCCAACGACGAAGACCCTGTTATGAGATATACAGCGAGGAGTTTTTGTCCTATATCAACGACGAGTGCTTTGATGATCTTGGCTATTGGGTTCGTTTTCTCAGGTAGTTTTGGTAGTTAAATGTTTTGTATAATATATTAATCAGATGCTTTATGAATTTAGAGAATATTAGTAAGCAACAGCTTTTTCGGGAGATTATAGAACTTATGCAGCCGTTGTATTTCCCTGTACCTTATGAAGAAAATAATATCCAGGAATTAGCCCAACAAGAATATAAGTTGTTTTGTAAGGTAATATCCGCAAGATATGGCTTCGACAATGACAAGTATATCCTTGCTCATAATGGGCATTCACTGTTTGACATTGTACACGATGATGTCATTTGTGAGTTACGTTCCCGTATGCGTAGAGATTCCTATCTGCTTCAGAGCGAAACCATTCGGTGGCATCTTGTTGCATTGGTTCGTCAGGCCGTTGTCAGAGCTGGAGGATGTCTTGGCACTTGCTATAAGAATGTGGGTATCCACCATATGGAATATAGTTCCGCAGATATGTATGAGGATGTTCCTGCAGTAGTCTTTCAGAACGGTATGGTATGTACAGCCGGAGGGTATGAGAGTGCCATGTTGTACGATATTTATCTTGCATCGGACGACATACTGATGTGTACTCTTGATGACAAATACAGCAGCGAGTATGATATTCCATTCGACACTCTTTTACTCGAAAGTATGTTGGATATAGTGCATTGGTTACGTATTCATTCATTCCTGCCTGATACTGACGAACCGGAGTGGGTATGCGAGGAGTGCGGTTCATCGGATGTCGAAACTCTTGCATGGGTTAACCCTAATGAAGACAATACGTTTGTAGATTTCTTGGGGACAGATGACAGAGGTAACAACTGGTGTCACCATTGTGAGGAACATACAGGACTCGCACTGTTTGAAGATTATGATAGTAACCAATCATCTTCAGGAGATTAATATTTATGGATAGTGTTTATATCAGGAATTTCAGCATTGAAGTGACACGCCGTTGCAATATGGCGTGTTCACATTGTATGCGTGGCAATGCTATGACACTCGACATCAGCCATGCCTATATTCGGAATATGTTAAGCCGTGTTCGTGCGGTTCACAACATCAATATTACAGGTGGTGAGCCGTCTCTCAATGTCAAGGCTATGCGGTACTTTCTTTCTAACCTCAAACATCGAGGAATCCATGTTGCCCGTTTCTACATTGTCACTAATGGTTCTCTGTCTTCCATTTCCCCTGATTTCGTAGAAACCTGTTGCGCTCTGTATGATTACCAGACAGAGAAGGTCGAAGATACTGGCAGACACATGCTCGAACTCAGCGACGACCGTTTCCACAAAAGTGCAGAGCGCGAAAAGGTAGTCTCCCGTTTGTCTGGTTTGTCTTTTTTTCGGGATGCGTGGTCAGTCGGAACACATGTTCCTTTTCAAGGAAGGAAGATGCACAGTCGGTTTTGACAATCCGGTTTATCCCATTTACATGGACGAGGATGGAGTCGTTCACGGCGATGTTTATCTCAATGCAAAAGGCATGGTCTGCAGTAATGGAGACATGAGTTATCAGCGACAGGAATCTAATTTTTTGTGCAAGTCATCTTGCTTTTATAGTTATCTTAAGTCAACAGTCGGTAATTATTGAATTTAAGTTATGAAGACAGTTAATAGTTTGTCAGGAGGAAAAACATCCTCTTACATCGTCGTGCATTATCCGGCAGATATCGAAGTCTTTGCTCTTTGTTGCATTGATTGTCACAATGCTGGGGCTACCATCGACAAGCGCATGAAGCAGATGGTCAATGACAGGTTGCAGAAGTATTGTTCTCATTATCCCGAATTTGTGGCTACTTCCGAAGATCCGAAAGTCCTCAAGGTTATTTTCGACCTCGAACAGCGTATAGGTCGTGAGATTATCTGGTTACGCGGTATGGGCTGGGAAGAAATGATACGCCGTAAGCGTGCTATTCCCAATCGGGCCAAGCGCTTTTGTACGACAGTCCTGAAGATGCAGCCTATCTTTGAGTTTCTATATTCATACCACGAGCTGCCCGTTCGTATGAGGATAGGCTACCGTTACGACGAGCAGGAACGCGCTTTGCGTTTTACCGAGAATTTCAAGTTCGCTTATATGGCCGAGTGGCAGGAGCGGTCATGCCGCTGGATTAACCGCTGGCAAGATATTCACTGGCGGGTGGGTGAGTTCCCTCTCATAGAAGACCGTATCACCCACTATGACATCAAGCGTTACTGGCAGGACAAGGGAATTGACTTTCCCGAAGATTCCAACTGTCTCAACTGCTTTTGGAAAGCGCCGGCACAACTGCGCAAGAATTTCGATACATGTCCTCCCGTCATGTGGTGGTCAGCTATACAGGAGGATCTTCAAGGCAACACCTTCAAGGACAAGATGAGCCTTTCATCCATATCCAGGCTGCCGCTTCAGCTCGACTTCTTTTACGGTACAGGTTCAGGCTGTCAGGCCGGTTTCTGTACAGATTGATCCTATATTCCTTATTGGACCTGTCGGCTGTCTGCCGTCGGGTCTTTTTCCATTTATATACCGTTATTACCGGAAGTTCCCTATATACTCGTTGCCGGTTAATATCATCAATGCCAAAACCCGTTTATTTTCTCTGCAAAGTTCGATTGCCTTCTCTTCGTCCTGTCAAGGCCTGCTTTCAGCGTGTTGCTGAAAAATCTTCCTTTCCGCCCTGCTGAAAGCGTATTTTTCGCACCATCCTTGGCCGGACTGCTTGTCAATCTTAGGGCAGAAAAAATCAACCTTTTGGCAAAAGATGTACGACCAAAGGGAAATAAATAATTTAATGTTCAATTTAATCGGATAATACAATGGGAATAGAAGAAATTTTACAGCGTGATTCAAAATACAAATATATGTTGCTTGGTCGTATGCAGTCAGATTGCGAGTACTATCTTGGCTTCGGTAATAGGAATCAGTCCCGTCTATGGGCTGGCAACGAAGAAAAGCAGATAGAATACATGAAACAGCTTTATAACAGTTTCGATGAAGATGAGAAACCGCAATGGCTGTCCATGAGCCAGATTCTGGATTACGCCAGACAGATGATACCTTCTGCTGAATAAATCTATATACAGGCCATAATCAAATCCCGCAGGCATTGAGTTCAGCTTAATGCCTTGCGGTTATATCCTGTTTCCCTCTTTTAGTCAGCATATCCATTTTATATTTCCATGCCTCCACTTATATCTGTTGTTCCAACATTCATTGTTCACATCGGGAGTAGCCATTCATTTCACTGCAAAGTTCTATTGATGCCAGCCATATCTTTACAAGGCTTCCTTCCAGTTATGTCAGAAATCTTCCTTTTTCCTGAAGAAAAAGAGTATTTAAGCCATAAACCTTGCAGATATTGGCATCCATACATTAAGCAGTAAAATTGAATTAATTACTCCCTATAGATAAACAATGAACTATAATAGGGAAAAGTTGAACTTAAATTTTTAATGATTATGGCTAAAAAAGTTATTAAAGTAGGTAGTTGCAAATTCATCTTATTGAGATGGCGTGATAAGTGGGTATTTCCTCTTATTTCTTACTATTTGTCGGGAAAGGATAGTCCTATTTACTTTGCCCTTTTCTCCTGGAATCTGAAGGAAGGCAAATTTGTGAGGGAAACTACTGTTACTATTAATTTCCCTAAGAAACCGCGTGGCTTTTGTTGCCAGTTCGTTGATACCAAAAATAATGGTTCTTCAATTATTGATTGGCTTGTAGATAATGGCTTTGGTTTAGAGACGAAACGTTCTGTAACATCAGGTCTCACTTCTTATCCCGAATTCTACTTCGTAGGTGGCGTTAATTTTCATAAGTACAGGAGGTTTTGTGATGACCATCCGGAAATTAGTAAATTCCTACGTATTTGATTTTCCTATCTGTTTTCCGGTCCCAATTATGGGACTGGAAACTTTTGACGGAATTGTCTACTGTTTTATACATACCTTTTTTATATGTATATTGCAGTTTTGTAAAATCGGGTCATACAGTAAATTTTGAGGTTCTCTGGTATCTCCTTTATCCCTTTTTTATGTGCCGTTCAGCATATTCATTTATATTCTTTGCTTTCTAAGCAAATATATTTCATCTTATTTACTATATTTGCATTATTACCAATCTAATATTGAATTGTATGGCAGCAGAGATTCTACTGGAAATAAACGGTCATAAGTATAATGCTTCAGGCTTCTCTTATGATTTTTACCAGGTACCGGATTTCAAGGGAAAATCTGTTACCGGAATAAAGGGCGGTGATATCCATGTCGTCCTTGATTCAAGTTACGACAATTCTATTCTGGAAACTATGTTGTCGGATAAGACAAGGAAGGTTCCTTGTGTTCCATGGGAAGAATATGAGCCTTGCCCTGTTTCTGGTAGAATCCAGTTTGTGCAGGATGATGTACATGTATTCCGTGAACTTGCATTTGAGGAAGCCTATATTACCCGTTATAAGGAAAAGATGGATGCAAACGGTTATCCTATGAGTATTTTGCTTACTATTTCTACGTTGCGTCTTGATATTAACAAGTTCGTTCGTATGGACAGACGGCCTGAAACCACTTATGGTTTTGGGTGGGTAAGATTTAAAGAAAAGGAAGTAGAAAAGTCTCCTATGTCAAAGTCTTATGCAGAACCTATGGTTTTGGTTACCTCTGTCAAAGGCAAAGAAACTGCATTACCAAATGAAAAGGTAAAATACGAGGTTACTGGATATAATATTTCTAATGTAAAGGACAAAGATCGTAAACGTGTCAAATGGGATATTGTAGTTGAAGGTAAGCAAGAAAAGCAGAAAGAACAAGGTGAAGTTTTACATTTGCAGATCAAAGAGGAATGGGTGGGAAAAGAAATCACTGTAATGCCTTATTTAAAACAGGCTACTACTAAAACAAGTGTGAAAACTGAGGTGTTGTATGAACCACAAGTTAGATTGATAATAACTAATCAGGTAACAGGATATACCATCCAGCGTTTAAAAGGTGATTCAGACATGTTTTCTAAAAATGTGGTTATTATTCCAACATATAGGGTTGATGTATTTAATTATGAGAAATGTGAAAAAAAACTAGAATTTTCTTTTAATGTGACAAGAGACGCATGGTATAATCTAGGGGTGGAAAATGGCAAACATAAAATTTTAAATAGGGCTTTTATTCCAGCTGATTGGAGTAAAAACTTATATGGTGCAATGTGGATTCCTAGTTATCCAAGATTCTCAGGAATGGGAGCTTTCATTTTAACTAGATACGGTGAAAGAAAATTACCAGCAAAACCGTTACTAACCCAAAAAACACTTGAAGGTAAGTCTATAGATTCTCCACGGAATGATGAAAATTTTGCATCAGATGTTATGATTCATGTTAGTGGGGTTTATGAAATCTTTGGTATTGATTATTTAGGTGGTTCATATGGATGTTTTGGTTTTATACCTGATGATGATATTTATGGAACTATAGAAAAAGCAAAGAAAGCATTAGAAAAGAATCTTTATGCTCAAGTAACGAGTAATGAAGAATGGAAGAAAGTAACAAATAGAATACTGGAACTATCATTTCCACAAAAAAAGAAAATACAAATATTGCTTGAAGAATATAAACCTAAATTTATTTATTAATGAATAAGCTGTATAAATTTATATTTATTGTTGGTTTTTTAGCTGGTATTTTATACTCGTTGTTGTATGAATTAATTGATTATGGTGATACAGCTCCTTTTGATGAATCATTGTGCTTATCCTTAAAAAATATTCTATTAAATAGAGAATCCATAATTAGCCACTCTTTAATATTGGGATGCATAGGCTTATTGGTATCGTCTTTTATTAATACTATTCTATATTTTATTAGAAAATATAGAAAAAATAAATTTGATGAATGGCAATAGATAGCATATTAGTGTATCATACTTAACTGATGCAGTGAATTTGATCTGTAGTTTTTCTTAATCCAGTCCTAAAAACTTATTTTACCGATTCTAAAAAATTACTTCGAGATAGAGTCTTCAAAGCTATGATGTGCTGATTGATTTCAATTCCTGTTATAAAGTTCTATTCAGTGCTAAAGCTAATGGATAGATATATTTGTTATATGTTTTGAGCTTTTCCAGATTTACGCCATATCCTGTATATGGATTGCTAGTTTCATCATAGAAAAAAATATCCATTATATCTCCGTTTTTTATAATTCTTTCACCTGCTTGCGGTATATCTTCCAAAGTGCAAATTTCCAGTGGTAGTGAATCCAAGTTACAGGGAGTACCGTTTCCCAGTAAGTTCATATGGTGGTTGAATATTACAAATCCCTTATGCTTAAAATCAAGTCTGATTCCGTATGGACGGCTTGTCAGGAAGGCATCCGCAGCTTTTGATATATAATTCTCCATAATTGTTTTTGATGTAAAAGTCATGCAAATTTAAGGCTTTCTCCAGAGGTGTACAAAGCCGTATCCTGTTTTTCTTGCCATTCGGCATGGTTGCTTGTGTTTGGCCAGCTCTCTCGGATATTCCCTGCAAAATTGCGGTTCTGCTTTTGTCAACCGTCAAACCGGGACACTGGCAGATTGCCCGTTCACGAAAAATCTTCCTCTGCTATGCAGAGCGTATTTGTTCATGCCCTCATTTGCCTTGTTGCAGCAGTTCCGCCCTATGGGCAGAAAATATCCCGATGGGCTGGCTGAAATCCGGCAAGCAGAGGGAAGTAAAACAAATGAGACTATGGCAGCAATCAATGAAAATTTGAAAAAGCAGTTGGCAAAGAAGATGTATCACTTCGTTAAGTATTTCCCTGTGCGCATTAGAAATGTTGGGGAAGACGCAATAGAAAACCGTAAACTCGTATGGGGATTCAAGGATGCAGACCGTGAAATTACGCTTAAAGTGGCACGGATGACCGCATCATATCTCTTGAATGAATTTGGCGACAGGGTAAAAAACATTGTTTTTGTATGTATTCCGGCAAGTACATATGAACAGAACGAAAATAGATACAGATTCTTTTGTGAACAGGTCTGCAGCTTGGCTGGAGTTGTAAACGGATTTTCCCATATTAGGCTTTTGGCTGACCGTCCGTCAGTTCACGAAAACCGAAAGAAAAAGACACATGCCGATTTTTCCGACCAGTCTGTAAAGTTTGATGAAGATTTTTTCAAGGAAAAAGATGTACTGATTTACGATGATGTTGTCACCACTGGAACAAGTTATGCAGAGCTGGCTAACCGTCTTGAGTTCTTCGGGGCAAATGTGTTGGGAGGTCTCTTTCTTGGTAAAACATTTTATAGATATAACTGATATGATGAAAACTGTAATGATTAATGAAAAGGTTGCCTTTACAGGGCACAGAAGTATTCCGTTTGCAACAATCAATGTCCTTAGACAGAGAATTTCCGATTGTGTTGAGAATCTTTATCTCAGTGGGAAGACTGAATACCTGTGTGGTATGGCATTGGGGTTTGATTTGTTGTGTGCCGAGGTTGTCCTGTCGCTAAAGAAGCGATTTCCTGACATTCGCCTGATTTGCGTCTTACCATACAGGGCGCAGTCCGAAATGTGGAATGCTATGCAGAGAGCGAGGCATAGTCTCATTCTTGACAAGGCGGATGAAGTAATAGTATTGAGTGAAGAGTATTTTCACGGATGCTTTTTGCGAAGAAACGATTATATGCTGAAGATATGTAGTACAGTTGTGGCATACTATGATGGTAAGTTACAAGGGGGAACCTACTATACTTTCAAGAAAGCAAGAGAAAATAGACTAAGACTTATCAATCTTTATTCATCTTAAATAACAATGCACGGCCAAGCACCGTGCATTGTTGCTATGTATAGGTAAATCAATGCTTACTGTTATATCAGGTACCTGCCGTAAGACACTAACTGTTTTCTTCATTCTCCTGATTATCTTTCTTGTTTTTACGTTTCCCAAGAGGGCCGCTGAAACGTCCCCGATTTAATTTGACCCCGTATTTGTTCAATATGCGGAATACAGAACTCCTGCTGTTAAAACCGCTGATGGCATGGATTTCTGAAATGCTGTATCCATTTTTATACATATCTACTATCATCTTGGCCCGTTCCTCTGCGTTGGTGATATTCCACTTTTTGGAAACTATTATATCTTGCTGCAGTTGTACGATATGCAATGATGCGTTACGTAGTGCGGCGCATTCTTCCGGTAATGAACCGAACATTTCGATAACATCAGATACTTTTGTGTCAGGAAACAATATATTTTTCGTATCTATCTTGTCATGCACTGAAATGATTCGCACTACCTTGATTCTGCAGAGTTCAATCAGTGAAGCGAGTTCTCTCGAACCTCTTACGGCATTGCTGAATTTTGTTACCACAAGTTCATCGCCTCTTTCCAGACTCGACAGGAGCTGTTTCCATTTGGGGCGTAGCTTTTCATGTTCCTTCTGCTCCTCTACCACATTTACGCAACCGAATTGTAGCATCCAGTTTTTGTCTTCATTGAAATCTTCATAAGGTTCTTTTTTGAATATGTATCCTACCTTAGCCATATTATTGTCCTGTTTAGAGTATCTGTGTACAAAGATAGTAGTTTAATTTTATATTCAATCATACTCAAATGATTTTTTTACATAAATCATACTCTGTTTTTTCTCTTTCTATCCCTTTTTTATCATTGAAAATCATACTTTAAAGTATGATGTATAAATATGAATAATTAGCGGTTTTATACCTATGAAAATATATCAAATATATCTAATTTTGTGTCTGTTATCAAATTAAATAACATGAAACATATTATGTCATACTTAAGAAATATGAGAACTGAATCTTGTATTATGGTCATGCTTTTTTCCATTCTTGTAGCCTGTTCCTGTACCAATAGGAAAGGAGTGTCAGAGTCTGAAAATTTTGCCGATGTTGTCTGTTCATACAGAACATGGCTGTCTCATATCAGGATGATGGAAGTCCTCCCGGCCGATTCGTTGGCGACATATATCACAGAATGGGTAAACATCAGGGATTCCGTATTTATGGCATTACGCAGGGATACTCTAAATCCGCATTCAGCACTTCAGGCTGAATGTCGTATTGTAGATGATTCTGTAAGGATAGAGCTTGCACGCATTGCTGCATCGGGAAATTATTTATTTTCTGATGTGCTTTTGGTCAGGGAGAAAATTTCTCCATATACAGAGGATGGAGAATTGGTTGAAGGGGCAGGAATCATACGGCCATTCTTTGACTCCCTGGATGAAAACGGAATGATTGTCGGTGAAAAACAGAAAGTGTTATCCTGTTACCGTACTTTTCTGGCCGAAACACTGAAAGACAGTATTATGGATATTGAAGAACTGCAGGAGTTCATAAAGCAAGAGGATGTCGTGTACAGGTCTTTTCTTGCCTATCTTCACGACTATGGTGATACAGACCTTTCGGATATTACCCGAGCTACAGAAAAGTGTTGCAGCCTGGTTTTCGATGCAGCCAATAGGGGATGTGTCAGCTATCGGGATGCTACAGTATATATGGCTTTGAGAAGCAATCGAAGGCTTGTTCAGAATGTTCTTGCCTGCCTAGGAGATATACGTTGCGGTAGGGTACATGGCAGAGAGCAGGCATGGGCATACGCCTGTATGATACTTCAGCCGTATGTTTCCATGGATGCTCTTTGTATGGCTCTGATGTCACAGGACGAAAGATATGCTTTGACAGGAATTGCGTCTGACACATCAGGGGCGTTACTGCGTCTTCATGAAATTATTCAGTCTGAAAGACACAGGCTGTCTGAATTGCCTGCTATGCTTCTTGAAATTCTAGTATTAACCATTTAGATATTTTATAATAACATGATTATGCTGAAACATTTTATGGATGATTTTCTCGCCTTTGTACCGCTTCAGCTACCGCAGCTGATCGATGTTACTACAATGGAAGAACCCAAAATCTATGGCGATTATGCCCTGCTGACATTTCCTCTGCGTGAGCCATACGACCTTGAGGAGGTGATGGATATTTTTGAAGATGATATGGAGCTTATTACGCTGTATCACCATACACCCCGGTTGGGTGATAAAAGCGGGCACAGCACCTGTGCCTATTCAAATCCGGCATTCGGCCAGATGTATAAGATGAATGCCCAAACCGACGACACCGGGCGTGTCACTCGTATATTTGTTACAATCTACGATTCTCTTGAATTTATGTATGGAGACCTTTGTCTTGATCTTGATCTCCATGCCAGAACTGGAATGTTCAAATACAAGCGTGACAAAGAGCGTGTCCTTGTTGATTTCATTTAATAGGGAACGGGCTTATGCGGGAACCGGTTTATAGGAAAATTGTGTTTTGGATAAGTAACCAGCGTACATGGATTGACGTGGTTGATGCCGATATGTATGGCGTATTTGCATTCCTTTATAGGGGGTACACATGTCATTTCACATCTCGTTTTTTGCTGCTCCGGGCTTATAAATCCAATAATGGAATTGCCGATGGTACTACCTGGATTGTATCGGAATATGCTTTGGACAGGGCTTTGGCTGAATATCGTAAAATCAACAGAGCCTTTAGGGATAAAATCAAAAAGTCTCCTGATTATATCAGGCCGGCTGATGCGGAGGAAATCATAAGGCTTGCTACCGGTGATGCTGTCCGCTTGAATCTTATATCCATGCCATTAAATTCAAACCTTAATACATTCTTTTATGATTAATTATTTATTCCTTTCATTAATGCTTCTCATACCTTCTGTTCTGCCAATGGTATTGTACAGTTGCAAACATCGTTTCATGATAAGGTTCTACATGGCGATGGCAGCAGACGAAAAGGTAAGGAAGTTCTATATCAGCGTTTGGCTTATCATTCTGCTTGTTTTCCATTATGTCTATATTAAAGTACAGCCGGGAGACTACGGTGTCCTGCTTTCAACAATACCGTGTCTCATTCTGGTTTCATATAGCAGGACAGACAAGCTGTTTCGTATGGTACACGAACGACTTAAGCTGGTTGTCATATTGGCCCTGTCTGCAATGGCAGTTATGGCAATCCCCCATTTGTACACCTTGGCGGCTACGATAGTGTATTTTATGACGGCAGCCCTTTTCTATCCATCATCAAGGATAATACAAGAATGCTGGAAGTATGGCAAGAAAGGATGCTGGAAGGAGCAGGCTGAAGAGATTATAAGGGCTTACCACTGTTTTCATCACGCAATACGCCACGAATGTGCGGATAGTGGCAAAGATATGAATCCGCGCGATAACCAATATCAAATCACAGAAAATAATGAAGAATAGAGAAAAAATGGACAAAGCCATATCGGCAGATATCAAGGTGCTTGAGTATCTCAGTGAAAAGGCCGGAGACCGGAAAACCAAGATGGAAGCCTATCTTGATCTGATGTACAAGGCTAACGATGGTTTTGTTTCCCCTTTTTTAAGAAAGAAGGAATCTGACCTCGGGCCATGCCAGTGTCATGTGAACATTTCCGACCTTGCGTCTGACTGGGGATGGCACCGTGCTACGGTACGTTCTTTCCTTGACAGACTTGAACAGTTCGGCCAGATTGAGAGGGAGCGACGGGCAAAAAGTGTGATTATTACGATGCCTTCACTGACTGGACAGCCTTCATCTCCTGATGTTGTACACGACACTCCTGACCTTGCCATGCTGCTTATGGATGTATTGTCCGATTGGATAATCGGCAGAAGCGATACCGAAACCGTAGGTGCATCATGTGGTAGACTTGTTCGTGCGGAGCTTGATCGGCTTGCCGGTTCCGCTGCTCAGTCATGTACTCAGGGTGATGCAGAAAACCACCCGCCCATGATTGTCAGTGCGGAAGATGCTGTGAAGGAAAAAGCTCTCGGCTGTATAGCTTATGCCGCCCATCAGAAAGTCCTGCGTAAGTTCAGGTTCGATGATGCTACTCCTGTTTTACAGTTCTTCCATCAGAATCTTGGTGGAGAGTGGGATGCGTTTGTTGATGCCTCCAAGGAACTTTCAGAGCTTGTCCTTGGCAACAAATCATCAGTCCCTGATTTCTCTACCGCTGAAGGCAGAGAGTGTCTTAAATCGCTCAGAAACCCGTTCCTTGCGCTTGTTGCGAAATTGCAGGAGTCTTTCTGAGCCGAAAGCTCATTACAAGTATTGTATAACCCCAGATAATCCGTCCGTCCAGCAGGCTGGATGTCCTGCCGGTTTTATCTGGCATCCGGGCTTGCCCGTCTGCCACGGAACAAAGGGAAGGGGGAGCCTAATACCCCTGCTGACTGACGTCACAGGGAGAGGTGTCCATGCAAGCAGCAAGCTGGGACACGGAGGATTATCCGAAACAATTGGAAATAAAGTATGGCACAGGCAAAACAGGTACTTGACGTACATGTATCAAAAGGCATCACACGTGCGCAGAGCAATGAGCATCTCAGGTGCCGTAGCGAAAAGGCGAGGGAATATGCCATGAGCAAGGGAAATTACGACCCCACGCGCGAACATCTGAATTTTGAGGTGGTCCAAGGAGGAAAGATTCGGCCTGTTGATACCAGCCGGAGCATACCTGACCGTATGGCGGAAATATTGCGCAGCCGGGGTATCAAGGATCCCAACGAAGGGTTGGAAGAACCGAAATTTCGTACGGTGGTGAATATCATTTTCGGAGGTTCAAGAGAACGTATGCAGGAACTTGCCTTTGGCAGTCAGACTGTGGATTTTGAAAACAATTCCGACAATTCCCATGTCGAAAGAAAACCGGAAATAGAACAATGGGCCAAGGATGTATATACATTCGTGAGTGGCAAATATGGTGAGCAGAACATTGCAGCTTTTGTTGTACATCTTGATGAGTTGAATCCGCACGTGCACTGCACACTTCTGCCGATTAAGGACGGACGCTTTGCATACAAGGAGATATTTGCCGGTAAGGATAAATTCGAGTATAGCGAACGCATGAAGAAGCTTCACAGTGAATTTGCTGAAGTCAACCGCAAGTGGGGGATGTCACGTGGTTCCAGTATTGCGGAAACAGGTGCCAGGCATAGGACGACGGAAGAATATCGCCGCATGTTGTCGGAAGAGTGTACAAGCATAGAGGAAAGCATTGTCCGACATCAGGAGGTGCTTTCATCGCTTCGCTCCGATATTCGACTGGCAGAGCGAAGGGTAAAGGGGCTTACCACTATGGTGGATAATATCCGTCAGGAGATGGAGGAAAAGCAGGCTAGACTATCGGCAATTGAGAACCGGCTTTTGTCCCAAAATGGAGATACCGCTGCCATTCTTCGTCAAAAGGAAAAACTCGAACAGGAGCTTTCTGTTATCCAGTCAAAACTGGCAGACAAGCAGGACAAGTTGCAGTTGGCTGACCGACAGCTGGCTGGGCTAAAAGATGAAATGGATAGTGTCAGGGAGCGGACGGAAGGTCTGAAGGAAGAGGCATACCGTTACTCACGGGAGGTGCATTCCAAAGTGGACAGCCTGCTCAAGGATGCTATGCTGGAAGAAATGGTGAACGAACATCGTGGACTATTGGCAAGGTTGTCTCTTCCGGAACGGCAGATTTTTGACGACTCGCTTGTCCGGTCTGTAGCTGAACGTGGCACGGAAGTCATGCAGTGTGCTACAATGCTGTTTCTCGGGATGGTGGATGATGCCACTACATTTGCCGAAACGCATGGCGGCGGAGGTGGCGGAAGCGACCTCAAATGGGGGCGTGATGACGACGAGGACAACCGTGCCTGGGCACGTCGCTGCATGAGGATGGCATCGCGCATGATGCGTCCTGCCAATGGCAAGAAGCCTAAGCGTTAGTTGGCAAAGAATTGGCATTTGGTAAAATATTTAATTCAATAATTAATTCTGATATGATAAAAATGATTACTATTCTTTTTGCTGCGTTATGTACGGTACAGACGTATGCAAGTGAGCAATATCTTTATACAGATACTGTACAATGTAAATTGCATGGGGGTAGCCTGGATATTTTGCAGCCTCTGGAGCCGACCTATCTTGATGGTGTGCTTGTTCCGGCTGGTGGAAGTGGCAACTGGTTTGTCACGGTTGCAGGTGGATTGAATGCGTTTCTTGGAACACCGTTGGGGTGTGATGATTTGTTTGGTCGCATAAAACCAGCCTACAGTTTCGCTGTCGGCAAATGGTTTACTCCGGCTGTAGGAGGCCGTATCAATTATAATGGGATGGCGTTTAAGGACGGTTTGTTGTCCGATCAGAAGTACCACTATGTCCATGCGGACTTGATGTGGAATATATTTGGTCGCAGGTATGCCAGACAGGAACAGGTGCGATGGACTGTTGCGCCTTTTGCAGGTGTTGGAATGATACATCATGCTACCAATGGCAATAATCCGTTTGCGTTGTCGTATGGCATTCAGGGGCAGTATAGACTTTCCAAACGGATTAGTCTTCTTGTGGAACTTTCCGGCATGACTACTTTTAAGAATTTCGATGGTATAGGCCGTCCGAATCGTCCCGGAGACAATATGCTTCTGCTGACTGCGGGTCTGTCATTCTCCATTGGGAAAAGCGGTTGGAAACGTGTTGTAGATGCCGGCCCTTATATGCAAATGAATGAGCGGCTGGTTAGCCGCACCGGTTCTCTTTCTGCGGAAAACCGTTACTATGCCGGACTAAATGATAAAAACAGTCGGGCATTGGCTGAGCTGAAGAAAGTTTTGGAAATAGAAGGATTACTTGATAAATACTCTCATCTTTTTGTCGATGGTGACGAACAAGCCGGTCGTACTTTCCCGGTAAACAATTATAGTGGCTTGAACTCGCTCTTGGCAAGATTGAAGAATAAGAAGTGGAATGGTAAATCGGTTGACGAAAGTTCAAATCAGGATACTGTTGACAGTGCTGAAGACTGCCTGTTTTCATGTAATGACAACGTTCAAGATTTGGAGTTGTTGGAGGATTCTGCTTACCATTGTCGTTTGGCTCAAGATTCTATTTCTGGGATAAAGAATACCGGTCTGTTTGCTGATGGCACAATTGGTTCGCCTGTATATTTCTTTTTCTGTTTGAATACTGCGCAGCTTACTGACGAATCCCAATCAATTAATATTGATGCGCTGGCTCGGGTTGCTGTTAAGTATAATTTATCTGTAAGGGTCACTGGCGCAGCTGATGAAGAAACGGGAACTTCGGCTATCAATGATTCGTTGAGTCTGAAAAGGGCGAACTATATATTTGGCCAACTGTTACAGCGTGGAGTATCGTCTGGGAAAATAGTTGTTGACAGCAAGGGAGGAATTTCTGATTATTCTCCTCAGGAGGCCAATAGGAACACAAAGGTTGAATTGCTTGCTCCTGATGTGACAGGTATTGTTTCTTCTTTAGGAAAAGGTTTCTAGGAAAGAGTGGAACTTTCATTGTCATTGGCTTGGAAAGCAGGACTTGATTTCATTCTGGTCCTGCTTTCATTCATTTTGCACCATAAGAATTTAAATTGTCCGCCGGTTCTTACCAGCTGAATTCAACTTGCAAATGCAACAGAATTCTGATTAATAATTTGTTTAAATTTTTCGTTTGGCGTGAGGTATCCAAGTCTTTTACGAGGTCGATTATTGAGTTTATTTTCAATCCAC